>NZ_JBFTME010000029.1:0-57107 GCF_056396805.1 Rhizobium sp. 05N49
ATTTCAAGGAGCCGGTCAAGCCGGAGGATATCGTCTGGACCTATTCGGCGGTACGTCCGCTCTTCGACGACGGCGCCTCGAAGGCGCAGGAGGCCACGCGTGACTACGTGCTGAAGGTCGAGGGCAAGGCGGGCGAGGCGCCGCTTCTCAATGTCTTCGGCGGCAAGCTCACCACCTACCGGCGTCTGTCGGAACATGCGCTGGAGAAGATCGGCGAGGCGATCGGCGTCAAGGGCAGGCCGTGGACGGCGGGCAGCCATCTGCCGGGCGGGGATTTTCCGGTGCAGGGCTATGAGGGCGAGGTCGTCAAGCTCAAGAGCCGTTATCCGTTCCTGGCCGATGCTCATGCCCGACGTCTCATTCGCCGCTACGGCACGAAGGCCACCACGCTTCTCGGCAATGCCGCAAAGATCGACGATCTCGGCCGGCTGTTCGGATCCGACCTCTACGAGGCCGAGGTCCGCTACCTCATCGACAATGAATGGGCCGTCACTGCCCACGATGTGCTCTGGCGGAGAACCAAGAAGGGGCTTTATCTCTCCGCCGAGGGGGCAGCAGCACTCGGCGAATACATGGTCGCAGCCCCGATGCGCATGGCGGGATGATGTTCCGATATAGGGCGGATTTCACGTCCATATGCAGTATTCGTAAAGTCTGTTGCGAGCCAGACACCGGCCGGAGCGTAAATATTCGATGAAAATCTTGCTCGAGCGAAGCAAAAGCGCTTCCAGTTGCTCACTATTCACTCTAACATCAGGTAATCGGCCGGTCCGTTCCAGGCGTTCCGGCTTTTGAAGGTGAGAACCGTGATGGACGGGTCAACCGGGGAAGTGAAGGCGAACAGATTATGTCTGCTCGGCAGGCCGCGATTGCTGGCCGCCGGGACCGAGCTTCCTTTGCCCGAAAAGTCCTATTTCCTGCTGGCAATGTTAGCGCTGTCGTCGGAACCGCTGGTCGATCGCGAAACCATCCGGTGCCAGCTCTGGCAATCCGAACTTCCCGAAAAACGGGCCGGCAGCCTCCGCCAACTTCTGTCGCGCATCGAGCAGAGCATTCCCGAGGGGCTGCCACCGCTGCTCACTGCCACGCGCACCCATCTCGGCCTTGCGCCCGGCTGGGAGATCGACCTCAATATCCTCAAGCAGAAGGATATGCTGGAACCGGGTCAAAGCGGTATCCTGCTCGGCGAACTGCTTGAAAGCGTCAAGTCTCCGACACAGGGTGCCGAGGACTGGTTGACCTTCGAGCGCCAGCGCATCGACGAGGCGCGTTCGGCCCATCTTGCCCGCCTGTTGGAAAATGAGGGCGAGCGCGCGGACGAGGAGCAGATCGCTTTTGCGAAGCGCCTGATCGAACTCGATCCGGCAAACGAGATCGCGTGCCGGGCACTGATGCGTGCTCATGCCCGTATGAACGACCTGCCGGCGGCGCGTCAGGCCTATCTGAGATGCCGCAGCCAGCTCAAAGACGATTTCGATATCGAGCCGGACGAAGCCACCACGGCCCTTGCCCGCGAACTTGGGATCCTGTCGGCGGCACAGCCGGCGGCAGCGGAACGTCCGCGTCCGGTGTCGGAATTGCTGATCGATCCGACAGGCCAGCCGCGCATCGTCATCCTGCCGCCCGAAAGCATCCTCACCGACCCGCTGATGGAACGTGTCGGCCGGGCGCTGCTCGAAGATGTGACGATCGGGCTCAGCCAGCAGCGCGGCTTCAAGGTGATTGCGGCTCACACGAGTCTCGAAATGCTGAGCCGGGCGCTCGATCCGACCCGCCCGACCGTCGGCCCCCTCGACCTTTCCTTCGACTATGCCGTTTATGTGACGATCCAGAGCCGAGACGAAGATGTCTACGCGACCTGCCGGCTGACGCGCACGGCGACCTCCGAAGTGCTCTGGGCGGTCGAAATTCCTTTTGCGATGCAGAAGATCAGCGAGGCCTTCAGCCAGCTGACCCGGCGCATCGTCATGACGCTTGCCGATACGATCGAGCGCTACGAACTGGCGATGCCGCTCGGCGACGTGCCGGCGTCCGCCTATCGCCTCTATCTCGAAGGCAAGCGGCTGATTTCACAGACCGACCTGCAGCACCTGCGCCAGGCGCGCAAATGGTTCAAGTCGTCGCTCAGCCGTTACGAACATTTCTCGCCAGCTCATGCCGGCATGTCACGCGCGCTCGGCATGGAATGGCTGATCCGCGGGATGCGCGACCGGGACCTGCTGGACGAAGCCTACAGCGCAGCAAGGATGGCGCGGCAAACCGACCCGAACAGCGGCCGGGCCTACCGTGAACTCGGCTTCGTGGCGCTCTACCGTCGCCGTTTTGAAGAAAGCCTCGATTCCTTCCAGCAGGCCCAGGATCTCAATCCCAACGATGCCGATATCCTGGCCGATTTCGCCGATGCGCTTTCCCATGACGGCGATTTCGATCGGGCTCTCGAGCTCAGCCGCGCCGCCTTCAAGCTCAACCCGCTGCCGCCGGACTACTATTACTGGAACCTCGGCGGCATCCACTTCATGCGCGAAGAATACGAAAAAGCGATCGATGCGCTGGAGCCGGTGAAGGCAAAACAGGCAACGGCCCGCCTGCTTGCAGCGGCCCATGCCATGGCAGGCGATGCCACAAAAGCCAAGAACTACGCCCGCGTCGTTTTGGAAAACTTCCCTGATTTTCGCAGCGAAGAGATCCGTCATTTTGTCCCCGATCGCGATCCAGCCTTCACGGATCCGTTGATAAAAGGCCTGCAACTCGCCGGCCTTCCCTGATACAACGCCTTTTAATGAAGCCTGTAACGCTTAAATGACGCAGGCAATGTTCTTTTCGAATGGTTAACGGCGGCAAGCCGCCCAATCATTTGGAGAGAGATCATGAAGACCGTTGAAACCAACGCTGCAGCCCAGGCCCCCGCACTCCGTTTCTCCGCAGCTGCCAAGGCAGCCGTGAAGCAGGACGAACTGACCGTTTCGGCAAACGGCCTTGAAAGCCTGACGCATGCGCTGAGGTTCCGCTAAGGAATTGAACAGCATGTCTGCTTTGGCCGACCTCGAAACGCTTGCCGCTGATCTCAACAGAGCATCGGCAGGCGTCAACAGCTATCACGACCGGTCGATGACACCGGCGCAGACCTTTGCGGCGATCAAGCCGCATCTGCGCGAATTCGGCATCACTCGCGTCGGACTGCTGACAGGCCTTGACGTGCTGAATATTCCCGTTGCCTTTGCCACGAGGCCGAACAGCCATACGCTGTCGGTTTTCCAGGGCAAGGGTATCGACAAGGAAGCGGCGATGACCTCGGCGGCTATGGAGGCGATCGAGACCCGCATCGCCGAAATCGCCCCTGCCGACCTGACGCTTGCCAGCGTCGAGACCATGAGGGCCGAGCGGGCCACGATCATCGACCTCGACAGTGTCGCGCGTTGCGCGCCTGAAGAGATCGGCAATGGCCAGATCCCCTGGTGCTCCGGCCTCGATCTTCTATCGGGTAGCACTGCTTTTGTGCCCTGGTGGCTTGTCGGCCTCGACCATCGTGGCGAGCGTCCGCCGGGCTTTGAACAGTCGAGCGATGGGCTCGCCTCTGGCAATACGCCTGCGGAAGCCGTGCTGCATGGTCTATGCGAACTCGTCGAGCGTGATGCCTGGGCGCTGACCCAGCTCAAGTCGCCCGAACAGCTGAAACAGAACCGCGTCGATCCGCTTGCCTTCGGCGATGCTGTGATCGACGTAATGGTCGATCGTATCCGCCAGGCTGGCATGCGCCTCTTGCTGATCGACATGACCACCGATATCGGCATTCCCGCCTTTCTCGCCGTCATCATTCCCGGCAACCTGTCCGATCGTGTCGATGCCCGGTGGGCGCAGGTCTGCGGCGGTTGCGGCTGCCATCCCGATCCGGTGCGCGCTGCCCTTCGCGCCATTACCGAGGCGGCACAGAGCCGGTTGACGGCCATTGCCGGCAGCCGTGACGATTTCTCGCCGAAGATCTACCAGCGGATCGACCGCAGCGCCGGCATGCGCCAGGTCGTCGATCTCTGCAATGATGATGCGGCTCTGAAACCCTTCCCGATACGCCCGCAACGCCCGGCGACGATCCAGGATACGATCCGCCACATTGCCGGCCGGCTGAGGGCCGCCGGCATTACCCAGATCATCGCCGTGCCGTTCCCGCATCCGACCCTTCCGGTTTCGGTGGTGCGCGTCATTGTGCCGGGCCTTGAGGTCGATATCAGCGGCCAATATATCCAGCTTGGCCTGCGCGCCGTCAACGTCATTAGGGAGGCTGCGGCATGAAGGTCCTCTTCGTCGGTCCGAGCCTTGCGAGCGAGATTGCAGATGCTCGAAAGCAGCATCCTGATGTCGATTTCCGCGCGCCGGCGGCCTGCGGCGACATTCTGAAAGCCGTCCATGAAGGGGCGACGGCGATCGGTCTGATCGACGGCTATTTTGGCGATCTGCCATCCGTGTGGCACAAGGAAATCCTCTTTGCGCTGGAAAATGGCGTTGCCGTTGCTGGCGGATCCAGCATGGGGGCGTTGCGCGCTGCCGAGTGCTCCGCCTTCGGGATGGTCGGCATCGGTTCGATCTTCGAAGACTATGAATCCGGCGTGCTGCTCGACGACGAGGCGGTGGCGCTCGTCCATGCGCCGCAGGAGCTCGGCTGGCTGCCGCTTTCCGTTCCCTGGGTCGATTTCGAGCCGACGATTGAAGGCCTGCATGCGAAGGGAGAGATTACCGTCAGCGAGCGCAAGAAGCTGCTCCTTGCCGGGCGTTTCCTGCATTTCTCCGAACGCACCTATGCCAAGGTGGTCGAAGAGTCCCACTTTGCCCGCAAACCGCGGCGCGAACAAATCCTGGCCGTGATTCGCGCCAATCGCGTCGAACGCAAGCGGACCGATGCAAGGCTCGTGCTGGAATGGCTGCAAAACGGAGAGTTCGCGTCAACGAAACGTGACTGGAGCTTTGCAACTACCTCGCATTTCGAGCTGTTACAAGCCGAAGTCACGCAGCAGATGCGGCCTGTAACGCTCGAATAACGGTTCCAAGCCCATGGTATCTCGCGTGGGGATATGACTGTTGTCGAGGGCGGAAACGATGTTTGAAAAAAGGGACCAAGGTGCAGGCAGAGAATACGCAAGACTCTTCCGGCTGCTGTCGGCAGCCAAGGAGGAAGCTGAAAAACTTCAGCTGCGCAATCTCATGCACCTGACAAACATGGCGCTGCTGCAAGTCGTCATCGATTGGGACGGCATCGATCCGGATAGGGAACTCGATGCGAACCTCGAAAAACTCCTCGGCAGCAAAGCCAAGATCGCGATGAAGGACGCTGGCGAGAATCTGATCGTGATCGATCGCCATTAGCCCTGATGAAGGGTGCGACAGAGCGCTAAAAAATCAGTCCGACGTGCTATTCTGCAGCGTCGAAGTCCGTTTGCTCGGTCGTGGCAATCGCCTGGACGAGCTTGAGGATTTTCTTGCGAAGCTGCTCGTTCTTGATCGAGAAAAAGGCAGCGTTCAGCTGGACGCCTTCACGCGAAATGACGAATTCTTCGCTCGGAGCGGGATTATCGTTCGCGTTGGCGGCAGGCGCCGTCAGGTCGTCGAAAAAGGTCCTGACATCGACGCTGAGTGCGCCGGCGATTTCGACGAGCATGCTGGCAGAAACGCGGTTGGAGCCCTTTTCGTATTTCTGGATCTGCTGGAAGGTCACACCAACACGATCGCCCAGTTCCGTCTGAGAAACCTTTCTCAGCAGTCGCTGTATGCGGATCGTCTTGCCGACGTGAACGTCCACGGAATGCGGTTCTTCTTTCATCTGATATTCCCTCCTGCGAAAACCGGACCGACAACTTACACGGCCCGCAACAACAACTTTTAGCCGAGTTAGTTCAACCTAGCAATTGTTTGGATGTAGTTTAGGTTGGGCCAAAACATCGCGCCATCCGAGAGCCACTACGGATTGCACGTCGCGACAGATCACTTCATACGAGAATCCGGCAGAATTGAACTCTGGAAGGGCGTGCCGCGGATGAAATTCAGAGCGTCCACAGCCGCTGCGCATTGCCGTGCAGGAGCCTCGAACGCTCCGTTTCCGCAGTGCCTGACAATACCGCCTGGATGGCCGCAACCCAGGTAGAAAGGCCGTTTGCCAGCGTGCAGACCGGCCAGTCGCTGCCCCAGACCACACGATCCCAGCCGAAGCTTGATATGACGTGCTCGATATAGGGCCGCAGGTTTTCCGCCGTCCAAGTCGCCGGATCGGCATTTGTGACGATGCCGGAAATCTTGGCGACGACATTTGGCCGGCGGGCGATTTCGATTATACCCCGGCTCCAGGGCTCGAAGGCGTTCGACTTGATGTCCGGATTGCCGCAATGGTCGAGCACGAACTGGACGTCGGGCGCAGCATCGGTGAGCGCCGCCACCTTGCCGACCTGATGCGGCAGCGTGCAGAGGTCGAAAGTCAGCCCGGTGCCCGAGAGCCTTCTGACATTCTCGCGGAAGAGTGCAGCTTCCGAAACATCGTCTGGCACCACATGCAGCACACGCCGGAAGCCCTTGACGAAGGGATCGGCCTTCTGTCGCTCCAGATAGGCGGCAAAACCATCTTCTTCCGGCCGGCAGGAGACGATCGCGCCGGCCACCAGGTCGCCGAGGCGGCTGACATAGTCGGTTTCGGCCTGCATGATGACCGGATCGACATCCACCTCCATGTGCAGAACCTTGGTGATGCCGCAGCGCTTTGCCTCGGTCGCATAGGTCTCATAGAGAAAATCGCGGTCGAGAGCAGGCACATTCGCGAGCCAGGGATAATGCAGCGCCGACCGGTCGATGACGTGCAGATGTGTATCGATGAACACGCTCTTCTCCTCCAGAGAGTGGTTGGCAGCAACCTATCCCTGGTGAATGGATTGTTCAAATAGAAATTCGGCCGGCCTTAAGCCTGCACGGCAATCGTTGCGCCGGCGAGCGCCGAGAGTTCAGCGGCCGTCTTCTGCACCATGCCGATCGCCTGAGTGATGTCGGGCGCTGCCGGCGCGTTCACCAGCGCGATATAGGGGCAGGTCAGCGCCGCAATGCCGCGCCCGTCCGGCCCCAGGATCGGTGCAGAGAGATTATAAACACCGGCCGTCTGGGCACTTGCCATCATCTCATAGCCGCGCTCGCGGATCTGGTTCAGCCGCTCGTAAAATTCCGCGCCGAGATCGGCGTCTTTGCGGCTGCGCACATGTTCCGAAATCATCATCTCGCGTTCTTCGTCGCTGCGGAAGGCAAGCAGCACATGGCCTGACCCTGTATCGAAGAGACTGATGTGGGAACCGACGCGGATCGACAGGCCCCAATAGTCCGGCGCCTCCTGCTGGGCGATGACGACGGCAGCACCCCGATCAAAGACGGCAAGATGGTTCGCCTGGCGCGAGCGCTGGGCGAGATCGCGCATCAGCGGCGTCGCATAAGAGGCGAGCCGTCGCACCGGCGCATGCAGCTGCGCCAGGCCGAAGAGTTTCAGGGTGAGAGAATAACGGTCACCATCGAGCCGCGTCACGTAACCACGCTTCACGAGACGGTCGAGCATGCGGTAGAATTCATTCGGGCTGCGCTCCAGCCGCTTGGCGATTTCCGCCTGCGTCAGGCCGCTATCGACGCCGGCCAGAAGTTCGAGAATATCAAGACCCTTGTCGAGCGCCGGAGCGCGATAGCGATCTGACTCTTCGGTCTCCATTCTTCCCTCCTGTGAATATCATTCTGCATATACGCAGACGGGCGGACGGAAAAGAGAAAGTTCGCTCTTGACCACGAGGCAATCGTCTGTTTGTCTATAAACAGACAAATCAAGGGTGAGGATGTTGTTCGGCGTAGGTCTTACGCCGGACGATTGCAGTTCCCGGAAAGGCTCGCCAAGGCGAGACAAAAATAAGATAACGGGAGAGGGAGGAGGCCATGCAGCGCATGGATATCGTGATCGTCGGCCTGATGCGACGTCGCCTGAGAGCGCGCGCAACCGGGTGCGGCCTTTCTCCCGACCAATCCTTTTGAGATCGACTTCAAGTATCACCGCCAGTGCGGGAAAATCCCCAGAGAGGCCATGACATGACAAGCAATCTTTCCGGCAAGACCGTTCTCATCACCGCAGCCGGTCAGGGCATCGGCCGCGCGACGGCGCTTGCCTTTGCCGCAACTGGCGCCAAGGTGCATGCGACCGACATCAATACCGACGCACTCGCGACCCTGGCGGCAGAGAACAATATCTCCACCCATAAGCTGAACGTGCTCGACGAGGATGCGGTCAAGACGCTGGTGGCAGGGATCGGCGCTGTCGACGTGCTCTTCAACTGCGCAGGCGTCGTCCATAACGGCTCGGTGCTGGAGATGCCGGATACCGATCTGGAATTTGCTTTCGATCTCAACGTCAAGGCGATGATCCGCACCATCCGTGCCGTGCTGCCGGGCATGCTGGAACGCAAGGACGGTTCCATCATCAACATGTCCTCGGTCGCCTCGAGCATCAAGGGCGTGCCGAACCGCTTCGCCTATGGCGTGACCAAGGCCGCCGTGATCGGGCTGACCAAATCGGTCGCCGCCGACTACGTGACGCAAGGTATCCGGTGCAACTGCATCTGCCCCGGCACGGTGGAAAGCCCCTCGCTGCAGGACCGCATGCGCGCTCAAGGCGACTACGACGCTGCGCGCGCCGCCTTCATCGCCCGCCAACCGATGGGGCGCCTCGGCACGCCAGAGGAAATCGCCGGTCTCGCCGTTTATCTCGCCGGTGCGACCTATACTTCCGGCCAGGCCTACGCCATCGACGGCGGCTGGACGATCTGAGCTTTCGCATGGCCAGCATCTTTCGAACGAAGGATGCTGGCCCCCAAAGGGAAGAATATCATGACCCGCATCACCGACCTCCGTGTTTTCGACCTTCGCTTTCCCACCTCGCAAAGCCTCGATGGTTCCGATGCGATGAACCCGGATCCGGATTATTCCGCTGCCTATGTGATCCTCGAAACCGACAAGCACGGCCTTGCCGGCCACGGCCTGACTTTCACCATCGGCCGCGGCAACGATATCTGCTGCGCGGCGATCGAGGCGATGCGGCATCTGGTCGTCTGCACCGAGCTTTCGGATGTGCTGGCCCATCCCGGCAAATATTGGCGGCATCTGACCAGCGACAGCCAGCTTCGATGGATCGGTCCTGAAAAGGGCGCGATCCATCTGGCAACCGGCGCAATCGTCAACGCCGTCTGGGATCTGCTTGCCAAGGAGGCCGGCAAACCGGTCTGGCGCCTCGTTGCCGAAATGCCGGCGGAGGAGATCGCCGATATCGTCGATTACCGGTACCTCACCGACGTGCTGACGCGCGACGAGGCCATCGCCATCCTCAGACAAGCCGAGCCCGGCAAGGCTGCGCGTATCGCGACGCTCGAGAAAGAAGGTTATGCCTGCTACACGACCTCGGCCGGCTGGCTCGGCTACGAGGACGAGAAGCTGCGCCGGCTCTGCCAGGAGGCGATCGATGCCGGTTTCAACCATATCAAGATGAAGGTCGGCCGCGATCTGGAGGACGATATCCGCCGGTTAAGGATTGCCCGCGAGGTGATCGGTCCGGACCGTTACCTGATGATCGACGCCAACCAGGTCTGGGAGGTCGGCCAGGCGATCGACTGGGTCAAGCAGCTTTCCTTCGCCAAGCCCTTCTTCATCGAAGAGCCGACAAGCCCCGACGATGTCGCCGGCCATCGCAAGATCCGCCAGGGCATTTCCCCGGTGAAGGTCGCGACCGGCGAGATGTGCCAGAACCGTATCATGTTCAAGCAGTTCATCGCCGAGGGTGCGATCGACATCGTGCAGATCGATTCCTGCCGCATGGGCGGGTTGAACGAGGTGCTGGCCGTGCTGCTGGTCGCCGCCAAATTCGGCCTGCCGGTCTGGCCGCACGCCGGCGGTGTCGGGCTCTGCGAATATGTGCAACACTTGTCCATGATTGACTATGTGGCGGTGTCAGGCACCAAGGATGGCCGCGTCATCGAATATGTCGACCATCTGCATGAACATTTTCTCGATCCCTGCATCATCAAGGATGCGGCCTATATGCCGCCGACCCGGCCCGGCTTCTCAATCGAGATGAAGCCGGCCTCGATTGCCGGCTACACATTCAGCGGCTAAGGCGGGCGGCATCACGTTTTCTCGGCTGTCCGCTGGGGATAGAGCATGCCGGTCATTGCGGAAACATCCCGGATCCTTTATAAGATTGATCTACGAGGATGGGCTTGAAAGAGCCCACTTCGGGTGCTTCGGCAGGGTATTTCGCGTGTTCCTAACGCGCTGTTTTTTCTCACATCTTTGATCGAAACGGAATCAAATGAGCAGATTGATTCCGCCACACCCCTGTTCGATTTGGGTACACCCAGCCATCGACAAAGGTGTCAGACAGCCTTTCGATCAGATCCGCGTTCCCGACAGGCGTGATCTCGTCTTCCGGATTTCGAAACACAGGCGCCCTTCGCCTTCGTCGACGCCGCAGAGGATTGCGGCGATAAGGCCCTTGCCCCTTTCGTCATCAGATCCTTTGCCGGCAAAGATTAGGAATCGATAATAGCTGATTCTTCTCAATGGGATGCGCCAGGGACCATCTGCCGGATCAAAACATCGGCTTTGCCGCATCGATCACAAAAATGATGTGAGGATGGCACAGCTTTGCAGGGCGAATCGGATTTCTGTTAACTGACGGAGATATCAGGGGAAATTGTAATCCTTCTGTCGTAAACTCGTGATCGTGACCGCCGCCGCTGAAGCCTTGTTCTGCCGGAGTACCTTGCCAGAATCGCTGCGATCGGTAATCGTCACGGATAAACAGCCGTTTCTGGTGTTTTTCCGTGATGAAAGATTAGAGCGTGAGCAAGCCACAAAGGACTTCTCGGACCCTTCAACGTAGCGTCGATGAGACGATCGGTGCCCATGCGTCGACGATCAGTTCGCAGTTGCAGGCGATCAGCGAAGCCCTGTTTCCGCCGACTGCGAGCAAGACACTGCGCCGCTTTACCTCCGGCGAGGCGGCCAAGCTGATCGGTGTTTCGGATTCGACCTTGCGGAAGATGACGCTTGCCGGCGAAGGCCCGCAGCCCGATGTCGGCAGCAATGGCCGACGCCTCTATTCCTTGCGTCAACTCAATGAACTGCGCGCCCTGCTTGCCGCCTCCGCTCGTGGGCGTGAGGCGCATGACTTCCTGCCGCGCCGCAGGGAGAACGAACATCTTCAGGTCATCGCAGTCACCAACTTCAAGGGTGGATCGGGCAAGACCACGACCTCGGTGCATCTTGCGCAATATCTAGCGCTGCAGGGCTACCGCGTACTCGCCCTCGATCTCGACCCGCAGGCCAGCATGTCGGCCATGCTCGGCGTCATGCCCGAGACGGATGTCCGTTCCAACGAGACACTCTATGCGGCAATCCGCTACGATGAGGAGCGGCGTCCCCTCTCTGAGGTGGTGCGCAATACCTATTTCGATGGCCTGGATCTGATCCCTGGCAATCTCGAACTCATGGAGTTCGAGCATACGACTCCACGCGCGCTGATGCGCGGCTCCCGGGATGGCGAAGGCGTCTTCTTCATGCGCGTCGCCAAGGCGCTCGACGATGTTGGCGAGAACTATGATGTCGTGGTCCTCGACTGCCCGCCGCAGCTCGGATACCTGACGCTGAGCGGCCTTTGCGCCGCAACCTCGATGATCGTCACCGTGCATCCGCAGATGCTGGACGTGGCTTCCATGAGCCAGTTCCTGCTGATGACGCATGACCTTCTCTCCGTCGTGCGCGAAGCCGGCGGCGAGCTCAATTATGATTTCATTCGTTATCTCCTCACCCGCTACGAACCACAGGATGCGCCGCAGACGAAGGTCGCGGCTCTTCTGCGCAATCTGTTCGACGATCACGTGATGATCAATGCGATGGTGAAATCGGCGGCCGTCTCCGACGCCGGTCTCACCAAGCAGACGCTCTATGAGATCGGCCGCGAGAACCTGACACGCTCGACCTATGACCGCGCAATGGAAGCCCTCGATGCCGTCAACGGAGAAGTCGAGACGCTGATCCGGCAGGCATGGGGGCGCACATGATGTTTCCCGCGATCGATATCAACTCCTCAGGCTTCACTGGCAATCACCACCTGTTGGGAGCTCCCAACAATGGCTGCCCCACTGTGAGCATCTCGCAAAAATTCCTCCATCTGTCGTTAGCCGATGAGCGCATTGGGAGCTCCCAACTGCGTCTTTCCGGCCTGCCCGGATTTGACTGGAAAGGAGAGAATTGATGAGCCGACGCGATACCGTCAATTCGATCTTCATGCGCAAGACCGAGACGCCGGCGCCTTCGGCCGGCATCGAGAAGAACCCGGACCGAGTGCGCACCGGTGCCGTCTCGGCCATGGGTGCATCGCTTCAGGAAATGACGGAGGCGGCGCGTGCCGCCGGCCGTCTCCAGGCACAGATTTCCTCGGGATTTTCCGTTCTTGAAATAGATCCCTCGGATATTTCCAATTCCTCGATCAGCGATCGTATCCCGGTCGAGCGCGATGCCGACTTCGATGCGTTGGTGACAAGCATTTCCGAACATGGTCAGAAAGTGCCGATCCTGGTCCGTCCTGACCCTGAAACGGAAGGACGCTACCAGATCGCCTACGGCCGTCGCCGACTGCGGGCTGCTGCTAAGCTCGGCCTTAAGGTCAAGGCGATCGTTCAAGGTTTGAGCGATACCGAACTGGTCATTGCTCAAGGTAAGGAAAATCTCGATCGCCAGGATCTCTCCTTCATCGAGAAGGCGCTGTTTGCCTATCGTCTGGAAGAGGCTGGCTACCCCCGAGATGTCATCATGGCGGCACTTTCAACCGACAAGGCCGATCTCAGCCGTTATATCTCGGTCGCCCGCGGCGTACCGCAGACCGTGATCCTGGCAATCGGGCCGGCACCAAAGGCGGGTCGTGCCCGATGGCTCGCTCTCGTCGATGCCGTCTCTTCGTCACCGAAGAAGGTCGAGTCGATCATCGAGGACGACGCCTTTGCCGATCTCGACAGCGATCAGCGTCTGCAACGTGTGTTGTCGAAAACGGCAGCGCGCGATCAGAAGAAGGCGGCGGGCGATATCTGGAAAACGCGGCAAGGACAGAGGGCAGCGCAAATCGAGCGCTCCGGCAACAAGACGCGCATCACGTTCGATGAGCGCATGGTGCCTGAATTTGCCGATTATCTCACAACCCGGCTGGATGAGCTCTTCGAAGAGTTCGGCGCCGTCAGGTCACAACGATAACTGTTGGCAGGCTAAGCCGCTGACGAGGATTTGACTGTTAGGAAAAGGAGCCAATAGGCAAAGAAAAAGGCCCCCGAACAAAACATCCGGAAGCCCTCTTCTCTCGTTTAGCACCTAGAGAATCGCACTTCCCGGAATCGCTGTCAAGGTTTTTGAACGCCGTTTTGGCGGGCGCTGATGATTTGCCTTTGTATAAGGTGAACCACAATGGATACGGGATTTGTGACGACGCCTTTCGGGCGGCGGCCAATGTCGCTTGCCTTGATGAGAGGTCAGCTTCAGGCCGAATCAATTAAACCAGATAAATCCGTCGACAAGTGGAAGGTGTTTCGCGACGTCTGCGAAGCACGTCCGCTGCTCGACATTTCCGACCGCACACTCGCTGTGCTGAATGCACTTCTCTCCTTCTATCCCGAGAACCATCTCTCCGGTGAGGCGAGCATGGTCGTCTTTCCATCCAACCGACAGCTGATCGTGCGGGCACACGGCATTGCAGTCACCACGCTGCGTCGCCATCTGGCGGCTCTTGTCGACGCCGGCCTGATCATCCGCAAGGACAGCGCCAATGGGAAACGTTTTGCCCGCCGGAAAACATCCGGTGAACTTGAGGATGCCTATGGCTTCAGCCTGGCGCCGCTTCTTGCCCGCAGCGAAGAACTGGCTGCCATGGCTCAAAGGATCGAAGCCGACCGGATGGCACTCCGGCGCGCGCGCGAGCGGCTAACGATCTGCCGCCGCGATGTCCGCAAACTGATTGATGCCGCAATCAAGGACCGTGTTCCCGGCAATTGGGACGACATCGAGGCTGCCTATGCACATCACCTCGCATACCTTCCCCGCAACGCATCGGCTTCCGATCTCGACAGCGTTCGCCTGAATCTCGAAACCCTTCGCACCGACATCGTCAATCTGTTGACGAACTTCGATAATTTCAAAAAAGTGAGCGCCAGTGTGGTCCAAAACGAACCGCACATACAGAATTCAGATATAGACTCTCTTGAATTAGAATCCTTACCGACGGCGCAAGCGGAAACACTGCGGGTTACGACCGGGATGGTTCAGCCAAACGGACCTCAGAAAATATTTCCTCTTGCCCTCATTCTGCAGGCTTGCCCGCAAATCGGCGATTACGCTCAGGGAGGATCGATCAGGGGCTGGCGAGATTTCGTGACCGCTGCCGTCACCGTACGGTCTATGCTGGGCATCACGTCAGAGACCTATCAGGCGGCTTGCGAAAGCCTCGGCCGAGAAAATGCCGCTGTCGTTATTGCCTGCATGCTGGAACGAGCAAACCATATCAACTCGCCAGGCGGTTATCTCCGTGACCTCACCCGCAAGGGAGCACGAGGGGAGTTCTCGCTTGGCCCAATGCTGATGGCGCTGGTACGGCAGAATAGTCCGGTTGCACGGAGGGCTTGAATGCTTTCGAGTAACCGGGCGATGTCCACCGTGGACCGCTCATTGGCATGGAGATGATCTCGATAAGACTGCAATACGTATTTTAGGCACTATCACTGGACTGGCTGTAGGACACGTCGTTCTTCGGAGGGCAAACAGGTATCGGAAATGATTGCTGAATTAACTTCCGCAATGAGATGAAAGACATCTCGTATCAATAGCTTAGATTAAGAAGCGTTTCGGTAGGCGGTGACGTGATTGCCGCAAATATCTGAGAAACAACGAGTAAACGTTCTGAGGCCGGAAAGGATCGTTGACGTGAATTGGCTGGAGACGATAGGGCAAGGCGGGCAGTTGGAGGCCGGAACAGTGTGCAAAGAGCGAGGACGGACTTGAAGCGGGCAGTCGATCTTTTCCTGGCGATGGTGGCGTCCCTGATCCTGATCATTCCGATCGCGGTCGTGGCGCTTTGCGTACGCATGACATCTGCGGGACCGGCACTTTACTGGTCGAACCGCGTGGGGCGCCGCAACGAGATCTTCCGGATGCCGAAATTCCGCAGCATGCGGATCGATACGCCGACGGTCGCCACGCATCTGCTCGACGACCCCTCCCGCTATCTGACGCCGATCGGAGGATTCCTGCGCAAGTCGAGCCTCGACGAACTGCCGCAGCTCTGGTGTATCCTGAAGGGCGACATGAGCTTCGTCGGCCCGCGTCCGGCGCTTTATAACCAGGACGACCTAATCGCGCTGCGCACGGCAGAAGGTGTCGATGCGCTGCTGCCGGGGCTGACGGGCTGGGCACAGGTCAATGGCCGTGACGAACTGCCGATCCCCGAAAAGGTAAAGTTCGATGTTGATTATCTGCAGCGCCGCTCCTTCTTCATGGACATGCGCATCCTGGCAATGACCGTCGGCAAGGTATTGGGCAGCAAGGGCATAACGCATTGAGGCTACGACCTAAGGTTATAAACAGATTGCGTGCGCGACCACCGATTATTCGGTTGCACTTGAGATCGAAAAGGACAAGAAGAAGTCAGGCTGGAAGATGAATGGGCAGTATAAACATGCATGGTGATCCTTCAAACGACGGATCAAAGACCAGCCAGTCCTGGATGTCGATGCAGGCACTGGTGGGGCCGCTCCTGGCAATGCCGCGTCCGGCAAAGCGTATTCTTGCGCTGATCGTCGATTCCAGCTTCTGTATTCTGACCATCTGGCTTGCCTATTGTTTCCGCCTGAATGAATGGACAGTGCTGACCGGCGTACAATGGCTTGCGGTTCTCGTTTCGCTATGCCTGGCGCTGCCGATCTTCATCGTCATGGGCATGTATCGGGCGATCTTCCGTTATGCCGGCATTGCTGCATTTCTGGCGGTGCTGAAGGCGATCGCGATCTATGGCGTCGCCTTCGCGAGCATCTTCACCGCGCTCAGCGTTCCCGGCATTCCACGCACGGTCGGCATCCTGCAGCCGCTCCTGTTGCTGATCGCAATCGGCCTGTCGCGCCTCGGCATCCGCTATTGGCTGGGCGATACCTATCAGCGCATCCTGCACAAGAATACGCTCGCCAAGGTCTTGATTTATGGTGCTGGCAGTTCCGGCCGCCAGCTTGCCGCCGCACTGACCAACAATGCCGAGCTCAATGTCGTCGGTTATCTCGATGACGATCCGAAGCTCAGAAACGGCATCATGGGCGGCCTGCCGATCTATGATCCCTCGGATCTGCAAGAGCTCGTCCAGACACTTAATATCCATAACGTGCTTCTGGCTCTGCCCTCGGCCTCGCGCCAACGCCGCAACGAGATCCTCGAACAGATCCGCAAGGCGCGAGTGAATGTTCGCACGCTGCCGGATCTGACCGCACTTGCGCAGGGCCGCATCGCCGTTTCCGACATTCGCGAACTCGAAATCGAGGACCTGCTCGGACGCGAGGCGGTGGCGCCACGCCAGGAGCTGCTCGACAAGGCAACGCTCGGCAAGGTCGTGATGGTGACGGGCGCGGGCGGCTCTATCGGCAGCGAGCTCTGCCGTCAGATCCTGCGCAGTGGCCCGACGCATCTCATCCTCGTCGAGCAGAACGAATACGCCCTATATGCGATCCATGGCGAGCTGCAGAAGCTTTCGGAGCTGTACGACCAGCAGAAGGTGCAGATCGTCCCGATCCTCTGTTCGGTGCGCGACCGCGACCGCATGGAGCACATCATCATGAGCTGGTGTCCGCAGGCGCTCTATCATGCCGCCGCTTACAAGCACGTGCCGCTTGTCGAGCAAAATGCCGTCGAAGGCATCAAGAACAATGTCATGGGCACGCTGATCACCGCACAGGCAGCGGAGAAATACGGCGTATCGAATTTCGTGCTGATCAGCACCGACAAGGCGGTCCGCCCGACCAATGTGATGGGCGCCAGCAAGCGGCTTGCCGAAATGGTGCTGCAGGCGCTGTCGGCCGAAAGGCAGTCCGCCACGCACACCAATTTCTCCATGGTGCGCTTCGGCAATGTGCTGGGTTCCTCAGGGTCCGTCGTGCCGCTGTTTCGCCAGCAGATCAAAGATGGCGGGCCGGTGACGCTGACCCATCCTGATATCACCCGCTACTTCATGACGATCTCGGAGGCATCGCAGCTCGTCATCCAGGCCGGCGCCATGGCCGACGGCGGTGATGTTTTCCTGCTCGATATGGGTGAGCCGGTGCGCATTGCCGATCTGGCGCGCCGGATGATCGATCTTTCGGGTCTGACAGTGCGCAGCGACGATAATCCCGAAGGCGATATCGAGCTCTCGGTCACGGGTCTCAGGCCCGGCGAGAAGCTCTACGAGGAACTGCTGATCGGCGATAATCCCGAGACGACGCAGCATCCGCGCATCATGAAGGCGCGCGAGGATTTTCTCTTCTGGCCGGAGCTTTCCAAACGTCTGAAGGTTCTCGATGCGGCTCTCGATCGTAACGACATACCTGCCGCCCGGCTGATGCTCGCCGAACTCGTCTCCGGTTATGCCTCGACCGGCGAGGTGACCGATCTTGCGCTCAGCGCAGCCGAGGCCAATACGGCGGCATGATCGAAGCCCGGTTTGTGCCGGGCCTCTTCTCTTCCAGTTTCAGGCATTCGCCCCGTTGTCTATCGTCCAGGCCGCACCCGTGACCGAGCGGGCAGCTGGTGAAGCGAGATAGGCGACGACATCGGCGATCTCGCCGGGCTCGGCAAAGCCCGCCGGATTGGACATCAGACCCTTCTGCGCACGCGCATGCGGTCCGTCTGCCGGGTTCATGTCCGTATTCGTCGAGCCGGGATGCACGGCATTGACTGTGATGCGGCGTGGGCCGAGTTCACGGGCGAGCGCCTGCGACAGGCCTGCGATCGCCGCTTTGCTCGCCGTATAGAGGCTGAGTCCCGGAGAGGTGGCGCGTACAGCAAGATTGCTGCCGATCGAAATAATGCGACCGCCATCCGGCATGACGGCAAGGGCCGCCCTGGAAGCGACGAAAGCCGAGCGGACATTGATCGAGAACGTCGCATCGAAATCGCTGAGCGACAGCGTTTCTATCGGCCCCGCGTGGAAAATTCCGGCATTGTTGACGAGGATATCGATGCGGCCGAAGGTTTGCGCAACCGTCGCAATAGCTGCCTCGACATCGGCCGCGTCGGACGCATCGGCCTTTAGAGCAAGCGCCGTTCCGCCCTCGGCCTCTATCGCCTTGACGACATTGGCGGCCGCTTCGTCTCCATTCACATAGGTCAGTGCGACCTTCGCGCCATCGGCCGCGAGCCGTCTGACGATTGCAGCGCCGATACCGCGGCTGCCGCCAGTCACGAGAGCCACCTTTCCGTCAAGGATAGACATGATATTCCTTTCTGTAACGATTGATACAGAATTCATGCTGCGATTGTATCCTTTCGTCAAGCGATTTATGTATTGAGCGATACAGAATTAGAATCCCGATTGCGCGAGGCAAACCTGAGATGAACGAACGCGGACGCCCGAGAAGCTTCGACCGGCAGCAGGCGCTGTCGCGCGCCATGCATCTGTTCTGGCAAAAGGGTTTTGAAGAGACCTCGATGAGCGATCTCACCCAGACCATGGGAATCGCACCTCCGAGCCTTTATGCCGCCTTCGGCTCAAAGGAAGCACTGTTTACCGAAGCGCTCGATCTCTATCAGGCGACGGTCAACAACGAGATCTGGAAAGCGCTCGAAGATGGGCAGACGATTGCCGCAGCGATCGAAGGCTTCCTCGTCAATACTGCCCGCGCCTATAGCCGCTCCGATCAGCCGGCCGGTTGCATGATCGTGCTCGGTTCCAATCCGGCTGCCAGCGAAATCGAGGCAATCGGCGAGGATCTCAGGCAGCGCCGTGCGGAAAATATTAGCCAGCTCATGAAAAGATTCGAGCGCGCCGTCAGTGAGGGGGAATTGAACGACACCTTCGACTGCGAGGCCGCTGCCGTCTTCTTCGCGACGCTGCAGAACGGCATGTCACTGCTTGCCCGTGACGGCGGCGGGGAGGCGGCGCTGATGGCTGTCGCTCGCAGCGGCAATCCAGCTCTTGAAGGCATGATCCGCGATCATCGCCGCGGCTGAACTGCTGCATCCAATCGTCGCGTCACCGCGCGGGATAGCAGCGGGCCGACATCCGCAGATCAGGGATCCCGTCGAAAGGTGCATGGATCCGTGCCTCCCGTTCGGTCAGAAGACCGCTCAGTCGACGAAATCGACGATGACGCCGGGCTTCACCATGCCGGCAAGTTCCTCGACATCCCAATTCGTCAGCCGCACACAACCGTGCGAACCGGCCTTGTCGATCAAGGATGGCTCCGGCGATCCGTGGATGCCGTAGGTCGGCTCGGAGAGGTCGATCCAGACCGTCCCGACCGGATTGTTGGGGCCACTCGGCAATTGCAGGAGCTTCCTGTTATGACCCTGCTGGAAATTCACTTTGGGATTATAGGTATATTTGGGCTCGCGAGCGACGCCGTTTATCTTGTGCCGACCCGCGGGTGAAGGGTTGTCGTCGCTGCCGATCGTCGCCGGGTAGACTGCAAGAACGGATCCGTCGCCGGCAAAGGCCAGCACCTCACCGCTTTTCCTGTGAGCCTCGATACGCTTGACCTTCCCCGTTCTCGGCGCACCGATGAATGCGACCGAGACTGTTTCGCCCGGGACGAACTGAGCGCCGGGGTTCAGTGTCTTGAGCAGGTCGATATCCATGTGGAAGCGCTCCGACAGCCGCTCGGCGACGCTCGTGTAGCCGAGATGTGTCATCCTGGCTTGTTTGGCATAATCTTTCGGAATGTCCTCGACGAGATCGGCGGCATCATCCTGTGCGATTACGTAGGGTCCGATAACCTTCCGGTCGTCCTGGAGCCGGGCGAGCATCTGCGGGTCGGGTTTCCCGTCGACGGGAAGTCGCTGCATGATCTCGAAGCCGGCAATCGCTTTCACGACGTTGTCGCCGTAGAAGCCGTCGATCACCCCAGGCGACGAACCGGCTCGATCAAGCAGAACCTGAAGATGGATGACGGCCGGATCCGGCGATGGCGATCGTGCGCTCGGCGGGGCTGGGGAGATGTCATCAATCGACGCGTTATTGATGGTCTCGGCCGCAAATTGCTGGGCGTTGCCGACACCGAAGATTGAAAGCGATATGAAGCCGAATAGGAGCATGGATTTTATCATGCTGTTTAAACGACGGCGGACAAAAAAGTTCCTTGAGTCTCTGTAGTAACATGAAACGCCCTCGGTCAGGTCTTACGACCGAGGGCATCTCATATCGGCCGGAAGCCGTTATCGCAGCGCCGGGCAGCCGCGAACGTTGGCAAAGCTGATCTCGTCGGGACCTCGACGCGTCCAGCCCTGAACGATCACGCGCCGTGGCGTGACGTCGACGACGCGAGCGCGGCGGAAGCCGAAATCACGCGCCTTGTCCTCTGCCCATCGGGGATCGCAGCCACCGCGCGGCGGACGACCCCAACCGGGCGGCGAATGAGGCCGGCCCCAATCCCTGTCAGACTCGTAGCGCGGTGGCGGGCCTCTGTCATAACCGTCGTAATACTGCGCCGACGCGATGCTCGAGGTGGAGGCTGCGGTGCCAAGGGCAAGCAGAATGCCGATGGCAGATTTCGTGAAGTTGATCATCAATCCAATTCTCGTTGGGGCAAACGCGTGCGAGGGTAGGGCGCATCATGGCAAACTGATGGCCAAGGACGCTGTCGCCACGCGGCGAGATAATTTGCCGTGCAAGCCCAATGGGTTAATGTCGCCTTCCCGCCTGTGTATAACGGTGCGCATGATCACGGTTTCACGCCAGCAAAGCCTGGATACTCAATGGCAGGTCGCAATGATCAAGGACCCGCCCGAGACCGGGTGGGTCGCGTTCGCCGATCTCAGCCGAGCGTTTCCGAAAAAAGCTCGAGCAGGCGCTTCCAGTGTCGCTCGGAGCCCTTTTCGCTGTAGGTCTCGCCGCGATCGGGAACCGTCCAGCCATGCGACATGCCGATATAATTCTCGATGATGTGGTCGACGCCGCCGGTGCGGAGCGCCTCGGCAAGCCGCGCGGATTGTTCAGGCGGGAAGCTGCCATCGACGCCGGCAACGCCGACATAGACGCGTGCCTTGATGCCACTGGCAAGGCGATGCGGGCTGTCAGGCGCCTCGCTTGCGAGATTGCCGCCGTGGAAGCTTGCGGCAGCCGCGATCCTGTCGGCATAAGTGGCCGCTGCCGTCAGCGCCCGGCCGCCGCCCATGCAATAACCGACGGCACCGACCGGACCGGAAACGCCTTCGGCCTCCAGCGCGTCGAGGAAGGCTGCGCTGTCGCGCCTCGTCATCTCCTGCGTCGTCTCGCGGATCATCTTCATGATCTCGGCACGCGCGGTCTCATTACCGAAGGAGGAGCCGTCGAAGGGGCCGTAGGAGCCGAAACGGTAGAAGAGATCGGGAGCAAGCACGACATAGCCGGCATTCGCCAGGCGTTCGCCCATGATATCGATGGCCTCGCGCGGCCCGAGCGCGTCCATATAGTAGAGAACACCAGGCAGGAGCTTGCCCTCGCTGCCTTCGGGACGGAAAACTGACGCCCTGGCAATGCCGTCAGCCGTTGTGATTTCAATACCGCGTTTCATGGGCCAATTCCTTTGATTTTATAGAAGCAGCCCGCAAGCCGCTGCCGCCAATCTGGCAAAGGCCGGCAACAGTCTCAAGACACGAATGCGTGGATTGAAACCTGCCGATACACGGGCAGGGATTTTCGTTGCGCGGATCCCGCGCCTTCCGGCGACTGCCGTGCGGTCAGTCGAAATCGCCGGATCGCTGCAATGCCCCTGCAATCGTCCATCCACACTTTGGCGGCATCGTTCAGCGCGACGACGGTCCCAGGCGATTGCCGATTGTCCGGATCGATGGCATGAGTGGCGGGGACCGGGTCGAGGGCGTTCCCGGATCGGTCCGGGCTGCGACAGTCGCCGGCTATCCGGGCAGGATTGCGCGATTGGCTCGAAACCCGGCGAGCTCTTGAGGGGATATGACATCGATGGCGAAAGCAGCCGCAGCCGGAAGATATGTTCTTGCCTACCTGTCCTGGCCGCTGGTGTTTTTCTCCGGCCTGACGGGCGCCTATTTTGCCTTCGCCGGCGACCGGCCGATGCTTGGCTTTGCGGCGGTCTATGCGGGAGAAGTCCTGCTTCTCTTCCTGCTCGAACGCACCATTCCCTACGAGCAGCGCTGGCTGCAGGCGGATGGCGAAACGGCCAACGATATCGCCCATACGGTTCTGACCAAGGGACTGGTGCAACTGGCAGCACTCGCGGCGGCGATCTTTCCGATGCTCGCCGCCGGCCTGCTGCAGCCGCTTGCCGCCATGCAGTTCAGTCTCTGGCCGTCATCCTGGCCTATGCTCTTCCAGGCGACCCTCGCCGTCGTCATTGCCGAGTTCGGTCTATACTGGGCGCACCGCATCGCTCATGAACGGCTGTTCTTCTGGCGCTTCCATGCCCTGCACCACAGCGTCACCCGCCTCTGGGTCATCAATACCGGCCGTTTCCACGTCATCGATTCCCTGTTCAAGATCGCACTGAGCCAGATCCCGCTCTACCTGCTCGGAGCCCCGCTGCAGGTCTTCTGGTGGCTCGGCGCGGTCACGGCCTTCATCGGCATCCTGACCCATTGCAACGTCGACATGCGGACCGGCCTTTTCGATTTCGTCTTCTCGACGCCCCGGCTGCACCRCTGGCACCATTCGAAGGATCTGCGCGAAGGCAATACCAATTACGGCGAGAATGTCGTGCTGTTCGACCAGCTGTTCGGCACCTATTTCAATCCCGATCGCCCATCCTCGACCGATATCGGCATCAAGGGCCAGATCGCTCCCGGCTTCGTCAGCCAACTGACACAGCCCTTCACCAAGGACGGCGTGCGGCAAATCCTCGGCCTTAAGCCCAAGCGGGGTTGAGACCCGGCCTTGGTCCGTCATCATTTCATGACAATCGGCCCGTAAGAGCCTGCAAACCTCGACGGAAACGGACGGGACGGCGATGACGACGTTGAAACAGGTTGCGCTGAGGGCAGGATGTTCCATGGCGACGGCAAGCCGGGTGCTGAACCTCAGCGGTCCCGTCAGCCGGGCCGCCGCCCTTCGCGTACGCCGTGCGGCGGCAGAAGTCGGTTATCGGGCGGCCGCGCCTTCGGCCCGCAGCGGCCGCCGTCCTGTTATCGGCGTGCTGGTGCCGAGCGTCACCAATCCGGTCTTTGCCTCATCGCTCTCAGGCATCCAGAACCGCATGCTGGTCGCCGGCCACAGCGTCCTCATTGCGCAATCGAATTACGATCCCGATCAGGAGGCCGATGCCGTGGCAGGGTTGCTCGGCGAGCGGCCGACCGGGTTGATCCTGACGGTTTGCAATGGCGAGACGAGCCCGGCACTGGCACAGGACCTGCCGCCAACGGTGCTGCTCGGCAGCTCCCCGACGGCCCGATATCCGGCTGCCGTCACCGTCAACAATTATGCGGCCGGCTGCCGGTTAACCGAACATCTTCTCTCCATGGGGCACCGGCGCATCCTCTATGTCTCGGGCAGCTTCAAGGCGTCTGACCGCGCGCTCCTGCGCTACCGCGGTTATCTGCAGACGATGGCGGCGGCCGGTGTCTCCCCGCTCGAGGCCATAGAGGTGCCCTTCGTCAGCGGTTACGACCAGATGGATCTCGGCCAGGCCCTGCGGGCATTCGCGCCGACCGCGATTATCGGCTCGAACGACCTGATCGCGCTTGGCGTCATCGGCGCCGTCAATCGCGAGGGCCTGCGGGTGCCCGAGGATATCTCGGTTGCCGGCTTCGATGGCATCGCCATCGGCAAGCTCATCAACCCGACACTGACCTCGATCGAAATGCCGGATCTCAGCATGGGCGCGACGGCGGCATCGCTGCTGCTCGATATCGTCGAGAATAACGCGCCGTTGAGACACCTGGAATTGTCGCATGCCTTGCGCCCCGGCGGCACGGTGCGGAACCTCCAGAAAGAAGAAACCGCCGCACCCCTCATGGGTTGCGACGGTTCCGGATCGAGACCGCGGGCCGCTTGAGCCCGCGACCCATTGCAAAAATCAGCTGCGCGGCAGCATGCCTTCGACGTCGGAAGCTGCGTCGTCGAGGGCTTCCTTCGGCTCAGCCGAGCCATCGACGATGCGCGACAGGTTGTCGACGATCGTCTGGGTGACCTTGACGCCGTTGGTGCCGGGGAAGGCATACCAGGGGATCATGCGCGGCATCTGGCTGAGGCCGGCCTGGAAGAGCGGGTTCTTCTTGTAGAAGTCGCCAAGATATTCGGCCGACTTGGCGGCAAGCTCGTTGTTCGGCACGTAGCCGGTGCCGGGAACGACGACCGAGGCGCCATAGGGGCCAGCGGCGAACTTGGCGAACTTCCAGGCTGCTTCCTGCTTGGCCGGATCCTTGGCGAGGATGACGACGGCGTTGCCGCCGGTCGGCAGGTGGCCCTTTTCAGGGTCGATCAGCGGGATCTGGGCGGTGCGCAGGTCGAACTTGGCGCCGACATTCTTGATCGTGTTGACGAGCGCGCCCGTAGTCTGGAATTCGAAGCCGACCTTGCCGGCTGCAAAGGCCTGTTCGCCCGCTGCCTTGGTGAAAACCGGCATGCCGCCTTCCTTGACGAAGCGGCTGATCAGTTCGACGGCCTTCTGTCCCTCAGGACCGTTGAAGGTGACCTTCTGTTCGTCGTCGCTCAGCATCTTGCCGCCAGCGCCGAAGAGGAGGGCCGAGAACATCCAGTCGTCACCCTGCCAGCGGAAGTCCATGCCGTCGACGCCGTTGCCGAGCGCCTTGATCTTGCCGGCGAGCGCGATCACTTCGTCCCAGGTCTTCGGCGGGGTATCGGGATTGCCGCCGGCGGCCTTCACGAGATCGGCATTGTAATACATGATCGGGTTGGAGGTGGCGAAAGCGAGGCCAACCTGCTTGCCCTTGACCTGGGCGAGCTTCAGGATCGTGTCCGAGAAGCCCTGCTCGGCCATGTTGCCTTCCTTCTGGACCAGCGGCGTCATGTCGACGGCGACATTGCGCTCGTTCAGCATACGCAGGCGGTTCAGGCCGATGAAGGTGACGTCGGGCATTTCAGACGTGCCGGCCTGGCGCAGGATCAGCTGGATGCCGTCTTCATAGGTCGCCGAAGGCGCGGCGAACTGGATCTTGATATCGGGGTTTTCTTCCATGAACTTCTTCGAGATCGTGTCCATCACGTCCTTGAAGAAGCCCGGCATCGGGTAATGGATCGTCAGCGTCGTTTCAGCGTGGGCCGGCAGGGCTGCCGCCACGGACAGAGCCGCTGCTGCGAGGAACTGGGTGAAATGCTTCATCGCTCGTTCTCCTGGGTTCAGCCGGTCAGCCTTTGAGACCGGTCATGGTGATACCCTCGACGAAGCGTTTCTGCGCAAACAGAAAGGCCGCAACGAGGGGAATGGTGATGATGATGGTGGCCGCCATCAGCGCGCCGTAATCGTCGCCGGCTTCCGCGGCGCGGAAATTCATCAGGCCGAGCGGCGGCGTGGCGTAGCCGGGCTTCGAGATGACGATCAGCGGCCAGTAGAGGTCGTTCCAGTGGGCGACGACCGAAAAGATCGCGAAGGCCGTCACCGCCGGCCAGGCATTCGGCACGATGACGCGCGAGACGATGCCGAGCTCCGACATGCCGTCGAGGCGGGCGGCATGGATCAGGTCGTCGGGCATCGCGCGGAAGAACTGCAGGAACAGGAAGATCGCAAAGACCGAGATGGTGAAGGGGGCGACCAGTGCCGTATAGCCGTTGAGCAGCGACAGGCTGTCGAAGGCGACATAAAGCGGCAGGGCCGTCGCATGGATCGGCACCAAGAGGCCGAGCAGCACCAGCACCATCATCAGCCGGGCGGCGCGGAATTTCAGCTTCGCCATGGCATAGGCGCAGGGGATGGCGACCAGCACCTGAAAGACGAAGATCAGCGCGCAGACGACGAAGCCGTTCCACAAGAGCGTGCCCATCGCCACCTTGTCGAGCGCCTTGGTAAAATTCTGCACGTAGAAGAAATGTGTCGGGATCAGCGAGAGCGCGGCCGTGAATATATCGTCCTGCGATTTGCCGGCCGCCGAGATCATGAAGATATAGGGCGCGAGGAAGACGATCGCGCCGAGAAGAAGCAAGGCAAGGCGGATCAGCCGGCCGAGGGTGAAACAGGAGCGCGTCTTCATGAATAGTGCACCCGCCGGTCGAGGAAGCGGTATTGCAGGAACATCATGACGACGAGGATAGCGAGGAAGACGACCGTCATGGCCGAGGCATAGCCGACCTTCATGTAGACGAAGCCCTCCTGATAGATCGTGAAGAGCAGCACCTCGGAAGCGTGGTTGGGGCCGCCGTCTGTCAGCGTCTTCACCGTCTCGAAGGTCTTGACAGCATTGATGATGCTGATCGTGGTGACGAAGAGCGCCGTCGGCCCGAGCATCGGCCAGGTGACGAGAAAGAAGCGGTCGAGCGGGGATTTGGCGCCATCGATCTCGGCGGCGGCATAAAGCTCGCGCGGGATCGCCGTCAGACCGGCCAGGAACAGCACCATGTTGAAGCCGACCGTTTGCCACACGCCGATGATCGACAGGCTGTAAAGCGCGGTCGCCGAAGAGCCGAGCCAATTCGGCTTCGGCAGGCCGGCAAGACCGATCAGCGCATTGAGCGGGCCGATGGTCGGGTGGAAGAGATATTGCCAGACGGTCGCCATGGCGACGATCAGCGAGACGACGGGCAGGAAATAGGCGGTGCGGAAGAAGCTCTTTCCCCAGCCCTCGCTCTCGATCAGCATGGCGACGCCGAGGCCGAGCAGGATCGAAACGGGTGCTACGATCGCCGTATAGACCGTCGTGTTCCACAGCGACTTGCGGAAGGTGCGGTCCGTGAACAGCTCTGCATAGTTCTCGAAGCCGACGAAGCGGAATTTGCCGGCCCCAAGCTCGAAATCGGTAAAGCCGAGAACGAGCACGGCGACGATCGGCAGCAGCACGAAAAGTACGATGAGGACGATTGCAGGCGTTGCCAGCATCCATGCGGTCTGCGCCTCGCGCCGTTCATGCTTTACCGCCGATGCGACCGGGCGGATCTCGCCGGCAGCGATACTAGCCATGAGCCTTCTCCCTGGCGGTATCGGCGGGAAGGGCACTCGTGCGAAGACGACGACCATCGGCTGCAAAGACCATCGCCTTGTCGGGCTGGAAGGAGAGGGCAACCGCCATGCCGGCGGCAAGGCCTGCGGCATCGGCTGGTGCAAGCTTGGCAAGCACGGTCTCGCCGATCGCATTCAGCCGGCAGAACAGGATCACCTCTGACCCCAGGAATTCCAGGCGCTCGATGCGGGCGGAAAGCGAGGTCTCGCCCTCGGCGGCAAGGCGGACGAATTCCGGGCGGATGCCGACCGTTACCTCGGAACGGGCAGGATTGGTCTCTTCCAGCGCCAGTCGGATATCGCCGAAGGCGACTGTTCCGTGCTCGGCGCGCGCCGGCAGAAGATTGATGCGCGGCTGGCCGACGAAGCGGGCGACTTCGATATGGGCGGGATCGTCATAGATGACCTGCGGCGCCGCCAGCTGCAGCAGCTCGCCGCCGATCATCACGGCGACCCGGTCGGCCATGGAAAGCGCCTCGGCCTGATCGTGGGTGACATAGACCGTCGGCACGCCGGCGCGGCGATGCAGCTCCACGATCTCGCCGCGCGCGTGAACGCGCAGGTTGGCGTCAAGGTTGGACAGCGGCTCGTCCATAAGGAAGACGCTCGGATGGCGCACCATGGCGCGGGCGAGCGCCACGCGCTGCCGCTGGCCGCCCGACATCTGGCCGGGCTTGCGTTCCAGGAGATGATCGATCTTCAGGGCCTTTGCCGTCTCCCGCACGTCCTTGGAAATGCCGGAGCGAATGGCGCGGTAGCCGGGCATGGCGGGGCCGAGGAAAGGCAGGCGCTGCACACGGCTCAAGCGCCGCATGGCAAGCGGCACGGCGATGTTCTGGCCGGCCGTCAGGTGCGGATAGAGCGCGTAGGACTGGAAGACCATGGCGATGTTGCGGTCGGCCGCCGCCACGTCCGACATTTCCCGCCCGCCGATGACGATCTCGCCGCTATCGGCATGATCGAGGCCGGCAAGGATGCGCAGAAGCGTGCTCTTGCCGCAGCCCGAGGGGCCGACGAGGGCGATGAATTCGCCTGGCTCGACGTCGAGGCTGATATTCTTCAGGATAGCGTTATCGCCATAGGATTTCCTGATGGCCGAAAGCGAGAGCGCACTCATTGCGCCGGCTCCCTCTGCACCTTGTGGGCCTCGTGCGGATAGACTTCGGCGACGACGTCATCGAGCACATGCGCCTTCATGCCCGATACGGCGACAATCTCGCTCGTGACATCATCGCCGAGATCGTGAAGCACGGCGCCGATGAGCTTCTCGCCTGGCATCTCGCGCTCCATCGTGCCGATGATGAAGGAGGCCGCTGGACCCCAGACGAGTGAGGTGTCGTTGAAGCGGCCTTTCCAGGCCCAGTGCAGGTGGCCGCTGGCATAAAGCGCGACGTCATGGGCAGCGATCAGGTCATAGAGCCTCTGACGCTGTGCCGGGCGGATGCTCCAGTAGCCGGTGTCGCCTTCATCAGGCGTGTCGACAAAGAGCGGCTTGTGGGCAAACATTGCAACGCGCCGGCCGGCGCGTGTGGCAAGTGCTCTTTCCAGCCATTCAAACTGCGTTTCCTGCTCGTCGTTTTCCATGCCCATCAGCAGGCTGTCGAGGCCGATCAGGCGCCAGTTGCCGGCATCCTCGAGCCAGTAATCGGGGCCTACGAGGCTGCGCCAGCGGGCAAGCCTTGTCGCATCGACGGGCTGGAGCGAACCCGGAAGATGGCCGACATCATGATTGCCGGGAACGATCAGCATCGGGATCTTCACCTGCCGCATCAGATCCATGCAGAAGGTGAGGTCCCCGTCCTTGTCGGCGCCATCGACGGCGAGGTCGCCGGTATGGATGACGAGGTCGGCGCCACTGCCGTTGATGAAGTCCGCAAGCGGCTCCCAGTTGCCGTTGAAATGCGGTATCGACGGGCTGAAATGCGTGTCGGTGATCTGGACGATTTTCATGCCGGCGCTCTCCGATAGGCCCGCGGCACCTTTCCGGCGGCAGGCAAATGCTCTTGCCGCCTCTTTAGAGCCCGCCAATGTCAGGCGGGTTACAAGCGTTTCCACCCTTGTTCCATTTATGTCGTGCAATTGTCATGGAGCCGGTGGCAGCCGAAGCCAGATCCGCAATCCATCAGTCCCATCCGCCCTGGTCAGGATAAATCCACGCGCAAAGGACTGATCAATGAAAGCATTGATGGCGAACAGGAAACGGAGTTGGCCGCGGCCAATTCTTATCGGCTGTACCAATGGCGCAAGGACCGCAACCGACAAGCGGCGAACGGCGCAATGTGGAGAGGGCCATGTTCGATTGTTCATGCTGCAGAAGCTTCGACAATCTCGGCCGAACTGATATGGGGGAGCCACAGCATTTTACCGATCGGCTTCTCGCGTCCTTAAGAGCTGTCTGGCAAATTTCTCCTGACGACGGAGAGATCATGACCCGCAAGAACTTCGCAATATATAGCAGTGTGTTCACCGCCCTGTGGATTGCCGTTACGATCGGTTTTCCGCTTATCCTCTTTGCGGCCGTGAAGATGACAGCCTGCGCTGCCGATACCTGCGGCGCCGTCGCTCTGATGTTCGGCCTGTTTGGCCGTATCCTCCTCGTATTCGTCTACGCTATCGCGATGCTGATATTGATCGCAAGGCGATGCGCGCATGCCGGTTTGAGTGTCTTGTGGACGCTTGCCGGGTTGCTGTGGTTGCTTGCGGCCCGTGATGTTCTTCTTGCCGGCTTCAATTTCTGGGCCGTCGGCTTTTCCCTCGGCATATTGTCCTTCAGGGCTCCCGTAACGATGCTCTTCTTCTTCGCCTTCATCATCTTCCTTTCTATCTGGAAGGGCGAGGACGAGAACCGCGACGGTGCGCTGACCATTCCCTGGCGGCTTGCAGGCATCAGCGCGTTTGTATCGGCGATGATCGCCGGGGTCATCTGCATCCCGATCGTCGCATCGTTCGGCTGGATCGTGGGCTTGCCGTCGGCCTCCGCGATCGACCTGATGTTTCTGATGGACCGCGTTCTGAGCCTCAGGATCGGGGAGCACTGGATCACCTATGTCGGTGAGCTATGGGTGCTTCTTGCGATCTTCGTCTGCGCCCTGGCATACCTCGTCTTCAGCCAAAGACGTGCGGATAGACGATCAGCGCCGCCGAACCCGAAGCCTGTATGATCGCATTCCGGTGATCAGTTGCCAGGCGATGGTTGCTGCTCGCGATGCCGGGCGATAAAGGCTTTGACCGCCGGAGCGCCTTCGCCCCTGCGATAGGCGATCGCCACGTCCGAGGTGACGGTGACGCTGCCGAGCGGTCGGTAGTAGATATCAGGCAGTTCCACGCGGCTCATCGATTGCGGCACCAGCGCTATGCCCATGCCGATGCCGACGAGGGCGGCGATTTCGGTGAAGTCGTGAGCCACCGCATCGACTGATGGTTCGAAGCCGGCCTCACGGCAGGCCTGTAGCGTGTTGCGGTGAAAGCCGACGTCCGGCGGCTGGCGCGGAGTGATGAACGTCTCCTGCGTCAATCGAGCCAGCGTATCGATCGGGCGCTCTGCGARTTCATGGCCGTCGGGGATCATGGCGACCAGCGGTTCGCGCAGCACGACCTGTACGAAAACACCTGATGGGATCGGGGCCGGCGCGCGGATATAGCCGAAATCGAGCAGGCCGTCGGCGATGCGCTGCAACTGCTGGCGCAGTTCCATTTCCTGCAGTTCGACCTCGACATAGGGATAGTCGCGCTTGAAATCCCTGATAGAGCCGACGACGGCACCGGAATAGGCGGCCGACGCCACATAGCCGATCGAGATGCGTCCGCTTTCGCCGCGCCCGGCGCGGTTGATGGCGGCAACCGTCGCTTCCGTCTGGGCGAGCACTTTCCTAGCCTCCTGAAACAAGGTCTCGCCCGAATGCGTCAGCTGCACGCCCCGGCGGCTGCGATCGAGCAGCGGTGTGCCGACAATCTTTTCAAGGCTCCTGATCTGCTGGCTGAGACCCGGCTGGGCGATGCCGAGCCTGCCAGCCGCACGTTCGAAATTCCGCTCTTCGACCAGGCTCACGAAGTATCGCAGGTGCCGGAGTTCGAAGCCGGGGTCGTTCAGCGCCATCATGTTCTCCTGGAAGAATTCAAATCTATGAGATCGGGCGCATTTCATAATCCAGACTTATGAAAAATTCGAGCCGCGTTTATTGGACCTCCGAAAAATAACATGATTATAAAAATCCAGTTTTACGGCATATAACGAGTCCCCAATGACCGGTTCTCTTCATCTCCTCAAATTTGCTTCCACCACAGCGCTGGCAAGCGCGCTTCTGGCGCCGCTGTTTCCGGCGGCCGCGCAGGATACCGGTCCGACGACGCTTGCCCCGATCGTCATCAGTAGCTCCAAGGACGAGGACCCGACGGCGCCGGTAAAGGGTTTCGTCGCCAGGACGAGTGCGACGGCCACCAAGACCGGCACACCGCTTCTCGAAACCCAGCAATCCATATCGGTACTGACCGCCGATCAGCTGAAGTCGCAGGATGCCGAAACCGTCGGCCAGGCGCTCGACTATGTACCCGGCGTCGTCGGCGAACCCTACGGCGCCGATCCGCGCTTTGATTCACCGCGTATTCGCGGTTTCGACAGCCGCCAGGCGCAGTTCCTGAATGGGCTGCGGATGATGCGCACGGCAGGTGCGCCTGCGGTCGACCCCTATCAGCTCGAGCGTATCGAAGTGCTGCGTGGCCCGGCTTCCGTCATGTATGGCCAGGGCAATCCCGGCGGCATGATCAATCTCATCAGCAAGCGGCCGGTCTTCGAACGTTTCGGCGAAGTGGGCGTGCAGGCCGGCAGCTATGATACCTACGGCACCTATTTCGACTTCGGCGATATCATTCCCGGCAACTCCGATTTCGCCTATCGCCTCACGGGGCTTGCAAGGACGGCGTCGGCGCAGGTCGAAGAACTGGACAATGACCGCTATTTCATTGCGCCCGCGCTCACCTGGCAGCCCGACGACGATACCAGGCTGACGATCCTGACCAGCATCCAGCACGACAATCCGAGCACGCCATCCGGCCTGCCGGCGCAGCTCACGCTGAATGCGACCGATAGCAACCGCCTGTCGCGGGATTTCTTCGTTGGCGACAAGAGCTTCGATATGTCCTCACGGACGCTCACCAATCTCGGTTATGAGTTCGAGCATCGGCTGAATGATACCTGGACCTTCCGCCAGAACCTCCGCTATCAGAATTTCGACTGGAATTATAAGGCGCTCGGCATGTCGACATTAGGCCTTACCGGCGGGCGAACGATCAATCGCAACGCCACGATCCAGGACGAGCTGCTCAACACGTTCAACGTTGACAACAACCTGCTTGCCGAATTCGATACCGGGGACGTCCAGCACAAGATGCTCTTCGGGCTCGACTATCGCTATTACAGCAATAATGTCGGCACGCAGTTCTGGCGTGCGAGCCCGCTCGATGCCTTCAATCCAGCCTATGGTTCGGTCCGGCTGATCGCCCCGACGCTCAGCACCTATGTCGATTCACAGATGACACAGGTCGGCCTCTATGTGCAGGACGAGCTCGCCTATGAGAACTGGCGCGCGACGGCAGCCCTTCGGCAGGACTGGGCAAGCACCGAGGGGACATCGACGAACCGGCTGACGGGCATTTCACGTCCTCTCGATCAGGACGATCACAAGCTGACCGGTCGGGCCGGTCTCAGCTATGTCTTCGACAACGGCATCGCCCCCTATATCAGCTACGCTACCTCCTTCGAGCCGGTGCCGGTTTCCGCAACGAGCGGCATTCTCCAGCCGACGACGGGCGAGCAGGTGGAAGTGGGTATCAAATATCAGCCGGAGGGCTGGAACGGCTTCTTCACCATCGCCGCCTACGACCTGAAGCAGGAGAACGTCCTGACGACTTACGCTTTGCCGGATGGCACGACGAGAACCGGTCAGATCGGGGAAGTCGATGTCAAGGGTATCGAACTGGAAGGCGTCGCCAGTCTCACAGACGGCCTCGACCTGCGCGCCGCCTACACCTACATGCAGGCCGAAATCGTTGGCGGTATCGACGATGGCAAGCGCCCGGACAATGTGCCCGAGCATGCCGCAAGCCTCTGGCTCGACTACACCTTCCCCGAGGATGCGGCGCTCGAAGGCTTCGGTCTCGGCGGCGGCGTGCGTTATGTCGGCCAGCGCTACGGCGATATCAAGAACACGCTCGATCTTGACGCCGTGACCCTCTTCGATGCAGCAGTGCATTACAAGAAGGACAATGTGACCGCCTCGCTGAACTTCAAGAACCTTGCCGACAAGGACTATGTTGCAAGCTGCAGCTCTTTCGGCTGCACCTATGGCGATGGCAGAACGGTGATGGGCAAGCTGACCTTTCAATGGTGAGTGAATTTCGAGACGAAAACGGACGAGGCATCAGCCGTCGGCGGGCGCTTGCGCTGCTGGCGGCCTTCGCCGTTCCAGGAAAGGCGCTTGCGGAAACACCGAAGCGCATCGCGGCGATCGACTGGGCTATGCTGGAGACACTGGTCGCGCTCGGCGTCATGCCGGTCGCCGCGACCGAACTCGTGCAGTTCCGCAAGGATGCAGTCGAACCCGTGCTCGCCCCCTCGGTTGCCGATCTCGGCCTGCGCGGATCGCCGAACCTCGAACTCCTGCGCCTGCTGCGCCCGGACCTCATCCTGATTTCGCCCTTCTATGTCAGGTTCGAGGCAAGCTTCCGCGCGATCGCGCCTGTCTTGTCGCTCCCATTCTACAACAGGGGAGAGCCGCCCTATCAGAAGGCCATCGATGCCGTCTCGGCGCTCGCCAGCGAACTCGGCCTCGAGGAGCGAGCACGTGCGGTGGTGGAGCAACAGGCAGCGCTCGTCGAGGAGACACGCCTCAGCCTGCAGGCATTTGCGTCCCGGCCGACCTATCTCGTCAACATCGGCGATGCCAGGCATGTGCGCGTCTTCGGCGCAGACAGCATGTTCGGCGATATCCTCGGCCGTCTCGGCCTGCCGAATGCCTGGACGGACCGCTCCCGCTATACGTTTGCCGCGCCGGTGCCGATCGAAAATCTCGCGGCCGACCCCGAAGCCCGCATCGTCATCATTTCCGATATCCCGGTCGAGGCCCGCAACGGCCTGAAGGAGAGCATGATCTGGCAATCGCTGCAGCCGGTGCGCTCTGGCCGCGTGCTGATGCTCGGCAACGTCAATCCCTATGGCGGCATCATCGCCGCAGCCCGCTTCACGCGGCTCTTCAAGGCGGCGCTGCTGTCGTCGGGGGAAAAGCCGTGACGAGATCCGCCGCATTATCAGCAGCACTTCTGGCCCTTGCCGCCTCTGCCGGCCTCTTCCTGTGGTCAGCACTGAACCATCTGCCCCTGGCCGACTGGCCGTCCCTGCCTTTCGATGCCGGGCGGATGACGACGCAGCAGATCATTTTCGCCTATGCCGTTCTGCCGCGCGGGGCGGTCGCGATACTGGCCGGTGCCGCTCTCGGGCTTGCCGGCGCCCTCTTGCAGCGCCTGCTGCGCAACCCGATCGCCGATCCCTCGACGCTCGGCGTTTCCTCGGGAGCGCAGCTTGCAATCGTCGCAGCGACGCTCTTCTATCCTGAAGTGCTCGATGGCTACCGCGCCTTCGTCGCGCTTGCCGGTGCCGCTGCGGCTATGGCTCTCGTCTTCCTGCTCGGTTGGCGTCGCAGCTTCGAGCCCATCACGATGGCGGTCTCCGGTCTTCTCGTCGGCATTACCTGCAGCGCGCTGTCAGCGGCAATGACGCTCTCGCAGGGTGAATATCTGATGTCGCTGGTGACCTGGAACGGTGGCTCGCTCAGCCAGCAGGACTGGTCGACGACGATAACACTTGGTCTGGAGCTGCTGCTCGGCATCGCCGTCACCCTCCTGTTGCTGCGTCCGCTGACCGTGCTCGGCCTCGGCGACAGCGGTGCCCGCTCGCTGGGTGTCGCGCTCGCCGGCACGCGCATAGCCGTTGCCAGCCTTGCCGTGGCGCTGAGCGCCGGCGTTGCCGCTGCCGTCGGCCTCGTCAGCTTTGTCGGCCTTGCCGCCCCGGCACTGGTGCGCCTGGCGGGTATCCGCACGACACGCAGCGTCCTGCTTCTGTCGCCTGTTGCTGGCGGCCTCTTGCTCTGGTTCTGCGATGGCGTCGTCCAGCTCGTTGCCGCCTCGGCCGGCGAGACCTTCCCGACGGGATCGGTGACGGCGCTGATCGGCGGCCCGCTGCTCATCTGGCTGCTGCCGCAGGTGCGCGCCGTCGAGCCGCCGCAACCGCCCGACAGCATCGTCGTTTCCCGTGCGCCGTTGTCGCGGCTCCTCTTCATCCTTTGCCTCCTGCCGCCGCTCGTCTGGGCGGCCCTCTGCATTGCCCGCCTGCCTGACGGTTGGATGTTGCTTGGCGGCGATCTCTTCTGGGAGCTTTTCCCCGCCCGCTGGCCGCGACTGGTTGCGTCGGCCGCCGCCGGCGGCCTGCTTGCCATGGCTGGCACCATCCTGCAGCGCCTCACCGGCAATCCGATGGCAAGCCCGGAGGTGCTGGGTGTCAGCGGCGGTGCCGGTGTCGGTTATGCCGTTGCCTTGAGTTTCTCCGCCAGTGCCGGCGCGTTCGAACTCTTCCTCGGGGCCGGCGGCGGCGCAGTCATCGTGCTCGCGCTCGTGGCGCTCTTTGCCGCCCACCGGCATCTTCCGCCGGAGCGGTTGCTGCTTGCAGGTATTTCCGTCAGCGCCTTCAGCTCGGCGATCCTCAGCGCTCTTCTTGCCGTTGGTGATCAGCGCGCCTGGCAGATTCTTGCCTGGCTTGGCGGCTCGGCTGCTGCGGCGACTCCCGACGTTGCAGCGTTCCTCGCCGCCCTCACTGTCCTGATCCTGATCATCGGCCTGATCTTCACGCGGTGGCTGACAATCCTGCCGCTTGGAGCACCCACCGCCTTGGCCCTCGGCCTGCCGTTGGTCGGCGCCCGCATGATGATGGTGCTGACGGCAGGCATTGCGACCGCTGCCGCCTCTCTGCTTGTCGGCCCCTTGAGTTTTGTCGGCCTGATGGCTCCCCACATCGCCCACCGCGCCGGCTTCGAAAAGCCAGGCAGCCGCCTTGTCGCCTCGGCTGTGATTGGCGCTGTGCTGATGGTGATCGCCGACCTCGGCGCCCGCACCGTAACCTTCCCCTACGAGTTGCCGCTCGGCCTTTTTGCGGCCTTCGCCGGTGCGCCTTACCTTGTCTGGATGATCGGCAAGAGGCCGTGACGCGGCCGCTTTTTAAAGACGATCAGCCGTTCAGGGTGTGGCAGCCGACTGTGGCCGCATGGCTTCGGTGGATGGCAATGACGAGACGAAGTCAGCCAGCGGCACAGGGCGGGAGAACAGGAAGCCCTGCAGGTCGTTGCAGCCTGCAGCGACGAGAAAATCCCGCTGCCCTTCGGTCTCGACACCTTCCGCCRTCGTCGCTTTTCCAAGCGTGCGGCTGAGGCCCAGGATCGCCGAAACAATGGCGGCACCCTCGGCCTGCGTTCCCAGCAACCRTACGAAGGACCGGTCGATCTTGATCCGGTCGATATTGAACTGGATGAGGTGACTGAGCGACGAGAAGCCGGTGCCGAAATCGTCGAGCGCAATCCGGATCCCCTGGGATCGAAGCCTGCCGAGTGTGCCTTGCGCACTCTCGTCGATGTTGAAGAGGGCGGCTTCCGTCAGTTCCAGTTCGAGGCGCGATGGTGACAGGCCTGTTTCCGAAAGGATCGACAGCACGTAGCGGTCGAAGTCGCGATGCCGGATCTGCGAGGGGGAGACGTTGACGGCGACCGACATATCGGTTGGCCAGCTTGCCGCTGCCTTCGCGGCGTTCCTCAGCACCCAGCCGCCAAGCTGGTCGATCATGCCGGCTTCCTCGGCGATCGGGATGAACTTGTCCGGCGACAACAGTCCAAGGGTGGGATGGCGCCACCGCACGAGCGCTTCCGCCCCCGAAAGTCTTCCATGCGCGTCGGCACGATGCACACCCTGGAAGAAGACCTCGAGATGGCCGGGATCACTCGGACGTACAATTTCTGCGCTGTCGGAGAGGTGCGTCGGACCCTCCAGCACCAGGCGAAGATCGTTCTTGAGATTTTCCCGTGCCTCGACCCGATGATCCAGGGAGGGTTCATATTCGATCAGGCGCCCGCGCCCGCTGGTCTTGGCTTCATAAAGGGCGACGTCCGCACGCCGCAATATCTCGCTGGTCGCCTCAGCCGCATCATGAAAGGCTGCGGTGCCGATCGAGCATCCGATGCGGACGACAACGTCGCCGCCGCGCAGCTGGAACGGCCTGCTCAGGGCCTCGATGATGGTGTTGCAAAGCAGGATGTAGCTGTCGTCACCCTCCCTGACATGGGGAAGAAGCAGGGCGAATTCATCGCCGCCGAGCCTTGCAAGCGTGTCGCCCGTTTCGATCAGGGCATTCATCCTGTCGACGGCGCCGCGCAGCAGCTCGTCTCCGGCGGCATGCCCGTGGATGTCGTTCACCTCTTTGAATTTGTCGAGATCGACAAGGGCAAGGACGGCATGCTCGCCGGGTGATTTCATGGCCGCGAGGCATTGCTCGAAACGGGCCGCGAAAAGAGCCCGGTTCGGCAGGCCCGTCAGCACGTCATGCAGCGAAAGATGCCGGGCATGAAGTTCGCTGGCGCTGAGTTCCCTGAGGCTGCCGCGCAACCGGCCCATCAAGGCGAAGAACAGGCCAGCGATGACGAGACCGGCAACGGAAAGCACGGGAACGAGCCGGCCGATGACGCGTGTGCCCGGCAGGTCCGGCCTCCAGATGATGAAGCCGATCGGTTCGCCCGTCGTCGTCGCTTCGATTTCGAAGGCGACTTCATTCTGCTCCTGATCCGCAGTGCGGGCATAGCGCGCGCCGGCGAGCCCCTGTTCCCGGCTCAGCGTATCGAGCGTGACGCCGTCGAGGAAGCGGAACGCCACGAGGTAGAGCCTGTTGGCGTCATTTGCTTGTTGCGGATCCACTTTCGAAGAACCCGTGACCGAAACGACGCCGGCGACCGAAGGCCGGCCCTCGAGACGCATCAGCTCCACCCGGCTGGGTTCCGGATCCGAACTCGGTCCCTGCGGCGCACCGTGTTGCCTTGCTTCAAGATCCTGGATCATCGGCTGAAGCAGCGGCCGCACCCATTTGAAGCGACGTTTCGTTTCGGGATCGGACTGCAGGGCGAGCTCGCCTGCCGGAGTCACCAGGAATGCTGCATTGTAGCCGAATACCGTCGTCGCGATCTTCCCGAACGCCCCGGCCGATGTCGCGCCGCTCTTGCCGCCGGTCGTTGCCGAATCCGACACCAGCAGTGAGGCGTAACCGGCGCCCATCAGCTGGATGTCCTGCGATACCCGCTGGACCTGATCCAGAAGCCGGCTGTTGACGAGCTGGCGCTGCCGATCGAGAGCGGCGGCGTCGCTTTCCCTGCCGGCCCAGATGGCAGCCAGGAACACCAGCCCAAGAATTGCCAGGCCGCTGATCGCAAGCAGCACCAGTATCGACCCGGACGATGTCCAGGCCTTTCTATGAGTGAATAATCTTAAAGACGGATCAGCAGGCACGCAGTCTTCTCCCGAGCGCGCCAATACTGACCTCGATTGTTTACAAAAAGCTTTTCAAGCAGCATCAAAATTAATGGCCCAAAATGATGAGCTTTTTAATCGTTTTGTGATTGGCTGTTCATTGCGCAACGCTTGCCGATGCAAGCTTGGCGATCGGGCTCTACGTCAAGGTGATTGATATGTTGCGATTGGGATCTCTCTACCGTTCGAAGTTCTTCGCATTTGTTTGTGCGGCCGTTGTTTCGGTCGGCATTTTTATGCCCGCGGCTGTCCGGGCTGCCGAAAGCGACAGCATCCGCATAGCTGTCGAGGGTGCGTTTCCACCGTTCAACTATGTCGATTCCAATAACCAGCTTCAGGGCTTCGACGTGGATATCGCCAAGGCCCTCTGCGAGGCCGCGAAATTGAAGTGCGAATTCGTCATCCAGGAATGGACAGCGATGATCCCAAACCTGCTCGACAACAAGTATGACGCAATCATTTCGTCGATGTCGATGAGCGCGGAGCGGCGAGAAAAGGTCGCCTTCACGCAGAAATATTATGACAGCCCGACGGTCTTCATCGCGCGCAAGAAGTTCGACATTGCCGGCACGTCACCCGAAGATCTGAAGAAGCTACGGCTCGGCGTGACGGCAGCGACCTCCCAGGAGTCCTATGCCAAGAAGTTCTACGGCGGTATCGCCACGACAGTATTCCAGGCATCGCCGGATCTCTACAAGGGTCTTGCTGACGACAAGGTCGATATCATCCTGGAAGACAAGCTCGCGGTCTACGACTGGCTCGCAAACACCAAGGCTGGCAGCTGCTGCGAATTCAAGGGCGACGATATCAAGAACACCGAATATTTCGGCGACGGAGCAGGTATCGCCGTGCGTCCGACCGACAAACCGCTGCTGGACAGGCTCAATGCAGCGCTCGAGGAGATCCAGGCCAACGATACCTACGATACGATCAACGCGAAATATTTCCCGTTCAGCATCCGCTGAAGGCGGCTAGCCCGTTTCTGGTGACCTAGCTCTCGGTAATGCGCCGATCCTCGTCGGAGCCGACCGAGAGCTGCTTCCAGTCGAGATCTTCCTGCAGTTCGAGATATTGCGTCGCGCCGATCCTGTCCTTGTCGCGCAGTTCCTCCAGGCGCTGGCGCTGGGCGATCACGGCGGCGATTGTCAGTTTGCGGCGCCGCTCGAGCGGCGAGGCTCCGTCAAGGTCCGAGGGCACCGTCCAGTGGTCCTTGCAGACAGTCCTGATCGCTTCGGCCTCGGCGCCGCCTTCCTTTTCAAGCCGCTGGAATGCCGCCTCGGCGAGCGAGCGCCTTGCTGCTTCCAGTTCGTCATGGACCTGGCGTTGCCGCCCGAGTTTAAGGAAATGGATCATCGGGGCGAGTGTCGCTCCCTGGATGACGAGCGTTGCCAGGACCACCGCAAAGGCTGTCAGCACCACGAGATCGCGGTCCGGAAAATCGACGGGCAGCGCGAAGGCCGTGGCAAGCGTGACGAGGCCGCGCATGCCCGACCAGCCGACCAGGAAGGTCTCGCCGTGCCTGAAGGGCGCCAGGACACCGCCGCGCCGGTGACGCAAGGTGACGAACGCATGCAGCAGGAAGGCCATCGCCAGGCGCGCCAGGATGACGCCGACCACGACGATTCCGGCAAAGCCGAGCGCCCGCTCGAGCGCCTCGGCCGACATGGATTCGACGATGCTGCGCGCCTGCAGCCCCATGAGCAGGAAGGCGACGACGTTCAGCAGGAAGACGACCGTCGTCCAGACGGCGAAGGAATGCACTCGCATGCGCGGGGAATCGTCGACCGTCGACAGTGTGGCGATGGTCATGGCGCTCGCAACCGTTGCCAGTACGGCCGAGAGATGCAGATGCTCGGCGATCAGCCAGGTCGAAAAGGCATAGACGAACTGCAGCAGGGTGCCACCGACCGTGTTTTCGGTGATCGGCCGGAGCCGCGAGACGAAAAAGCCGAAGGCGATGCCGAGCAAAATGCCGCCGGGTGCTGCAAAGCCGATCTGGAGGGCAGTCTCGCCATCGAGCCCGCCGCGCGCCTGGACCGTGAGTGCGGCTCCGAACAACAATAGCGCCGTTGCATCGTTGAAGAGGCTTTCGCCCTTCAGCAGAGCATCCACGCGGCGGTCCACCGGCAGATTGGAAAGCACGGCGGTCGCCGCAGCAGCATCAGGCGGTGCAACGATGGCGCCAAGTGTGACCGCCACCGCGATCGGCAAGCCAACGGTCAGCATGCTGATCGACACCACCACGCCTGTTGTCACCAGCACGGCGATGACGGCATAGAAGATCAGCGGCAGCAGCATGCGCCGCGCAGCCCCCATCGGGAAGTCATAGGCGGAATCGACGAGGACGGGCGCGATGAACAGGGCAAGCGCCGTCGGCGGATCGATCGGGATGACAGGCGCGCCGGGCAGCATCGCCACGCCGACGCCGGCGGCAGCCAGAATACCCGGATAGGGCAGATGCATGCGCCGGGTGATCTGCAGGAGCAGGATGGCGACCGCGAGCAGGGCGACGAGGGTTTCGAAGAAGGTCATGTCGGCATAGTAGCAGGCTTTCCGTCGCATTGAAGCGGGTGCGGCTCCCATGTAAAGCTGAAGCCTATCAAGGTGATGACAAAAGGCGAGGCAAGCCGTGACGATGGACTACGATGTGGCTGTTATCGGTGCCGGCGCGGCGGGCATTGCAGCGGCGCGAAAGCTCGCCGGTGCCGGCCGTTCGGTCATCATTCTCGAAGCCAGCAACCGCGTCGGCGGTCGTGCCTGGACCGTCGAACTTTCCGGCATGTCGCTCGATATGGGCTGCGGTTGGCTGCATTCGGCCGAGCGCAATCCGCTTGTCGCGATCGGCAGTGAGGCCGGCTTCACGATCGAGCGCGGGCCGACGGCCTGGCAGAACCAGTGGCGCGATCTCGGTTTCCCTCCGGAGGAACGCAAGGCTGCCGCTGCCGCCTGGGGCGCGCTTGAAGAGCGGCTGCGGACCAATCCGCCGGCAAGCGACAGGGCATCGGACGCGCTGGAACCCGGCGGCGAATGGAACGCCTATTGCCAGTCGCTGTCAGGTTATCTGAACGGGGCGCCGCTGGAGCGGCTGTCGGTTGCCGATTTCCTTGCTTATGACAATGCCGCAACCGATGCCAACTGGCGGGTGCACGAAGGCTATGGAAGCCTGATCGCCGCTGCCGTTCCCGATGTGACCCTGCGTCTGTCGACCCCGGTGCGCCGTGTTGCGCTGACGAGTGGGGGTGTCCGACTTGAAACCGATCGCGGTCCGGTCAGTGCCAGTGCTGTGATCGTTACGGTTTCGACCAATGTACTTGCCCGCGGCACTATCGTCTTCGACCCTGAAGCCGATGAGCATCTGCATGCCGCAGCACAATTGCCGCTCGGCCTTGCCGACAAGCTCTTCATGGAACTCCATGGCAATCACGGTCTCGAACCGGAAACCCATTTGCTTGGCGATGCTCGAAACGACCAGACCGGCAGCTATTATATCCGACCGCTCGGCCGCCCCGTTGTCGAAGGCTTCTTCGGCGGCAAGGGCGCCGTCGTCATCGAACAGGCTGGCTTGCTCGACGCCTTTACCTTTGCGCTCGAGCAGCTGTCATCATTGCTCGGAAACAACATCCGCCGCCATCTGCGGCCCCTGACAGCTTCGTCCTGGTGCCACACGGATTGGGTTCGAGGCTCATACAGCCATGCGCTGCCGGGCCATGCGGGTGCGCGAGCCATCCTGGCGAAGCCCGTCGCCGACCGGCTGTTCTTTGCCGGCGAAGCGACGCATCATTCCGATTTCTCGACCGCGCACGGGGCATGGGAGAGCGGACTGCGGGCTGCCGACGAAGTGATCGGCAACGCTGGCTAGGCCGGGTCGACAGTCAGGATTCCAAATCGGCTGATCGCTGCTTTACAGGCCATCGTGGTGGACCACGGCGTCTGCGTCGTGCCCTTGATGTGAAATATATTTCACGTGATGAATTATATTGACATTCTTTTGGCGCCAGAGTTATCTCGCTTTACCGGCGTTCGAGGAGGAAATCCGGTTTCACGAACAAGGCGCTGATTGCGCCATCGGCATTTGGGAGGGGCTTCGGCCTCGAGGAGGAACTTTGCGCAATTTTCTAGGCACGACAGCGATGGCCGTTCTGGCTGCCGCGACACTGAGCACGGCTGCGTCAGCGGCCGAAACCGAAAACCCGTTTCGCTGCAAACCCGGCGAAAAATACGTCATGAACGTCATGGTGTCGGGCGTTGAATATTGGTTCCCGGTCTATGAAATGTTCAAGCAGGCCGGACAGCAGCTTGGCTGCGAGACGGCTTATACCGGCACCCCGGAATATGACGTCAACAAGCAGATCGCAACGTTCGACCAGGCTCTTGCCCAGAACCCGGCCGGCATCCTCGTTCACCCGATGAACTCGGATCCTTTCATAGAGCCGATCAATCGCGCGATCGATCAGGGTACGGCCGTTGTCACCTTTGCGGCGGATTCACCGCTGTCGAAGCGCATTTCCTTCATCACTTCCGACAATACCCGCGAGGGCATTTATGCCGCCGACGCAATTGCCAAGAAGCTCGGGGGCAAGGGTGAATATGCGGTTCTGGAAAATCCGGGCCAGGACAATCACGACAAGCGCATCGCAGCCTTCATCGCGCGAATGGAAGAGAAGTACCCGGACATGAAGCTCGTTGGCCGGGCGGCGTCGAACCAGGATCCGAACAAGGCCTATCAGGGTCTGATGAGCCTGGTACAGGCTCACCCGAACCTCAATGCAGTGTTCATGCCGGAGGCGAACTCGGCAATCGGCGCGGCCCAGGCAAACAAGGAAAGCGGCGGCAAGATCCTCGTCATGTGCGCCGACGTCAACGCCAATATCCTCGACATGATCAAGGCCGGGGAAGTTTTCGGCTCGATCAATCCCAACCAGGGCATGCAGGGCTACATGGGCTTCATGCTGCTGTGGCTTGCCAAGCATCCGGAACTGATCGATCCGATGAACGACGCCAAGCGTTCGGGTTTCAACCCGATGAGCATCCCCGTCGTCGATAACGGTCTCTCGATCGTGACGGCCGCAAATGCCGACGACTTCTACTGGGACAAGTACCTCCAGCGCCGGGGTACGAAAGGCATCGAGGAGTAAGCCGTGCTGGCCGCTGTCGGGGTCAGGAGCCGACAGCGGCCGCAAAGCGGGGAGAGGGAGAGCTATCATGGCGCAGACGCCGGCCCTGGAAATACGCAACGTCACCAAGCGTTTTGGCACGATCAAGGCGCTGACGGATGTGAGCTTCCACCTTGAAAAGGGGGAGGTTCATGCCCTCTGCGGCGAAAACGGCGCAGGCAAATCGACGTTGATGAACATCATTGCGGGTGTGCTGCAGCCGAATGAGGGAGAAATTGTCGTTGATGGCGCGCCCGTGAAAATCGCCTCTCCCGCCGTTGCCCAGTCGCTGGGCATCGGACTGGTACACCAGGAAATCGCGCTGTGCCCGGATGCCACTGTTGCCGAAAACATGTTCATGGTGGCGACGAACCGCCGGCGGTCGCCCTTGATGAATTTCGCCAGGCTGGAACGGGACGCTCAGGCGGTAATGAACCGCCTTGCTCCGATCGACGTTCGCCAGAAGGTTGGCGATCTGCCTATTTCCAGCCAGCAGCTGGTCGAGATCGCCAAGGCGCTGACCCTCGACTGCCGTGTCCTCATCCTCGACGAGCCCACCGCGGCTCTGACAGAGGCGGAGGCGCAGGTGCTGTTCGGAATCATCAACGATCTGAAGGCTCACGGCATTTCGATCATCTATATCAGCCATCGCATGGCAGAGATCTTCAGCCTCTGCGATCGGGTCACGGTTTTTCGCGATGGACGCTATGTCTCCACCGAACGGATCTGCGACCTTACGCCCGACGAAGTCGTGCGCCGCATGGTTGGGCGTGAGATCACGCAGCTCTACCCCGAAAAGCAACCGGTGGCGGAGCAAAGCGAGCAAACCATTCTTTCCGTGCGCAATCTCGGCGACGGGACGCGCTTTGAAAATGTCAGCTTTGAATTGCGCAAGGGAGAAATTCTCGGGATCGGCGGCCTCATCGGCTCCGGCCGAACCGAGATCGCAGAGGGTATCTGCGGCCTTCGCCCGACCAGGCAAGGCGACGTTCGACTTTGGGGCAACGTGCTTAGCGTCTCATCCTATGCCGAGGCGGTGAAAGCGGGCGTTGTCTATCTGTCCGAGGATCGCAAAGGCTCAGGTGTCTTTCTCGATCTGTCGATCGCCCAGAACATCGCTGCCCTCGATCTCAAGTCGCTGACGGGACCGTTGGGACTCTTGAACACGAGGGCAGAGGCCGATCGGGCACAGGATCTGGCGCGCCGTCTTGGTATTCGGATGGGCGGTATCGACATGCCCGTCTCATCGCTCTCCGGGGGCAACCAGCAGAAAGTGGCCATTGCAAAGCAGTTGGCGGTCGATCCGAAAGTGATCCTGATGGACGAGCCGACGCGCGGTATCGACGTTGGCGCAAAATCTGAAATTCACCGTTTGCTGCGCGAGCTTGCGCGGTCCGGGGTCGGCATTGTCGTCATCACATCCGAGCTGCCGGAGCTTCTCGGTCTCTGCGATCGGGCGATCGTCATTCGCGAAGGCAGGGTTGCCGGAGAAGTCGAGGGCGAGGCGATGACCGAACAGGCCGTCATGCGGCTCGCATCCGGCATTGGCGCAAGTCAACACAACATATCGAAGGCATCAGAGCATGCCGTCTGACGACAAAACTGGGACGGGAGACCAGGCAATGACAGATCACGCATTGGCGGCGACAAGACAACGCGTCTCTTCCTGGAAGAGGCTGGGAACGATGCGCGAAGCGGGATTGATTGCGATCATTCTCGCGCTCTGCGTCCTCATGAGCTTTGCCTCTCCGCACTTCCTGACGATGGGCAATTTCCGCGCGATGCTGATGTCGTTCTCGGTGGAGGGCATCGTGGTCGTCGGCATGACGATCCTTCTGATCGTCGGCGGCATCGATCTTTCGGTCGGCTCGGTTGTCTGTTTCTCTATGGTCTTGTCCGGCTCGCTGTTCCTGATGGGGATGGACCCCTGGAGCGCGTCTCTGGTGGGGATTCTCGCCAGCGCCTTGATTGGTTGTGCCATGGGCTTCTTTGTGACGGTGATCGGGCTCAACCATTTCATCACGTCGCTTGCCGCAATGGTCATCGTGCGGGGCGTCTGCCTGATCATCACCAAGGGAACGCCGCTCTCGCTGTTTGCGTTGCCGCCGTCATTCAAGGCGGTCGGGCAGGGCACGTTCCACGGCATTCCCTACGTCATTCTGATCTTCGTCGCGATCGTGGCGGTTTTTGATTTCCTGCTGCGCAGGGCGACAGCGTTCCGCAAGGTCTTCTACACCGGCAGTAATGAGAAGGCGGCGCTTTATTCGGGGATCAGGACGAACCAGGTTAAATTTTGGGTGACCGTCCTCTGCAGCACGCTGTCGGGTGTTGCCGGTGTCATCTACATGTCGCGCTTCGGTGCTGCGACCCCGACCTTCGGCGTGGGCATGGAACTCAACATCATTGCCGCTGCCGTGATCGGCGGCGCATCGCTCAGCGGCGGCTCCGGCACCATCCTCGGCGCCATCCTCGGTATCGCGCTTCTGTCGGTGGTCAGCAGTTCGCTGATCCTCTTGAATGTCTCGGTCTACTGGCAGGATATGATAAAAGGCTGCATTCTCCTGGCTGCCGTTTCCATCGATCATTTCTTGCACAAGCGGAAGGCTGCCTGACATGCCGATTGCCAAACCCAAGATCGTCTCCGCGCCACGCGAAGAAATCGTCATCGCACGCCAGATGCACCAGGCTCTCGTGCTGCATTTCCTGGAAGGTTTGACGCAGGCGCAGATCGCCGATCAGCTCGGCATCTCTCACGCCACCGTCAACCGGCTGATCAAGCGCGGTCGCCAGCTCGGCCTCGTGGAAATCAAGATCAAATCGCCGGTCGAGCCGCTGGTCGATATGGAAGAACAGCTTCTGGCGCTTGGCGGAATCAACCGGGCGATTGTCGTGCCGACCGTATCCGACAATCCGCAAACGGCATTGCAGGCCGTTGGCGAGGCGGCAGCGCGTCTGCTCATCGAGGAGATCACCGATGGCGACACGATCTGCATCACCGGCGGCAAGGGCGTCAGCGCCGTCGTTGCCGGCCTGCAGCCGCCGCGGCGCTTCGACGTCGAGGTTATCCCGGCGACGGGATGCGTCCAGGGCAAGCACTACACCGATGTGAACCACGTCTCGACGATGATGGCCGACCGGCTTGGAGGCCGCTCGTTCCAGATCCATGCCCCCCTCTTTGCCGACAGCGCCGCTGAACGGGGGATGCTGATGAACATGCGCTCGGTTGCCGATGTCTTCAAGCGGGCGCGTGAGGCGAAGGTCGCCGTCGTCGGCATCGGTTCGATCTTGTCCGATGATTCAAGCTATTACGACCTGCATCCGTCCTCCAGCACCGACCGGGCTGCGATCGAGCGCTCCCGCGCCTCATGCGAGCTGCTTGCGCATCTGCTCGATGATCATGGCAGCGTGTGTGACTACAGCCTCAATCGTTCGTTGGTATCGCTGACCCTTCCCGAGTTCGCGTCGATCCCGATGAAGATTGGCGTGGCCAGCGGACCAAACAAGGCAGGGCCGATCTTGAGCGTCATGCGGGGTCATCATCTCGATACGCTCGTTACCGACGAGGCAACCGGCGCACGCATTCTCGCGTTGGCCGCAGGCAAAGGACAGCACGCATGAGCGGGCAACAGTTGATGCGTGAAATCGGCAGGTCGGGTGTGGTCGCCTCGGCGGTCGGGCTTGGAACCTGGGCGATCGGCGGCTGGATGTGGGGAGGCACGGACGAGGCGGAATCGATCGCAGCAATCCAGGCTTCGCTCGATGCCGGCGTGACGCTGATCGACACGGCACCCGCCTACGGACTTGGCCGATCCGAGGAGATCGTCGGCAAGGCGTTGAAAGGCCGCCGCGACAAGGCCGTCATCGCGACCAAGTGCGGGCTCGTGTGGCACACGGACAAGGGCAAACATTTCTTCGATCAGGATCGCAAGCCGGTCCACCGCTACCTCGGCCGCGACGCAATCCTTTATGAAGTCGAGGAGAGCCTGCGGCGCCTTGGTACCGATCATATCGATCTCTACATCACCCACTGGCAGGATCCGACGACACCCATCGAGGAGACGATGCACGCGCTGGAAGAGCTGAAGGCCGCGGGCAAGATCCGTGCGATCGGTGCCAGCAACGTCAGTGCTGCCGAGCTCGAAACCTATATTTCCGTCGGCGACCTGGATGCCATCCAGGAGCGCTTCAGCATGGTAGACCGGGAAATCGAGGCCGATCTCTTGCCGCTTACGCGGCCGAACGGCATTTCGACGCTGAGCTATTCTTCGCTTGCACTTGGCCTCTTGTCCGGGACAGTCGGGCCGGATCGGGCCTTTTCCGGTGACGATCAGCGACGAGACAATCCGCGCTTTTCCATTTCCAATCGCGAGAAGGCGATGGCCTTCGCCGCAGCCATCGGGCCGATTGCCGTAAAGCACGGAGCAAGCGTTGCACAAATCGTCATCGCCTGGACGCTTGCGCAGCCCGGCGTGACATTCGCCCTTTGCGGCGCACGCAACCCTGCGCAGGCGCTCGACAATGCACGGGCTGGCACGATCCGCCTTGACCCGGACGATCACTCGGCCATCGATGCGGCCATTGCGACGAAACTGACGGCTATGGACAGGTAACGGATCGCATCATGAATCGCGAAGAGATATTGGACGGGCTTCGACGAAGCCCGAAGGTGGACGTGTGCGTCATCGGCGGCGGTATCAACGGCATCAGCGTCTTCCGGGAGCTGGCGCTGCAGGGGCTCAACGTCCTTCTCGTCGAGAAGCATGACTATTGCTCCGGAGCGAGTGCGGCGCTGTCACGGATGGTGCATGGCGGACTTCGCTATCTTGAGAACGGCGAGTTCAAGCTGGTGCAGGAATCGCTTGTCGAGCGCGACCGTTTGTTGCGAAACGCTCCGCACTATGTCGCCCCCTTGCCGACGACGGTGCCTGTCTTCGATGCCTTTTCGGGGCTGGGCAACGGCATCGTCCGCTTCCTGGGGCTGACCCGTCGCCCCAGCCGTCGCGGCGCGGTCGCAATCAAGATGGGGCTCAGCATCTATGATTTCCTCACGCGCAAACGGGCAATGATGCCGCGTCACCAGTTTCGCGGCCGACGCACAACGCTTGCGAAGTGGCCGGCGCTCAACCCGGAAATCAGAAGTTCTGCGACCTACTACGATGCGTGGATCAGTCACCCCGAACGTTTGGGCATCGAGCTGCTCGATGATGCCCTTCTTGCCGGCGCTGGCGCAGGAGCGCTGAACTACGCCGACATTCGTGCAGCGGGTCCCGGGCAGTTTGTCATTCGCGACCTTGTCAGCGGCCGCTCCGCGGAGGTCGACCCCACACTCATCATCAACGCAACTGGCGGATGGATCGACATTACCAACGACACTCTTTTCTCACCGGATGCACGCCCGGCAACCCTGATGGGTGGCACCAAGGGATCTCACCTCATCATCGACAACGCCGAACTCTACGACGCCCTGGCCGATCACATGATCTACTACGAGAACGAGGATGGAAGGATCTGCATCCTGTTTCCCTATCTCGGCAAGGTGCTGGTCGGCTCGACCGATATTCGCGTCGATGATCCCGAAACCGTGCGCTGCGAAGCCGACGAGCGAGACTATATCCTGCAATCGCTTGGCTTCGTGCTGCCTGGCATCAAGATCCGGGCGGAGGAAATCAGTTTTCAGTTCTCGGGCGTGCGCCCGCTGCCGACGAGCAAGGACAGCTTCACCGGTCGCATCCCGCGCGACCATTTCTGTACCATCGTGGAAACTTCCGGCAGTGGGCCGGCGGTGCTCTGCATGATCGGCGGCAAATGGACGACGTTTCGCTCGTTCGGCGAACTTGCGGCCGATCTCGCGCTGGAACGTCTCGGCAGGACACGTCGCGTAACAACCGCTGAGCGGCCAATTGGCGGTGGCAGGCGATTCCCACCGGATCGCGCAGACTGGATTGCCAGGACGGCGAGGGAAAAAGGTATTTCCGGCGATCGCATGGGAGAACTCTTCTCCCGCTACGGGACGGAAGCCGAAGCGATCGCGGCCTTCATCGTGGCTGCGCCTGATGCACCCCTGCCGCAGGCGGCCTATTCGGAGCGCGAAATTCTCTTCCTCATCAGGAACGAAGCCGTCGAACATCTCGATGACGTTCTGCTCCGGCGAACGACGCTGGCGATCACCGGCACGCTGTCGCTCGAGATGACGGATGCCGTCCTCGATCTTCTGGCAGCGGAGAAGGCGTGGACGCCAGCTTTGCGGGCTGCGGAGCGAAGCCGCTTCCTCACCCTTTTGCGCGACCGCCACGGCGTCGACGAACTCAGCCTTTCCGCACGGAACGAACAAAGGAGCAAAAAATGCGAAACAACATGAAAGTCCGGATGAACCGGCTCTTCGGTCATGGTCGCTGCCTCGACGTTGCGATCGATCACGGCGTCTGCAACGAGCCGTCCTTCCTGAGCGGCCTTGAGGACATGAAATCGGTCGTTGAGGCGCTGACGGCCGCTGGCCCGGACGCCATCCAGATGAACTATGGCCAGGCCGATCTGCTCCAGAATGTCGCCGGCAAGAACAAGCCGGCGCTGGTAATGCGGATCGACATGGGCAACCCTTATAACAGGATTCGACACCGTGACATGTGGGCGGTGCTGCAGAACGAGGCCGAACCGCTGATTGGTGCGCTCGAGATGGACGCGGCCTGCGTCGTCGTCAATCTCTTCATGCTGCCTGACGAGCCGGATCTCTTTCGCCAATGCGTGCAGAACATCGCACGTGTCCGCGCCGATTGCGACAAGTACGGAATGCCGCTGATGATCGAACCTCTGGTCATGCAGCCGGTCTCGGAAAAGGGTGGATACATGGTCGATGGCGATGCCGACAAGATCGTCACCCTGACACGGCTTGCGCGCGAAATGGGCGCCGATATCGTCAAGGCCGATCCGACAACCAATGCGGAAGATTTCCACAGGGTCGTGGAGGCGGCGCGTTGCCCGGTTCTGGTGCGCGGCGGCGGCAAGGAGGATCTTCGGACCGTGTTCGACAAGTCTGCGGCCTTGATGCGGCAGGGGGCGGTCGGCATGGTCTACGGGCGCAACATCTATCAGCACGCCAATCCGGGGGCAGTCGTGCGCGGGCTGATGGCCATCGTGCATGGCGACGCTACTGGCGAGGAAGCCTTTGCGCTCTACGAGCACGATTGAAAATAGTTGCTGAACCTGGGGAGGAGTTCTGCATGGGAAATTATCTGTTGGGGCTTGATGCTGGCAACACCGTGATCAAGGCGGTGATCTTTGACCGGCAGGGCAACGAGGTCGCTGCCGCGTCAGCCGAGGGGCACAGCCGCATGCCATGCCCCGGCCATGTCGAGCGTGGCCTGGACGAATTGTGGACGAATGCACGTCAGGTCATCAGCAGCTGCATCGAGCAGGCCCGCATCCGGCCCGAGGAGATTATCGCGATCGGCTGCGCAGGACATGGTAACGGTCTCTACGCGCTTGATCGCGAGGGTGAACCATTGCTCGGCATCCAGTCGCTCGACACGCGCGCTGCGGCTCTGGTCGAGGAATGGCAGACACAGGGAATCGGTGATCGCACCCATCCGATCGGTCGGCAGCGCCCTTGGCCATCGCAGACGCCGACGCTGCTTGCCTGGCTGAAACGCCACCGGCCGGAGATCTTCGGCAGGATCGGCACTGTATTCCTCTGCAAGGATTTCATCGTCAACCGCCTGACGGATGCCCGCGTCAGCGAGGTGTCCGACATGACGGGCTGCGGCCTGCTTGACGTTGCCAACCGCCGCTACAGCGAGACCTTGATGGATGCCTATGGCCTCGGCGATTGCCTGGCGATGCTGCCACGATTGCTCGAGAGCTCGGACATCGCAGGTCACGTTACGGCCGCGGCGGCCGCGCAGACGGGTCTTGCCGTCGGTACACCTGTGATCGGCGGCCTGTTCGATGTCGTCGCTTCGGCGATCGGTTCCGGCGTGACCCGGACGGGTGCTGCCTCGATCATCGCCGGGACCTGGAGCATCAATCAGGTGATTATCGATGCGCCGCAACTGGCCGGGCCTGTCTTCATGTCGTCCACATTCGACCGCGAGCGATACATGGCGATCGAGTCCAGCGCCACGTCGGCTGCGAACCTCGAATGGCTGGTGCGGGAGTTTTTCCCCGACGCCTCGCCTGACGGGCGCTCGCCTTTCGATCATTGTGCGGCGCTCGCCGCTGCCGTCGAGCCCGGCGCCGACGATCCGCTCTATCATCCGTTCCTGTATGGCGCGCAGCAGGATGGCAATGCCCGTGCCGGCTTCTATGGCGTTGCTGGCTGGCACACGAAGGGCCATCTGGTGCGAGCGGTCCTTGAAGGCGTCGCTTTCGGCCATCGTCAACACGTCGAGACCATGCGCAGTGCCGGGGCAACATTCGACGAAGCCGTACTTTCCGGTGGAGGCTCGCGAAGCCTGGTCTGGCCGCAGATATTCGCCGATGTTCTGGGCGTGCCGGTTTCGATCGCCCGCTCACGAGAAACGGGCGCGCTCGGGGCCGCGATTGCGGCGGGAACCGGGGCCGGCGTCTTTCCGTCGTTCGAGGCCGGCGCCGCCTCGATGGTTCGCATGGAACGCAATTACATCCCTGACAAACGCCTGGAAGACCATTACGCGCGCCGCTATGGCCTCTATCGCGATATCGCCGAGGCAATGGCTCCGATCTGGCGGCGGCTCGTGTCGGCGAAAACCGAAGTTGCAGGAGCAGCGGCGTGAGCGGGCCTTCAACGGAAGCGGTTGCCGACGCGGGCTCTTACGACTTCATCATCGTGGGGGCAGGCTCGGCTGGATGCGTTCTTGCCAATCGGCTGTCGGCAAATCCGGCCAACCGCGTCCTCTTGCTCGAGGCCGGCGGCAGCGATCGTTATCACTGGGTGCATGTGCCGATCGGATATCTCTTCTGCATGGGAAATCCGCGTACCGACTGGATGATGCGCACCGCCGCCGAGGCTGGGTTGAACGGTCGGTCGCTTCCTTATCCGCGCGGCAAGGTGCTTGGCGGCTGCTCGTCGATCAATGGCATGATCTACATGCGGGGGCAGGCCGCCGACTATGATGGCTGGCGTCAGGCGGGCAACGAAGGTTGGGGATGGGATGACGTGCTTCCCTATTTTCTCAAATCCGAGGATAACTACCGCGGCAATTCTGCCATGCACGGGGCAGGCGGCGAATGGCGCGTGGAACGGCAGCGACTTTCCTGGCCGATCCTGGATGCCTTTCGCGACGCAGCCGAAGAGCTCGGTATTCCCAAGACCGATGATTTCAACGGCGGTGACAACGAGGGATCGGGCTATTTCGAGGTCAATCAGCGTGGCGGCGTTCGCTGGAATACCACCAAGGCATTTCTGCGCCCCGCAATGCGGCGCCCTAACCTTCGCGTGCTGACCGGAGCGGAAACGGAGCGGCTGGTGCTCGGCGGACGTCGTGTAACCGGAGTCCGCTTCCGTTTGAACGGGCAGATCCATGTCGCGCATGCCGGTCGTGAAGTCATCCTTTCGGCCGGTGCCATCAACTCGCCGAAAATCATGGAACTTTCCGGGATTGGCCGCCCGGATTTGTTGTCCTCCGTCAATATCGACGTGGCTCACGCGCTTCACGGCGTCGGCGAGAACCTGCAGGACCACCTTCAGATCCGGACGGTTTTCCGGATCGAGGGGRCAAAGACGTTGAACCAGCTCTACCACAATCTTTTCGCCCGTGCGGGCATGGGCTTGCAATATGCGCTACGCCGCTCCGGCCCGCTCTCGATGGCGCCAAGTCAGCTCGGTATTTTCGCAAGGAGCGACCCGGCAGTCGCGACCGCCGATCTCGAATATCATGTGCAGCCACTCAGCACCGACAGGCTCGGCGAACCGCTGCACCGCTATCCCGCGGTGACTGTATCGGTCTGCAACCTGAGACCGGAGAGCCGGGGGACGGTCCACATTGCCGGGTCGGATGCGTCCGCAGCTCCCGAGATCAAGCCCAACTACCTCTCGACCAGCAAAGATCGCATCCTTGCTGCAAAATCCATCCGCCATGCCCGCAGTCTCATGCAGACGAGCGCCATCTCGAAGTTCCGGCCGCAGGAGATGCTTCCTGGCAAGGAATTTCAAAGCGATGATGAATTGATCAGCCGCGCTGGGGACATCGCCACCACGATCTTCCACCCGGTTGGAACCTGCAAGATGGGGCGTGACAGCATGGCTGTCGTCGACGAACAGTTGAGAGTGCATGGCGTGGGCGCTTTGCGCATTGTCGACGCTTCGGTCATGCCGACGATCGTCTCCGGTAACACCAACTCCCCGGTGATCATGATTGCCGAGAAGGCGTCCGACATGATTCTGCGCTAACGGCGCTTAGAACTTCATCACGTTGGTGCTGAGAGAGCCAGGATGCCGCACCGGCGGCGGTCAATCCTATCTCTCTCAGTTGTTCGTCACCGCTGCGAGGATCTGCGTGGCGGTCAGGCGATCTTATCGATCTACTGCAGCGTGCGGTTCGAGACCTGCCCTGCGGCCAAGTTCGGCACGGTTGCGACGGGGCCGGCGCCTTCGAGCCCGGTCGCAACGACGGAGACGCGGAACTTGCCGTCGAGGCCGCGGTCGAAGATTGCGCCGACGACGATTTCGGCGTCGTCCTGGACTTCATCGCGAATCCGGCTTGCGGCCTCGTCGACCTCGAAGAGGGTCATGTCGGAACCGCCTGATATCGAGATCAGCACACCCTTGGCGCCCTTCATCGAGATATCGTCGAGCAGTGGGTTGGCGATTGCAGCTTCCGCCGCCTTCATCGCCCGTGCTTCGCCCTCAGCCTCGCCCGTGCCCATCATGGCCCGGCCCATACCGCGCATGACGGACTTCACATCGGCGAAGTCGAGATTGATCAGGCCTTCCTTGACGATGAGATCGGTGATGCAGCCCACGCCGGCATAAAGCACGCGGTCCGCGGTCATGAAGGCATCGGCGAAGGTGGTCTTGGCGTCCGCGATGCGGAAGAGGTTCTGGTTGGGAATGACGATGACGGTGTCGGCTGCCTGGCGCAGCGCCTCGATGCCGGCTTCGGCCATCTTCATGCGGCGATTGCCCTCGAAGGTGAAGGGCTTGGTGACGACGCCGACCGTCAGGATGCCGGCTGCACGGGCGGCATGCGCAATGACCGGTGCCGCACCCGTGCCGGTGCCGCCGCCCATGCCGGCCGTGACGAAGCACATATGCGAGCCGCTCAGGTGGTCCATGATCTCGTCGAGCGATTCTTCGGCAGCCGCGCGGCCCACTTCCGGCAGGGAGCCGGCGCCGAGACCTTCGGTGACATGCGCGCCGAGCTGGATGCGGCGCGTCGCCTTGGAGGTCGCCAGCACCTGGGCATCGGTATTTGCGGCGATGAAATCGACGCCCGCCAGTTTTTCGGCGATCATATTGTTGATCGCGTTTCCACCGCCTCCGCCGACGCCAATCACCGTGATCTGCGGCCGTAGTCCCGTAATGCCGCTCTTGGCGTCTGTCATCGAACTCTCCTTTTGTCCCTCGTGCATGCTCCGCCCCGTCGCGGATAGCGAATCGCATAATACGTTAAGCGCGCAACAAGGCAGAGGCGGGGCGGGCTTTGCAATATCCAAAGGGATTTCAGCACTGGTTCATGTTCGAAAGCAGTGAACGGTCGGATTGATCCGGAGGATCGCACCAGTATCGATCGCTTTGCCTTGAGGCGAAGTTTCGCTAAAGATGAAAGCGAAACGAAGGGAGGGCGCATGTTTCTGTCGGATCGCCAGGAGAAGATCATCGCACTTGCGAGATCGTCGGGCAGGGTGCTGGTCGATGATCTGGCGGCGCAGTTTGCCGTGACACCGCAGACGATCCGCAAGGATCTGAACGATCTCTGCGATGCACAGCTCCTGACCCGCATTCACGGAGGCGCAACCTTCCCGCGCGGGACGGAAAATGTCCGCTACGATGCACGGCGCCAGATCGCCGCGATGGAGAAACAGGCGATCGGTGTGGCTGCCGCTGATCTCATTCCCAACAACAGTTCGCTTTTCATCAATATCGGCACGACCACGGAAGCTGTCGGAGAAGCGCTCTCGGATCATCACGAATTGATGGTGATCACCAATAACATCAATGTTGCCAATAGATTGCGACTGATCGACAATATCGAGGTGGTGATCGCCGGCGGCGTGGTGCGCCAGTCCGACGGCGGCATCGTCGGCGAGGCGGCGGTCGACTTCATCCGCCAGTTTAAGGTCGATTATGCCGTGATCGGAGCGTCGGCGATCGATCCGGATGGCGCGCTTCTCGACTACGATTTCCGTGAGGTGAAGGTGGCGCAGGCTATCATCGCCAATGCGAGACACGTTATCCTGGTTGCGGATTCAACCAAGTTCGAGCGCACTGCGCCTGTCCGGATCGGCCAGATTTCGCAGGTCCATACCTTCATTACCGACCAATGCGATTCGCCCTCCATCCGCAATATCTGTCAGCAGAGCGGTGTCGTGCTGATCGAAGCAGCGAAAGCTAACCGCTGATTTTTACGGCCAATAACATTCGTTTGACATTCGGAAAATTTTCGATTTAATCACCCTCACTTTCGCAACGGTCGGGGGAACTGTTGCGCTGTCTTGGCTCGAACGGGGGGAATATGGGCCGAATCCACGATATTTTCGTCATTGGTGGCGGGATCAACGGCTGCGGGATARCGCGCGATGCCGTGGGTCGTGGTTATACGGTGGCGCTTGCGGAGATGAACGATTTCGCCTCCGGCACCTCGTCGGGTGCCACCAAGCTCATCCATGGCGGATTGCGCTATCTCGAGCATTACGAGTTCCGCCTGGTGCGGGAATCGCTGATGGAGCGCGAGATCCTCTGGGCCATGGCCCCGCATATCATCTGGCCTTTGCGCTTCGTGCTGCCCTATCACAAGGGCGGGATCAGGCCGGCCTGGATGATCCGGCTTGGCCTCTT
>NZ_JBFTME010000030.1:0-63162 GCF_056396805.1 Rhizobium sp. 05N49
CCCGAGGCTTGTTCGGCAGCAGGCAGTGGCGAGATGATTGACCACTCATGGTCCGTGAGTTCGTAGCGGCGGCGCGTCATCGTAGCTCCTATTCGGAAGCCTTGAATCACGCCGCGCGAAAAACGCCAAGACAATTTATGGGTTTACGGCCTAGTCTCCGCCTCCGTCGACCGGGGCAATTACGACACAGCCCACGATATTCTCGACGACGAAGGTTCCATCGACATGGATGAGCGAGCCGATCTCCGGCGCGAAGAAGGCTGGACGGCCGGACGCGACCGATCGGCGGTCGCGACGAAGGATGGCGTATTTCAGGCGGACGCCGCTGCCGGTGCTGCGACGGGCGTCGGTCGGTATGCTCGCAGTACCGAGGCGACGTCGCCTCGCGTCCGCGCCTATGAGCTGACGGAGGAACTGCCCGACGACGTCGTCGAAGACGTACTTCCGACAGGTCATCAGCGCGATGTTTCTGAAGGCGGCCGACCTGCAGGCGACAGGAGGCCTCAGGACCAGTCGATCGACGACCTTCGGCAGGGTCAGATTCTGCCTGGAAACCGCTGAGGGTCGGCTCTCCAAGGAAACGTTCACTGGTTCGGAAAATGGTTCCATGGCGACGCAAGCGCAAACGCGCTTCTCCTCAATGGCGGGGCGGCGTCTCGAACCGATAGGACCAGCCTGCCGTCGGGAGTCAAAATCGCGACGATCTCAGGGATCTTCCGTTACAAACGGCCCGGTTTCGTTCAGGAACTTTGTAAACCGGGTATCGTTTTCCTTGCTTCATCGAAACAACAGGAGATGTTCCATGCCACAAGGTGACAAATCCGCTTATACCGACAAGCAGAAACGCAAGGCCGAACACATCGAGGAAAGCTACGAAGATCGCGGCGTCTCGGAAAAGGAAGCCGAGCGCCGTGCATGGGCTACCGTCAACAAGGAAAGCGGCGGTGGCAAAAGGTCCGGTTCCGGTCGCGGGCATAAGGAAAACCACGCTTCCTCCGAAAAGGGCGGACGCAAGGGTGGGGCGGCCGCCGCGTCACGCACGAAGGAGGAGCGGTCTGCATCAGCCAAAAAAGCTGCGGCAACCCGCAAACGCAACGAACACCACGCTCATCACTGATAGGACCCGGCGCCGTTCAAAAGGGGCGCCGTTCTCTTTGGTGGAGGAACAGTCGTGCCAAAAAAGAAATCCAAGCAGAAATGGTCCCAGGATGTGACCGACAACAGTGACGCAATGGACCTGAAGCAAGGCGTGTTCAAGCAGCGCAGCGCCAAGAAGATTGCGGATTCCCTGAAAAAATCGTCCGAACAGAGCGACCGCCGCAAGGCAAGTCCTTTCCAGTCCGCCATGTCGATGCTCAGTTTTTACATCAATCGCGCCGGCAAGCATCTGTCGAAATCAAGATTGGCCACGCTCGATCGGGCCAAGGATGAATTGCGCAAGGATTTCGGCAGGGAGCCGAAAGGCTAGAACGACGCTTGGGGTGCTCAGCGTCGCCATCCCAGACAACCAATAAGACATCGTCGTGTCCGTATTTTGAGAGGAACCTCATCATGCAAGCTGTCCGTATTCATCGTTTCGGCGGACCGGAAGTGATGGCGATCGAGGAAATCGACCGGCCGGCACCTGCCGCGAACGAAGTGCTCATCAAAGTCTTCGCCGCAAGCGTCAATCCGGTCGATGCCAAGATGCGGGAAGGCAGGTATCCGGTGGTGACCGAAAGAGATCTCCCCTATGTGCTTGGGCGGGACGTCAGCGGTCGTATCGAAGCCAAAGGCGAAGACGTTTCCAGTTTCCAGCTTGACGATGAGGTCTTTGCATTCCTGTCGCCAGAACACGGAGGATACGAGGAGTTCGTCCTCGCACGGGTAGACGAGGTCGCCGCCACGCCGCGTTCACTGGGCACGATCGCTGCAGCTGCCGTACCGCTCGCTGGTATCACCGCCTGGCAAGGACTCTTCGATCATGGCGGTCTCCAGCCCGGCCAGCGCGTCCTTGTTCATGGCGGTGCCGGCGGTGTCGGTCATTTCGCCATTCAGTTCGCCAAGGCGAAAGGTGCCTGGGTCGCAACCACAGTGTCCTCGGATGATACGGAATTCGTACGCGATCTCGGAGCGGACCAGGTCATCGACTATAAAGCCGAAAAGTTCGAAAATCGCGCTGAGCCCGTGGATCTTGTTTTCGATCTTATCGGCGGCGAGACGCAGGAGCGCAGCTTCAGCGTCGTCAAGCCTGGTGGAGCGTTGATTTCAACGCTTCAGGAACCGGACAAACGGAAGGCCAAAAGACTGAATATCCGCGTTAGTCGCTATACGGCCCAGCCAAGCGGCGCCCAACTGCAGGAAATCGCCGCCCTGATCGACCAAGGCAAGGTGAAGGTCGTTGTCGACGCCACCTTCGGACTTCGCCAAGTGGCGGAGGCGCAGGCCGCGCTCAAGGAGAAGCATATCCGCGGAAAAGTGGTTCTGAAGGTCGTCGAGCAGCCGCAGAGAGCCCCGATCGACGAAGAGGCACGCAGGCTGCGGGCCTATCAGATCTGGGAGAATGAAGGACGCCCGGAGGGCCAGGACCTTGCGCACTGGTATAAAGCAGGGGAGGCCGACGCATCGGCAACGGCGGAACGCGCTGACTATCAGCGGTATGTTCCGGGCGCAGCGCTCGCGGGATCGTTGGTCATTAAATTCTACCATTCCGGCGACCAGGTCCGGGGATATGTACGCAAGATCGCAGACGCCGGAACCGACGACACGATCTTCCCGGGCGAGGAGATGGAGCCCGAGGCAGCCTTCAAACTGGCCGACTCCCACAATGACGACCACAAGCCCATTTTCGTCGAGCTTGTAGAGGGCATCGAGTGGCATGCAGCCTGGGGCCGTTTGGGATAAGCGATAACAAATCGGAGATCTAAATGAAGAGCAAGGAACTTGCCGAGAGCGACCCATGGCGGGAGCGCAATTTTGTAGTCGTGCTCGATAATGGTGAAGAGGCGTTCGCGGCCATTACCCGGTTTGCCGAAAAACATGAGATCGGCGGGGCATCCCTGACCGCGATTGGCGCCTTCCGGAGCGCCATGCTAGGCTTTTTCGACTTCGCAACGAAAAGCTACCGGGAAATACCTGTTGATGACCAGACTGAGGTGCTCAGCGCGATCGGCGATATTGCAATCGGCGACGATGGAAAGCCCAGTCTCCACATGCATGTCGTTCTCGGCTTTCCGGACGGATCCACAAAAGGCGGGCACTTCTTGAAAGGCATTGTTCATCCGACCCTTGAGATCATCATCAGGGAAAGCGCTGAGGGATTTCGCCGTAAGAAACAGCAGGACCTCGGGATCGCGTTGATCGACCTCTGATCTTGCGAGAGACTACACGCGCGTTTCAGACAACGACGCGGTGGGCAAGGCGAATTTCTTCTAGGTAACCGCCTCTCCGGTGCTGTGCATGCATATTGACTTCGTCGTGAACGGCAGGGCGGAGACTCATCGCTCCCACCGTAGAATCGTCGATTTGCGCACCAAATCGTAGAACCAGAGGTTGAGCTTGTATAGTTTTTATCGACCACTGCTTGTGACGTCGTTCCAGAGCCTTGTGCTCCTTTCGGATTTCTTCTCAAAACCTCGATCTCATCCCGCAAGGTATCGCGGCAACCACAACGATTGCTTTCGAAAGGAATCGTTATGTACACTGGGTTCGCAAGCAGGTCTCGGGCATGTCGATCCAGCTCAGCAACCAAATCCGTGGTGTGATGAAGACGTTTGGCCTCATCGTGCCAAGGAGCAAAGGCCAGGTATTTGAGGGGCACGTTCGAGAACTGCTCGCCGGAAACGACAATCTGGCCAAGGTGAATTACCTCTGGTCGATGCATCGCGCGACACCCGCAAGCATGTTGTCAACTTGGACCGGGAGTTGCTGGCAGCGGCGCGCAACAGCAAGGCAGCCAAATTACTGATGACGATCCCGGGTATCGGCGCCATCACCTCGCTGTCGTTCTCATCCGCGATTGAAGATCCGGACAACTTCAAGCGATCTCGCTCTGTCGGCGCCTGGCTCGGATTGACCACGAGACGATATCAATCCRGAGAAATCGATTACGACGGCCACATCTCCCGTCGTGGAGATAGCCACTTGCGAAGCCTTCTCTACGAAGCGTCGATGGTGATGCTCACGCGGACCAAGTCCCGAAATGACAGTGGCCTCAAGGATTGGGGGCTCAGGCTTCGAGAGTGTCTCGGTATCAAGCGTGCCGCCGTTGCAGTGGCGCGTAAGTTGGCCGTCATCATGCACAGGATGCTGAAGATGGAAGAGCCATTCAACCGGTTGGTTGTCGTTCCCGTATAATCCGAGGCCCTAAAAGTCAGAAATTCTGCGCGTCACGATCGTCGCGTGAGAGGTCCCTGCCGCGGACGTGGGTCTGGTCATTCCGTTTAGATTGGATGCAGTTCCTAAAACTGCGTGCTGAGCACAGGAGGGCCATCCTGCGAAGACCATGATGCGGCGGCTCCTGCCGACCGCGGAAACAACCGCGCTCCCGGTCGGTGATTATCCTCACACAAAATCTGGACGAACGGGCTTGACCTGTGCGATGCGATCAAACGACCATTGGCTTTATGGCTGTTGCTTTCCTGTCACATGAGTTTCATTTTCGTCATCGAGCGGCGAGCGAACCCTCCACGGCTGCCTTGATGTCAAGCGGTTTCGACGTAGATTGCCGGTACCGATTACATCGGGTTTTATCAGCGGGGTGTTTCTTCCAAGACATGCGCCCGGACTTAGGAGATCAGTTTTCCATGAATATTCGTATGATGTTGCTCGGTTCCGCAGCTGCCCTCGTGGCTGCACCGGCATTCGCAGCAGACGCAATCGTCGCTGCCGAGCCGGAACCGGTTGAGTACGTTCGCGTCTGCGACGCTTACGGCACCGGCTACTTCTACATCCCGGGCACGGAAACCTGCCTGAAGATCGAAGGCTACATTCGTTTCCAAGTTAACGTCGGCCCGAACGCCGGCGGCGACAGCTCCACCAACGACTCGAGCTGGGATGCTGTAACCCGTGGTCAGGTTCAGTTCACGGCCAAGAGCGACACCGAATACGGTCCGCTCACCGGGGTTATCGTTCTCCAGGCCAATGCCGACAACGCAACGGACCAGGACACGATCCTCGACTCCGCCTACCTCGACGTTGCTGGCTTCCGCGCTGGTCTCTTCTACTCCTGGTGGGACGATGGTCTCTCCGGCGAGACGGACGATATCGGTTCTCCGGTTACCCTTCATAACTCGATCCGTTATCAGTACGAAACCGGCTCCTTCTACGCTGGTCTGAGCGTCGACGAACTGGAAGATGGTGTTTTTCAGGTCGGTGAAGACCCGAACAATGTCGGCGTTGCCTTCGGCATCGGCGGCACGGCTGGCGCCTTCAGCTACCAGATCACCGGCGGCTGGGACTTCGACAATGAAGACGGCGCAATCCGCGCTATGGGTACGGCTGAAATTGGTCCGGGCACGCTCGGCCTCGCTGCTGTCTACTCCAGCGGCCCGAACTCCTATTACGCGAATGCTGAATGGGCAGTTGCTGCCGAATATGCCATCAAGGCAACCGACAAGCTGAAGATCACTCCTGGTGTTCAATACTATGGCAACTATTTGGGCTCCATTGGCTCAGATGCTGTGGTTCCGGACGACTTCGACGGTCTCGGCGATGCCTGGAAGGTCGGCCTGACGGTTGACTACCAGATCGTTGACAACTTCTACGCCAAGGCTTCTGTCCAGTACCTGGATCCGGAAGATGGCGACGACGTCACGACGGGCTACTTCCGCCTGCAGCGTTCGTTCTAATCTGAACATTGAAAACCCCGGGATCGCATCCTGGGGTTTTTCATCACAGGCTTCTGCTTTGGTGACCTCCAATTCAGAAGAAGGAGGTCGGTTCGGTTCCCTGCCGGATCGGCCTCACCCATCGATACAGAATTCCACTCCTGTAGATGGCAATGGCTCGCCCTCATTCGAGGGCGAGCTTTCTTTGTGGCCATGCTGATGATCGAGTGATCGGTCGTCAGAAAATGTCAATGAGTTCAGTCTGTAGCCGCGCGGAAGAAACCGGCAAGGCTGGTCGCGAAGTCAGATCACCTCAGGCACGTAAGGAAATTTCCTCGAAGGTTTCGATGTGACGGATTGCTTGCCGATTCCACTTCCGATCGGGGTATTTGTCGCGATGGAAAACATCATATCAGCGATGTTGTCCGTCAGCGAGCGGCCATTCTATGACGTGCCCCCAATAAATTAGGCCATTTGGAACTGAAATTTTCCACTTATGCTCCCTGATGGGAAGAAGAGGAGAATTCGATGAAGGCCTCGAAGTTTTCGGAAGCGCAGATCGCGTTTGTGTTGAAGCAGGCAGAGGATGGGACGCCGAGCGGTGAGGTCTGCCGCAAGGCAGGAATTTCGGACGCGACCTTTCACAACTGGCGCAAAAAATAGCCGGCCTGATGCCCTCGGAGATGAAGCGTCTTCGCCAGCTCGAAGAGGAAAATGCCAAGCTGAAGCGGATCGTCGCCGACCTATCGCTGGACAAGGCCATGCTGCAGGACGTACTGTCAAAAAATGTATGGTCCGCCTCGTCCGTGCAAGGATTTTAGGTTCTGACGATTGCAGTTTGCGTAAATGTATCCGGCCTCTCGCGAGTGGGCTGCTGTTGCAGCCAAGCCCTAATGAGATTCGCACATTCTGTTTCCAAATAGCTTCTTCGGGCACGAAGCCCGCTTTTAGTCAGGATTTACAGAATGCCGATCAACTGTTTCGTCATCACCCTCGAACCTCGCAATCTGTCTGACCTCAATGGCCAAAAAGGCGATCGGGCTAAGCTGCCACCTGGCCCATGTATGTAGCGCCTGGCTTGGTCAACTCCAGCAAACGACGGGCCGCAGTGACGATGCGTTCATCGATCAGAACGGCTGCGGTAGGATTGCCTGCCTCGTTATATGTGAAGATGGCGTCGCGATCGGACAGCGAAAATGCAGACCAAGTCAGTTTCACGATTTGACTGCACTAGCTTTGAGACGGGCGGCTGCTCGACGTTCGGCGAAATGCGCCTCAACCTCGTCGTCCGACAGATCCGGTCGAGTGTCGTTCAACGCTTCGAGAACCTTGGCCCGAAACCAGGTGTCGTGTGCTTCACTGCCCGAAAGAAGTTCAAGTGGCAGTGCTCCCTCGTTGGCAGTCCGGGTGAGCAGGATACGAACCGCATCGGATACTGTAGGACCCATGCTTTCAAGCACCGCCGAAGCTCGGTCACGAACTTCGGCATCTATACGGGTTTGAACGAGTGCGTTTGCAGCCATGGCTATCTCCAACATCAATGGCGTGGTAATGCAATTGAATGACAGCCCCTAGAAAAAGTTTCAAAGCGACATTGTCAGCATACGGCTCTGTAGGCTCTTGAGATCCAATTCAGTGTCTCAATTTCTCTCTCGGTAATGGGGTAGGATTTTCGGACACCTGACAGGGACAGGATCATGAGAGCCTCCCGATGCGGCTTAGTAAGGAAGGAAGTAGCGGGTACAGCGGAGGCGTTGAAAACGAATCTGGCTGCTTTACGTAGGCGCGGTACCGTCGGCAGTCTGTTGAGCACCCGCATCGAGATCAGCCCTGCCGCTTCGGTTTAAAGAACCTATCGGCTTCCTCCATCGCACTCCGCGCGGAGCCGTACAGCATGCCAACTGCGTTGCGCATCTCTGCAAACGCCTGCACGGTTCGTGGTGAAATATAGTCGCCTTTGGCTTCAACGTTTAGCCGCAAAGCTCTCTCGCAATCGGCGGCAATCTTGTCCAACTCCGGGGAAACCTTGTAGAGCCGCTCCAAGATGGCGTCGATATCGCGCTTGGCGCGTTCGGACATTCGTTCCGACATCAAAACCTCACCAGTGTGGCACGGCCATTAGGGCAACGTTCCCTGCGCGTCTTTGTCAGTCACTATCAATTTGGCGTTCACCGGCCATATCATAGCGTATTTTGAATGATCGATAACCGTAAGAATGGGCATTTGTAGGCCCAAAGCCCTGGCTGCGGGAGCAGTTTCTGTGATCGTTGTTCTGAGGGGTCGGCACCTCACGCCAACTTGAAAGCCCCGACCATAAGGACTTTCCTGAACGCCTGTTGAAGCAACTACTTGAGGAAACCAGCGATAAAACGCGGAGGCGTGGAGCGCGGCCCTCAACCACGGTCAAAACTCTTCCTCGGGTGAATATCAGCTCCGCGACCTCTATTACCGCTTGCCATCATGTCGCGCCCACCGGGAAAGATGACGGTACTCGCGATGGCGGGCGATGGCTTGCCGGCTCACCGCGTGCATGACCAGTTTCTTATGCAACTAGTTCGGAGACCATCATGGCAGCCCCCTATTTGATAAGTTACGACCTTCGGAAGGTTCGAAACTATAATCAGCTTCTAAATACCTTGCGCGATTGGGGTTGCATCTCACCGCTTGAATCCGTCTGGGTCGGACATATGAATGGTGCCGCAACGACCATTCGAGATCTGCTTGCGCAACAACGTGGTGTAGCTGGATTTTTCATAGCCATCGGTGATTTCCGGTAGGGTCGGGTTGCTTATGACCAACCTGAGGGACACCACCGATGACCGACGACATGATGAACCTGCGCTCAGACAAGCAGAAGGCCTGACTCGCAAGGGCGTCGCTGCGTATAGGCCAGGCTCGTGACCTCATAATAAAATAAAGGGAACCTAAATGTCGAAGCATAACAACTCCAGGCGCTTTACTGCCCGCGATCGCCACGACTTCGGCGCCAACGGCCAACGCGCGGACGGCAATCCCTCGGCCAAGGAGTTGATCGCCCATGCCGTCGCCGCACGCACCGACACCGTCTTTCCAGCTGAGGGAACCCGCGTAGCTTACGAACACGCAAAGAAGCCGCGGCATGGGTTCACAAAGCGTGGAAACGCCGCGGCCGGTAAAAAGACTCTGGCTGGGGATCTACCTACAATGAGGGAACTTGAGCAGGCGCGGACCGATCACAGCCGGAAGATTGCCAGCCGAGAAGCGGAGAGACGTGCCGAGGAGCCTGACGAGAAGGCTGCGGAGTGAAAAAGACGGAAAACCCGTCAACCGGCCCGAGTGCGCAGGCTCAGCGTTCCAATCGGACCCACGCCTGAATTAGATCCTGATGGAAGCAATGGTTTCGTAGATCCTCTGTCAACCTGGCCAGCCTTTCGCGGGCTAGCCCGGCGGGCTCACCGCGGGTCAGCACTCCGTCGATCAGGCTCTGCTGAGAGCAAATCATCTGCCGGTCGATAATCACTTGCCGGCGCGCGAGTTCCAAGTCATTCCGGGAATAGGTCATGAGAGACTATATCATACAAGGGGACGAAAGTAGATTCTAATTCGGGGCCGGTACTATCGCGGCCGCCAGGTTAGTTGTCATCGCTGAATGAGCCGGGAAGAGCCCGCGCCTCGCGCCTTTGCCCCAGCAACTCCGCACGAAAGCTCAAATTGTCCCCCGCGCTGCGTTCGTTGCGTTTGCCTTGGGCAAGCGGAATATAGGCGCCTGTTTTACGTCTCGACAGACGGCGAGACGGGCGCTGCCGATCAAGGGGTGGCTCCCTTCGGCCCAATCAAAGGAGGACAAGATGTAATGACCGCAGCTTGGGGCTACTCCCGTCGACATGCGTTTCACGGACCGTCGACAAGCTAGCTGCGAAAGGGGCCGGCGTTGTTCCATGTTGTACGGTGCCGGACAGGTTAGATGCGCCCAAGGGAAGGAACTAGATCCGTTGCCGGTCGAGCTTCTGCCAGCCGCTGTGGGCGAGACGACGTTAGGCTCTGGCCGAGCGGTGCATGGCGGAAGCGCTCGTCAGCAACAAGGGAGTGACCACCGAGTATTTGCGTATCCGTCCACTTACTTACGGTCGACGAACTCCACTAGCATTGCCGATGAAAGATTTCGACGTCGATCGAGCGCAGGTCGCCCACATCAAGCGCTCATTTTGGCTGCCGTTCATCGTTGTTCTTTGACGTACGGACGTCCTCGATGATGACTGGGCTAACAGGGCGGCTCTTTGAAGTTCCGGCAAGGGCACGGCTCTGACGCCTTGAAGCATGGCGGACTACCGGACGTGGCTGCTCGTTTCGATCGCACGGACAATGGCTATCCGCGGGTTTCTCAATGCGAACGATGGTGCTGAACCTGGCGGGGATCCCGCCCTGAGCCGTAACCGGTCACGAAGGCAAAGGGCACGTTGCTTTCCACCAGCCTAAGGCGATTTCAGCCGTCTCGATCGCTGCCAGGACCCGGCTCATGTCCGGCGCCGGCCCAATCACATCGTGCCGAGATCGGGCAATACGCTTTCCGACGAAACGGTCTGCCATAACGGAATAGTGCGGCCTCGGCGGCCCCGTCCCCCCCACTTGAGCCGGCGTGCGTCTGGCCGTGCGGACCTGACTACGCAAGCCTCGTCCTCGCACGATGCAGGCTATGTCAAGAGATCCGGACCAAACGCCTGGATTATAGGCGAAGCGATTTTTACAGGCATATTATAGATGAGGATTCTGCTGGGATTGTTTCCCGGTCGTAACCGGCCGCGAAAACAAACGAGATCTTGCGCTTCGACAGCACTGCGGCAACCCGGAAGTCCGCACCTTCGCCGAGATTGATATCCAGAGGCACCTCCGATGGTGTTTCTTCGGCCAGGAAATCAAGGCCGCCTCGACAATGGCCGTGGATGACACGATCAACTTCCTGGAGGGGCGACAGTCCGAGTCTGCCAGCGACGGCAGGGTGACCGCAGGACCCGGTGACATCGTCTAGTTGCTCAAGGGTCAATCCGTCGCGATAAGGAGCGAGGGAGAAGGCGACAACGGCTTTCGTAACGTATTCGCATTGGGCCGAAGCTCACAACAAATGGGACGGCAGAAGATTACGCCGCGTATAGGTTCAGCTTATCGCTCTTCCCCTCGATTGGAGTTGAATTTCTGGCTCGCTGTCTCTTCGCTCTGTCACGGCAGAACTTTCTTCACCTTCGGATTGTCCAGCAAAGCAGTAACCAGTCCTGGAAAATGCCCCGCACCTTTTTGTCCCTTGTAATCCAAGATTTCAGCACGACTTAAGGTGTTAGTGACGGCTCGTCTCTAGGGCGCTGTCATCAAGGGTGCAAAACCTTGCCCCAACAAAGGAGGATGTAATGTCTTCCAATCCAGCAGCACCGCATGTCGAATCCGCCGGCTTCAAGCTGGTCAGGGAAGTCTTAAGGTCCGCCGGCCTCCGGGGATCTCAGTCGGACGCGAGTTCCGACATGAAACGTGACGCTTCGCTCTTCCTCTCAGCCGCGTTCCGCAACGGTGTGAGGACCGAATCGGCTCTCCTGCATTCTCTCGCCAACCGCAAACAGTCGTCGACACGAGTAAGCCTTGATCCCCAATCGAAGGATAGCGCTGTTGATCGGTGGCAAGATGAGGGTGGGCGCTGATGGGAATCTCCTTCCCAAACCAAGCTCGTAGTTTTGACGATAGAAATCGCTGTGTCCGTTTCACCGGATACGACGGGATGTTCGAGATCAAATTCTATGTGGCGACCGAAGTCTTGGCCTGCGAGAAATCGCATCGAAACGCCAGCGAGGCAGATTACCTGACGGCGTTCGATGCGTTGCGGCCGCGGATTCTGAAAGCTGCGACCTCTGCTTATTCGAAGGTTCGATCCAGCACAATCACGCTGGATCTCGCGCATTTTCGTTGAGCATACCGTGATCCTGAAAGGATACGATCGTGCATCATCATAGCCAAATCTGCTCAAACCAGGGGCAGCGATGACCGTGCTTGTGAGCGAATTTGCGAAAAGGTTTCGTCTCGGTCAGGTTGAGGAGAAACGATTGCGGAAGGTCCTTGCAGCTTCTCAGGATGGCCCAACCTCATCCACCAGGCATCTTCGACCTACAGATTGACGAGGAGCCTGTTGATGTCACATGGCAGGCTTATCATACGACGATGACTCTGCTCCTAAGCTCCAACTGGCGCACCGAGGCTTGGCCTGTGTCGCGGGAGGAATTTGAAAGGACACTGGCGCCGTCTATTGCCCCCTTGAGCGATCTCGCCTTCCGACCCGACGTACCGACAACGCAGGAGCGACAGTAAAAGACAATCCGATCTCAGGTCACCCCGATCTTAGCGGCAAGATCAAGGAGACCACTATGACACTCGACCGTGCCAGTGTGAGAACAACGCTCAAGCCATGGGGTCGTCTTGATCTCGGGCCATGGGCATCGGAAAACCATCAGGATAGCCCCGTCGGCGAAATCTCGTTTGCCTATGACGAAGCGGGGGAGCGGGATCGTCTGCTCCTCCTGAAGCTTCTCTTCACACGGGAAACTCTGTCGATACAGGTTCATCCAGATGATGCCGCCGCCAAGTCGATGGGGATGGAAAGCGGCAAGAGCGAAGCCTGGTATGTGTTGGCAGCGGAAGACGGGGCGCAGGTCGCCGTGGGCCTCAAGCGACCATTGACACAGCTCGAATTCAGGAAGGCCGCGATCGACGGATCAATCGAGGGCCTTCTCGACTGGCAGGAGGCCGCGGCCGGTGACGTGTTTTATGTTCCGGCTGGCACGGTGCATGCCATCGGTGCTGGTCTGGTCATTGCTGAAATCCAGCAGCGCAACGACACGACGTTTCGCATCTGGGATCATGGACGCTCGCGAGAACTTCACATCGAACAAGCCACAGCCGTGGCACGGCTGGAACCAGCGAGCAGCAGAAAGCTGCCACGCCATATCACCGTCGAGCGCTCCGAGCTCATGTCCTGCCCATTCTTCACCCTCGAACGGTTGGACCTCCCTGCGGACACCGTTTGGGAATTGATCGCGAGCCGAGAGAGCTGGGCGCTGGTCGTCGCGGGAGACGGAACGATAGGAACTTTGACGGCCACAATCGGCGAAGGGTTTTTCGCAGAAGCTGATCGTGCCGACATCCGTGTCGGGCCTGAGGGAATTGTCTTGCTCATTGCCACCGCAGCGAGTGCGCCCGCGATCGGGCTCCTGAAGCAGCTCCCGGCCAAAGACCGAGCGCAACCCCGTCCCGCGGGAGTGAACAGTGGTAGTGAGGAGCGAAGCGTCACTCCATTCCGCTCGCCAGGAGCTTCGCTATGAACCAGCTCAAAAATGTAGCTTTAATCGGCAATTCTCTGCCGCGCCGCTGTGGTATCGCCACTTTTACCACCGACCTGCAACAGGCCGTTTCGAAATCTTCCGCCCGCGTTGGCACGGCTGTTTTTGCCATGACGGACCATGGTCATGTCTACGATTACCCGCCGGAGGTCCGCCTCTCGATAGCCGACGACAATCGCGATGATTATGCTCGCGCTGCAGATGTCCTGAACGCCGGCAATTTCGACGTCGCCTGCTTGCAGCACGAATTCGGAATTTTTGGCGGAGAGGACGGAGATCATATCCTTGCGCTGCTGTCGCGGTTGAAGATGCCGATCGTCACCACGCTGCACACGGTTCTCGCGGAGCCAAGTCCCGGCCAGCGCCGCGTCCTGAACGAAATCATCGACCTGTCTGCCAAAGTAGTGGTCATGGCGGAAAAGGGCAGGACTTTGTTGTCGGAGGTCTATCGCGTAGCGGCCGAAAAGATAGAGGTCGTTCCTCACGGAATTCCCGACATGCCGTTTTTGGAACCGGCAGTCTCGAAAGCTGGCCTCGGGTTCGACGGACGCTCGGTGATCCTGACTTTCGGCCTTCTCTCGCCAAACAAAGGCATCGAGGTCATGATTGATGCCATGCCCTTGATCTTGAAAAGTCGGCCCGATGCTGTCTACGTGATCCTCGGAGCAACTCATCCCAATCTCGTACGCGACGAAGGTGAGACCTATCGCGAGAGCCTGGTGACGCGGGTGAACGACCTGGGCATCGAGGACAGCGTGGTGTTTCTCGATCGCTTCGTCGACAAGGCAACGCTGCTGGAGTTTATTTCCATGTCCGATGTCTATGCCACGCCTTATCTCAACGAAGCCCAGATGACATCGGGCACCCTGGCTTACAGCTTCGGTCTCGGGAAGGCCGTCGTCTCCACACCTTACTGGCATGCTCAAGAGCTGCTGGCAGACGGCCGTGGTGTGCTCGTTCCCTTCGGGGACCCGACGGCCATCGGGCGCGAGATCGCGTCGCTTCTCACCGATGACACAAGACGCGACGCGATGCGCCGGCGGGCATACCAAACCAGCCGACCGATGACATGGCAAAAGACCGCGGAGTGCTATCTCGCATTATTCTTACAGGTGGCAATTCAAAATCCCGCACGCCAGCCCGCAGCATCAACGAATGTCGTGATGCAAAAGGCCCCGCCCCTCCCCGAGCCACAGCTCGGCTACTTCATGTCGATGTGCGACGATACAGGACTATTCCAGCATGCCGTCTATTCGGTGCCTGATCGCGCGCACGGCTACTGTGTCGACGACAATGCCCGCGCGCTTCTCTTGTCGGTTGCTCTCGGCGAGCCCGGCGAACGGCTTCTTCCGGAGGCGCTCCCCTCGCGCTTCGCTTCCTTCGTGCAGCACGCCTGGAACCCCGACGAGAAACATTTTAGAAACTTTATGGGCTTCGACCGACGCTGGCTGGAAGACAAGGGATCACAGGACAGCCACGGCCGAACGCTCTGGGCTCTCGGGGAATGCGCCCGTGGCGACACTAGCCCCTCCCGGCGCGCGTGGGCTGCGGCCCTGTTCGCGCAGGCATTGCCGACCGTTGAAGGTTTCGGCTCGCCACGTGCCTGGGCCTCTGCGCTCTTGGGACTGGACGGCTATTGCGCGGCCTTCCCTCGAGACGTGCTCACCCATCAGATCCGTTCGACACTGGCCGACAGGCTGATGGATATTTTCCATCGTGTCGAGAGACCGGGCTGGATCTGGTTCGAGGAGAACCTCTCCTACGACAATGCCCGACTGTGTCAGGCCCTGATCGCCACGGGATTGAGTGCTGAACGATCCGATTACGTGGTAGCAGGGCTCAAATCCTTGCGATGGCTGATGACGATACAGACGAACCCTGAAGGACTATTCAGGCCTATCGGCACGGATAGCTTTACGGATCGGACGGGAGAGGTGAAGCTCTTCGATCAACAGCCTCTGGAAGCGACGGCGACGATCGCTGCATGTCATGCCGCATGGCGGGTCAGCCACGACATCACATGGAAAGAAGAGGCTGCAAAGGCTTTCGCCTGGTTCCTCGGCAGCAACGATCTCTCATTGCCGGTCGTGGATCTCGAAACAGGCAGTTGCCGCGACGGTCTGCATCCGACCCGTCCCAATGAGAATAGAGGCGGCGAATCCGTAGTCTGCTATCTCCTCGGCCTTGTGGAATTTCGCAAGCTTTCGCGCGCCAGTGGTCGTCCGTCGACATTGGTCCCGCTTCGTGCGCTGACGGCGTGAATCACGGCCTCAAATCAGAGCGAGATCATTGTGTCGCAGATAGCATTTCTCAACCGCCAAGCACTTTTCCTACGACCGGATCCCACACGCGTCGTGGTGCGGCCCTTCAAGCCGGCCACGGAACCGCGAGATCTCAAACCGACCGACAAGACGCGTGCCAATCATATCGTGGATCGTGTGCTCGGCCTAGACGTCGAGGTCGCGAAGCAGCAACTTGCAGAGGTCCTCGAAAACTTCGAGGGCCGACACCGCAATCTGCTGGCGACGTTCGAAAAGCGCGCTTATGAAATGGAAGAGGCGTTCGCACCCCATATTACTTTCACCAAGGAGCAACGCCAACTCGTCGGTGCCTACTTCATGCACGAATATTCCTTCGAGGCATCCGCTCTTTTCAACCCGAGCATTGTCGCCCATGCGGATCAATCAGGGGTCCCCAGCGGCAGCAAGCGCTTTGTCTTGAGCCTGCGTGCGGTCGGCGAAGGACATGTTTCGTCTCTCACCTTTCGATCGGGAATTGTCGACCAGAATGGCACCGTGGACATTGAACCCACGGCGCGACTTGCGTCCATTCCCGTTGTTGAAAATCCCCTATCCATTTCTCCCGACGAGCCTTTGGAACTGACGTTTTTCTCCGAGCACCCAATCAGTGAGCGGGTGATTTTTCCGATTACCGCCGCGCAGTCGAACGGCATCGAAGATGCTCGCTTCGTTGAGTTCGAAGAGGCTGGGCACAAAACCTATTACGCCACCTACACGGCCTATAATGGCAGAGACATTCGCTCTGAACTCCTCGAGACCAGAGATTTTCTGTCGTTCCGGATGACTCCTCTCATGGGGACAGCTGCCAAGAACAAGGGGATGGCTTTATTCCCGCGGAAAATCGACGGCCAGTTTGCAATGATCGGTCGTCAGGACAACGAAAACCTTTATCTCATCCGTTCCGATGACCTCCACGTCTGGAATGGCGGCAAGATCATTCTTGGGCCGAAATTTCCGTGGGAATTCGTGCAAATGGGCAATTGCGGATCGCCGATCGAACTGGACGAGGGTTGGTTGCTTCTGACCCATGGGGTAGGTCCCGTGCGAAAATACGCCATCGGCGCAGCCCTTCTCGACAAGAGCGATCCGTCCAAGGTGCTCGCCCGCTCGAAAGAGCCGCTCGTTCACCCGGAGCCTTCGGAACGCGAGGGATATGTTCCGAACGTCGTGTACACGTGCGGCGCGATGCGCCACAACGATCAGATCGTACTACCTTACGCCATCTGTGACACGTTCTCGAACTTCTCGACGATCAAGATCGCCGACCTACTGGACACGCTGACCGGCTGACTCTCTGCATTGGGTTATCATCGTTTGGTGCCGACACGGGAGCCAGGCAACATCAAACGGCCGCAATGCCGCGGTACATGACAGCTGCACTGCGATGCCGCCCCAAGGGGCGATACCATTGGCGAGTTTGCCAGAGGTAGTCGCCGTCAATCAATCCCGAAATCACGACCTTTATGGAGCAAGCCTCAAGACGGCTTGAATTGTTCTTTTGAAATCTCCACGCCGAAATTCTACTCCGTCTGCCAGCAGCCGTGCTCGAGCCACCGCGGATACAGCAGTAGTTTCGAGCTCGCAGAACCTAATGAGACGATATGAACAATATATGGTTTCAGCCCGAGAAGCCGCCCAAGCCGGTGACCGGGTCGAGGCGGAGAACCTTTATCAGCACGCTGAACACTTCTATCGCACGGCAGCCCTGGAGAAAGCCGGCACGCAACGATGATCGCGGAAACAAAGTCATCCATGGATCGAGGCTCGGACGAAAAAGCCTGGCTAACCCTCGAAGACGTCGTGACCGAAGCGGGCTTCGAGCACATTTCATTACCGAACGCGGACGAGGCTATCCGTGCTTTGGAAAAAGACTCGGCTCGCTTTTGTGCCCTGATAACCGACGTAAGGATGTCAGGAGAAACGGACGGTTGGGATTTGGCGCGACGGGCGCGGGAATTGAAACCGATCATGCCAGTGATCTATATGACCGGGGACAGCGCCAAGGGATGGGCAGCTCAAGGCGTTCCGAGTAGCGTTCTGCTCCAGAAGCCTTTCGTCCATGCGCAGCTCGTGACGACATTAACCACTCTGCTGAACGATGCTGCCAAGAGCGGGATTGGCCAATAGCGCGTCAGCATGAAAGACGGGGATCGCTCGGGCGCTCAATCTTTTTGCTTGGCCTCCTCGGCGGCGCTGTGCCAACGGCTGCGGTCTGCCTGCCGTCCCGGCCTTTGCCCGGCCGGCGGTCTCCTCACCGCCATTCGCAATCTATCGTCGGGTGGCCACTCGACCGCGTCGTCCTGCTATCGCTGTCGCCGCTTCCTGCAAGCGGTCGTTCATTGCGATCCGTTCATTGAAAGCAGGCGGCCTTCCTCGTCGCGTTTTTAGTACGGATAAATACCTCGTGTTCAGTCGTGGCGGGCGTTTAATTCCTCTCGGCTGGCCGTCACATAAGAATTCTCTAGCACCCTTATCATTAGACTGCTAACGTACACTATCGGGAGCGGCCATTGGGTTTCGCTCCCGTCAAAGGATCCCAAAAATGCTAACTACTGTTTTTCGGCCGTTGCACGACCGGGTTGTCGTGCGTCGTATCGAGGCCGAAGGTAAGACCAAGGGTGGGATTATCATTCCGGACACCGCCAAAGAAAAGCCAGCTGAAGGCGAAATCACTGGCGTTGGCTCTGGTACCCGCGACGAAAGTGGCAACCTTAACCCGCCTGACGTGAAAGTCGGCGACCGCATCTTGTTCGGCAAGTGGTCCGGCACCGAGATCAAGTTCAACGGCGAGGACCTGTTGATCATGAAGGGAAGCCGACGTCATGGGCGTGATCGCATGACTTCCGAGCGCATTGTTTTCTCGTTTTCATGAAGTCCATAGGGCGAGGAGCCCGGGAGTTTTTCAATGTCTGCCAAACAAATCATATTCGGCCGTGATGCACGCGAAAAGCTGCTGCGTGGCGTCGATATTCTCGCTGACGCGGTCAAGGTGACGCTGGGGCCCAAGGGCCGCAACGTGGTGATCGACAAGTCCTACGGCGCGCCGCGCATTACCAAGGACGGCGTCACTGTCGCCAAGGAAATTGAACTCGACGACAAACTGGAGAACATGGGCGCCCAGATGGTGCGCGAAGTGGCATCAAAAACCAACGATGTTGCCGGCGACGGCACGACCACTGCAACTGTTCTTGCTCAAGCTATCGTTCGCGAAGGCGGCAAGGCCGTTGCTGCCGGCATGAACCCGATGGATCTGAAGCGCGGCATCGACCTTGCCGTCGCAGCCGTCGTCAAGGACCTGCTGGCCAAGGCCAAGAAGATCAATACGTCGGAGGAAATCGCCCAGGTTGGTACTATTTCGGCCAATGGCGAAAAGGAAATCGGTCAATATATCGCCGACGCGATGCAGAAGGTCGGCAATGAGGGTGTGATCACCGTCGAGGAAGCCAAAACCGCTGAAACCGAACTCGAGGTCGTCGAAGGCATGCAGTTCGACCGCGGCTACCTGTCACCCTATTTCGTCACTAATGCCGAAAAGATGGTCGCTGAGCTGGAAGATGCCTACGTGTTGCTGCACGAGAAGAAGCTTTCCAATCTTCAAGTTATGCTGCCGATCCTTGAAGCTGTCGTCCAGACCGGCAAACCCTTGCTGATCATTTCCGAAGATGTCGAAGGCGAAGCGCTTGCGACGCTTGTCGTCAACAAGCTGCGTGGCGGCCTGAAGATCGCTGCCGTCAAGGCGCCCGGTTTCGGTGACCGCCGCAAGGCGATGCTCGAAGATCTCGCCATCCTGACCGGCGGCACGGTCATTTCCGAAGACCTCGGCATCAAGCTGGAAACCGTCACGCTTGACATGCTTGGCCGCGCCAAGAAGGTCTCGATCACCAAGGAAGCGACCACAGTTGTCGATGGTGCGGGCACTAAGGCCGATATCGAAGGCCGCGTTGCCCAGATCAAAGCGCAGATCGAGGAAACAACGTCTGATTACGACAAGGAAAAGCTGCAGGAGCGACTTTCCAAGCTTTCCGGCGGTGTCGCCGTGATCCGCGTCGGCGGTTCGACGGAAGTCGAGGTCAAGGAAAAGAAGGACCGCATCGACGACGCGCTGAACGCAACCCGCGCCGCTGTCGAAGAAGGCATCGTTCCCGGCGGTGGGACGGCACTGCTGCGTGCCTCGATCGTCCTCGATATCAGGAGCGAGAACGACGACCAGAATGCCGGCATCACCATCATTCGCAAGGCCCTGCAGTCGCTGGTACGCCAGATTGCCGAAAATGCAGGTGACGAAGGCTCGATCGTGGTCGGCCGTATCCTCGAAAGTAACACCGACAATTTCGGTTACAACGCCCAGACGTCTGAGTACGGCGACATGATCGCCATGGGTATCGTTGATCCGGTCAAGGTTGTTCGGACAGCCCTGCAGAATGCGGCTTCCGTTGCCGGCCTTCTCGTGACGACAGAAGCAATGATTGCGGACCTTCCTAGAAAGGACGGTGCAGGCGTCGGCGTGCCTGATACAGGCGGAAGGATGTAACGCTTATTCTGAAATTTGGATCAGTGACCCCATCTATGAGGAGAGAGAATCCCATGGCCCTGCAGAACAGCAAGAGATCAATATTCCAGCGTTTCAGTTCGTATCAGCCCTCCAAGACCATTCTTGTGTGGGCATGTGTGGCGACGGCGGTCGCGACCATCGTCGTCGGCTTTAACTGGGGTGGCTGGGTGACCGGCGGATCTTCACTCCAGGCAGCGACGGCTGCGGGCAAGACGGCCCGTGGAGAGCTTGCATCAGCCATATGCGTCGAACGCTTCAAGGCTGCACCGGACGCCACCGGAAAACTGACCGAGTTCAAGGCTCTTTTAGATAGCTACAAAAAGCGTCAGTTCATCGAAACGGGGGGGTGGGCATTCATGCCGGGGCAAACATCGGTCGACAGTAGTGTCGCCGAAAGCTGCAGCGCGGCGCTCTCCGTTTAGGGCCGTGCTTGATGCTCCCCTAGCTTGGGCGCTCCTGCGGGAGCGCCTCGTTTGCCTCCCTCACTTCGTACCCCCGGAACGATTGTCATAATCACCTGATGATACCGAAAATCCCACGTATAGATGGCAGACAGCGCGAGGACATAAATCTTCTGGCATCATCACCGGGATATGTCTGGGCACCAAAATGCCGGTCGAATGAGGGACGCCTTTATTCTCTCCGCTCGGCTACATCAGTAGGACCTACAATCAAGCTCTTGAAAGGACTCGATCCATCGACCCTATCTTCAGCCTCCCTGCCAGGGGTGAACAAATGATCCGCATCTGACCTGCCGTCGTGGCTCTCTTTCCTTGATCAAGAACTCACGATCTGAGCGCCTTCTTGACTGCGTCGATGAGTACGGATCCCGCAAAGGGCTTCCGCAAATATGCGATGCACCCGGCCTGCTCTGCCTCAGTCTGCAGGCGCGTGTCTTCCAGTGCGGTGATGAAGATTGTCGGCAGCTTCGCTCCGTCCCCTTTCAGCTTGCGCTGTAGTTCGATGCCGGACATGCCTCCGAGATCGATGTCGAGCACGAGACAGTCGATTGGCGTTTTCGGGTCATGAAGGAGAAAAGCTTCCGCCGATGCATATTCGACAGCCGCAAATCCGTAGGCATTGAGGAGCCGACCGACGCTTCGACGTAGGCTCGCATCATCATCGACTACAGCGACAGTGCGGCGAAGCTTTCCCACCTCATGCCCTCATGCGTGACAGTGCGCGAGATACGCAATTACCCCCATTGTAGGCGTGTCGGCTGTCGCTTGATATTGCCCTAAGGGGAAGATTGTTCGATCACTTCGACAGCGCAGTACGACCGATGTCGGCGGCGAGCGATACCACCTCGGCCAGAGACCTTGCTTGGAGCTTCTCCATGACCTGATGGCGATGCACCTTCACCGTCCGCTCCGATATACCAAGGGCATACGCAATCTGCTTGTTGAGATGGCCACGGATGATCAACCCAAAGACTTCGGCTTCACGCGCGCTCAAGCTCGCAACCAAGGCTCTCAGTGCCTGTAGACGCTCGTGCTCGGCACGGTACTTTTCATATTGTGTCAACGCGCGTTCAATCGTTTCGATCAGGACCGAGACCGAGCCAGGCTTTTCCAGAAAGTCATGAGCCCCCGCCTTCATAGCCTCGACGCTGGCCTTTATGTCTCCTTCGCCCGTGAGGAATATGATTGGCAAAAGCGGCGCCTGCTCGCACAGTTGGCGCTGTATTTGCAGGCCAGACTGGCCGGGCATCTGTAGGTCAAGGAGAACGCAGCCCGGCTCGGAGCCTGGAAGATGGGCGAGAAACTGATCTCCGGACTCATACGCTTCGACCGTTAGGCCATAGGCGGAGAGCAGGCGTGCTGTCGCAGTTCGATAGGATTCGTCGTCATCGACGATATGGACGACCGGTTTCATCACCCTTGCTCCCTTCGGGCAAGAGGTAGGACCACGCGAAAGATGGCCCCGCCTTCAGGTCGGTTTTTAGCCGAGATCGAGCCGCCATAGGTCTCGACAATGGCGCGTGCTATGGAAAGACCCAGTCCGGTGCCCGCCTGCTTGGTCGTGTAGAACGGCTCGAAGATGCTGGACAGCCTCTCTTCGGGAATGCCGTTGCCTGTATCAACGACACAAAGCTCCGCCTTCTCGTTCGCCACTCCTGTCGCAAAGGTGAGCATTCTTTTGGCTGGAACGTCCAACATGGCGTCCATGGCATTGGTGGCGAGATTGAGAACGACCTGCTGTACATGGACCTTGTCCGCCCTTACCGGCAAAACCGCCGTCGGTCGATTTGTACTTAGCGTGATCCCCCTGCGTTCGGCCTCGCCATGAATGATATGGATTGCGCTCGAAGCCACATCGTTCAGGTCGAACTCCTGCCAATCGATCTCGCTTCTCTTCTTGAGCAATCCTCTCATCCGGCCAATGATGTCGCCCGCACGCTGATCGTCCTCCTGGATGTCGAGCAGGATCTGCTGGATCAACTCAAGATCCGGGTTGCCGCTTCGCAGCAGCACCGACGCCGCCTCGGCATTGTTTCGGATGGCCGCAAGGGGCTGGTTCAGTTCGTGGGCGACCGACGAGGACAAGGCGCCGGCCGTTGCGGACTGGTTGAGATGGACAGCTTCGAGCAGGTGAAGGCGTGACCTGCTCTCCGCATCGCGGCGACGGCGTCGCTCGAGCAGCAATGCTGCGATGACGCCCGCCTGTATCAAAACCAGGCCGAGCGTCGCCGCTGCCGCCAACCAGTGTTCTTCCCAGAGGCTCTTTTCCTTGTGCATCTGAATGGTGCCCGCGGGCAGGTTCACCTCCGAAAGCCCCCAACGCCGGAGCTGCCGGGCATCCACGACATATGTCTGAATTGCTTGAATATCCGAGGCCGCCCGGCCGGCAATGAGATCAAGGACTAGGTCTCCGACGGTGCGGCCCAAAGTGTCAAAGGTGACGGTATTGCCGCCGACCACGCCGTAGCCGATGTAGGTCTGGTAGGGGCCATAGACAGGTGCGTTGGCGGTTGCTGCGATCTGCCTGATCGCCTCACGCGGGACGAAATTTCGCCCTGCCCGATCTTTGAACACCGTCAACGCCAGGATAATGCTGTCGGAGGGGACATGGGAGGCACGTTCGATGAATTCGTCGATCGTCAAATCTTCAAGGTATGTCGTTTCGTATGACTTGGAGAACTCGTCTAGGTCGACGCGCGCCGTCGCCAACCATCCTCGGTCGAACTCCGAGGATCCGCCGATGATGTAGAGGTGACGGGCGCTGGGCTGCAGGTCGCGGGCCATTTGCGCCGTCTTCAGAATGTCGAATGTCGTGAACGCTCCGATCACGTCATCTGGTAGGTCGATGTTCTCGGCGGTGGCGTTGCCGAAGCCTGCCGCGACGATCTTCGCATCGGGAGCGATCGTCCCACGGTTCGTCGATATCAAGCTGGCAGACTCCTTGCCGAGTGCCACGACTACATCYGGACGGCGAGAGGCGTACTTTTCCGCCATATAACGTACCATGCGCGCGACGTGCTCCGCTTCCGGAAACCGCGACAGATCCAGGAATTCCGAAAACAGGTCGATCCTGCCGTCTGTGGCTTCCAGCAATCGGGTTCGCAACGCCTCTCCGGCAACGGTCRTCGCCACGAGCCTCTCGTCATATGGGTAGAGAATGAGAACCCGTGGAACCCGATCAACGATTGCGTGCGACGTCTCCGAGGCGATGGCGCCGCAGTTCGCAGCGATCAGCAAAACCCACGCCAGCAAGACACCAGCGCACCGCAATCCGCCTGCCCCATGGCCCAAAGCCATTGGTCGTCCCCCCAAAACTGTGAGACGATAACACCTTTTTGGTGTGGCGTCATCTGATGCAAGCACCACTGTTAATTGCCGCTGGAGTTCTCGATTCCCCAAAGGGCAATATCGGTGGGGGAACGCATTCGGTAGACTTGGAAAGCGCTGGTGGAAGGCGCGGACTCTCACTTATGGGGGTACATCTAATGTTTAATGTCCGCCACCTCGTCAACTCGGCACGGAACACAATCTCGATCGTCATCGGAGCACTTTTCCTTGCGGCTTCTGCACAGGCCCAGAGCGATCCGCTGCCCTCGTGGAACCATACCGCGCCCAAGGCAGCTATCGTCTCCTTTGTCGAGAAGGTTTCCAAGCAAGGTTCGCCGGACTTCGTCCCGGAACCCGAACGCATTGCGGTGTTCGACAACGACGGCACGCTCTGGGTCGAGCATCCTATGTACACCCAGTTGGCCTTCGTCCTGGACCGCGTGAAGACGCTCGCTCCGCAGCATCCGGAATGGAAAAACGTCCAGCCGTTCAAGGCAGTGCTCGAAGGCGATATGAAAACACTTGCCGCATCAGGCGAAAAGGGCCTTCTCGAGCTCATCATGGTCACCCATGCGGGAATGACAAACGACGATTTCCAGAAGGTCGTCACGGACTGGCTTTCCACGGCACGCGATCTGCGGTTCAAGCGACCCTACACCGAGCTCGTCTACCAGCCGATGGTCGAGCTGCTTTCCTATCTGCGCGCCAACGGCTTCAAGACCTTCATCGTATCCGGGGGCGGCGTGGAGTTCATGCGGCCATGGACGGAGAAGGTTTACGGCGTCCCGCCGGAGCAGATCATCGGTTCCTCGATCAAGACGCAGTTCAAGATGCAGGACGACAYGCCGACCCTGTATCGTCTGCCGGAAGTCAACTTCATCGACGACAAGGCTGGCAAGCCAGTCGGGATCAACGAGCAGATCGGCCGCCGGCCGATTGCCGCTTTCGGCAATTCTGATGGCGATCTCGAAATGCTGCAATGGACAACGATGGCGGGAGCGCCTGCGCGTCTCGGCATGCTCGTGCACCATACCGATGCGGAGCGCGAATACGCTTACGACCGCAAGACCGAATTCGGCAGCCTCGACAAGGCGCTCGACGCGGCCGCAATAACTGGCTGGACCGTCATCGACATGAAAGCCGACTGGAAGCAGATGTTCAAGGACTGAGGAGGATGCGCCTCGCGGCTGGGCGTTCCAAAGACTTGTGACAGCAGATTCCAAATGGATTCATCAGGCGACGGGCATGCCGCCCGTCCCGACTGGGAGGATATCGCCATGAAAATCGATCGTTTCGCTACGTTGGTCTTTGCCGGAGGTTTCGCGATCACGACCTCTGCCCTTGCACAGGACACCCCGAAGAAGCCGCACGTACCGCTCGAAAAGTCTATTGGGATAGTTACGCCAACCGGTCCGGTGCCGTCGCTGGCGGTCATCAATTCGGCCGGAGCGAAGATCGAAAACGGCAAGCTCGTTCTGACGGGTGTCTCCGCAAACTCGATCGTCTTTGCTGACCGGCCGGTGCGAGCCGCCGGTCATGTGGCAACCGAACAGTTCATCATGCAATGGGACGACGGCAAGGATAATTTCGCCGTCGATCCGCCGAATGCGACTGTGTCGGTGCTGGGCGGCGATGGATCGGACGTCAGCGACGCCGTCGTGACGCTCAAGGCTCCGAAACTCGATGGCACGACGCTGACCTTCGACATCACCATTCTGGAGGGTAGCCTAAGCGGTGTGTCTGGGCCGGCCGCGCTGTTCATCGATCACTTCGGGGGTGGAGGAGGATTTGGCGGCGGGGGCTTCGGTGGCTTCCATGGCGGCGGCTTTGGCGGCGGCAGCTTCGGGGGCGGCGGATTCCACGGCGGAGACTTCGCGGGAGGTAATTTCCGCGGCGACTTCCGTGGAGACGACGTGGATATCGGCGACACGAACATCAATCGTGTCGGGGGCACCTATTGGCACGCACCCGTCTATCACGGCGCGTGGTATCGCGGTGCTCCGGTCGCAGCGGGCGTGGTGGCCGGTGCGGCCATTGGGGCCGCTGCAGTTCGCCCCTACTATCCCTACTACAACGACCAGCAATGCGGCTACTATCCGTACCCGCCTTGCTATTGATCTTCAAAGGGAGACGCCAGTTTGGCCGCGTTTCCCTCTCTTCCCAGCAGGAGACAGGCCTGATGCCGGCGGGCCACACCCTTCGGTATTCCGCCTCGCTCGCAACTCCCAATAGGTGGTTCGTATTGCGGGAATCCACTTGCTGTCACATAGTCTCCCTCGGAAGCAGTGCTGGATTCAAACGAGATCGGGGGATTCTCATGAAGGCCATTCACTTGCATGCGATTGTCCTGCTAGCTGGCATCTCTTTAGCATCGATCGGCAATGCCACCGATATCACACCGCTCGCGTCGGATGCGAAAACGGTCGAGACCCAAAGCGGCTGGGAGTTCACGGTCGCTCCATACTTTTGGGCTGCCGGAATTTCCGGGGATGTACGGCAATTCGGACTTCCCGAGGTCGGCATCGATGCCGATTTCGGCGACATTTTCGACAATCTCGACTTCGCATTCATGGCGACTGCCGAAGCAAGATATGATCGCTACAGCATCGTCGGCGACATGATCTACGTAAAGCTGGGTGCCGATGCGCACACACCCCGCGGCATCTTTGCCGACAGCGTCGGCGTGACATCGGAGACCTTTGCAGGGGTTCTCGGCCTGGGTTACGCCGTGCTCGAAGATCAGAATGGTCACCTTGACGTGTTCGGCGGTATGAAAGTGTGGTCAGTCGAGACCGACATCTCTTTTAACGGCGGACTTTTGGCCGGCGTGGAGCGGGATGATAGTGCCACGTGGGTGGATGCCGTTGTCGGCCTGCGCGGGAATTACTTTTTCACCCAGGAAATCTATCTCACAGGATGGGGTCTGGTGGGCGGTGGCGGCGCCGACCTCGACTGGGATGTTGGCCTCGGCCTCGGTTATAAGTTCAACGACACCATCTCGGCTGTCGCCGGATACCGGGCACTAGGCGTCGACTACGAGAACGACGGGTTTGTCTTCGACGTCGTCCAGCAAGGACCCATTATCGGTGTATCCTTCCACTTCTAGCGCTGCTGCAGCCAAGGTACTCGTTTGTCACCGTGCCGCTGAACGTCATGCTCGCTCTGTGAAGCCTAATGTCCTGCAGTAGCCGGAAGAACGACGCCATCAGGAAACAGAGAGTAAGCGGTGCGCCGCTCACACCTTGGCAGCATAATTCCGAGAATCGACGCTATGGCAACGATGCATCAACAGCAGAGCATGAGCAGCGCGCTAGCGTTTCGCGAGGCGGGTCCATGCCCAGCCGCATGCTACACACCAGACGCCGAGTCCGACGTGCGCCGCGACGACCGGCCAAAAAGCGATACCGGAGATACCGTGGCGAAGCCACCCAAGTGTGAGTGTGGCGGCCACGGCGAAATTGTAGAACAGCATCGCTATGCCCAATCCCCTGGCAGCCTTGCCTTCTAAGTCATCCCGCGCAAACCAGCAAGCGACAGCCAGGCTCAGTACTGCTGCTCCAGCAACACGGGCGGCCGTGGTGCCGACAGGCGTGTCTGGCACGGCCCCGAGGAGCACCTCGATCAACAGCGCGGGAGCCAGCAGCAATGCCACCCCCGTGACCGCTTCAACCACGCCTGTTACCGATAGCAGCAGCCTTACATTTGCACCTATCGTTTCAAACATGCCGCCCCCACTACTGCCCGAGCTTGAAGGTCAGCTTGTCGATCTTGCCGGTGAATTTGAATGGAGCGTCGTACCGATATTCGATCATGGTGACCCCTGTGCGCGTGTCCTGTCCAACGTCGAAGCTTTCGTCCTCCGGAAAGGTAACCGGGGTCGTATGGTCCAGCGAGTTTGTCGCCACCTCCTTGCCGTCCACCGACAGGATGCCGCTACCGCCCTTGCAGAGGCCCGGACCATCGGACTTGAACTCGAAGACGATTTGATGCTTGCCGGGTTCCAGTTCCGGCCCTTCCCACATCGTGCGCTTGAGGTCGAGAAGGTTGTAAAGAAACACAACCTTGCCCCGTCCGACGCCGAAGTCGCCTTTGCTAAGAAACAGACCATAACCGCCGAACCGTCCGCCCTCGGTCACGATCATGCCGTCCGCACCGCCTTCGGGTATCTCGACCTCGGCCGTGATCGTATAGGACTTGTTGAGGACACTCGGTGCAGCGCTGGGCGGCACACCGCTCAGTGCCCCCGAATAGGTGAACTCGGTTCGCCCGGCCGTCAGGTTGGGGCGCGGCGTGTTCCAGCGGGAAAGCGTCGAATTGTCGAGCGGCAGCACGTCGTACTTCTTCGCCTCGGAATAGAAGAGGTCCTGCATCTGCTTGAGCTTGTCGGGCATCTTGGCGGCCAGGTCGCTGAACTGGGTCGGGTCATCGTTGACGTTGTAGAGTTCCCAGTTATAGCCGGTGATGACGTCGGGCGGCGTGGCGGTGCTCAGCTCCCACGGCCGGGTTGCTGGCGTCGTCGCTGCCACCCAGCCATTATCGTAGATGGCGCGATTGCCGAGCATCTCGAAATATTGCGTCGTATGCCGGGTGGGAACATCGGCATTTGCCTTGTCCCATGTGTAGGCCATGCTCACCCCTTCGACCGGCTTCTGAGCAATGCCGTTGATCGTCTCGGGTGCCGGGATGCCGGTGGCTTCGAGGATGGTCGGCACGATGTCGATCACGTGCGAGAACTGGCGGCGGATACCGCCCACATCAGTGATGTGGCCGGGCCAGAACATCGCCACCCCTTGCGAGGTTCCGCCGAAATGCGACGGCACCTGCTTCACCCACTTGAACGGCGTGTCCATCGCCCAGGCCCAAGCCGCGGCAAAGTGCGGGAATGTCCGTTCCGATCCCCAGAACGGATACCAGAGTAACTGGTCCTTCACCGGCACCGGGATGCCGTTGAAAGTGGTAAACTCGTTCGGCGTGCCATTGAGCATGCCCTCCGCGCTCGCGCCATTGTCGCCGCCGATATAGATGATCAGCGTGTTGTCGAGTTCGCCGAGGTCGTCGACGGCCTGAATGACTCGGCCGATCTCATTGTCGGCATAAGCAAGGTAGGCGCCGTAGATATCCGCCTGCTTGATGAAGAGTTTTCTCTCTTCCAGGTCCAGTGTATCCCATTCCGGCAGTTCCTTTGGCCACGGCGTCAGTTGCGCATTCTCGGGCATGATGCCGAGCCGCTTTTGATTGGCGAAGATCGTTTCGCGCAGCTTGTTCCACCCTTCGTCGAAGAGGTGCATATCACTGATCTTCTTGACCCATTCCGGTGTGGGATGATGCGGCGCATGCGTGGCGCCGGGCACGTAATAGACGAGCCAGGGCTTTTCGGGAGCGATCTCCTTCAATTGCTTCATGTAGTGGATGGCTTCGTCAGCCATCGCCGTTTCCAGGTTCCAGCCTGGATTGCCTTCAAATGGGTAGATGGCCGTCGTGTTGCGGTAGAGGTTAGGCTGCCATTGGCTGGCGTCGCCGCCGACGAAACCGTAGAAATATTCAAAGCCCATTCCCGTCGGCCATTGATTGAACGGCCCTGCCTGGCTCGACTGATAGGACGGGGTATTGTGGTTCTTGCCGAACCACGATGTCGCATAGCCGTTCTCCTTGAGGATCGTGCCTATGGTGCCTTTCTCGACCGGGATGATGGAATCGTAGCCCGGATAGCCGGTCGCAATTTCGCCGACGACACCGGCGCCGACCGAATGGTGGTTCCGCCCGGTGATCAACGCGGCCCGCGTCGGCGAACAGAGCGATGTCGAATGAAAATTGGTGAAACGCAGACCCTGGTTTGCAATGCGGTCCATCGCAGGGGTCGGAATGACGCCGCCGAATGTGCTCGGCGCGCCAAATCCCTGATCATCCGTCATGATCAACAGCACGTTCGGCGCGCCTTTCGGCGGCACGACGCGCGGCGCCCACCAGGGCTGTGACTCGGAGGCCTTCTCCTTGATCACCCCGCCAAATTCCGGCGTGGGCGTCGGAAGCTGCTTGCCGTCGAGAGTGGTCGTCGCTCCCGGCTCTCCCGATCCGGCCTGCGCGGATGCCGCCGGACAGCCGACCCCGGTCAAGGCGGTGAAACCCAGCGCGGCAATCAAGCTGCGAGAGATATGCAATACACGATGGCGACGCATGGAACCCCTCCTCTTGGCCAAGCGAAGCAGCGTCTGTGAGGAAGTACAGAACCAGTATTCGCTCGTTCGAGCACAACGGTCGGAAACCATGAAGGCGTCCGGCGAGAATGAACCTGAGCAATCGTTGGCAGCGCTTCTATTCCCGGACACATGCAACCGTATGCCATACCGTGCCTGATTGCCGCCCGACTGTATAGTAGAATACCGTATGATACGGGTGCCCTCGGCAGCCGAGCTCCACTTAGGGACGTCAGGGATCTTGGCGGAACTTGCTTTCTGAGGTTGGATGATGCCACGCAAAGAGCTCGTCGATCCGGCTTTGTTTGTGGCCGTTGACGATGGCGGCGAGCGTGCTGATCAGGTAGAGGCGATCAAGGACGCCAGGAACTGATAGGTGAACGACAGAGCGGACGCCGCGAGGCGCGTCCGCTCCGAAGTCGTTACGAAACTGCGCGCGTCAATCGCGACCAGTCTTCATTTCCCGTACCTGCTGCATGACCTGCTCCAGATTGTAGCTTGCAGGGCTCTGAAGCGGCGGGAAAGCGATATAGGTCTCGAGATGCTTCAGCCACAACTGCTGACCGATGGGCAGGATGTTCCAGTCGTAGACATAGGCGGTGGACGGCGAAGCGATGGCGCCGCCCATACCGAAGAGTGTCTTGATCTGCTGTCCGACCGAGGTCTCAAACGGATCGCGCTTGATGTTGACGACCTGCGTCCAGGYGTACGGCCTCACCCCGTCAATGAAGCCAGCCGGATCGTCGGAGACCATGGCGAAGTACATCTTCCAGTTCTTGTAGCGGACAGCCGACGGCTCCTTGCCGGAATAATACAAGAAACTGTCGCGCGCGGATGGAGACTTGCCTTCCAGGTAGTCACGTTGATCGATGCCGTCGAGCGTCGTCTTGACAATCCCGGGATACGTACCCGCCTCGATCTCTTTCTTAAGACCATCGCCCTTCGGACCGCCCGCGATGTTGACCAACGTCGGCAGCCAGTCGAGCGCCGAGAACATCTCGTTCTTCACCGTGCCGGGCTCGATGTGCCCCGGCCAGCGAACCACAAGCGGCACCCGCATGCCGCCTTCCCAGGTGCTGAGCTTTCCGCCCTTGAACGGGGTGGTGCCACCGTCCGGGAATGTGATCGTCTCGGCGCCGTTATCGGTGGTGAAGACGATGATCGTGTTGTCGAGTTCGCCAATCTCCTCGAGCTTCTTCAAAACGTAGCCGATGTTGTCGTCCATCTGCTTCATGCCGGCTTCATTGACGCCCCAGTCCTTTCCGCCGACTTCGCCCACCATGTTCAGATACTTGTCGGGCAGCACCGTCGTAATGTGCATGCGGGCCGGGTTGTACCAGACGAAGAAGGGCTTTTTGGTTTTCTCGGGGTCATTCCTGTCAAGGAAATCGATGACCTTGCCTGAAATCTCTTCGTCAATCGTCTTGGAGCGTTCAAGCGTCAGCGGGCCCTCATCCTTGCATGTCTGGTTGGCCGGCGACCCGTCGGAGGATGTGCACGCGAGCATCGGACGCGGCGGCGTAAGGCAGGTCGTGGTCTTGGCGTCCACGGACGCCGGGTCTTCCGTTAGGCCGGGGACCGGTGTGTTTCTGCAAGGGGGGGCGATCCCCTGCTCCGTCGCGGTCTTGTTGATGTCGGGAAAGCTCACGCCCTGCATGGCATCAAGGTGATAGAGGTAGCCCCAGAATTCCTGGAACCCGTGTGCCGTCGGCAGGGATTCGGTGGTATCTCCGAGATGATTTTTGCCGAACTCCCCTGTCGAGTAACCGAGATCATACAGGAACCTGGCGAGGTGAGGCGTGCCGGCCCGCAGGTAGGACGGGCTTCCGGGAATCTCCGGCAGAACCATGCCGACGCGCACAGGCTGCATGCCGGTGATGAACGCGGTCCGCCCGGCCGTGCAGCTCTGCTCGGCATAGTAAGTCATGAACTTCGCCCCTTCCCGGCCGATACGGTCGATATTGGGCGTTTCACCGACTGCGAGACCTTGATGATAGATGCTCGGCTGCATCCAGCCGATGTCGTCACCCATGATGAACAGGATGTTGGGCTTCCTGGTCTCCTGCGCCTGAATTGCCGCCGTGCTCGCCAACAGGCTGCCTGCGACCGCCATTGCTGCTGTTATCAACTTTGTAGTCCGTCTCATTTCGAATGCCTCCCTTAGGGGGTCGCCACACGGACGACCAAGGTTGGTTGAAAGACGAGTAGAATCAGAAGAGGGTGTCGGCGACGTCTAATTTGCCGAATGACAAATCGGACAGATCATTTCGATAAAAACGCGGCTGTCGTCCCTCGCGCGCAGTCACCCTCGACTTGCCGAAGAGGGCATGTCCACTCTTCAATCCATTGTCTACATTGTATTAGCACTATCAGATATTGCCCTTTGGGGAATCCGTCGGGACGAGGCTACGAATTGCCAGTAACAGGGGCCGTTCACGCCGTATTTCTGCGACCGCATCGCGACCTCCCTAAAGGACAATAGGCAGCAGCCGCGACCGCGTGTCATAAGTTGGCTGCAGGGACGTTCTAGCGATGGACAGTGCCATGGGCGCAGTGGACACAAATGGTACGGGATTTGGGAGCTTTGCCTGGGTGCCTGCCCGAACGTTCACCATGGGATCGGATAGGCACTATCCTGAGGAGGCCCCCGCCCATCCGGTAAAGGTTGACGGCTTCTGGATGGACGTGACGCCCGTGACCAACCGTCAGTTCGCAGCGTTCGTCAAAGCTACCGGTCATGTCACCGTCGCAGAAAAGACCCCAAACGCGTCAGACTATCCCGGCGCCATTCCCAGCATGCTGCGCGCCGGATCGCTGGTGTTCACTCAGCCGAAAACCGTCGTCGGCCCTGACATTAGACAATGGTGGTCGTTCAAGTTCGGCGCCGACTGGCGGCATCCTTATGGCCGCCGCAGCGATATCCGCGGGAAGCTCGACCATCCGGTCGTCCACGTTGCCTATAGCGACGCCCTAGCGTATGCCCACTGGGCCGGGAAGGACCTGCCGACCGAGGCCGAATGGGAGCTGGCCGCTCGCGGCGGTCTCGAGGACGCCGAATTCGCATGGGGTGACGAATTGATCCCCGGCGGAAGACTCATGGCCAACATCTGGCAGGGTGCGTTTCCCACAGTGAGCGCAAAGCCCGCGGGAGGGGATAGAACATCGCCCGTGGGCTCGTTCCCGGCGAATGGCTACGGCATCCACGACATGATCGGCAACGTCTGGGAATGGACGTCGGATTTCTGGTCGACCCGCCACTCGGAACCTGCGGCGAAATCATGCTGCATTCCCCGGAATCCGCGGGGCGGCGATCGAGACGCGAGCTTCGATCCCCGCGAGCCGGAAATTCGGATTCCGAGGCGGGTGCTGAAGGGCGGATCGCATCTTTGCGCGCAGAACTACTGTCGGCGTTACCGTCCCGCCGCCCGCCATGCGGAACCAGAAGACACGTCGACTAGCCATGTTGGGTTCCGATGCGTCACGCGAGTCCTGAAGGACTAAGCGGGGCGCTCGGGTGGGTATGGTCACGTCGATCTTGGCATGGCATGGGCGCCAAATGGAAGGGCGCTTCTGGACATGATGTCAGAACGCCTCGGTCGGAGGCGGCGGCGTTTCCGAGCGGATTCGGATATGCGGTGCAAGATATCGCCCAGTGCGGCACGTTAGGTGGCGCGAATGCCTACAGCCTCTTAACTGCCTTCACGGAATTTCTACAGGCTAAGCGCTTGATGCGACGATCTTGGAGGAAAGATGACCGCAATCGAGGCATGCAGAACGCCGCGTGAGTGCAGATAGGGTCAGTAGCCGTTAATGCCGCTGCCACGAACTGGGACAATCCCGGCGCGGGTCGCGTAGGAATTATTCTCTGTGCCGGTAGTTGCGCATCCTGAAAGCGTACAGAGTAATATTGCAGCCGCGACTATATGCTTTGTAGGCATGGCACATCTATCGAGCGTGGCGTAATCTGCTCGCTTCAGAAGCCTGCGCAGCAGCGATTGCTTCAGGTTGGATATGTTCACCAAAGCCAGCCCTCCCCATCAAGAACATGAGAAAAACAAAGCTGATCACGGTGACGGCTACTGGAGTGGCATTGGGAAGCTTGGCAGAATATTTGTAGGAGTGGCAGTCATATCCGGTCCTTCCGATTCATGCGCCCGGGGCGGCATTGACCCGACAAAAGCGTGTTTCCACACCAGCTCCGTTCAACGGTTGCCATCAAGCCGGAATTGCTGTCTTTCGGCGTCGAGTTGGGCGGACCGGCTTTGGCTCGACCGGCTGCGCCTCGCGCAATTGACGCAAGCGCGCAGTCTTCCGGGTCTGGTCAGCCCTCTCCGTTTCGATGATCTGCCGCGCGATCTCACTCGTGGTCGCGGCCTTGTCTCGTGCCGAGATTTTTTCGGGCTTGAAAAATGCCTGCTTCGTCATGGTCATGATAATCTTCTTTCGGTCTGGCGCTCGGACGCATCCAAGAAGTCGGGTTGGATCAAAGCCGTCAGAGCTCGGTCCAAAAACAAAAGCCGGGCGCTAACCCGACCTCGCAGTCACTCCGCTCTGCTGCCGGTACATCCGTGGTCAGCGGGGCGAGTGAAAACTTTAAGCTGCCTGAAGATTTTCGGCGGAGCTTTTGCCGGACTTGCGGTCCTGAACAACCTCGTAAGGAGATCTCCTCGGGCTCTTGGAGGATGCGGTAACGGCGTCAGCCGCGCGCCCCTGGGTTAGCGGGGTTTATTGGCAGCAAGTCATTGCAATATCCGGACCGCGCCCCATATCCCATCATAGAGGTATCCGGAACAAAAGAGCCCTTCATCGGCAAAGACGCGCTGCACCCGGCACCTTGCAGAGCAGTTTTTTCCAGCGATCCTGAACAGCATGGACGCGTCCGCAAGGGATGACAGCAATGGCTGTCGTCCGCCCGCGGACGTTAAAGAGCGCGCCGAAGATACAGCCTGAAAAGACATCTGACCCAGACCCGATGTGAGCCCGACGTGCCTATCCCGCCGATAACAGGTGTCGTGCCCAAGAGTTTCCGGCAGGAGCCGGAGTAAACGATTTCTGGAGAGACCTCGATGCCCCTGATCTTCCCCAATAAGAGCCGTAGTTTCGACGAGGGCCGCRATGGGGTTCGTTTCTCCGGCTATGATGGCATGTTCGAGGTGCGATTTCTGATCGAGACGAGCGCGCTGCGCTCCATCTCCCAGACGAGCCGAACCGAAGCCGAATGCCTGAGCGCCTTCGACGCGGCGCGCCCCGCCATTCTGGAGGCAGCATCCGGTGTCTACGGCCGCGGCGGTAAGGACCGATACACGCTGACGGAGAAGGATGTCCACCGCTAGGCATGTCCCGCAACAGTTCGCGGCGGTCTCATGCGACATGCATGGAGACAGCGGCCTGAGGAGTGGCAAGCCAGTCTGAAGGCCGTAGCGTGTCTTGCTTTTACACCCGGGATGAACCGCACACGGAGATGAGCAATGTCAGTCGATAGAAAACATCTGAGCGTAGTGGACGATGCCCCGCGAGCTCGGCCCCAGGACGTTGATCTCGAAACGGCGGTTTATGATGCGCTTGCCCATACGGGCGATCTCGACCCCAGCTATATATTCGTGACGGCGCGCGGCGGAGACATCACGCTTGCCGGCTGGGTTTCCATCAGCGAGGAAATCTGGCTCGCCGAAGAAGCCACTTTGCGAACGCGTGGCGTGCGCAGCGTTCATAACGAGCTGACGCGCGATCTCTAGCGCACTCTTTCATCTCGGCGCGGCTGCGCGCCGACTTCCGGCCAAGGTCGAAGCCAGCCGGAGGCGAGGAGCCCGGCCCCGCGCCGGGTTCCACGTTGCCGGGTGCGGGCCGGCAGCCAGCCCAGAACCGCCCCCACGCAAGCGACCGATGGATAAGCGATGCGCAAGAGAATAGACGAGACCACCAGACCGGCCCTCTCCACCACAGGCCGGCATGCCAATGCGAATGAGAGCCGTCCTGGCCAAAGCCCCTCCGCCAGGGAAATGATCGCCGAAGCCGAGGCCGCCCGCACAACGTTGGATGCGGACATCGATAAAGCGTCTTCGGCTGACACGCCCGGAAAAGACAAGGACCAGGCGGGCGACAGGACGTCGGCGCGCAGCCCGCTTCCGACCATTGAGGAACTGGAACAAGCCCGTGACGACCACAGCAGAAAGATCGCCGGAAGAGAGGCGGACGCGGCAGGAAGACTGCGCGCAGCGCGCGGCGGTTCGTTGCCCAAGCAGCCGCGGAAGCCACGATCATGATCTCGATACCTTTGTTCGGTGACAGCAGGCCGAACGTAAGGATGACGGAACGGTTCCCGAAGCCGAGTTTAGCTTTTGCCACATCAGGCTCGCTGAAAGCAATATCCAGGATCCCATCAGAGATTTCGTCGATCTTCTCCATCTGGACGCCGTAGACCTGACGCAATAGCGACCGGCCCTTTTCCGCCATCACAACGACTTTCGCGGATATCTCGATGATCCGAGTGAGAACACGACCTTGCGCAGGGTTGGGTTTCGCCAGCACCGCGTGAAGAGTTGTCACGACCGGCATTTCGAGGCACACCAGCAGCGCGACGATATGGCTTCCGGCTTCGCCACCGAAAATTCCGAACTCGTGCTGGAAGCAGACGACATCGAAGCGTTCCGCAATCAAAGCTTCCGCCGCGCGTATATAATCCTCACAGTTTTGGTCGGGGATTTGAAGCCAGAAGACCGTGTCCGAGGCTCGCGCTGACATTGGCAGGTATCTGAACTTTTACAACAGCCGACGCCCACATTCATCCCTTGACCGGCAGACCCTGGATCTGGCCTACTTCAACGCGCTGTCACCAATGATGGTGGCGGCATAATCGAGGCGGAAATCCACTTACCAAAACGCCCGGAACTGTTCAGACAAACCGAGCCACCTCTTTCCGCTTTGAGCCGCAGGGCGGCATCAGCGCGTTTGCGGTACTCTTCGGTGATCAGCGCCGCTTCCGTCGCGCGACGACGTTCCTCGCCAAGCTGCCAGGCGAGTGTGTCCCGTTCAAACTTCGTCACCAGGTCATCTGTCGCGAGCTTCACTTGCTGGGCCGCATGGGTGTGAACCGGACCGGCGGTGAGATCGCCAAGGATCGGAATGCTCGGCAAGAACGGTATGCGGTTCGCGCCGGGGATGTCTTCCTTGTAGAGCAAGAGGCCGATGAACAAGACGCCGCCGATTCCGATCAGGCGGCCTATGTCGCTGATGACGGCGCCAATTATTGCGAGCATCATCGGCTCCCGGTGTCATTTGAATTGAATGGGCGGCCAGGAAGCTCGAAAGGTTCCGGCTCGCTACAGGGAGGCGGCTCCCGGTCCTCTTCGAAGTCCCGATACGGGCGAGCTCTACCGGTGCGCCAGATCGGGGCTATATCTTGGGCCGTGGCGAATCCAGTATACCCGAGCACCAAGGTCACGATCAGCATCATCCACCCGTAGGCGATCGTCTCATTGACGCGGGTAGCCGTGGCATGTTCTGCGAGGTTAGGAGCCCGCCGGCGTCGTATGCCTGTCTGAGCGCTCCTTGATCCGAAAATCGAGCATCCTGACATAGTCATGAATGCACCCCCCAATCACCTACTACTTAAAGAATACCGCAATGGAAGACTGGAGGTATCTGCCCACTATCGCCAATTTGGATAGTGGGTAACGAACACCACAACCACAGTGACTACCCCGCAGATTGCCGTTCCTGTGACGTTGAATAGGGAACTTAAGCGAGCTCGATCGGTTTAAAGTAATAAGCAGGATCGCGTTGGTCTGGAGCAGTCGTATGAAAAGCAGACGTTACAATAAAAAAGATTTGAAGTTTGCCGGACGAACTGTCGAAGAAGCCAACAGTAAGTTAGTGATCCAGATGGCGATTGATGATAAGGCATGGAACGCCGGATATATCAGTGAAGATAACAACGCGCTCTTGAGCCGACGCTATCAGAGAAAATGCTACGCTATGGACCGACTGAAATGGATCTCGGCTTTTGTTCGATAGCGACGGCCTCATTCATTCAAGCCACCGCGTCCAGCTCGCGCGCACTCATCCAATTCCTGGCGCTTCGAGTGCCTACCCAAACTATAGTCTCGACACGGAACTTTTAGCAACGGCGTCAGTTATGGCTGAATGGACCGTGCGGCTGATGCGCACGCCCACTGACCCTTCTAGAGCATCGGTCGTGCGGCCCCTCCTTTCCACTTCGATCTGCCCGCTTCGGCGGGCTTTTTTTTCAAATCTAGTTGAATATGATTGCCCCTCTCCGGCCGACGTTGCCGAAGGCACCTAGACAGGCAAAGGCTCGCCTCCTGTCACAGCGGCGAGCCCTCTACCTTTCGGCCCGTCACGGCGACTGGGAAGGCGCCGAGACACAGTTAGAATGTATTCAACACTCCATCGTTCCCAAAATAGTCGCTTAAGGCGTTGAGATGACAGGCGCAGGACTTTAGTGCGATTGCCAGCGGCAGTCCGTCCGCTCGTGGATCAAGGCAGGAGCACGATGTGACTGGCGTCACATGTCACGCATTTTTCACGCGACCGCAACCCCGTGATTAGCTCACACTCATATTTGTGTGGACTGGTCGCTGCGGGGTATTGCGTAATGGGATTCGACACATCAACCGAATTTGATCAAGTCATCCTCATCTTCAAGGACCCTGGCCGGCGGCTGATTGTTCGCACCGTCCATGAGGCTGCCACCGCTTTGATCAAAGATTGGCCATCGGACGACGGCGAGGAATTTTTGTCAGCCGTGAAAGCCTGCCTCGACGTGATGACCGGAAAGGCCAACAGCGTGGAACTGAGAAGCGCTATCCTGCGAGCAGCCAATGAAGCCGGTGTCGCGGCGGTTTCCGTGATTCATTGAAATCTCCGCACGTAAACCCGGATATCTATTGCGATAGGACGCTCCCGTCTATTGGCCCGAGATGGGACGAGAATTGAGCCCTGAGCAATGCGCCGATCTGGACGCTGCAGACGTGTAGTCTGCACGCCCCGAAGTGATATGGCGGTCGGGTTAAGCCCGATTAGCAACTTGATATCGAGAGCTCATCCAGATTATATTCCCGCGCCGGCTACGTCCTAACCTGGCAGTCCACCTCCAATCGCTGCTGTCGGACGCGGGCCGGTACCAATGATGGGACGGTTATAATCAGCCCCTATTTCGAGACGAAACGCCTCCCAATCGCCTTTCGAAAAGTCTTTGGTGCGAAATCACTAGAGATCAATCTGAAGATTCCCTTTAGTTCTGGCTCATCGACCAAAGCCGCCGCTTCTGGGCGAAACCCAGACGAGTTTTCGGATACCCGCTTCTTTGAATTCGTCGGCCGCATTTTCGACCTGAAGGGCGAAAACGCTCACTAAAAAAGGAGGCTTGGACGAGTCCTTCAGGGAGGAAAAATAACCGATGGATTTCTTACCTACGCATCCAATGACGCCGGCTTCCTCCAATGCCTCGCGTCGAGCGCATTTGTACAAGGGCCCGTTCTTTTCGATATTTCCTTTTGGAACTATCCACCTGCCGGTGTCTCGGCTGATGATCAGCAGCACTTCAACTGCCCCAATGTCGTTCATCCGGAAGTAAATCGCACCGCATTGGTCGATCGTCCGCCCTAGCAGGATTTCGACGGACCTCTGAGCCATTTCGGACAAATGTGTTGAACGTCCCATCGACTCACCTCGTCAGACAGATGATAGGTCAAAACGAGTATTTTTGAAGGATCGACCGCGCTTCGGCGTCGCCAACGCAGCAAGCGGGACAGCCAAGGTTTCGCTCGATGCCGTAGAAGATGAACTCCGCTCCGGTCCGCCGGTGGATGATCGTCGTCTTCTGGACGTCGTATGCTGCCTCAAGTCCGAGGTGAGCGATAGCCCACTTCAGCTCGGTATAGACCGAATCCTGAATGCGGTGCTGGAAGCGGCGTATGCAGAGAAGGCGCATCCTGACGCCTACGTGGTCGACAAGGCGCACCAACTGGCAGGCCGTGTCTCTGGTCTTTGAGCTTGAACGTAGACCGTGGAGAACCGCGATGTCTGCCTGCCCGAGAAAAACCTGCTCCCAAAAGTCGACCGAAGGCCGTAACGTAAAATTCAAGTCGCAGAACTCTTGATAGCCCCCCAACGACAAGGCCCGACCGCGCGACCTCTTGGTTATGAGCCAAGCGAGCTACCGGGCTGCTCTACTCCGACATGCAGGGCGGGCCGCAGGGTTCTCGCTGGTCACGAGCCATCCCTTTGGCCATCAGAATGTGCTTCGCCAGACCGTATTGTTTCAACGGGAAACCGTCCGATCTAGGAAATTGAGGGGCTGCGTCGGTCTTCTATTTCGACGCTAGCGCGCTACTTAAAAGCGATGACCCATAAATCCCTGCAAGACAAAGCCGAGATCACCACCAAGGAATCTCAAGCACTTACTTCAGCTCGAAACGCCGCCCGCGACGAGAAGACTGCTCGCCTTCGCGAGTTGCGTCTTGCGAGGGATGCTGAGTTAGCGAGCAGCAGGACTGCTATCAAGGCAATAGCACCGCGGAAGCGGAAGAAGCCAGCCGCGAAGATCGATGCCTGAAATTGAAAAGCCGCCCGGAGGCGGCTGATTCGGTGACCGCTCTGAGCAAATCACCACACTAGTCACTAAATACCTAGCAAGGTTTACCTTGGCAACACTACCGATCGCGAATTCTGTGGTGTCTTTCGCTTTCGGAAGCCCCAACGCACAGCCAAATCGTCCAGAACGTCCTTCAGGTAGTCGGCGAGTGTGTGCCGAGCGCGCTTCGACGCGCTGAGTTCGGCAATGGTGCAGCCCTCTCCGGCAAGGCGGCTGACGACGTCGTAGTGCCGGCGGCCGAGCAGTTCGCGGCACTCCTGAAGCTTGAACCCGGCGTCAATCCGGCGGTCCGTGATCGGTTCCCCGCGCGCCAGCGACTCCCACAGTCGCCGGAACTTGATCGCGGCCTCGACCTGATGGGGTTCAAGATGCCCTTTGGCCGCCATCATGGCGATCGGGCTCTCGCGCATGTTCATCGCTGCCGTGGTCTTAGGATTGCCAGAGGCTCCGGCGTGGACCTTGCTGTATCCTTCACCTTCCAGAGAGGGACTTTCCTGGTGATGAATCTTGCCGCCGCCTCGATGACGACCGGCTCAGGCTTCGCCGGCACCCCTGGATTGGAGCAGCGCTGATGCACCGCCGTGTAGTCGGCGCGCATCTCCGCTGCGCTAGTGAACTGTCTGGCTGCTGCGATCATTTGAAACTCCTCTCGGAACGGGCTAACTCTTGGGCGATGTACTGTGCTCGGGACTGCGTCTGCCGCAGGTGAGCCAAGCCGTTTGGCTTTGAAGGCTGCTTGTCGTGAGGCTTGGCCGGCAGGTCTTTCCAGCGATCGGTCGGAGAGCCACTTGACCGGAGGCACCACCGACGGTCGTCGGTCTTTAGGACGTGGCCCTGACGCCGGTCATGATCTCGTGGAGGCTGGCGCGCTTGATGGCTTGGGAGAAAGCTTTCTCAGCCGACGGCCTGCCGATCTTGTTCGGGTAGGCTTCCCAAAATTCTTCGCAATCAGGATTGGTTCAGGCGCGCTCGCGTCTTCCGAACGAAGTGAGGAAGATTGCTTCACGCCGTGCCTCTGCTGCGGATCGGCGCTTTTCGATGATCTCGTCCGCCTTCGACAGCTCGGCATCGATGCGCTTGTGGGTCCAGCCTGGGCCGAACAACATTGCGAGCATGTCGCGGCTCTCCTCCCACTGCTCAGGCGAAAGCTTGGCAATGCGGGCGATGATGCGCTCGTTCTCCGGCAGGCATCCGTTCTGCCAATAGTGCATGATCAGCAGCAGATAGGCGCCGTGCTCGGTCGCAGTGACATGGCCGGTGTCTGCAAGATAGTCGCCGACATGGAGCGGCATCCGGGCGCGGTTGCTCATGCTGCCCTCCTGATAAATCCAAGGTCCCCGGGCAGCCTGATAGGCTCGTCCCTGCCATAGGTGCGGAATGCCGTGAGCCTCACAGAGGGCTTTGAAGTCGCGCTACGGGCCGGTGAACTTCCCGGTCTCTGTTTTTCAATCGAGATAGCCGTGGAGCTTCGGACCGATGACGATCAGGTCCTGGAGGCTCTCTGTAAGACCGTGTTGGCCCGTTGCTCCCATGTTCGGAATCGTGCCGATGAACGTTCCAGGCACAGCGAGAGCGCGCCAGTGGGCAACGACAGCCTTATGGATCTGGCTCTCCTTCATACCGGCCTCCGGCTATACTGCGCGCTTCTGGTACCGGCGATCCATGAGATCGTTGATGAGGCGGTCCGCTTCTTGTGGGGTGATGCCAAGGGCTTCGGCGATACCCTCGACGTCAGGCCGGTACTTGGTGAAGGCTTCGAGGAAGGTCATCGCCGCACACCCCGGCCTTTAGTCGCATACGCACCAGGGACCTTGGTCCGATAGCCGGAACGACTGGGCAGGCTGCGTATTTCATTCCCGGGGAATCCTCCTCCTGAGGTGCCAACATGAGCGACGATCTTTGGGACAAGCCAATCGAACTGATGATCGAAAACTCCGATCATTTCCGGAGCGTCACCAGCACGCGTGATGCCATGGCGTGCCTGATGACCTCTTGGCCAATCAAGGGGGGCAAATCCTTTTCCGCTGCTCGGCGAGCCTGTCTCGCCTCTATGGACGGGAAGGTCGCCAGAGAAAAAGCACAGCTCGCCTTCATCCGCGCGGCTGAAGAAGCCGGCATTCTCAGACGTTGATCGAGCTTGAGCGTCGATTGATGCCGCGCTCCCAGCAAAATGATTATTACTCACTTGATCTAGAACGATGCGAGGCAGCGGGGAATTAACGTTCTTTGAGGCCCAGACAGTTGGAGAGCAGCCATAATGGTACACTGCAAATTCCGAGGCAACCCGCCCCCTGATTCCGAAATGATGTCGCCCCCTTTGGCGGGCATCTGGCAAGGGTGGTCTGCCGGTGTGAAGTTCCTTCCGTCGATGGTGACAAGGAAGGAACGGTATGCCTGCGGAGAGACTGGAGATGCGGCGTGTCCGCGAGATACTAAGATATCGATTTGAGCAAGGACTTGGGCACAAGTCGATTGCGATCCGGGTTGGAGGTGCGCCGTCGACGGTGCGCGAGACGCTTCGGCGTGCCGCAGTTACGGAGCTGTTGTGGCCGCTGAACGACGACGTCACCGACGCGGCCCTGGAAGCGGTTCTCTATAAAGCGGCGGGGACGAAGACGGGTCATCGTCGCGCGCCTGCTTGCGCTTCAGCTCGCGATGGACCTGTGCCCAGTCCGGCTAGCCGCACGCCTCCGGTTCGCCAAGTTGCGCCACCAGGCGACCCCGGAAGATGTCGATTATCGCAGCGAGCGTGGCCTTGATCGCGCGCTCTTCATGAAGCTGCTCGGCGGCGACTGGATCAACACTCATGACAATCTGGCCATTTGCGGACCCTCGGGTGTCGGAAAAAGCTGGATAGCCTGCGCTCTCGGTCACAAGGCTTGCCGAGACGATCGTTCCGTTCTCTATCAGCGCGTCCTAAGACTGTTTGCCCAGCTTGTCCTCGCTCGTGGCGACGGCAGGGATGCCCGGCTGCAACGCACACTGGGTCATGTTCAGGTCCTGATCCTCGATGATCGGGGCCTCGAACCGCTCAACGAACAAGCCCGTCACGATCTGCTGGAAATCCTGGGCCGTCGTTCTACGATCATTACCAGCCAGCTCCCCGTAACTGCCTGGCACGGCGTTATCGGGGACCCCCACCTACGCCGATGCAACCCAGGATCGACTTGTCCACAATGCCCACCGCATCGAACTCAGCGGCGAAAGCTTACGACGAAACCTGCCTCGAAAAGATTGACACCGTACTTGACCGAACTGACAACAATTACTGCCTGCAGACCCCACTAAAAAGGAGGGCGCAATCATCTCGGAACAAAGGGGCGGCTTCATCGGAATCGGCAGGTACACCGCTGGAACATTCCCCTGGTCCTGGGAGACAGCCGCATGCGTATTGTAGTCGGCTCCCCTGAGGAGGCTATCAACTGGCTCATCCACGAGCCCAACCAAGACACTCCTAAATGGAAGCGAGCATGGAACGCCTGCCGAGACGTCATCGACGGAAGAATCCGGTCTGAAGACGCAAGGAAGGCAGTCGAGCTGGCCGCTGCTCGCGGATAAAGAGCCGGTCATGCCGCCTGCTCCCTCTTCGCCAATGCCCTCACATAAGCCGCCTTGATCGCCTCATAACGAGCGATGTCGTATTCCTTGGTTTCGATCTCGTGGTCTGGGCAGGGCTTGTTGGAGCCCTGCCACGTCAACTTTCCGGACTAGCGCTTCGGAAAGCACATGCGCGGGAAAGGAACGAAGGTAGGAGACAACTGGACACTCYCCCTCCTCCCCGAAGAGCACCGCGCCGGCCCGGACGCCCCGCACAAGACCGGCCATGAGCAGGCTTGGTGGGAATCCCACGGCATTGACGCCAACACCCTTGCCGATCGCCTATGGCGCGTGTCGGGCGACACGGCGGCAGCTATTAAAATCATAATGGAGGCCGCACGCCGATGACTGCTGTCGCACCAGAAATGATTGCCGCCGCATGGCAGGCTTGGCAGTCTCGGCACGGCGGAAAGCTCGGCCCCGCCCTGCCTTTCGAGAGGCGATCGAGGCCGCGCCCGCTGTCGCCGTCACCCCACCCATTTCACATGCGGGATGGCAGCCAAACGTATTTGCAAGGTTGGTCGGTTCAGCGCTCACGGCTGCTATCGCAGTCAATTGAGGCGTCTATCAGTGAGCGCGACGCTCCGGCGGCGTTACTTCCGGCACGGCGTCTCGATGCGGACCCGAAAAATTTATGACGTCCGCGCCCTTCTGCGAGCTACCGAAGTTTCTGCGCAGAGCGTTAGCAAGCTGGACCGGCTCTCTCAGGCCCTGGTGGAAAAGCCGAATGATCAGTCTGGCGGCAACCATGAACTCTCGCCCCGGGTTCGCCGACATTTTGCCCTTATAGCCGCAGCTGACGAGAACCTCCTGAAGCATCTTCACGTCTTTGCTTTTCAGATTGGCGGTGTTGATTTCGGAAGACATGCTGTCCTCCTTCCGGTTGGGGCGAAGCTCACGGGCCTCAATCGGCAGCGCCCGTTCTATGGCTGCCGAGGATCTCAACCTGCGCTCTATTGTGGACGATAGCAAATGCATTCATCGAAGCCACTGCCCATCATTGCCGACACCCCACCACCATCGTCACAAATGTCGAGATGCCGTGAGTTGATCAAAATCACTGGTGCAAGCCAATTAGGGGTCTATCCGGGTCGTGCCCGCCTCGTTAAGAAGCGTTGTCAGCGCTGTAATGAGCTGCGCGTGAACAAAAGGCTTCTGAAGCAACACGCTGTTTGGAACGCCTTGAGCTGCCCAGTCCTTAGCGCTGTCCCCAGTGATATAAATCACTGGCATGTGCGGCTGCAGTTCCCGAACGCGGCGAGCCAAATCCCAACCGTCCGTTTTTCCCGGCATCCGTATGTCGGTTATGACGGCGCAAAAGCGCGCCGAGTCTTTCTCCAAGGCACGTATAGCTTCATCGGCATTCGAGAATCCGAGGTTTTCAAAGCCGGCTTCCGTCACGACCTCTTCGAGATTGATTTTTATGAGGGCCTCGTCTTCAGCGATAAGCACGAGCAGGCTATCGCGGCCTGCGCTGATGATCTTCTGAGATTGGGCGGTCGGGTCTTTGGCCATGAGGCCCCCCTGCATTGGCAGGCGGGAGCTCTTAGCCCTCAGCCGCCAGCGCCTACGAGCTCGTTTGCTAGCGATGAAAAGAACATAGCGCCTCGCTTTGATCTGTCTATCCCCACTCCCTCGCAGAGTGTGGTTGGCAATGACCTTGATCAAGTAGGCCGCGATACCCGCATCCTGCTCACCCAGATCAATTGGCTCGAAGAGGTAACGGCGTGAAGCTCGAGGACGAGGATGCGGCGCTCGTCACGCAGATACGTCAGTCGTGGGCCATCGCGACGGATGCACCGCAACTGCAGCATGTTCTTTCAATAACGCAGCATCCTAATGTTGAAGGCCCAAACAGGGAACAATCAGGCATTGAGGGAGACATTCAACAGTTGATGGGTATGCCGCAAGTAGCAAAGGCCCATCGCGGGGCGGCGATGAGCCTCTAGACCCCAACAGGAACAAAGGGTCCGCTCTACAACACGTTGACGCGGGGAATGTTCCACCCGACCATCATGTGGTTCGCAGCGAAGTCCTAACGACTATCAAAGAATTTGCCCACTGGCATCACCTGAACGAGACGACGATCGCCGGAGGCAAGACGCCAAGTGACAGCGAGATTGATTTCGAAGCGACGGTTTGGAACAGGATCTTGCGCGCCTTCGCCCCTACAACGGAGGACCGCGGCGAATGAACAGGCTCTTCCCGAATCACACCAGCGCGTTGCTACGGCGTAAGGGAGGAACCAACGACAACCTCGACGTAAGCTGTAACGCCAACGATCATTACTGTTTTCCCGGTGCTATCTACAATGTTCACGGTCATAGACCCGTTTTCGCCGTGGAAGAGATGTCCCGAGTTGAAAACATCCTGCGCGGTCCCAACGGCTTCAGCGCGAACCGCTGCGGTGTCCTTGCACTCAGTGCCGTGCTCGTCACGAGACTGAGCGCCGTTATATATGTTGAAAAAGTAGCGGGACACACGTCACCTGCCTTAAGCGAGATCTGGAAGGTCGATGCGACCAAACCTGCTCTCACCATCGGAGGCACGGACGCAATACGGAGTGCTGACGGCGCTCCGAACAAAACACTCAACGAGCGCACCGCTGGAAAGTTCCCCACGCCCTCACCGGAGGAGGCGATGCCCTTTGACCTCATATCGCGTTCGCAAAACGTTCAAGTTGCGCTGCAATCCCGCGGAATATGTGTTGGCGGCCTCCGGAAAGACCGGATCGTGATGCCGATGTGGCTAGATCTAAAACGCTGCCAAAACAGCAGGAGCCGGAGAGTGGATCACTTTCCGGCTCCATGGTGCGAAATCGGGTTCAGTTAGCGGCAGACATTGGTCGTCCGCGTAACGCGCTCACCATACCGATACGTCGTTACCCTTTTGGTGAAGCAAGACGGGTGGCGCCGGTAATCTTCATGGACCATTCGTGCTCTCCACCCACGGTGACCGTTATACCAGCCACGATGCTCGCCACGTTCCCAGCCGCGATGCGGCCCCGGACCGTCATCAGTACGAATGATGACGCTGTCCGCATAGGAAGCGGCCGGGACGGCRATGACGGACGAAAAAGYCAGAGYTACAGCAAGGATGATTTTTTTCATGGGGCTTTACCTGAATTTATTGGACCGCGGTTAAATGATTGCCCGGTCTTTGCGTTCCACCAAAAAACTCACTTCGGACTTCAGTCTGAGGTGACGTCAGACCATTGGCGCACCAGTGGAAGCCCCCTGTGGGAACCGGGGAGAGAATGACTAAGCACGCTGAAATACCCATTGATTGCTGGCCTGCTGTCCTCAGGGACGAGCATGCTGCCGCCTATGCCGGCGAGATGACGAGATCGATCTGGACAGGGCAATCGACCCAGGAAGCGTAAGCGGCGTGCCGGAGGCATACTGATGGTGCCCGTGGAAATGCCGCGGTACACGTCCTTCAACCGAAAAGCCGGCTGCCGCTATCTGAGCGCCGCGCTCGGCGAGAATCTTCCGCAAGACGAGCTAATCGCGGCCGCGAAAGTTTGGAATGACCGCCTCGACGCTTGGAAAGCCGAGCGACCCCGCCATGCAGCCGGTCGAGACGCTATCAAAATACGGCACTGTCGAATGGCTTTAGAACGCCTACCTGAAGCACGATCGAGGCCCCCAGACTTGGGATCGAGGACGTCTGGCTCCTGGAGGAAGGACTTCATTGGGGCCGACCAGTATAAGATAGAGGTCGGAATGGTGGGCAACGAAGGATTCGTCGGCACCTCAATGCTGAACGGCGTCGGACATTCTCTTACGAAGACCATTGTCCAGATTCCCGGAAGTCTTGGCGGATCAACGCGGACGATTTCCTTTCGATGTTGCGTTCGTTTCCTGAACTGGAGAATTCGTGCCGACGCTTCCACCAAGCTCTTGTCTAGCAGATGGCTGGCACGGTTCCATCGAATGCGCGTGGCCATATCGAGCAGCGGCTCGCCCGCTGGCTGCTGATGTGCCAGGATCGGGTTGGCGACGTGCACACTCGGATCACGCACGACGATCTCGCAGCAATGCTCGGAGTTCGCCGACCGGGAGTGACAAACGCAATTCACGTCCTTGAGGGCGAAGGCCTCATCCGTTCCACGCGGATCCACATGCAGATCGTCGACCGACAACAGCTTGAAAAGTTCGCCGGCGGCTTTTATGGCGAAGCCGAACGGAGTGAGCCAGCTCGCACCGATGACAAAGGATCAGGGCAAAATCCAGCCCCAGCGGTTGCACGGCTTAGCGCCGCTGGAAGGGTGCCGCGCGCTTAGGCTGCCATCTCGATTAGCGTATGCGCCATCTTCCCGATGTCGTACGGCTTCGCGAAGAACAGGCTGTGTTCTGGCATGTCCGACGCAAGTGGCCGCTGCTTCCCTGACACCACCACGATCTTGATCGGCGGCCATCTGTCCCGGACAGCGGCGGCGAGCTTCAGGCCATCCATGCTCCCGGGCATGTCAATGTCGGTCATTAGAATTCGGATGTCGGGAATATTCTCGAGAGCGACAATGGCCTCGTCCGCGTCCGAGGCCTCTATGGCCTCGAATCCAGCCTCTTCTACGAGATCGACAGCAAGCATGCGGACCAGCGGCTCATCTTCCACGATAAGGATCTTCACTCTGGTCATCACGCTTCCTCACGATCAATAGAAACTTCGTTCGCCGCCGTAGGTTCCACCGAGAACGAAATTTCGAAGACGAGACCATCGGGCCTGTACTCCGTGTGGCTGTCCGCCTTGGCCTTCGCTGGGAAGGCGCGTCCGATCAGCACGGTACCGAAACCGGTTCTCTCCGGAGCCTTGACCGGTGGACCGTCGACCTCCCTCCACACCAGGCGAAGCCGGCCTTCTGATAAGTTCCAGTCAACGAGTACCCGTCCGTCCTCGGCACCGAGGCTCCCGTACTTTATAGCGTTGGTTGCAAGTTCGTGGATCACGAGAGAAAGCGGGAGAGCCAGGTCCGAAGGGAGAGGAACCTCCGTTCCATTGACGACGATCCTGTTCGGCGACGACAGGTGCGACCGAAGGGCAGCGGACACGACTTCGTGCATCGACGACCCCGCCCCTTCCTTGGACAGTATTAGGTCATATGTGCTCGCCAGCGCCGCCAGCCTGTCCGAGAAGCTATGATAGCGTTCCGGCTCCGCTTTCGCGAAGGTCTGCCGAGCTATCGCCTGCACCAAGGCGAAGCCGTTCTTCACCCGATGAGCAAGTTCCCGTACCAGCAGCTCCCGGGCTTCTTCGGCCTTCTCGTTCTGGTCCCGGCGGGCACCGAGTTCATCGAGCAGATCGTCCAGTGTCGCCCCGACCGCGTGCAACTCGTCGCTCGGACTCATCTGGGTTCTGGCATTTGTCTTGCCGTCCCTCCAATTCCGCATGACCTCCGAGATCCTGGAGATCGGGGCCAGAAGGAAACGCTCGCCGATGAACATGGCGAGCAGGAGAGACACGAGTGCCCCTACGGCGATGCCAATCGAGTTCGTCATCGTGGCCCTGTTTATGGGCGCGAAGGCCTCGCCGGTGGAGAGTCCTGCGCTGACGTAGAGAGGGCTTCCGGGCAGCGAAATCGGCCTGTAGCCGAGTACCCGTTCCGTGCCGTCCTGGCTCATCACCTGCACGATTCCTGGCTCCTCGGCATGCACGAGCTTCAAGTACTCGTCGGGTATGACGGTGCCGACGAACTTCTCCGGTAGCGGCACGCGGGCGACGATCCTGCCATCGCTGTCAGCGAGAGTGACCGCGTTTCCCGGCGTCACACCTCTTTCCGTGATGCGATTCTGGAGCCAGTCGAGGAGCATGCCGCTGACGACCACCGCAGTAACCTTGTCGTTCTCCACCACTGGCATCGCCAGCGGCAGTACCGGGCGACCCGTGATCCGACTTTCGGTGTACGTGCCGACAACGAAAGCGCGTGTTTCGACAGCCTGCTTGAAATAATCCCGGTCTCCAAACGTCGCACCCTCGGGGATCGCGATGCTGCCGCATGCCGGGGTGCCGTCTGGCCGCACAACAAAAATCGTCTGAATGTTTGGGACCTTGCCTGCGAGCGAGCGCAAGGCATCGTTGCAGTTCGCCACGTCGAGGTGCCTGACAGACGGCATCGACGTCACGGCTATGAGCAGCGAGTGAAGCCCTTCAACGATGCGCTCGACCTCAGAGGAAGCCTGACGGGCGGACTGCGCAGCTTGAACTCTCACTTCCTCCCCACGCTGCTGCCGCATGGCGTACTCGTTATAACCCAGCATCGCAACGACGGGCGCAAGGGCCGCGAGTGCGACCGCCACCAGCTTCATTCTCATCATGAGTCCCTCAACCTTTGCCATCGCTACCACGCCAGGTTCGGTCTGGCTATCGAAGAGGACTGAACAGCAATTGCTGCAGTGCGGAACATCCTCGGTCTACAGATGTTTTGGAAAGCATCGCAACAAGAGGATCACAGTCATGTCAGACAAGCCCATCGGAATGCCGATACCACTCGGTCAGATCGAAACTGGCCCCGAGGCCGCGCTGGCGCATTCACGTTTGGATTTACGATTATGTACTTCCTTTAAGGTGTGCGCCATCAGTCAATCCTCCCGGGAGTTGCCGAGGAGGATGAACATGATTCGTCTGTCGCGTATCGCATCGATGTCGGGGATGTTGCTTTTCGCATGTCGTCCCGGAGCAAGCGAGGTCGCGTTCGCGCGGTCGTGCTCACGAGGATATGTCTCGGTGAATGGCACCTCGTGCACGGTCACACCCGGCACGGCGATAACGGTCAGCGCTGCCGCTTCGCCTGGTCTTGACGCTCAGAACAGCGGAGGCAAGATCGTCGCCAACGGCATCACGGTCAACCTTGGCCCTGGGGCCTTGACGCGCACGTTCATCGGCGCGCGGACTCTGACGTGAGTTTAATGCAAATGCGTCAATTCGGATTTAGTCTTTGTTTCGCATTCTGAATGGCTAGATCGAAATCCCCAGTGGTCCTTAGTTCGTGGAGCAGAATCTGTCTCGCGTCATCTGAGTTCCCCGCTTCGGCTAGGTATTCCCTCAATTTCATGGCCTGCTCTGCCGCCTGCTCCCAATTAAACACTGCGTCGATTTTCACGGCACCTTCGCTCTATTCATGTGTTCCCTCAACGCCTCGGGATAACTTAGGCGCTGGATCATCGCCCACTCTACATGTAGCTGATGCAGACGAGTGTATTGATGAATACATTAACATGCATCACGGTGCTATAGCGTTAACGTGCGTGAAACATTGACATATTAACATTCTTTAATCGCATGCGACCCATCGCGCTTAGTCTCCCGCAGCTTGTGTGAGACGACGAACACAACTAACCATACATGGCTAAAGTCTCCGGGCCCCTCACCTGCCCGGCCGCGCGAGCGATCGTGCGATATCGATGATGTCGTCACGTGCCGCCGTCGGATCCTCCCTGTTCCAGGCAACCCCGAGGCCGATCTTGAAATCGACGCCCCTCACCTTCTTCAGCTCGAACCCGCGGTTCGGCAGATCCTGCGTCCATTCCGGCACGAAGCCGATGCCAAGACCGGCCGAGACCAGCGACACCAGCGAGAAGGTGTCGTCGCAGGTGTAGGCGACATTGTCGGTCAGATCGTGTTCCTCGAACTTCTCGGCAAAATAGCGCTCGCTGTAGGAACGGTTCTGACGGGAAAAGGAGATGATCTTTTCAGAGCGCAGATCCTCAAGATCAATCTCGCTCTTTAAGGACAGCGGGCTCTGCTTGGCCACTGCCAGCAGATAGCGCTCATGGGCAATCGAGAAGAAGCGAAGCGAGCCGATATTCTCCACCGGCCGGATGAAGCCGAGATTGATGCGACCTGCCTCGATATGGCGGATGATGTCATCGGTGGTGCCGCTTTCGATATGCATGCGGATATCGGGATACTTCCTGCCGATGCGCGCCAGGAAGGAGGGCAGCACCCCGATCGTGGCCGGATAGACCGTGCCGATCGCAATCTTGCGGGTCGTCTTGCCCGCAATCGAGCGGACGATCTCCTTCGACAGTTCCAGCTCGCTGATCATCCTGACCGAGCGCTCGTAGAAGGAGGCCCCTGCCCGCGTCAGTTCCACCCGCCGCGTCGTTCGCAGCAACAGCTGCACGCCGAGTTCCTTCTCGAGCGCCAGGATCGCATCCGACAGGCCGGACTGGGTGATGTTCACCTTGGCTGCCGCACGACCGAAATGCAGCTCCTCGGCCACCGCGACGAAGTAGGATAGCTGGCGTAGTTCCATCATCTGTCTTTCATAAAGGACAAAAGGATTTGCCTCCCGCCACGGACGAGAGCTAGCTATCCTAGTTTTGAGAATCACGCAGGACGTGAAGGATTGTCCAAGACCATGATACGTAGAAAAAATCGCCACGTCAAGGCGATTTCGATAGGAGATGGCGAATTTGTTGCCCGTTCAATGCAAGATGGCTAGGACCGCGCTCGACATGAGTGTAAAGGATCTTGCTATCGCTGCGAGCGTATCGACGAACACACTTGTCCGCTTCGAGCGTGGCGAAGAGCTCAAGCCAAGAACGATCGCTGCGATCCGTTCGGCGCTAGAAAGTGCCGGTATCGTCTTCCTCGACGGTGACTACCAAGGGGCTGGAGGACCAGGAATTCGTTTCAAAGATCCGACTTCACAACACTGATTGTCGCGATCCGGACGAATGTCGATCGCCTTGATGAGGATCGAACTGCCGTAGGTCATTTTGCGGTCGCAGACTTCTGGAGTTCAATGGCATCCCTAAGCCGTTTTCAGCCGTAGCCGATGATGCTTGGCTTAATTCCGCGGGCAATCTCGACCACTCTTACCAATTCACCCGAAGCCCAACCTTGCCCTCAACCGAGTAGTTGTCGCCGTCAAAAGAAGTCGCCCCTGCATCTGGAGGAGCAACCGGTCCGATCAGTCCACTCGCTTGACCCCAGGCAGTCGATATGAGCCATTGAGGATCGCGGTCTGTGATCCATAGAGCCGCATAGTAAGATTGAACGGCCCCTTTGGCGCAGGCAGCCAATTCGACGTGTCGGCCGGGCGCTCGTTTTGGATCAGAATTGTCACGGAACCATCCGGATCGGTCTTGAGGCCCTCGGTCGTGCTGCCAATGCTATAGCGCTTTAAGTCGTTCTCGATGAAGAACTCCTTTTCGTCGTACATGCTCATGTTCCAGAACACTGAGACTGGCGGAAATTTGTCCTTATCGAAGCGAAGAACGTACTTGTGCTCATCCGTGAGCGGAGCGCCCGCCTCATCGATGCGGTTGTTCGGATAGAGGATTTCTTCCGGCACGTTCGCTCCGGTGAGATTGGCGGAGAATGCGGCCCTTACTGCGTAGTTGAAGCCCGCTCTGCCGCCGCCCATCGTGTACCGCCAGCCATTCTCCGTTTTGGCAACATTCGCATAGGTGTTGGCGATGATGGCGTCCGCGGCGACGGCCGCCCTGGCCAGGCCGCGTTTGGTCGCCTCGTCGAGGCCCTGCCACTCGAACCCTTTGGCGACACTCAGGCCGATTTGCTGCGCCGCTCCGACATCCGGATCGGAGAAGTCGTCACTCGCCGAGAGAAACATGCGCATGCCAAAGCCGATCTGCTCGTAAAGTCGCAACGCCTCGGGAGCCGTCGGTGTGAACACGAAACGCTCGTAGTCGACCTTCTCGGGAAGCTTGAAGTTCAGGCCGTTCTTCTGGGATACCGACAGCGGGAGCAGGTTGATCCCTTCTTGTGCGGCGCGGGCGTTGGGCAGATCGGCGTTTCCGTTGACGAACACACGGTTGGCGACCACCGCGAGTTTCGTTCTGACCTTGATCTGCTTCATGCCTGCCGGGACCATGCCATGGTAGTCCGGCCCGGTGATGAGAAACAGACCGGGCTCCGGCCCTTTGCTTCCGCCGACGTTGTAGGTCACCTGATCGAAGTAGTCGCCGATCTGGACGATGTACCAGCGGGTTTCGTCAAGCACGGGTACGGACAACACCACCGGTTCGCTGGTCACATCCGCCGCCGCGTAGGCGTCTATCGAGACGTTGTTCGGGGTATTCACGAACTTGTCGGCGGCCGTCTTGAGATCGGAGAACTTCCTGAAGTAGTTCAGACCAACGGCATTGGCTTTCAAGCCGGCTGCCAGCGTATGGACGTTGTCGACGAACGGACGGCCCCAGAGCGCCACCTGGATTCCGGCGGCATAGGCCTTCTCCTCCTCGATCTGCTCGACGGACATTTTTGCGGGAATATTCTGCGCCGACGCCACCGGAGCGAATGCCATGAGAGCGGCTACCATCATATGTAGATACTTCATTAGACGGGGTCTCCCGTATGGGCTCAGCGACCCGGCGCCAAGATCTCTCGCTTGGCGGCCGCTAAAATTGCGTTTTACTTTGTCCACCGTTGGGTAAATTGAGAAGTACGTGACAGTAAATGGGCGCGTTTACGCTGACGCGGTCCCGTCTTTGCCAACCGAGAAAATCCGCTGCTGAACACCGCTGACAATTTCGGGGCTCATGTAGTGGTTTGGACGACGAAAGAGGGGGCGAGGTCGTTGCCGAATGCATGAACCGCTGTCGGTGTGGGGCCAGCAGCTAAAAAGCTTATTTCCTTGAACGGAGTCGAACCGCCGTTCAGCGGGCAAGATTCTACTTCACATCAATGACATCGGATAGGTAAGAACGGAGGGCGTTTGAGACCGAGGCTTCTGCATTCGATGACTTTAGTGTCGACCGCCGGCGGCAATTGGCAACTGGCTCATTCCATCCAGCAGCAGAGATCAGCAACGCAATGAGCCCCATAATGGGCTCAGCACCCGACCCCATTAGAGTTCGCGAATGAAATCGTGCGAAATCGCGATATGGGTGCTATGGCAAGCGATACGATCCTGGCAAAGGAGATGGACCGTATATCGAAACTCTGATTTATGATTTGCGGTAATGATTATACCGAGACCCTCCATTGAGACTGGTATTGAACGGGCCTTGGCGCGAGCACCCGTGGTCGCGCGGATGGTGACAGGACCGACGACAATCTCGGCACGGGAAATCTGCCTGGCGGCTCCGGTGCGGGCATCTCGACAACCATGGCCGCGAATTCGAATGGGTCTTCCGGTTCGAGTAAAATCAGCTTGCCCTGCCGCGCCAGTGTTCGCCAGGATGACAGGTGGTTGGCCTTCAGCCCATGACGCTCGGCTACCTCGTTCACCGTCACGCCCGGACGCAAGCTCTCCGACACGATCCGCGCCTTAACCTCATCCGGCCATTGGCGATGAGCCTCTCGTCGGCCCTGCCGCGTCGTGAGAACCTCCAATGTAGTCTCCATGGAGAAACTCCTTCTCGCTCGTCCATGGGAACTCGATCACAGATCAGGAGACGGAGGGCAACGTGGGGCCAGAACATCGGTTACAGCAAGCCGGCAGATGCCGATGAGATTTTGAGATACTCGGAATAGCGCAGCAAAACGGGCAATCCGGTGCGCCTTGTCTGAAGTCGGCCGAGGAGGTGCGCTGGGAGCATATTAACAGGGTGTTCGCTGAAACCGGGAACAACATTTCGATGACAGCACGGCTCCTGAGATTGCACCGGCGGACTTTGCAGCGACTTTTGGCCCGTGGTCAGCAGCGTAATGACTGCGACCCACAAAAATCCTTTCTATTTTGATCCGGGCTTCGAGCACTCCGTAACAAGTTTGCTCCATGCAGAGCACTACAGCAGTGGAGCCGGCTCCACGCCCCAGGAGCTGACGCGGATCTGCATAGGATCCGATCGGGTCGGCGGCCACTCCGCCGGCCCTTTATTGGAGGAAGTCATAAATGGACTACGAAGACGGTATGACCGTGTTTTACGATCCGTTATCAAAGACAGTAATCGTTGTTTTCCGCGGGGAAACCACGATGCTGAAAGGGCCTTTCGAAAATGCCCGTAGTGGTGTTGCTGCCGGTGAAGATCTGTGCGTGAAACTCGGCTGGCGTTCGAACGCACCCAATACCGAACCAAGCAAAGACCGGATGTAGATTGAGACAATGCCGGGCCGATAAATCGGCCCGGCACTTGCAGCTACATCTTGGGAAGGAGTACCTTATCGATCACGTGGATCACACCGTTCGACTGCTTCACATCCGCGATCGTCACCGTCGCCGTTCCTCCCGCCTCGTCGGTTAGCGTGATGTTGCCCATGTTTTCCTTGGCCTTCAAAACGCAGCCACCGACTGTCTTAATGTCATGTTCGCCGCCATCATCCTTGATCATTTTGGCAACGGTGCTGGCCATCGCATCAGCGGCGACCACATGGCAAGTCAGAATTTTTGCGAGCTTATCCTTGTTCTCAGGCTTGAGTAGAGTCTCTACGGTTCCTTTCGGAAGCGCCTTGAAGGCTTCGTTGGTCGGAGCGAACACGGTGAATGGCCCCTTCCCTTCGAGTGTGGAAACGAGGCCCGCTGCCTTGACGGCAGCGACAAGCGTCGTGTGATCCTTCGAATTTGCAGCGTTTTCGACGATATTCTTATCCTCAAACATCGAGGCCCCGCCGACTTTCGGGTTAGCGGCATAAGCAGCCATGCTACCCGTCATGATGCTGGCCAACGCGACGGCCGAAACTACCAGAAATTTCTTCATGATCATCTCCTCTCAATGCCGGCCTCTTGGCTCGGTGAACGTTCTACGGATGACCACCGCTCCGGTTCAAAAATCTGAGAAAGATCGTGCAAAATGATCTGCAGAAGAGGTTGTGAGCAGGTCCGCGACTGTTGGATCGATGATACTCACCATTAAATCCCAAGGATTGGCTGTAGCAACCGCAAAAACCTGCTCTTGAAACGAAGCGGCGCCTCGGTCACGGCAAGACATATGCAGTCTTTGCCAGCATTAGCCTTCGGCTGATGCATCAAGCTGTCGTCGGCCATCTCGACATCGCCTCGCGCAAATGTCGAAGCCTCATCGCTAAAGCTCCCATCAAGTACCAGTGTGAGCTCCACGCCGCGATGGGAGTGCTCCGGAACCGGTTGACCGGCGGGAATTTTTAGCAATCGCACTGTCGTCGTTGCATCGCCGGTTGGGATCACCATTTGGGCGGCACCGCGCCCGAGCTTGCGCCATTTCAGGCCTCCGGCCGCGTCGATATAGGTCCTCAGCGGCTCCGGGTATGTGTGATCAGACGACGAGCCTTTTTTGATATGCACAACCTTGTCGATCTGGCCCGCATCGATCTTGGCTTTGACACTCTCCCAGCTTTGTGACACCTCGGCTTCATCCGCAGGTTCACTGTCGATAAAATAACCGCCAACGCTTTCCAGCACTGAAAGCTTCGAGCGGCAGGCGGGGCAAAGAGCAAGATGGGTCGCCACAGCAACACTCCAACCCTCGGCCAGTGTCCCGGCAGCATATTGCTGGAGCATGTCGTCATCCAGATGATGTTCGATCATTTGGCTTCGTCCTGAAGCGCTGCGCGCAGTTTCTCGCATGCAAGCCGTATCCTTGATTTCACCGTTCCAATTGGGAGGTTTAGTTTTTCTGCGATTGTCGAATGAGTAAGACCCTCGAAGAACGACATTCGAAGCACTTCCGCATATCTTCCCTTCAAGGTCGTCATTGCCCGGCCCAGCGCCGCCGCACTCTGATGCCGCTCGATTACCAGGTCGGCGGCCTCGAATTCGTCTGGCACGAACGCCGGATCGTTGGGATCAAAGTCAGGCCTCAAACCTCTGCGAACCGAGTCGATCATCTGATTTCTGGCTATCGTAAATATCCAGGTTGACGCCTGCGCCTTGGAGGGATCAAAAAGCGACGCCTTGTGCCAAACCCGCATCATCGTCTCCTGCGCCAGCTCCTCTGCCAGGATTCGGTTTCCTCTCGTCATCTTCACCATGTAAGAGCGCACACGGGGATAAAAATGCCTATAAAGGGTCTCGAACGCGCCAACATCGCGCGAGCCTGCGACCGCGGACATCAACATTTTGATCCGTTCGGCGTCTAACCTAACGCTTTCTTCCTCCAATTTACCGACCTTTCGAGCCCCGCCCGGCGTCGGCCACCCTGTTGCCTCAGCACAGGCGGCTCGACGTAATGCGGTTCGGCGCGGCAGTTGCATGTTCATGAGGTAATCTACGCATCAGAATTCCGCTGGATCAAAAATCGATCCCAAAATGCTCGCAGGCCTTAATGGCAGCTCTCACCGACGCCGGCGGCGACGTCATAGGCGCGAGACAGCGCCAAAGATGCGCTGCGTGACCCAAAAGCCGGCGCCCGATGCGACCGCCGACAAGAAGGTTCCCCAGATGAGGTCAGCAATCGTCAAGCCGGTCGACCAGTTTTTCAGCGTGGACTGGTTGGTCAGGTCATAGGTGGCATAAGCCATGAAGCCGACGGCAGCGCCGTAGAGCGCCGCGGTTGCCATAGACCCTGACATTAAACCTGCGCTGACACCTAAGAACGTCAACCCGGCGGCATAGATCAGATAAAATGCCACTGCCGGCGCCAGTCGGAACTGCGGAGCTAGCATATCGCCTAAGGTTGGCCGGTAGAGGCGATCGGCCATAATGCTCAGCCATATAAAATCGATTGCCACGAAGGCGATCAGCGTTGCGCAGTAGGCGGTCAGGTAGGTTTTCATGCGGGCCTTCCCAGTTCTATTTTCAAGCTCAGTTTATGCGCGTCCAGTCCACGCCCTTGCAGATCAGACCGGCGATGACACAGCCTTTCGTGGTCATCCTGGCGCCGTCGACCCTGACGGTCAGCTTGTAGCTCAGGTCGCGTTGCGGATCGAAAGCGGTGCCAGAGTAGCTGCCCTCGCTGTCCTCCTTGATCGACATAACCAGTTTGTCACCTTCCTTTTCCTTTGGCGTGCCGGGCTTTATCCATGTGTTGACCGCGCAGATATCGGCGCCGCAAGGTGCAATACGCACACGCGCATTCCCGTCTCCGCGGGCCCAGCTGCCGTTTATATCGGCGGCTTCAGCAGGGAATGCCGCTCCAACAAGAATAACGGGAATTGCCCAGGCAAACGATTTCGTTCTGTTCCTGTGAAAGAGCGCCTTCTTAGGCATGCTCGATCGTATAAAGTCCGACATTGATGCTTTCCTCCTCAAACCCTGCCTCGCAGTAACAAAGATAGTAGTGCCACATCCGTTTGAACCTTTCGTCGAAGCCGAGAGCGGCGATAGCCAGCCAATTCGCGTCGAAACGTGTGCGCCATTCCCGTAGGGTGCGGGCGTAGGATTTGCCGAAGTGCTCCACTTCGGTCAGTTTAAGCCCGGCGCGTTCGACCGCGCTTCGCAGCGCCTCGTCGGAAGGCAGAAATCCACCTGGAAATATGTACCTCTGGATGAAATCGGTGCTGCCGCGATAAGCATCGAACCGGCTCTTTTCGATCGAGATGACCTGCAGCAAGGTTCGCCCGCCTGATGTCATACACCGTTTGACGATCGCGAAGTAATCCGGCCAATAGGCTTCCCCGACCGCTTCGAACATTTCGATGGAAACAATATGACCTGAGACCCATCGTCCCTCCAGTTTTCAGGAGAGTCTTGGGTTTTCAATTGGCCTTATGCGGCCTGTTTTTCCATAGCCATTTTCGTTGCGAATTCACTGGGTGTGATGTTGCCCAGTGAAGAGTGTGGTCTGTTTCGGTTGTAGATATAATGCCATTCAACGTGAGTGTTTTGGCACCATTCCAGAACGGCCATGCTGGTCATCTCCGTGCCATTGTCGGAGACAATCGTTCGTGGCCTCCCTCGTTCGGCGATGACGGCATCGAGTTCCCGCGCAAGCCGCCGGCCTGAGAGCGACGTGTCGGCGACCAGCGCCAGGCATTCGCGGGTGAAGTCGTCGACGACGGCCAGGACCCGAAAGCGGCGACCATCTGTGAACGCGTCGCTGACGAAGTCCAGGCTCCAGCGCTCGTTGGGTCCTGACGGTAGTGCCAAAGGTCGCCGCGTTCCCAGAGCCCGCTTGCGCCCGCCGCGTTTACGCACGGTCAGCTTCTCCTCGCGATAAAGACGCCGAAGCTTCTTCAGGTTCATGACAATCCCCTGTCGATGCAGCATGACGTGAATGCGGCGATAGCCGAAACGACGGCGCTCGGACGCCACCAGCTTCATTGCCTCACGGATATCAGCGTCATCCGGTCGAATGCTACGATACCGCACACTCGACCGATCAACGGACAAAACCTCACACGCCCGACGCTGGCTCACCCCATGTTGTTTGCAGACATGAGCCACAGCGTCCCGCTTTACATCGGGCGTCACCACTTTTTTAAAGCGACATCTTTCAGAATGGCATTGTCCAGCATGGTCTCGGCCAGCAGCTTCTTCAGCTTCGCGTTCTCGTCTTCCAAAGCCTTCAGCTTGCGGGCATCGGACACCTCCATGCCGCCGAACTTCGCCTTATATTTGTAGAAGGTCGCCTCGGATATCCCGTGCTTGCGGCAAACATCGGCTGTCCGCATGCCGGTCTCCTGCTCTTTCAATATGCCGATGATCTGCTCGTCTGTGAACCGTGAATGCTTCATTCCGTCCGTCTCCTTGATACGACGGACTCTACCAAAATCTGGAGGAAGTTCAGGGTCTCAGGTCAAAACGGTGACCATCCACAACGTCCAGCTTTTCGCGGATGCGCCTGAGCCGATTTTGCTGCGCCGCTTCAAGTGTCTACGTGACATCCTCGAAAAGGGCTGAGGAATAAAGCATCGAGCCATCAAGCCATTGCTGGTAGAACTCGTTGCCCAGATCGTAATGGGCCTCAATATTGCGGCGGCTGCCGCGCCTGGTGTTAGCATTGAAGATATGACGCAGGCGGCCAACCAGTCTCATTATCGGGGTCCCGGACAGAGCTGGCGCCAACAAGCTGGCATTTACGGCGGCCAAGCGTATGAGCGCCGTCAGATCCGGCGTGGTCCAATCTCCATGAATATATCCTTCTGCTGCTCCGAGATCGCCCGACACCACGAGCCTGCGAAACGCACCCCATCGGCGGATGACGATCGTCGCGTCGGGTCCGCTCTCAGTTCCTCGCTTTACGAAGGCTTCCGCGTTCGGCAGGACGACCGTCAACTGACCGTGCTGAAGGCTCTTGATCAGCCGTCCGAACGTAAGACCACCGATGCCACCCCTCGGCCGCTCAGCCGGACCTGCAACCGGTGAGTTGGTAGCTTCGTCAAACTGCGCCATTGGATCCTGCCTCGCGAACTTCGGAGTTTGAACGGCAAGAAACAGACCAGCCTGGATGACGGGGCCACAACGCCCTGCTTGTGATCGTCATGCAAGCACCTCCCGGTGAGCAGCCATCATGTCAAAAGATCGCGCCGATGGGGCGCGGACGATGCGCCCACTTTCCTGGCTGACTTCCCACGGGCGTCGCACGCCGCCGAGATCTTCGGCGACCGCGAGCCCCGCCTGCATGCCGTCCTCATGGAAACCCGAGCCGAAGTACGCGCCGCAAAACCATGTCTTGCGTGAGCCCTGAAGTGACCAGATTTCGCGCTGGGCTCTGTCTGTCGGGAGATCGAAAACCGGATGCTCGTAATTCTCTGTTGCGATGATCGACTCGGCGCGCGGTGGACGGCTCGGATTGAGCGTGACGAAGGTGGGAGGCGCGGCACCGAGAGGCTGCAGCTTGTTCATCCAGTAGGTTATCGATGGCTTCGCCTGATCCTGCCGGTCCGAAACTCTTCTGTCGGCGACGTAGTTCCAGCTTGACCAGGCTGCACGGCGCCTTGGCATGAAGCCGGTATCGCCATGCAGAACCGCCTCGTTCCGAGAATAGCGAAAGCTTCCAAGGATCCTGCGCTCCTCTTCGGTGGGATCGGCTAACATCCGGAGCGCCTGGTCCGCATGCGTCGCAACGACAACGTCATCAAACATATAGATTTTTCCAGATGCGTCGTGCACTTCGACGTGATCGCTTAGGCGGCGGATATTTCTAACTGGCGTCGAGAGCAGTACACAGTCAGCGAAACCAGCAGTCATCCGCGCCACATACTCCCGACTGCCGCCCCGGACCGTGCGCCACGCTGGTCGATTCCAGAGAGCAAGAAGTCCGTGATTGCAGCAGAATTTGACAAAGCTGGCGGCGGGATAGGCGCCAACCTCCATCGCAGGCGTCGACCAGATCGCCGCCGCCATCGGATAGAGGTGGTCCTCGCGAAATGCGCGTCCGTAACCGCTCCGATGAAGATAGTCTTTTAGAGAAATGCCGCCCATTAATGCGAGATCGCGCGGTGCGTTGCGATAAAAGCGCAGAAGATCGCGCATCATCGACYAGAAGCGGGGATTGGCGACGTTTGACCACTGGGCGAACAGGCCAAGTGCAGTGCCGCCGGAATACTCAAATTCCCCGTCGTTGAGGGATACGGCAAAAGACATATTGGAGGTGACGGTCGGGACATCGAGTTCATCGAACAGCGCCGTGAGATTGGGATAGGTCGCTTCGTTGTAGACGATGAAGCCGGTATCGACCGCGACCTCGCCGCTCTCTGCCTTAAACGTCACTGTATTGCTGTGACCGCCAATGCGATCCGCAGCCTCGAACACGGTCACATCATGATTTTTTGCTAAAAGCCAAGCGGCGGAAAGACCTGAAATGCCGCTGCCGATAATCCCAACCTTGAGGCGGCCCGACCCTGTGCCGCGAGCTCCAAATGCCATAAATGTCCTCTGTCTACAAATTGAAGAATTGACGATCTTTACGGACGGAATTCGCAGCGGTTTTCTCACGCGAAGGTTTTTTTGCATCTTTTTTATTGCGGTCCGCAAACCGAGTTGCCGCAACCGGCGTAGAGGCGCTCGGAGGCAAATCGTTCTCGGGAACATGATGGACATCTACATTTTAGGCCGTAAACCCATAAATTGTCTTGGCGTTTTTCGCGCGGCGTGATTCAAGGCTTCCGAATAGGAGCTACGATGACGCGCCGCCGCTACGAACTCACGGACCATGAGTGGTCAATCATCTCGCCACTGCTGCCGAACAAGCC
>NZ_JBFTME010000031.1:0-46002 GCF_056396805.1 Rhizobium sp. 05N49
GGGTCATATCGGGGTCATATCGACGGCGGCCGTCGCGGCCAACAAGCCGCACCTGCAGTTTAGGAGTATCGTCCATGATTTGGTGTCCACCTATTTTTGGTGGACACTTCATGCATCAGAGCACTGCGCTTCAGAAGGCGCACAGAAATTCGCGCTTACGATAGAGGCTCAGGCAAGGCGCTCTTCGTTCGCCGGAACGCGCGATGGTTGACAGTCCCGGACGATCTATATTTTATTGATTGCTAATATTGAGATAAAAGGCGAACCGGACTTCAATCGGCGCCGCAGCATATGGCAGACCAGGCGGAACCAGAAGTTACATTTCCCTAAAGCAGTTGTTGTGAACTCGGACCGGACAGGCAGATGAGCAACGCTTCAGATTCCGAACACATCACGTCGTCCGGCCATAAGCTCAGCGCCGGAGGACATCTCAATCTTCACTACCTGGCGCTGAAGGGCGAATATGATGCCACCCTTCGCGCCGCCGGCATCCGGTCCGGCTGGTCAGTGCTCGACGCGGGTGCAGGCAACGGGGTCTTCCTGCCTCTAATGGCGGAGTTGCTGGGCCCCGAAGGGCATATCGAGGCTTGTGATCTGGCGCGGGAAAATCTCGAGGCAATCGAAGGCTTGATTGCAAGCGAGCGGTTTGCCTGTCCAATAAGAGCGCGAATGGGCAACATCCTCGCGCTGCCCTATGAGACGGGCACATTCGATGCGGTCTGGAGCGCGAACGTCGTCCAGTATCTGAGCGATGTGGAGCTGACACAAGCAATCGCCGAATTCTGCCGCGTCGTAAAGCCGGGCGGACTTGTGGCGGTGAAGGAGGTCGATATCTCGGTTTGGCAGTATCAGCCGCAGGATCCCAAACTGATGTGGCGTCTGCTCGACGCGCTGTCTGATGACGTGCAGATGTCCGGCGCAATGAGGGGAACGCGCGTATCGGCGTGGTTTCGAGCGGCGGGCCTTGAGAAGGTCTCTGCAATCACGACGCTCGCGGAACGCCGTCAGCCGCTCACGTCCGCGGAGCGCGAATACATTCGCAACAATCTGGAATTCCTGTCCGGACTGGCCAGAACGCGCGACTTGACAGAAGCGGATCATCGCCAATGGAACGCGATCGGTGAAGAGCCGGAACGCCTGATTGGTGACCCCGATTTCTGCTATCGCGAAATGTGGGTACTCAGCCTGGGTATTGTGCCGAGGTCTTAAGCACCTCCGTCGTCACGATCTGCCCCGCGATCTATTGCGATGATACCTGAGTGGCGAGGGGCGCAGCATGCGCAGTGCGGTCCCGCCAACTTATGCTTCCGCTCCCAAGCGATCGCGATCGCAAAGCTCCGGAGGCAAGACATCAGAGGTCTTGTGGCACTCGCTCCATGATGCATGCCGTCCTTTTTGGAGCCAACGACCGCTTCCGGCCCAAAGGAGACATCCAAAGCCGTCGGCGACGCCGATCAGCCGCCGCAGGCATAGCAGCACGGAACCGATTCTACGTGATGTTACGGGCCAAGAATTGGTTCGAATGTTATGATGTTGCCGCTTGTGGGAGGCCGGCCATGACCGGTCCTGACGTTCCGCATTATCAAAGCGTTTGTCCGCACCGTGGCCTGTTCAATGGCATTGATCAGGCCACAGGTGGGAGTGGGAGCAACCGCAGTGCTTCTCGGGAAGTATCGAAGACATAGGAGGCGAATATGAAACGAATTGCTGCTGCGTCACTTGCCTTTCTGACGATTGGATTTACGRCGCCGCCCATCGATACCGCAAATGCCGTCGTCTACTGTCAATATATCAGTTATCCGGCGGGCTGCGTCGTAAGACCCGGGGTGGTGCTGAGGCCGCGCCCGGTTGCTCGTGCAGCGCGTGGTACGGTGACGCAGGGAACTGCTGTAAATAAGGGTGGTCCAGTTAACCGCGTCGGTCGCCGCTAGTTGTCGGTTTCGACCCGCCAACCTCGACCGCTACCAGATCGTCCAAGCTCCGAAGCCAAGACATCAAAGGTCACGGGAATCTTGTGGCACTCGCTCCATGATGCCGCCCTTGTGGCCGCCAACGACCGCTCCGTTGCGAAGCGGTCGTTGCCGGGTCAATACTGCCGCCGTGCAGGCGGCCGGGGGGCGGCTGTGTGACTGTCGTTCCCCGCCATCACACCATACCGTCGTCAGGTTTCAGAGGCTGCAGGACGATATCGGAGATCGCCGATACTCCGACCTTGAAGGCAATCTGGTATTCCGGATCCGCAACCATGTCCTTGAATGCGGACCGGCGCGGATACTGGACCAGCACGACAGCATCCCAACCCTTTTCCTGCCCGGTCGTCAGCACAGGCAGGCCATTTCCGCCAAACAGGATTTTCGCGCCGAAGCGAGCCAGGATCGGCTTCGCCATCCGCAGGTATTCCAGATATCTTTGCTTGCCGCCATCGGGCTCGAACCGGATGAGGTTCAGCATGACGACGGCTGAATCGTCGTCTTCGGCCAGGAAGGCGTCGAACACGGCGGGTGAGAATGAAACCATCTAACTTTCCTTTGACACGGCACCGGGAGTGGGTGTGGGTGCGCCGGTCAATTGTTAGCCTGTCGCAGTGCCAGAAACTGGCAGGAACGAGCGCCAGTCGCGATCCTGTTGCTGCCACTGTTTCATGATCGACTGGCGTCGACCGGGGTAGCGCTCGTCCGAAATCGCCTTCACCTGCAGACGATCGACGCGGAAGTGGCGGAAGGCCGATCTCTGTTCGCACCAGGCCGCCAGGACGCGCACGTCGTCGAAATAGACGATGGCGATYGGCCAGATGATGCGATCCGAGAGCGAGCCGTGAGCGTCTTCATAGCTGATCGCCACTTTGCGCTGCCGATGGATGGCATCGCGCAATGAGGCGGCCTGCGGAGGGTCCACACGCTGGGAAACCGAGGCCGCCGCGAGGGCAGGCGGCCCATCCTTCGTCGCCGGGCCGTTCTTTTGGGCGGAAATTATTTTTGCCAGAGCGCTTTCGCTGCCCTGYGCCAGCGCAGGATCGGCGCGCTGCTGCACCCAGGCGAGGCCAAGGATCAACGCGTCCAACTCATCCGGCGAAAAAGCGAATTCCGGCAGAAAGAAGCCCGGTCCCAAAGAGTAGCCAATACCCGCCTGTCCCTTGACGGGAGCGCCCAGCGACCGCAGCGTTTCAATGTCCCGGTATATGCTTCGCAGCGAAATGCCCAGCTCACGCGCAAGATCGAGGGCCGTGACCGGCCTCCTGCGTGCTCGCAGCACGCTTATAAGCTCAAACAGACGGTTCGTTCTCGACATATCCAGTTTCTTCCGAGGCCAGTCCCATGCTCTCATTCACGCATCCGACGCCAGGTCTCCAGCAAACCGGGACCTTCTTGCGACCGGAAGCAGCCGACCCGAAGATAGTCGACCTTGAGAATTTACAAGAGACGGGACTTCAACATTCCCAGGCGGCAATGAGGCATGTGGTGGCCTGAGTTTGGCCAGCCTGGAAGAGGCGTACCGGAGCTGCCCAATCGGTGCGGTGATTGAATCAAGCGCCCTAGGTAGGAGCAATATCAGGCACCGAGCTTCTTCACTTCACGTGCCCGATGACCCGAATTGCCTCTCCGGAGACCTCAAGGGGAAAGCGCTTACCTGTGCTTTCAATAACGGTCAGGATCGCATCTATATCTTGTGGCACCAGTTTCGCAGGAACATTATTCGGCCGCTTCCACTCGACAATTCGTCGAAACTCGACCCACTCGATCTCCACTAAAGGATAGACGTTAAGGGGCCAGAGATCGATATAGGCACGAGGAGGATACAATCCGGGATATACGGGCGACCACTCCTTATCGTCATCAATGAACTTGACCGCCATCCCCTCAACTTTAACCGCAGACTCTTCGATAGCCTCGAACAGCGTCCGCCATTTGCTGTTCGACATCAACGAGGCCGCATAGGTCTCCGACGCAAACTTCTTCGACTCCAAACGACGCGCCATCATATCGACAGGTTGGTTCTTCCACATGCTGCATCTCCGAGGGGCGTCCGATCAAATCGCTCCTACTCATTCCGTAGCACAGCTAACGAAAGACATGAACACCGTGAAGGCGCGTCCCAATGCAGAGTTGCAACGAGTTTTTCAACGGTATCGACGCAAAGCTGCCCGCTCCGCATGCCTGCCGGTCGATGGCATTGCAAATTCGGCTTCCTGTTGTCGGGAACTCTGGCAACCGAGGCCTTGGGCGGTTCAATGACAGCTCCGGCCCGAGCGGGCCATGCAGCGGGTGGGATGACGAGCCCGGCACGCGGCGAAGCCTTGTTCGCCGCTTCGGTCAGGGTTCCCGTCATCCCCGGCTCAGATCAGCCTGCCTTGCCGGGCACCGGCGTGTTGAGCAGCTGCTGCTCCCAGAGATAGGCAATGCCGCTGCCGGCGGCATGCTGCTTGAAGATGTCGGTCAGCTCGTCGGCGTGTTCGGTGCGCGCCCAGTCGCGCTGCCATTCGGCGGCCAGCGCCACCCAGGTCATCATGTTGGCGCCCGCCGCGATCATGCGCTGGATGGCCACCTCGTGAGCCTCGATCGACGTGCCGCCCGAGGCGTCGGTGATGACAGTGACATCCCAGCCTTCGCCGAGAGCCTGGATGACGGGCATGGCGACGCAGATCTCGGTCCAGAGGCCCGCGATGATCAGCTGCTTGCGGCCCGTTGCCTTGACCGCATCCCCCACCTTCCTGTCCTCCCAGGTGTTGATGAAGGTCCGGTCGATCACCTCCTGGCCCGGGAACACATCGGTGATCTGCGGGAAGATGAGGCCGCCGCGCGCGGCGACGACGCTGGTCAGGATGGTCGGCACGCCGAAAGCCCTGGCGGCCTTTGCCAGAGCCGTCGAATTGTTGACCACCATCTGCGGATCATGGCTGTTCAGGTTCGCGAGCTGGTAGGGCTGGTGGTCGATCAGGACGAGTACGGAATCTTCCGGGCGGAGAAGCGAAGCAAGGCCATTACGAAAGGTCATGAAGGGATCCTCTGCTGCCGTCTTGTATGAGTTCGGTCTGGATGTTTCTCGACATTGAGACAGACATGCGCTGACAGCGGCGCCGCCTGCGAGACGGACACTGTCATTCCGGATTTCGATACGGTAGCCTCCGGTTCTGCCAAGCTGTGTCGCAAGATGAGGAACGCCAACCGTGGATATCGAAGATCTCAGGACATTCGTGGAAGTAGCCGATGCCGGCGGCGTTTCGCCCGCCGCGCGGCGGCTCGGCATTTCCAAGTCCATGGTCAGCCGCCGGCTCATCCGGCTTGAAGCCGAACTCGGCGTCCAGCTTCTGGCGCGAACGACCCGCGGTGCGGCGCTCACCGAAGCGGGGATCACCTTTCGCGACCATGCCGCCAGGGTCGGTTCCGAGATCGACGCTGCCATGGAAACGATCCTGCCTTCCGGCGAGCTACGCGGCCGGCTGCGCATTGCCGTGCCGGTTTCCTTCGGCCCCAGCCACTTCGCCCACGTGCTGGCGCAGATGGCGCAACGCCACCCGCAGCTCCACATCCATGCCTCCTACAGCGACCGCTTCGTCGACCTCATCGCCGAGGGTTTTGATTGCGCGATCCGGGTCGGCTACCTGCCGGACTCGAACCTGGTCGCAAGACGCATCGGTCCGCTCTACGGAAAGCTGGTCGCGAGCCCGGATTATATCAGAAGGCACGGCTCGCCGGAGACGCCGGAGGAACTCGCCGGCCATGAGGCCCTGATGCAGGGAACGGAAGCCTGGCAGTTCATGGATGGAGAGGAGGTCATCACGGTTCATCCGCGCGGGCGCTTCAAGGCGGATAACGCGCTCGCTCTCGCCGCCGCCGCCCTGGCCGGCGTCGGCATCGCCTGGATCCCCGATGGCGTGACCCACGACCATCTGGCTTCCGGCGCGCTGGTTGCGGTCATGACACGCTACCCGCCACCGCCCGCCGGCATCTACGTCATCCGCCCGTCGGGGCAGCATGCGACGCGGAAAGTGCGGGTGCTGACGGATATGCTGATCGAATGTTTCGAAGAGGCTCCGGCGCCTATGCGGGCGGTCGGTGTCGCGTGACGTTCAACGCTGCCGTCGGCCCGTTGCGGACATCAAAAGGGGTGTCTGCCGCATTCTACCCCAGGGCTTCGTCGAACGCCTTTCGGCCGATCCCGGCGAGCCAGCTGCGGAAAGTGAGGATTTCCGGATTGATCTCGCGCATGAGATCCAGATCCACACGTTCTGCCAGTGGACCATCTTCCAGGCTCCTGGCCATGTGCGCGAGGTCGGCATTGGCTGCAAGAACATCGTCGGGAAAACGCGCATAGGCGATCGTGCGGCCGGCGATTTCGCTCAGGGCGGCCTCGAGTTCGTAGCCGGTCAGCCTGTCGCTTGCGATTTTCAAGGTGACGCTGCCGAACCGGGCCTTATCGGCGAACATGGCCGCAACGAATTTGCCGATATCGTCCACAGCGGTCAGCTGGATCGAATGCTCCGGCCTGATGAGAGAGAGCAACTGCCCCTTGTCCAGGCCGAATCCGGGCCGCACCAGCATTTCCATGAAGATCATCGGCCTGACGATGGTGGCCGTGACAGGCAGTTTGCGGATATGCGCCTCTATGCGAGACTTGGCGTCAAAACGCGCCACACCCGTCGGCTTGTCGCCGACGCTGGCGCCCGAGGAATAAACGAGATGCGCGACGCCGCTTTCGACGGCCAGGTCGGCGATCGAAATCCCCAGACGTTCTTCCTCTTCCGCCGACAGGTTGGCCGGCAGCACGCTGAAAACGCCATATGCGTCTTTCATCGCTGCCCGGACAGTCTCCTCGTCCTCGAACGATCCGGGCACGATTTCGACGCCGGCCTCCTGCAGGGCTACCGCGGCCGGCGACCCGGTATTCAATACAAGTGCGCGGACAGGTCGCTTCGCTTTCAGCAAGGCTTTGGCGACCGATCCGCCCTGACGACCGGTGGCGCCGAAAACGAGAATTGGATGTTTGTCATTGGTCATTGGGAACCCTCGCGTTGAACAACGACCGTCCATATATACGAGTAGAAAATCGCCGGAAGACGGCACATTTTTCAGCGTCAGGCACAAGGATGATACGCTTGGACAATGGTATCGGACCCGGTTCCCTTCAGGGACCAGAGGACAAACCACAATTCAGGCCGATCCCGTCAAACGGGATTTGCACGAGGCTGGGCGACAAGTGGACTGTGCATGTTCTGTGGCGGCTGTCTCTCGCCGATGAGCAACGGCTGCGCTTTTCAGCGCTCAGAAAAGAGATCGACGGGATCACCCAGAGAATGCTGACGCTGACGCTGCGCAACCTGGAGCGCGATGGCATGGTGATGCGTCATTACTTTCCCGAAGTACCGCCGCGCGTCGAATATGAACTAACCGATATGGGCGCCGGCGTGCTGCACGCTCTTGAGAGCTTCAACCTGTGGGTCCGGGATAATCTGCCCGTCGTCGAAGAGCATCGTCGCTCCTATGACGAAGCCCTGAAGTAATTTCTTGAGCATGTCGCGCAAATACGCAACAACTGYGCCACGCCGCGCTACCCATAGACATCATAATCCACCACAGCCTTCACCCCGGTCTCCGACCGGTGACGCAGCTTCTTTGCGACCGGCTGCGTGAATGTCAGCGCCAGCGCATCGCCTTCATTGGGCGATGGCAGACCGCGATCCTTCATGTCTTCCTTGCTTTCGAGCTGGATCTTGCCGTCCAGCCGCGCCACGGTCTCCGGTCCCACGAGATCCTGGTAGAGAACCTCATTGCCGGGATCGATCGCGCCGCCGGCCTTCAGCCAGCGTTTCATCTGGCCCCAGATATAGGCGCGCATATTGTAATAGCCGGGGTCCAGCACCTTCGTCGAGCCGAACCAGACGAGCTGCCACGAGCGGCCCATGACGGTACCGGCGCTGGCGATGCCGGTGCCGTAGCCGGCATCCACGAAGACGGCGTCGGCCTCGTATTCATCCTCCAGCCGGGCGATGAGATTGGCGACCTCGATATCGTTGTCGTTGCGGGCAATGGTCGCCAGCCGCTTCGAATAAAGGCCCTGGCGCAGCATGATCACCGTCGGGTCGTCGCCCGTCCAGGCGGGGTCGACGCCCAAAATGACGGGTGCGAAGGCATATTGCTCGGGGCGCAGGTGCGTTGATCTGGCCCGGTCGGCATCGTCGGCGGAGATGAACTGCATGGCGGACTGGCTCGGAAACTGGCCGCGCACGCGCACCTTGACGATATCGCTATCCTCGCCGTGATCGTCCACGAGACGTTGCAGGAACTCTTTGTTGGTGCCGGGCACCGTGCGGCTGTCGATCTGCCTTCCCACCCAGCGGTGGCGGAAGCGGCGGAAACATTCGCGGAAGCGGCCGCTGTTTCTGGTCGGGTTGCCGAAGACGATCCAGATGATGACCGTATCCTCGTCCGTCAGCGCGCCCTCGGCCACTTCCCAGACCTTGTCGTGGATCTTCGAGGCCTCGTCGAAGAGCAGGAGGATGATGCGGCCCTTATTGTGCAGACCGGCGAAGGCTTCGGTATTGTGCTCGCTCCAGGAGACGAAATCCTGCCGCCAGCTTTCGCTGCGCTCGGGATCGCGCGACTTGATGGACATGGCCTGCACATCGAACCAGTGGGCGGTGATCGAAAGCCGGAACCATTTGCCGATTTCGGGCGCCGTCTTGGTGCGCAGCTGGCCCTCGGTATTGGCTGTCGTGACGATCTTGCAATCGGCAAAGCAGGACATGGCCCAGTTGGAGAGCATGCCCATTTCCGCCGATTTGCCGATGCCGTGGCCGGAGGCGACGGATATCTGCAGCGGCTGGTAGCGGGTGGCAGGGTCGGAAAGATGGGCGCCGATCAGTTCATTGATCTCGTCCTGCCAGGGGCGCGGGCCGTCATAGCCCTTGAGCTCGCCCATGCCCCAGTCCCAGGCGAGCCGGCTCCAGCGCTTCGGGCTGAAGCGGCAGGCGGCGGCAAGCTCGATGATCGCGTCATTGGGATCGCTGATTTCGCCTGATGCGGCGGGCAGGGGCTTTCGGCGCGTCATTCCGCCTCGCCATCGTTTTGCGTCTCAGTGCGCCTTTGCGCCCGCTCCAGCCGCTCGGCGAGGGCGGAGAGGCCCTTGTGCTCGATGATCTCCTTGAAGGCATTGATGCGGATATGCTTGCCGATCAGCTCCAGACGGCGCAGCCGCTCGGCAAACTTCACCTTCTTCACATGGCCGATTTCGCGGCGCTCCTTGCCCGTGCCCTCGTAGAGCGCGGAGATTTCGAGATCCGTCACCAGCCCCTGCCGCCAGATCTCGGGCCATTCCCGGATCGGCAGAAGATCGCCATTGTCGTCATAGAGATCGCCGAGATCGGCTTCGGCCTCGGCGGCAAGCCGCGTCAGCAGCCAGTCCGCATCGATGCGCGTACGCTCTGAGCGCTCGGCCTTCGCCTCGCCGATGGCTGCGGCAATATGAGGTATCTTCAGCAGCCTGCAGGCAGTCTCCTTCGCGCCGCGCGGCGAATAGCCCGCCCTTATCGCCGCCTGCGCGCCGACAGTATCGACGAGATATTCCTCCACAAAGCGCTGCTGCCGCGCCGTCAGTTCACTCATGCCATCACATCCCGCTTTGCCGGGGAGATAACAGAGCAACGGTTGGCGCAATGAATGGGCGGAGGAAAAAGAAAAATTGTGAACGGCCGGCGGGAACCTTTTCGGGGAACTGCGCGTTTGGGGCCTCAGCCGCTTTCCATGCCTGACCTAGCGGGAGGAAAATCGCCCGAGGTGATGGCGGCGCAAGAATATCAGTAGGGAATGCAGCCTTTACGCGTAAATACGGACGTTAACCACCCTATTTAACTGAATTAAACGATAATCGTTGCCGCATGCAATGAATTAATCAAGGATTTATTAGAATAGAGGAGTTCGCTTATGCTTGAAAAACTTAAGAATGCTATCGGTATATCTGACAGGATGCACCGGGACAGGGAAATCAGCAGGATTGGCTATAGCGAAGAACCTTCCAAGCTGGTCGTCGAATTTTCTGACGGCAGCATGCATACCCATCTCGATGTCATCGAAGGACATATCGTCGGCCTGCGCATCGCCGAGGACAAACTGGATTTCTATGAATCCCAGATCGAGCCTTCGAACCGCCCGCTGGAATCCGGAAGCGCGGGGCGGGGATGAGCCCAGTCCACAACGGGCAACGGGGCCATAACGGGCAGGGGGACCATAACGGAGAGGGGGAACGGGACGAGCATACAGCAAACCCTGCTGCCGCAACCGGCGAGCAAGGAACGCAGTCGTATGATCCCGCCCGGTCCTCCGATGAGCCCCCGGTTGCGGTGACGGTCAAACTCGCATCGCATCTGATCAGCGAGATCACCTATGATCCCGTCACGCGGATCCTCGAGATCGAGCACCGGCTGAAAGGCCACCGCCGATATTTCGACGTGCCCCAGGGCGTCGTCATAAACCTGGTCACCGCGCCATCGCCCGGCTGGTATTACACGCAGCACATCCGCGACGCCTTCCGCCGCGACGACGCCCACCGGCACTTTTCCTTCCATTGGCTGCGCTCCCGCGACCATCATCATTGAGGCAGGCGGGATCGCCGCAGCGAGATCCGATGGCGGTCTCATGCTGCCTGCATGGCTAAAAAACAGCTAAGTCCTTGATCCTGAATAAGTGACGCAGGAAAGCGGAAAAACTTTTATATTTTTTTCCGTCGCCGGAGGCTTTCTCCTGATTTGAATTTCTTTACGCGTAAGTTTGGGAGTAAGTGGATCACTTATTCAGGATCAATGACTTAGCCGGAATTTTGGCCGTTTTTGCTGCATTTTCAGAAATTCTTATTCAGGATCAATGAGTTAGTGGCGAATATCCGGGGGATCTGAGCCGGGAGGCGGCGCTTTCCGGGCTGTGCGAGACGCCAAGTTCGGTCTCCAGCCAAGCCGGGAAATACAGGCCCGTTATAGTTTCGAACTTGCTAACTCAATGATAGATAGTAGTCCACTCAAGTCAAAATATTGGCTAACAAAACGATAAATCCTTAATTCGTAGCGTCTTTCCTTGGGCCAGACTGCCGCTTTCGGCAGAAACTCTTTCCCTGTTTCTTCAATTATGCTACTATAAAGTGAGTTAGGGAGGGTAACATGCGTATCTTCGTACTACTCATCGCTATCGGCCTCTGCATATCGACCGTCGCTGTCGTTCCGCCCGCTGCCGTGGCGGGCCCGTGCGACCCGAATGTCGGCAACTGCTAGCCAGAAAAATCCGGATACACCGGCACTGACCGGTTCCGCGTGAGAACCTTTGAGCGCCACTATCTCTGGAGAGGCGGATGGATAATCCCTGGCCGGCGGATATCCCGTGGTCGCTCTGGAACTACCAGGGCCTGACCATCAGCGACATGCCGCAACTGCCCATGATGGGCGTTCGGTTCGAGCCCTCTTTCCTCTACGCTTTCGCTTTCGGCTGTTTTTTCGTGGCCTTCTTTTCCTGGCCGCGGTTCAAGGCGAGGGGGCGGAATATCACTGCCACTTCGGAAGCGCTGCGCGATTTCGACCCGACGGACCTCGGTGGCCAGAATTCGCTCCACAGGGTCTATTTCATCTATGCCGGCGCGATGCTGATCCTCTATGTGTCGCTGACCTTTTTCGGCAAGCTGATCTTCCAGGCAACGCAGATGATCCCCGTTGCCGGCATTTCCGTCGATATTGCCGAGTTGAAATTCGACAGTCCGCAATGGCCGCTGACCCTTGCCTTCGCCTTCGCAGGGCTTGCGGATCTGCTGCCGCCGGTGCGGATCGCCGAGGAGTGGCTGCGCAACCGCGCCTACCGGGCGGCCGGCATTCCCGTGCGCATCGAACAGACCACCCGCAGCCTCATCGCCACGCTGGAGGAACCGCCGGGGCACAGCGGCGAGCGCCGGGAGCATTTGCGCAACAGGGGCAGGGGCTCGCTTGCCGAAATGCTGGGGCACTTTCGCAAGAACTGGCAGGCCCAGATCGATGGCTATCCACGCGTCAGGTGGCTGCTCGGAAAGCGGACGTCGCGAACCCGGGAGCTGCTCGCGCTACTGTCGCAGCTGGAGCTCCTGATCGTCTGGGCGAAGACGACGCGCGGCAGCTGGCCGGGCGCCGAGGTTTCAGCCCGCGTGCGGGACACTGAAGCCAAGTTCGTCGATAAGGCCGATACCCTGCTGAACAGCTTTCAGCGCCGGCTGCAGGAAACCGGCGATCTTAAGGCCACCAATCCGGCCACTGCCGCCAATCCTGACAATCCCGATCTGGACGCGAGCGAAAGCCGGTTCGACGACTATATCTCGCAGGTCATGAAGGACGCGACGGCGGTCCGTTTCGAACTGGTGACGCTGCTGGCGATCTTCCTCGAGCGCGACCCGGATTTTCGCGGGCCGGCCAGGGCGCCGAAGCCCGGCCTGGCACACCCGATCGATGCGCTTGCCGATCTGCTGCTCGAAACCGACCGGCCGGATGCCGTCGGCAGCGGGCCGGAGGCGGGGCTGCTGCTCTCGCTCATCCCCGTCTTCATCCTGTTTGCCGCCAGCGCCTGGCAGGGCGCGCAGGAACTCGTCAGTCAATATGTGGAGACGACGAACCTCGCCGGGGTCCTGCTGACGGCACTGGTCGAAACCCTGAAGATCGCCTCGCTGACCTGGCTGCCGCTTCTGGCGGCCTTTTCGCTGCGTCAATACCGGTGGGACACCAAGGACTGGGTCGGTGCCCAGCAGGATTGGGACTATAGAAATTCCTCGCGCCTGTCGCAGATGATGGGTTGCCTTGCGCTGGCGCTCGCCGTCTCGGTCCTCGGACTGACCGGGGTTGCGATGCTGCGGGCCTTTGCCATCGCCCAGAATGCGAACCATTTCAATTCGCTGCTCTTCGGCGGATCGGCCCCCTTCATCCTCTATTATCCGACCCTTGCCGTCACCCTTCTCCCCATGGTGCCGATATGCCTGGCGGCGGCCGATGCGCGGGCGCATGGAAGGCCGGTCCGTGGCCATGCGGTGCTCTGCGCCGCTTCGGTGCTGGTGCTCTCCATCGCCCATAGCTGGTTCTGGGATCCCGGCTGGCCGGGCGACTGTTTCAGGGCGGAGACAATTGCGACCGCAGCATGCAGCCGGCGGTCTGATACGCTGAGCCGGCTCATCCTGACGGTCCTGGTATTCCTCGCCAGCTGGAACCTCGGCCAGCCCGGCTTCAGCCGAACGCGGCGACGGATCAACCGAAAGCAGGCGGAGTTTGTCTGCGCGGTCCTCATGGCCGCCACCTTCGTGCTGAGCACGCCCGTTTTCGCTCGCGACGTGCGCGTCGGCTTCCGCGACAATGTCGAGCCGTTCTCCTATCTCGTCGGTGATGGGCACGGCAAGGCGCATCATATCGGCTATCTGGCGGACCTCTGCCACGAGATATTTTCGGTCGGCGAATATACGATCGAGGAAGTGTCGGTCACGACGGCCGAACGCTTCAAGCTGGTGAACGGGGACACGGTCGGCGACAAGAAGCCCGTCGAGGTTCTCTGCGATACAGTGACCATGCGCTTTTCGGGATTGGCGATCAGCGCCAATGGCGATTCAGGCGACGATGCCGATGGCCGGTCCAAACGGGACTGGAACAGCATCTACTCGCCGATCGTCTTTGCCTCCGGCGTCTCCTTTCTCGTCCGGTATTCGCGGGAAGCGACGACCTATGCCGGCGATGTCGTGATCGGTTACGTCTCGGCAACGACGGCCGCAGACGTTGCCTTCAAGAGCTGCCAGGTCGACTTCTTCAAGGGGCTGGCACCGCCCCAGCGAAAGGCACTCTACGAGCGCTGCCGTTTCCTCGATGCGGCGGCGGCGGTCAGGCGCAGGATTGCGATGCTGCTGCCCGACAATCCCGGTTCGCGTGCTTCCGCCCCGGCATCGTCTGAAAAGGCGATGCCGGATGATGCCAGCGTATCGCCCGAAATAGAGCTGCCACCTGATTTCAAGACATCGCTTGAAAAGGCGCTCCAAAGCGCGAAGGACCTCGCGCCCCTTTCGATCCTGCCTGATACGACATCCTTTCTACCGCTGCCGTCGCAGCAGATGGCGAACAATCTCATCAGCACCGTGGGCAAGATTTGCGGGTCGAGCCCGAATACGTCGGGCGATCAGACCGCGCAATCGATCGTCCTGTGCGACGACGCGCTGAAGCCCGATCCGCTCAAATTGATATCCGCTGCCGTCACCGATCCGCGTTGCAACCCTCTTGAGAAGAAGGAACTCAGCGATGCTGACAAGAAGAAGAGATCCTGGCGTGATTATCATTTCTGCCCGATGAAGGATTACGGGGATCTCATCCAGTGGTTCTGCAGCCCGAATCCGGGCCTGAGGCCGGTCTTCATGGGCGATCGGGAGCTGATCCTCGGCAAGCTCGACAGCTGGAACGCCCGCAATACGCCCTGCGCGGTCGAGCAGTTGATTGGCGCCGAATATCTGACCTACGAACCCTATGCGCTGCTTGTCAGCAGAGACGATCCCGAGCTGGTGCAATTCGTGCAGAGGCGCGTCTACCAGATCTTTTCCCACCGCTCGACGGCAACGGCGCGCTTCGCCTCCTATTTCCCCAAACGCAGCATGTCTTCTGCGCTCGCCTATCTCTACCTGCTGAATGCGGTCGATCCGGAGCAGGGCTATCTCGTTCCCTGCGGCACGCCCGACAAGGCGCAGAGCGACGGAACAGGCCCAACTTCAGCGGTGTCCCGCCCGGCCGGCGACATCAGGTCCTGTGCAGACGAGACCGAACAGAAGCCCGCGCCTGCCGCGTTGAACGCCTGGCTGGCGGCTGCGGGCGAGCGGGCACGATCGATCCTGTCTTCGGTGCTGCGCACCTCGGGGATCATCGAGTGAATGGGTGTCGGCGCGGCGGCAGCCGGCTAAGGTTGCGGGGTTTTCGACCCCGAATAGGCGCGTTCCAATCCCTGCTGCAGGACATAGGGGAATTCGGCCCTGTCGAGCTTGTATTCGCCGGGTTCGGCATCGGCAACGTTTGCCATGATCAGCCTTACCCTGGCATAGGCATAGTTGCAGCTGAGGCTGTCCTCGATCCCCTCGAATTCCAGTTCCGCGAGGCAATTGATCATATCGAAGTCGGGATGATCATGCTCGCCGAGAATGCTCGCGACCGTGCCGGCTATCCCGTTCAGGCTCTTTTCGCGCGCGGACGGTGCAAAGCGGGCCGGCCCTTTTTTCCCTGCGGTCTCCTCGATGATCCTCGAGGCGGTGGCATCATCAATCGTCAGCGGCGGAACGGCATATTTTCCCGCCATCTTGATGAGGAGCGCGGCCCTCCAGCAAACGATCAGCTTCTTACCAACGATCCTGGTGGTGGTCGAACACTGGTAAATCGTGTGGCGTGTCGACGAAAACTTGTCCAGAAACGCATCTGATGGCAGCGGCTCCTCGGCGAGGCCTACGCCGGGAAGGAGGAGGGTGATCGCAAGAAGGAACGGTCGCCAGCGGCTATGCATGAGATCTCCCCATAGTCTGGAGGCGGCATTTCGCCGCCGCTTTATCTGCAGGCCATTAAAAGCCTGAATGATGGATTTGCAATCAGGAGCTGAGGCAATTCAGTTGCAACCTGAAAGGCTGCCGGGCGAATAAGCCTGTACAAGACCTCGTCATTGGGCGCCCTGACGGTCCTTCGATAAAGCGTCCGCACTTCCCGGCGCGGTGATGAGCCTGTAGAGTGGCCGAACGTGCGCCAGATCATCCCACCCGGAGTTTCTCAATGGCCGAGGTCTTGCTGTTCCACCACGCACAGGGGCTGACCGCCGGCGTGCGCGCCTTTGCCGATGACATCAGGGCTGCCGGTCACAAGGTGCATACGCCCGATCTCTTCGAAGGACGCACCTTTCCGAGTATTGCCGAGGGTCTTGCCCATATCGGTGCAACCGGGTTCGACGCCATGCGGGAGCGCGGCGTCCGCCTTGCCGACGAGCTGCCTCCGGGGATCGTCTATGCCGGGTTCTCGTTCGGGGTGCTGCCGGCGCAGAAGCTCGCGCAGACGCGGCCGGGCGCCCGCGGAGCCCTGCTTTTCTACTCCTGCCTGCCGATCAGCGGGGAGTGGGCCTTCGGACCCTGGCCGGCCAGCGTTCCGGTGCAGATCCACGGCATGGATAACGACCCGGTCTTCGTCGGCGAGGGCGATATCGATGCCGCCCGCGAGATCGTGGAGGAGGCCGATGACGCCGAGCTTTTCCTCTATCCCGGCGACCAGCACTATTTCGCCGACAGCTCGCTGCCCTCCTATGACGCGGATGCGACCCGGCTGCTGACGATCAGGGTGCGGGCGTTCCTGAACCGCGTTGATACGGGCCGATAGGCCCGAAAATCTCCCGGCTTGGGGCGCTTTGCAATTTCAAATTCTCATTTTGAACAACGAGTTAGTTATGACGGATGAAGAGTGCGAGCAGATTTGGGAGTTTTTTCGACTTCTGCCCGACGAGCCCGCAGAGCAGCGGAGCAAGAAGGAGGCATTTCTGAGGGAGTTTCGCGAGGCAAGCGATGGGCGAATTCTCGCAAATACGTTGATGGTCGAGGCGCTTGTCTCAGGAGTTCCCGAATATGTGGAACCCGCCCTGCTGGTCGGTCATGTCTACGGTTTTAACGACGAAAGCGTGGATGTACTTCTCACGCTGCTGCGGCAAGACTGGCACCACAGGCACGAGGACATCGTTCTTGCGCTTGCGGCATTGAAAGCGCCTCGCGCAGTCGAAGATCTGGACTGGGCCACCCGATGGGTGCCCAGCTATCTGGAGTGGGATGAGAACCGCGTCCTCGCACGAAAGGCCGCCTATGCGCTCGGGGCGATCGACACGCCCGAAGCGCGGGCGGCGATTTTCGCGCTCAGCAAGGATGCAGATCCCGTCATTGCCAGACATGGGCAAGAGCAGCTGATGCTCAGCGCAACCATTGCGCCGGCCGCAGACAAAAGATCCATTCTTGCCAGGACCTATGAGTGGATTGCGGGCGGCAAGTTCGAATGACGAGGCTGCCTACAATCCCCGGCCTTCACGGCCTTCGGCCCGTCCCGATTGACCTGCCGACTTGAAGCTGTAGCCTGCGCCCATGCACAATGCGCTGCTCGACTATGCCGATCTCATCTCGCTGCTGACGGCCGTCGGCACCTTCGTCGCGATCGTCGCCGGCGTCGTCGAGCTCATCAAGGCGCGGCGTGAGCATGTGAGGGCGAAGGAGCAGGAGTTCAACAGCTCCTACCTGACGATCAGCGATGCCTATCACCGGCTGCTCGAACTCTCTGTCGAATACCCCCATCTCGGCATCTTCCCCTGGCAGGAAGAGCCCGCCGACCTCTCGCCTGATGACCTCAACCGGCGGGACATTTTCTACGAAATGATGATCTCGATCTTCGAGCGCGCCTATCTGGAACGGCACAAGACGCCGGAGATAGCAGAGCATTTCTGGCCGGGCTGGGAGACATTTCTCAGGCGGCAGATCGAGAAGCCGTCGTTCCGGAAATATTGGGGTATTTTCGATGGGGAGGGGGCGTTCGGAGCGTATGACAAGCGCTTCGAGGCGTTTGCCAAGGGGCTGGATGATGGGCTGCCCGGTCCGGATGGAGTGTGAGGCATGTCACCGGAGAGGGAGAGCGAACGCCCCCCGAACAAGAACAGCGTAAGCGAATTCTAAATCTACTATCAGTTGCTGTGCCAGTGTGGGTCAACCAAGTTGCATGGCGGTAAAACTCCCCGGCAGGATCGCCGAAATGATGACATCCACAAGATAAAATCTACCTAGACGGATTAGCCCAATTCTTGCAATCCTCGGGGGTGGTGCAGACATTATTGTCGCGATAAGATCAACCCAATACCGCGGTGGGCCGGATCTGTAACCTCGACTTGGAACTTGTTGAAGGCCCAACGTATTGTTTAGGCGTTCTTCTATCGATCGAGGGTAAAATGTCTGCAGAGTCCACGCGTCTCACGTCCGAGGCAATGACACTATCGGCCGCCGCCGTCCTGAATTCACTCATTTCCGTGCTTGGCAACAAGGGCCTGCTTTCTCCCGAGGAAGAGCGCGAAGTCTACCGCGCCGCCGCCGACATGATCGACGAGGCCTCGGGCGACGACGAGGACGGAACCTACGAGCTGGCGCGTGAGCTGATCGAACTCAGGCTTGCCGATACCTAGGGCATGTCGCGCAGGAACGTGCAGCAATTTCTTCGGTCGCCGGGTCGCTGACATCAATGCACCAGCCTCGGCGTCAGGCGCCGGGGCGCAAGGGTCGAAGGCCGGGTCTCGGGCAGGAGTTGCATCAACTGGTCGAACAGCGCATGCACGAGGCGGAAGTCACGGCTCTGCTGCAGCTGGGCATTCTGGAAGGCCGGCACGGAGGACGCGATGACCACCCAGCCATTTCCGAGCCGCCGCGCCACGGCGACGGACTGGGTCGTGATCAGGCCGTTGGCATCCGGCTCCCCCGACGCCAGTTCAAAGAGGGAAATCTCGCCAGCATCCTGCGGGAAGATCAGCGGGGTCGGAACGGCGCCGATGGACCGTCCTGCAGAGCCATCCGCCTCGGCGCACCGCACCGGCAGCCAGCTCTCGCCCTGGACGAGCTGAGGTTCTGAAAAGCCGAAATGCTGCGCAAAGGCGCGCTTGTGTTCCCAGTCCTGCGGGTCGGTCAGCATCAGCAGGATATTGCCGTCTTCGATGACCCGCGCATAGCCCTGGAAAAGAGCATTGCCCAGCATCTGGTTCACTCTCGGGATCACCAGGATGAGGCGACGGGTGCCGGCCAGGCTCTCCCAGGGCGCATCCGCCAGCGGAATGACGTTGCAGCCACGGTCCTCAAGGCAATTGCGCAACTCGGACAGTCCGGTCGCTGTTTCCGATGTCGCGCTGTTGACGTCAGGGGTGCGGGATTCATCGAAGATGACGGTGGCAGGGGCATTGGCATTACCAAGGTCGGCGAGCACCGTCGCCACAAGCCTGAACAGCATCATGACGGTCTCTGTCGCCAGGACGAGGCCGCCGAAGGCGCAGACGAAAAGCCCGGCGCGGATCGAGCCCATCATGTCAGGGTTCGGAGCGCCCAGGGCCAGCTCGCCTTTCGTCAGGATCAGGCCGAAGATCGATGCAACGACGGCGATGGTTGCCGCCTGCTGCACGGAGCGCGTGTCCGCCGCCACCTCGCGCCTCAGCCGCATGGTCGGGATGGCTTCGTAGATGAAGGTGAAGACCAGGGCTGCAAAGCCGATGATCGTCAGAAGACCGCTGATCGCGGCGGAATAGAAGGTGGTGAGCACCGCCTCGCTCAAAACGACCCCAAACCAGAAGAGGGCGATGATGGCGAGGAAAAGACCGAAACGGACGACGACAGTCCGGTCCTTGACCCAGGCGCGCTCGATGCGGCGGATCTTGAAGCCGCGCAGCAGGGTTTCGGAGGAATAGCGCGTCGCCATCGTGTTCAGCTTCGATATGTCGAAGCTCGTCAGGCCCAGCATGGCGCCGCCATAGATGAAGGCCGTCGCCAGATTGTTACGCAGTCCGTTGGCGGCGAGATAAAATCCGATGCAGCCCGCAACCACAGCCCATGTTCCGAAGACAACTCTGAGGACCCGGAGAAGCCTGCTGTCGCCGCCCGGCAGCAAGACGAGCACGACGAATGGGCAGGACAGGAGAAAAAATCCGGTTGCCGGCCCTAGGATCTCGTAGAGCGCTCCATACTGCGTTTGAACGAGCGGTCCGAGGCGGGCCTCCATGGGCGGCCAGATATACTGCAATATCAGTGCGTAAATTACATGCGTCAGGGCGACGATCGCCCACATGATAAGGGGTATGCCGACAAACTGTCCGAGCCTGGCGCCTTGTTTGGCGTCGAGCAGGCCCGAAATCAGGCCGGCAATCAAAATCGCAGGCAACCATCCCCACAAGGCGAAGAAATGTTGCCAGGTTCCAAACCAGTCCGCAATGAAAGATCGAATGTATTCCATTGAATTTCTTGTCGAAACCGAACCAATATATCATGTGTTCTTTATGGCTGTGATTTATACGTTATTATACCTCGGGTGTAATTTCTATATCTGGAATTAATATTTACGACCGAAGCAACGCAAGGCAAATGACTGCCCGATTCCCGCTCTCACAGCTATCGGTCAGCTGCGCGAACAGATCTTCCTGCCGATGAGGCGTCGACCAGCAGTCGCCGGCCCATCGAGATCCCGGAAACTGATTGCGAATTAAAACCGGTTAAGCTATCCTGAAACTGATTGCACGGCGCAATCAGATCCGCGTTCGCGCGGCGCTCCGGAGGAGGGAGAGGACATGGCCAAGCTTGTTTTCGGAGAGAACGTGTCACTGGACGGGTACATCGATCATCAGGCGTTTGCGCCCGGTCCGGTGCTCTTCCGTCACTTCATCGAAAGCGTGCGGGGTGCTGCCGCCATCGTCTACGGCCGCCGCATGTACGAGATCATGCGCTATTGGGACGAGGACCACCCCGAGTGGGACGCGGCGGCACGCGAATTCGCGGCGGCGTGGCGGGGCCGACAGAAATGGGTCGTGTCGCGCTCGCTGAAGTCGGTCGGCCCCAATGCCACGCTTGTCGGCGAGGGGCTCGAAACGGTCATCGGCGGGCTGAAGGACAGGCTTGCCGGGGAGATCGGCATTGGCGGATCGGAGCTGGCGCGAAGCCTGACCGATCTTGGTCTCATCGATGAATATCAGCTCTATTTCCATCCCGTCGTGCTCGGCCACGGCACACCATTCTTCGCCGAGCCCCGGCCACGGCTGCGCCTGGTGGCGAGCGATCGAATGGACGAGGACGTGATCAGGCTGACCTATGTTCCGGCCTGAGGGTTGGGGCGGCTGATACGTCCAGATGGATGCACCCGTCTGTCCCAAAAATATACCGCACAAGCTGTGTTTTCGCGCAGGGTTCGCTAACTCTTCGTTGAAAAATTCGGATGTAGGATGCATCCGCAAATATTCCTTCCACCTGCGTAGTTGCGCTTCATTCGGCGGGCTGAGGGATGTGTGGGGCTGCTTTGCGGAGGGGTGATGAAGAGCTTTGGCGAGGTGCTGGCGAGCTATCACGGTATTGCGCCGGGTTTCAATTTCCTGCGTCTTGCGCTGGCGCTCACCATCGTCTTCTATCATGTGCTCACGGCAGACGGTTATTATGGAACTGCGCACGGCCCGGTTCTGTGGTTTTTCGAATATAGCCTCGTGCCGATGTTCTTTGCGCTCAGCGGCTTTCTGATTACGGCGAGCGCCCAGCGGCTCGATCTGGCGAATTTCCTGCTCAATCGCGCTCTGCGTATCGTTCCTGCTCTCGCGGTCGATATCCTGATCTGCGCCTTCATTATCGGCCCGGCCGTCACCACGCTGCCGCTTGGCGAATACTTCACCGATGCGGGTTTCCTGGCCTATCTGATGAACATCATCGGCATGGTGCAGTTGCAGTTGCCCGGCGTCTTCACCAGCAATCCCATTCAGCAGGTCAATGGCGCGCTCTGGACCATTCCCTGGGAGATTACTTGTTACATCATCATGGCATTCATGATGATAACGGGTGTGGTGCGACGACAGACGGCAACGTTCCTGCTGCTTGCCGCTTTCCTCATCGCCGGTCTTGCGATCGAGCATTTTGTGCCGGTCAGGCCAGGGGTTGGATACGGCCTCCATACATTGTTCGTCATTCGCGGCGCCCAGTTGATCACGGCTTTCCTGTGTGGCGTGCTCGCTTACCAGTTCAGGGGCCGGATACCGATGAGCAGGGCGCTCTTCTCGATCTCCGTCGCGGTCGCGCTGATCGCGATGATCGTGCTCGATACGCGGGCCACGGAAAGCGTCGCAAACCGCCTGATCCTCATCCCCGTCCTCACCTACATCACCATCTATGCGGGCCTGTCGCGGCTGCCGTTGCCGAAGATTCTCGGGCGCGGCGATTATTCCTACGGCGTCTATCTCTACCACGTGCCGTTCATCCAGCTTTCGATCTTCCTGGCGCCGTCTTTCTTCGTCGGCACGATCCCCGGCGTCGTCATGCTGACGGCGGTGACAATTGGTGTCGTGCTCTGCGTCGCTGCCGTCTCCTGGCACATCGTCGAGAAGCCCGTGCTGTCGTTGCGGCGCTTTGCGCTGACGGGCAGGGCGACCGGGGAGGGCCGGGCGGCGATGGCGCCGGTGGCGGCCGTGGAAGGGGTGGGGCGGTAGCGGCGGCTACGGGGCTGTGACGTTGGTGGCCGTGGCCCCCTCATCCGGCCCTTCGGGCCACCTTCTCCCCGATGGGGAGAAGAGGGAGCAAGCGGCAGGATCTCATGTAACGACTGAGGCTTTGACAGGAAGCGGGTAGCCACGACGCTGTCCCTTCTCCCCGGCGGGGAGAAGGTGGCCCGAAGGGCCGGATGAGGGGGCTGCACGGCACCTCGGAAAATGTAGGCGCCGTCTCCTTGGCATCACCGCCGTCCCCACCGCCATCCCGTTGCCCGCGTAACAGCTTTTCCGAACCTGTCCTGCGCGAGGCAGACCCGTCGCCAAGCCCCGCGAGCATGCGCAAGCATCATCATATGGACGTAGGGAGGCACCACCCGCATACCCCTGATTGCTGTCGTACGGTCCGGCGCGAAAACTGCCAGAATGGGTGTCTTGAAATACTGCTTCGTGGGGCCGGTTGAGGGGCAGGTCCAGGAGGCTGGTGGACGGGAAAGGGGACGCCGCATATGCGGAGAATTCGGGTTAGTAGTCTTGAGTACCTGAGCATATATGGTGGAGCGTTGAGTATCTGTCGTGTACCGTCAGCCTGGAGCGCAGTGCTGGGAACCGCGACTGTCGTATCATCAACGAGTACCGATGGTTCCCTAAGTTTTGCCAATCAGGGCAGCTTTACCGATCCGGGCGGCGCCGTCGTCCCGTCCTCCTTCACAGGCAGTATCACGCAGCCTTCTGCGTCGATCTCCTTGGGTGGCATGCAGACTGCCTCGATACCGCCGACGGCAATATCAGCGCCTTCAGGCGATGGCGGCGCGCAGGACACGTCGACCAAGACGGCATCGCTCCTGCCGGCGCTGCAGACGACAACCACGACAACAGAGCGCACCGTGCTCGGCCCGGACCCGTACCAGGAGGCCGCGACGCTGCCGCTGGCGCCCGTGTTGACGGGCGTTACCGGCGATGCCGGCACGTCAGGCCCGACCACGTCTCCGACCGATCCTGCCGCCGGTTCCGGCGCGAGGTCGATACAGCTTCAGACCTCGATAGCCTCCATCTCGGTGCAGCCGAGCGAGAGCGTTTCGGCCGAGACCCCCGTAGGCTCGGCGGCGCTCGCAGCCCCTGCGCCGGCGGCTGCCGCAGCTCCGACGCTCAACAAGATCGCGCTCGAGAACATGAAGCAGGGCAACCCCATCAGCGAATGGGGCATCGAGGGTGACGGCAACGGCACCATCCAGGGCTTTGCCACCGAAATCAGCACCAATATCGGCGGAACGGTCGATTTCAAGATCGCGACGGATTCCACCCATTACCGCATCGATATCTACCGCATGGGCTATTACGGCGGGGCCGGCGCGCGCAAGGTCGACTCGATCGAGCAGCAGCTGACCACGGCGCAGATCCAGCCGCATCCGATCGTCGACATGTCGCTCGGCCTCATCGATTGCGGCAACTGGTCGGTGTCGGCCAGCTGGCAGATCCCTTCCGATTTCGTCTCGGGCGTCTATTTCGCCAAGCTGGTGCGCGAGGACGGTGTCGAGGATGCGAGCATCATACCCTTCGTCGTGCGCGACGACGCCTCGACCAGCAATATCGTCTTCCAGACCTCGGATACGACATGGCAGGCCTATAATGCCTGGGGCGGCGCCAGCCTCTACTACGGCGAAGTGCCCGTCGATCCCGCCGACATGATCGGCTACCTGCCGCCGAACTGCAGCTGCGGCCTGACCGCAATCGGCCGCGCTTCGGCCGTCAGCTACAACCGCCCGATCATCACCAACACGAGCCCGATCGGCGGCAGCCACGATTACATTTTCGGCGTCGAATCCTCGGCCATTTCGTGGCTGGAGCAGAACGGCTACGACGTCTCCTATATCTCCGGCGTCGATGCGACGCGCAACGGCGCGCTGCTGCTGAACCACGATGCCTATCTCTCCGTCGGCCATGACGAATACTGGTCTGCCGAACAGCGCGCCAATGTCGAGGCGGCCCGCGATGCGGGTGTGAACCTCGCCTTCTGGAGCGGCAACGAGTGCTACTGGAAGGTTCGCTGGGAAAGCAGCATCGACGGCAGCGGCCAGGCCTACCGCACCATGGTCTGCTACAAGGAGACCTGGGGCACGAGTTCGGATCCGAGCAATGTCGGCACCGGCACCTGGCGCGATCCGCGCTATGCCGATCCGGGGCAGGAACCGGAAAACTCGCTGACGGGAACGATGTTCCAGGTGGACAGCTACCGCCAGGATACGATCTCGATCCCTTACGACTATTCGAAGCTGCGCTTCTGGCGCAATACGGATGTCTCCCAGATCAACGAGGGCGATACCTACAATCTGGTGCAGAACCTGCTCGGCTACGAGTGGGATTCCGATGTCGAGAACGGCTTCCGGCCGGATGGCCTCATCAACCTGTCGCTCTCGTCGATCTCGGTGGAAACCTATCTGCGCGATTACGGCGCAACGGTCGGTTCTGCCGTCGCCACCCACAGTCTCACCATGTACCGGGCGGCAAGCGGCGCGCTGGTCTTCGGGGCAGGCACCGTCTTCTGGTCCTGGGGCCTCAGCGACAATCACCAGGGTCCGGCGACCTCGACCGACCGCAACGTGCAGCAGGCGATGGTCAACATGTTTGCCGACATGGGCATCCAGCCGACCACGCTCGATGCGAGCCTGATCCTCGCGACCCAATCGACCGACACGCTGAAGCCGACCTCGACGATCTCGTCGCCGATCGTCGGTGCCTCCTTCCTCGAAGGCCAGCACGTGACGATCACAGGCACGGCGCAGGATTTCGGCGGCGGCATCATTGCCGGCGTGGAAGTCTCCACCGATGGCGGCCAGCACTGGTTCAAGGCGACCGGCCGCGAGAGCTGGAGCTTCAACTGGGTCGTCCAGGCAAGCGGCACCTATACAATCATGTCGCGCGCCGTCGACGACAGCGTCAATCTGGAGGCGCCGTCGGCCGGCAAGCAGGTCACGGTCAAGCTGCCCACCACGCAGGGCCTTTGGACGCTTTCGGAAAAGCCGGCGACCGAAGTCGCGATCGATCGCGATCCGGTCGAGCTCGGCCTGCGTTTCCAGGCGACGACCGCCGGTTCCGTGCAGGGCATCCGCTTCTACAAGGGCTTCTACAATATCGGCGATCATGTCGTCAGCCTCTGGTCCAGCGACGGGACGCTGCTGGCAACAGGCGTATCGACAAATGAATCGCTCTCCGGCTGGCAGACGGTGATGTTCTCCTCGCCCGTCCAGATCGCGGCGGGCACGACCTATGTCGCCTCCTATCACAGCAACGGCTTCTACTCCGTCACCGACAATTATTTCGGCAGCGGCAGCACCTATGCCAGCGGCTCGCTGAAGGTTGTCGATGGCGGCGGCGTCTATGCCTATAGCGACAATGCCGGCACATTCCCGGGCCTCAGCCCCGGCGGGTCCAACTACTGGGTCGACGTGGTCTTTGATGGAGGGCCGAACAGCGTGCCGGTTGCCGGCGACGACAGCGGCCTGACGATTTCGCGCAACAGCACGCTGACGATCTCGATCGCCACGCTTCTGGCAAACGATACCGATGCCAATGGCGATGCGCTGACGATCAGCGCCGTCGGCAATGCACTCAACGGCACGGTCTCCCTCAACAAGCAGGCCGGCACCATCACCTTCACGCCGGCTGCCAATTATGCCGGCCCGGCAAGCTTCACCTATACGCTGTCGGACGGGCGCGGCGGCACGGACCAGGCCAATGTCAGCCTCACGGTCGATCCGGGTCCGGCCGGCCAGAGCCTGTTTACCGCCAATGAGGGGCCGACGGGCGGCAGCGTCCAGGAAAACTCGGCGCTGGAACTCGGCATGAAGTTCTCGGCCTCGGCAAGCGGCACGATCACGGGCATCCGCTTTTACAAGGCATCCGGCGATACCGGGCCGCATACCGGCTCGATCTGGTCGGCGAACGGCACGCTGCTTGCGACGGTGACCTTTGGGGATGGATCGGCCTCCGGCTGGCAGACCGCGACCTTCTCCAACCCGCTGCAGATCACGGCAGGCACGACCTATGTCGCCTCCTACCACACGACCGGCAGCTATGTGGCGACATCGGGCTATTTCAGCACCGCCCATACGAATGGCGCGCTGACGGGCCTTGGGGGCGCCAACGGCGTCTATTCCTACGGATCGGGCACGACATTCCCGACATCGAGCTACCAGTCCTCGAACTACTGGGTGGATGTCGTCTTCAACCAGTCGACATCAAATTCGGCGCCGGTCGCCGCCAACGACAATGGCTATACGACCTATTCCAACACCGCGCTGTCGATCGCCGCGGCAAGCCTGCTTGCCAACGACACCGACGCCGATGGCGATCCGCTCTCGATCACCGGCGCCAGCGGCGGTGTGAACGGCACGGTCATCTTCAACAGCCAGACGAACAGCGTCACCTTCACGCCAAACTCGGGCTATACGGGCGTCGCAAGCTTCACCTATTCGATCTCGGACGGGCATGGCGGCACGTCTTCCGCCACTGTCAACCTCACGGTCAATTCGCAGCCCGACAGTGGGACGACGAGCCTGTTTACCGGCGCCGATACGTCGGGTGTAACCGCCGCCAACGATCCCAATTCGGTCGAGCTCGGCGTCAAGTTCATCGCCTCGGCCAATGGCCAGATCACAGGGCTCACCTATTACAAGAGCGCCCAGGATACCGGCACGCATGTCGCCTCGCTCTGGACGGCGAGCGGCCAGCTTCTCGCCCAGGCAAGCTTCATCAACGAGACGGCGAGCGGCTGGCAGACGGTTTCCTTCTCGCAGCCGATCAATGTCACGGCCGGCACGACCTATGTGGCGAGCTACCATTCCAACGGCTTCTATTCGGCGACCGCAAACTACTTCACGACGGATCATACGAGCGGGGCACTGACGGCGCCGGCAAGTTCGATCAGCGGCGGCAACGGCGTCTATGCCTATGGCAGCGGCAGCCTGTTCCCGACCTCGTCCTACAATGCCACCAATTACTGGGTGGACGTGCTCTACAAGCAGGGTGCGCAGAACACGGTGCCGGTTGCCGCCAATGACAGCGGCTTCACCACCAGCACCGGCACGCCCGTCACCATCCAGGCCTCGGCGCTGCTTGCAAACGACAGCGATGCCGACGGCGATGCGCTCACGATCACCGGCGTCAGCGGTGCGGTCAACGGCTCGGTCAGCTGGAATGCCCAGGCCCAGACGGTGACCTTCACGCCGACGGCAGGTTACACGGGGCCGGCAAGCTTCAACTACGCGATATCGGACGGCAAGGGCGGCACGTCCTCGGCGCAGGTCGCACTCAATGTCAACAACCCGGCCGCAGGACCGGAACAGAACCTCTTTGCCGCCAATGCGACGCCTGCGGTCGTCTCCGTCAACGACAACCAGCAGGTCAATCTCGGCATGAAATTCCAGGCCGATACCGCCGGCTGGATCACCTCCATCCGCTTCTACAAGGGTGCGGACAATACGGGCTCGCACAATGGCTACCTGTGGACGGCGTCCGGCACTCTGCTCGGCAGCGTCACCTTCAACAACGAGACGGCGAGCGGCTGGCAGACCGCGCAGCTCACGCAGCAGATCGCCATCCAGGCGGACACGACCTACGTCGTTTCCTACTCGACCAATGGCAACTATTCGGCGACCGGCAATTACTTCGGCAGCGACGTGACCAACGGCGACCTGAAGGCGCCATCGGGCAATAACGGCGTCTATGCCTATGGTTCGGGCGGGCTGTTCCCGACGAACAGCTACAACAGCACGAACTACTATGTGGATGTGGGATTCAAACCGCAACTCGCGGCGTAAAGCAATTCCAGCAAAAGCGCGCAGCGGTTTTGCTGGAATTGCGTGAATACAATTGGAGCGCGGTGCGCGCTCCAGACGTCGCGAGGATGTCAGACCAAGCCTGTGTAACGAGTAATATCGATGATGCGTACAGACAACAGATTGCCGGTTACCGTCCTCGCCGGGTTTCTCGGCGCCGGCAAGACGACTGTCCTCAATCATGTATTGAGTAATCGTGAGGGTCGTCGCGTTGCTGTCATCGTCAACGATATGAGCGAGGTCAACATCGATGCGGATCTCGTGCGCGAAGGGGGTGCAGACCTTTCGCGCACGGACGAGACGCTCGTGGAGCTCACCAACGGGTGCATCTGTTGCACTCTGCGTGACGATCTCCTGAGCGAGGTGCGGCGGCTGGCGAGCGCCGGCCGTTTCGACTACCTGCTGATCGAGGGCACGGGCATTGCCGAGCCGCTGCCGGTCGCAGCCACCTTTTCCTTCCGTGACGAGAGCGGGGCGGCCCTTTGCGACGTGGCCCGGCTCGACACGATGGTCTGCGTCGTCGACGCGGTCAATCTTCTCGCCGATTACCAGAGCGCCGAGTTCCTTGCCGATCGCGGCGAGCGGCGCGACGGCGATGACGAGCGCAAGCTCGTCGAGCTCCTGGTCGAGCAGATCGAATTTGCCGATGTCGTCGTCATCAACAAGGCAGGCGACGTGCCCTGCGCCTCGCTTGCAGAGGTTCGCCGGGTGATCGCGGCGCTCAATCCGGATGCGCGCGTCATCGAGGCTGTCTTCGGCCAGCTGCCGCTTTCCGCGATCATGGATACCGGCCTTTTCAGCGAGGCCAAGGCTGCCCGCCATCCGCTCTGGCACAAGGAGCTCTTCGGCTGGGGCAGCCATGTGCCGGAGACCGAGGAATACGGCATTTCGAGCTTCGTCTATCGCAGCCGCAGGCCCTTCGATCCGGCGCGGCTTGCCCGCGTGCTCGAAGCGCCGCTTGCCGGCATCATCAGGGCGAAGGGGCATTTCTGGCTGGCGACGCGGCCGGACGAGATCGGCCTCTTGTCGATTGCCGGCACGCAATGCCGGATCGGGACCAGAGGCTTCTGGTGGGCCTCGGTGCCGCAGGCGCAGTGGCCGCGCCATCCGCAATTCCGCCAGCTGATCGAGAGGCATTGGGACGAGGTCTGGGGCGACCGCCGCCAGGAGCTGGTCTTCATCGGCTCCGGCTTCGACGAGGCGGCGATCCGCGCGGCACTCGACGATTGCCTGACCGGGGAGGAGACGGGTTTCGACCCGGAGAGCGCCATCGGCCTTTGCGATCCGTTTCCGGCCTGGCAGCACGATATGCATGCAACGGGCCGAAAGGTGTGAAGCCGCTTCCGGCCAACAGTTTTGACGTCAACCAGAGGGAGAGAGAACAATGAGCAACGAACTTTATGCAGACGGCATCGGCGAAATCACCATCACCGGCACGATCGTGCGCATCGACCTGATGTCGCTGTCGGCGACCGACCGCGATGCCAACAACAATCCGAAGCCGGTCTTCCGCCAGCGCATCATCATGCCGGTCGACGCCTTCGCCAATGCGGTCGATCTCATGCAGAAGGCGCTTGGCGGCCTCGTCGAAGCGGGCGCGGTTCGCCGCATCGGCGACATGTCCGCTGCTGCGGCGGCCGATATCCAGGCGACGCAGGCCGGCGCTTCGAACGCCTCGCCGAACTTCAACTGACAGCGAGTAGAGCCTCGGTCTCTTTTGTTTCGGGTGGGCCATGAGTGGATTTCTGCATACCAACCTGCATTGTCTTGCGCTCGTCGCGCGCCATCACGGCGTCGATCTTGCGCCCGAGCGGCTGCAGCACGATTATGCCGTCGGCAACGATCCCGTCGCCGTGCGGCAGCTGTTGCGCATGGCCAAGGATGCGGGCCTGAGGGCAAAGCATCTCGATCTCACCTGGCGCGGCCTGTTCCAGCTCGGCGAGGCTTTTCCCGTGCTTGCGGAACTGACCAACGGCAACTGGGTGGTCATCGCCGGCGCTATCGGGGAGGGCGAGGACGAGCGGATCCGGGTTCTCGACCCGCTGGCGTCACGCGCCGAGGTGATGATGCTCAGCGAAGAGCAGTTCGCCAAGGCCTGGCTCGGTTCGGTGATCCTGCTCAAGCGCAACTATCGCATGTCGGATGAGGACCGGCCCTTCGGCTTCCGCTGGTTCGTGCCAGAAATCATCAAGCAGCGCAGCTTCTTCCGCGATGTCGCGCTCGCAGCCTTCGTGCTCTACGGGCTCGGGCTGATGACGCCGATGTTCTTCCAGCTCGTCATCGACAAGGTGCTGGTGCACCAGAGCTATGCGACGCTGACCGTCCTGACCGTCGGTATCGGGATCGCGCTGATCTTCGACGCGACCTTCAGCTTCCTGCGCCGCTACCTGCTGCTCTACGCCACGAACAGGATCGACATCCGCGTCGCCACCCGCACCTTCGGCCATCTGCTCAACCTGCCGATCGCGCTTTTCGAGCAGGCTTCGGCCGGCGTTCTCGTCAAGCATATGCAGCAGACGGGGCGTATCCGTGAATTCCTGACCGGCCGCCTGTTCCTGACGCTTCTCGACGGTGTGTCGCTCTTCGTCTTCGTGCCGATCCTGCTTCTCTACAGCGTCAAGCTGACACTCGTAGTGCTCGGTTTCGCAGCCCTTGTCGGCCTCGTGGTGATGATGCTCGTCGGCCCGTTCCAGCGCCGCCTGAAGGCGCTCTATCAGGCCGAGGGCGACCGGCAGGCATTGCTGGTGGAAACAGTGCATGGGATGCGCACCGTCAAGTCGCTGGCGCTRGAGCCGCGCCAGCGCAAGGTGTGGGACGATTATTCGGCCCAGTCGATCTCCGTGCGTTTCCGCGTCGAGAAGATCTCCACCATCGCCCAGTCGCTGACGGGGCTTCTCGAAAAGCTGATGAGTGTCGCAATCATCGGTCTCGGCGCTCTCGACGTCTTCTCTGGTACGATGACGATCGGTGCGCTCGTTGCCTTCAACATGCTCGCCGGCCGCGTTTCGGGGCCTCTCGTGCAGATCGTCACCATGGTGCATGAATATCAGGAAGTGGCGCTTTCCGTGCGCATGCTCGGCGAAATCATGAACCAGAGGCCGGAGCAGGCGGGACGCGGGCGCGGGGTCAGGCCGCATCTGCATGGCCGCATCGAATTCGACCGCGTCAGCTTCCGCTATGCGCCGGATGCGGCACCTGCGCTCGACAATGTCTCCTTCGCCATTCCGGCAGGCTGCGTCTTCGGCGTGGTCGGCAAGAGCGGTTCGGGCAAGACCACGATCACCAGGCTCATCCAGGGGCTCTACCAGAGCCAGGAGGGGCTGGTGCGCATGGATGGTTACGACAGCCGCGAGATCGACCTCGTACACCTGAGAACCAGCATTGGCGTCGTGCTGCAGGACAATTTCCTGTTCCGCGGCTCGGTGCGCGACAATATCGCCGCCGCCAAGCCCGATGCCAGTATCGAGGAGATCATGCAGGTCGCCCGCATCGCCGGTGCGGAAGAGTTCATCGAGCGCCTGCCGCGCGGCTTCGACACGATGCTGGAGGAAAATGCCGCCAACCTCTCCGGTGGCCAGAAGCAGCGGTTGGCAATCGCGCGGGCGCTGATCACCGATCCGAAGCTCTTGATCTTCGATGAGGCGACAAGCGCGCTCGACCCGGACAGCGAGGCGATCATCCGTGACAATCTCAGCCGCATCGCTGCCGGGCGCACGGTCATCATCGTCTCGCACCGGCTTTCGACGCTTGTCGATGCCGACGCCATTCTCGTCATCGATCGCGGCAAGGTCGCCGATATCGGCCGGCACGATCAGCTCGTGTCGCGCTGCATGACCTACCGCCATCTCTGGGCCCAGCAGATGAGGCAGGTCGCATGAACGCCCATGTCAGAAAATCCGACGAAAACATGCCTGTCCCTTCCGAGAAGGGACCACCGGAACAGGGCCGGCCCGGCAAGGGCGGGGCGCTTGTCGCCCGGCCGCCGCTGCCGCCTGTCATTGCGGAGTTCCAGTCCGATGCCGTCGAACTGGAAGAACGCGCGCCGCCGCGCGTTGCCCGCATGACGCTCTATTGCGTCACCGCACTGCTTGCCGCAGCCATCACCTGGGCTTCCGTCTCCTCCATCGACGAGGTGGTGATTGCACCCGGCAAGCTCGTCACCACGCAGCCGACCATCGTCGTGCAGCCGCTCGAAACCTCGATCATCCGCACGATCGACGTGAAGGCCGGCGAGGTGGTGCATGCCGGCCAGACGCTGGCAACGCTCGACGCCACCTTCAGCCAGGCCGATGTCGGGCAGCTGAAGGCGAAGTTTTCCGCCCTCGACGCCCAGGTGAAGCGCCTGGAGGCGGAGCTGACCAGCGAGGATTATTCTGTCATCGCCGGCAATACGCCGGACGAGCAGCTGCAGGTGCAGCTCTTCGGACAGCGGCGGGCCTTCTACATGGCGCAGCTGCAGAATTTCGACCAGCAGATCGCCGGACAATCGTCAGTGATTGCGGCAAACCGCAATCAGGAGGCCGTGCTGAACGACCGGCGCGACAACCTCGCGCAGATCGAGGCGACGCGAAAGAAGCTCTATGACAAGGAAAGCGGCTCGCTGCTCACCATGCTCGGCTCGCGCGACGCCCGCCTCGATGTCGAGGCCGATATCACCGCCGTGCGCGGCAAGGCCGACGAAGCGGCCCATGCCTATGCGAAACTGCGCGCCGACCGCCAGGCCTTCGTCGAGGATTTCCGCCGCGCCGCAATGGAGCAGCTCGTCGACCTGCGCAGCCAGCGCGACATGGCCGGCGAGGAACAGAAGAAGATGGAGCTGCGCCGCAACATGGTGGCGCTGACCGCGCCGGCAGACGCCGTGGTGCTCGATCTGGCGCAACGCTCGGTCGGCTCCGTCGTGCGCGAGGCCGAGCCGGTCGTCACACTCGTGCCGATCAACGTGCCGCTCGAAGCGGAAGTCTCGATCAACACCCGCGACATCGGCCGCATCGCCGTCGGCAAGGAAGCCCGCATCAAGCTCGATGCCTATCCCTTCCAGAAATACGGCACGGCCTCGGGCGAAGTGCGCACGATCAGCCAGGACACGTTCGTGACCGGCCAGCAGCAGGACCCGAACGCCACCACCGCCCAGCCGCCGGCCGCACCCTTCTTCAAGGCGCGCATCCTGCTTGCCGATACCAGGCTGAACGTCTCCGACGTGCCGGTGCGGCTGCTGCCGGGCATGACCGTCTCGACGGAAATCAAGGTCGGGAACCGGACGGTGATGTCCTATTTCCTCTACCCGCTCCTGCGCGGGCTGGATGACGCGATCCGCGAACCAAACTGAGAGGTCCGCCGGCGGTGCAGGCGAGGGGCCTCCTGCACACGCCATGGGATGGGGGCGCGCCGCCGCTCACGGCGCTGCCCCCAAACCTGTTTTTGGGGGTAAGGGGCGGGTATCGACCGTCCTTCGGCCCCGCGGAAAAGGCAAAATCTGCCGCACCGCCTTCCGGATCTCCAACGTTGCAGGAGGGACGAGGCGTTGCCCCACCCTCCCTCATCCCTGTGACGAGCACAGGGATGAGGGGAATTTGAGGCGGGCGTCGGCGTCCAAAGCGAACTCGAGTGACAACCGGGTCGCAGTTGCGCCAAGAGCCGCCATTCCCCCAAGCCGGGCGATCAGATCACGAATTCCTCTTCGTAGGTCTTCGGCTCGGGAACGACCGTAACCTTCACCGGAATGATCCAATTGGCCACGTAGCTCTCGCAGTCGGAACGCTGGACGTCGGGCTGCACGCACCCCGCCGCATCGGTCGCGCGAGACCGCAGTGTATATTGCCCCACGTCTTCAGGGGTCCACATGTACTCCCACAAGCGCCATGCAAAGGGACGTTCTGTTTCGAGGAGCCTTGCCTCGCGCCAGCCCCTGCCATCTCCGGTGCAGACCTGCACCTGCCGGATAGGAGCCTCTCCGCTCCAGGCGGCTCCGAAAATCCGGTGCGGTTGGCCGGCGACGAGATGCGCCCCCTGTACGGGACGCGCGATCTGCGATTTGACCTCCATCTGCGCAAGCGGGACCAGCGTGGGTTCCCCGAGGCCGCGCTCCCAACGGAAATAGTCTCGCGCCTGCCAGTAGCCAAGGAAGGGTCGCTCCACAACCGTGATATGCGTGATCCACTTGACCCAGGCCATGCCGAACCAGCCGCCCACGACCGCGCGCAGCGGATAGCCGTGATCGCGCGTCAGCGGCCGTTCGTTCATCGAATAGGCAAGGATCGTGCTGTCGGCCATGGCCTTCTCAAGCGGCAGACTGCGCGCAAACGCGATGGGGCCGGGAGAAGCCGTTTTCTTGTTCGCGTCGACGACGCCTCTGTCGGCGCCTGTGAGCAGAACCTCACATGCGGTTTGCTTGACGCCCGCCATCTCCAAGATCTCGCGCAGAAGAACACCTGTCCAGGCGGCATTGCCGACGGCTCCGTTCTGCCACTGCAAGCCCTCCCTCGGGGGCTCATAGTAGACGCGCCCGTTGCCTGCGCATTCTACGACGGCGGTCAAACTCGTGCTCCGCATCGCCTTGATGCTTTCGAGGTCAAGTTCGATCGGCCGCTCCACCGCCCCGTCAATGCGCAATCTCCAGTCTCGCGCATCGAGGTCCGGCGACGGGAAATGGTTCCGCACGAAGAACAGTTCGGCCGGGATCAGCCAATCGGAGAGCGACGCAAACGGAAACTCGATGTTTTCAGGTGATTTCTGTCGAACTATCAGACTGGGTTGCTGTGCTGTCGGCATCTTCCTCGTCTTCCCCTTTGAAGAACACAACGTCGGCTCTCGGTCGCGCGAATTCCGCTACGATAACACTGCCCCTCGCAGCGCGTCTGTCGTATTTCGGATTCGTGCGGCATCCTAGCACATGCCGCACGTTGCTCGGATCGACTTCGAATGGCAGCAAAGGGGCCGGCGGCGGTCTTGGCCGCCTTGCGCCAGAAGCGGATATATTCGGGTTCTCGATCGTTGGTGACAAGTTCGCCGTCAAAGCGGGAATCGGCCGGTATTCGGAGGCGTATCGCCCCGCCGAACTGTGAGCGCGCGGAAATCAATCCACGCAAGTCATCAGCGTACGGCCGGATAGGCAGCAAGAAGCTGTTGTTCGAGAAAATCGATGAATGCGATGACGCGCTGGTTGCGCAATTGTCCTGTCGTGACGGCATACAGGTTCGCGTCCCCGACTGAAAATACATCAAGCGCGGTTACAAGCTGGCCGGTACTCAATTCCTTCCGGATACCCAGGGCTCCCCTCCTGATTACGCCGCGTCCCGCGAGTGCCCAATCGCGGAGGGCGCCGCTGTCGTTGGCAACGCGATCTCCCTGAACGCGGACCGATATCGGCTTGCCTTCCACCAGGAAAGGCCAGGCGGCGGAGGCAGCGTCGGGGCGTGCGTGCACAAGGCAGTTGTGCTCCGTGAGATCATCCGGCTTGCGAGGAACGCCTCGCTCATTCCAGTAGGCCGGCGATGCGCACACGACTCTGCTGCCTCGCAGCAGCAAACGCGCCATCAGGCTCGAGTCATTCAAAGGGCCGAAGCGCAGGGCGACATCGATATCGTTGCCGACCAATTCGACGACGTCGTCCGCGAAATGCAGTGTGATCTTTACAGCCGGATGTTCGAGAAGGAACCGATCGACCATCAGCGCCAGTCCGAGCTGGCTAAATTCCTGCGGGGCGGTGATCTTGATCGGTCCGCTCAATAGCCCGCCACGCGCACCTACGATCGCTGCATCCCAGTCGGCCAGGATGCGTCGCGAGTCCGCAAGGAATTGCCGTCCCTCGTGGGTGAAGGACAAGCGCCTTGTGGAGCGGGTGACGAGGCTCACGCCAGCCCGTTCCTCGAGCTGCTGCAGCGCGACCGTGACTGTAGAGGTAGCCACTGACGCGTGACGAGCCGCTGCGGACAGGCTGCCCGTCTCGGCAATGCCAACGAAAAGGCGCAACGCGTCGATCGTATCCATTTCTCGCGTTTCCCGAAAGGTGCTTTTGAATCGGGATTCCTTATCACGGGCGGCGAAACAAACAATATGTCGGCTTCAACACGGTCCGACCGCATGCCATGCGCAACCGCACCGAGGATATTTTACGGAAAGACAAGATCATGACTAAAGTTGTTATCGTCACTGGCGCTTCGCAGGGCATTGGCGCTGAAATCGTCAAGGCGTTCCGGAAGCTCGACTACCGCATTGTTGCAACCTCGCGAACGATCGAGCCGTCGGAAGATCCAAACATCGTGACTGTCGCTGGAGATATCGGTGATCCCGCAACCGCCAAGCGCGTCATTTCAGAGGCTGTCGCACGATTTGGCCGCGTCGACACTCTGGTGAACAACGCCGGGATCTTCATCGGCAAGCCATTCACCGAAAACAGCATCGAAGACTACAATGCCGTCATGAATGTGAACATGGCTGGCTTCTTCCACATCACCAAGCTGGCCATCGCCGAAATGGAGAAGCATTCGAGCGGCCATGTGTTGAATATCACCGGCAGCATCGACAACGGTATCAGCGGCGGCCACATGGCGCTGGCGGCGCTTACCAAGGGTGGCCTGAATGCTGTCACGCGCGTGCTGGCGATCGAGTATGCCAAGAAGGGCATCCGTGTGAACGCCGTCGCGCCGGGTGTTACCAAGACACCGATGCATCCTGAAGAACATCACGAAATGCTGGGCACTTTCCACCCCCTGGGCCGCATGGGTGAAGCAAGCGAGGTCGCAAGCGCCGTCGTGTTCCTGGATTCGGCCGAGTTCGTCACCGGTGAAATCCTGCATGTCGACGGTGGCCAGAGCGCCGGTCGCTAGGCGAGGCCAAACGGGGCCGTTCCGGCCGCTGGAAATCACGTCCATCTGGAGATGACCACTGAGGGCCGACAGCGGCCCAACCGTGTCGTTCGGAAGGCGAACCGCCGATTGGGCGTTTGACAAAGTGCCCAGGGTACCGCGCTATACGCATTATTTCCCGCCAGATCGAAAAAGAATGATCCAACCTTCACGGCTTTTGCTTATGACTACGACGCAGGAAAATACATGCATGGACAAACGATGACGCTGCCTCACATCCCCGCCGCCGTGATCTTCGACATGGACGGGCTGATCTTCGATACGGAAGCTCTCTATCAACAAGCGTTTCTCGCGGCGTCAGGCGCCGAGGGGCTCAATCTGCCGATAACGCTGATCCAGGGCACGATAGGGGTACCCTGGGCCAGCAACAGACTTCTGATCCTGGAGCAGATGGGACCGGATTTCCCGGTTGATCAATATGGGGAAGCGGTGACGGCCCATTTCACGGCGCTGGCGGCGAGCGAACTCCGGCTGAAACCCGGCGTCCTCGAACTCCTCGATGTCCTCGATCAGCTCGAACTGCCGCGAGGTATCGCAACGTCGTCGTCCCACTCTACCGTCCGGAGCCATCTTTCGGCTCATGGTCTGGAAGGCCGTTTCGATGCGGTCATTGCATACGGAGACTATGCGGCAAGCAAACCCATGCCCGATCCGTTCCTGACTGCCGCGAAGAGACTGGGCGTCAATCCCGCCCTTTGCCTCGCGCTGGAAGATTCCCACAATGGCGTTCGCTCTGCCTCGGCGGCCGGAATGATGACCTTCATGGTCCCCGACCTCCTTCACCCAACGCCGGAAATCCAATCCCTCTGCACCGGTATTGTCGGCGACCTCAACGCCGTCTGCGAGCTCATCCTCGCGGCCTCGGCTGATCGTACTGTGGCGTGAAGGGATTGCGGCGGCTTTGGGCGACAGCCGACATTTAGGGTTGGCCGCTTTGCGCCAGAAGCAGCCGTTAATCTGCCCTTAAGCAAACAAACTGGAGCAACCGTTTACAACTCGATGCGATGGTGAGCTACCATACGTTGAGGATGCTTGACCTTGCCGACTGAACTCCCGTTGCAAACCATCGAAAACGGTCGCCGTTCCTCATTCCTATCGGTGGTCCTGCTTTCATGCCTTCTCACATCATGCTCTGATGACCTGGACCGCGAGAATGTGGAGCGACTTGAGGCAGCGGATCTATATGTCTACGGCGAAAATTGCAGAGGACCCCATTGGCGGTTCGAAGATGGCGGACTGTTTTACCATGAGAATGGAACGGTCCGAGAGATATTAGACAAGCTCGCTCTCATTCCGCGCCCGAATGACGTTTTGGTTGTGCGAGCCCTTTCTTCATCCTCGCTGACGATGGTGCTCACCTTCAGCCCAGACGGTTCAGCCAAATTCACAGATGTCTACTTGGAACCTAAGCCGACCGAAGCACAGTTGGCCGAGCTGAACGATAAGTACGGTTTTGCGCAGACCGTTTCATCCATTGTGAAACTCCCCTCAGTCGAACTCTGCACCCGCATGAGATCCGCCGGATCGTTTTAGGCACCGTCACTGACCGCCTTTGCTGCGAAACGTCCGCTTTGGCCGACAGCCGACATTCAGGGTTGGCCGCTTTGCGCCATAAGCGGTCATAACGGGGCGGTCGCGAAGGCGGCACGAACAACAGCCGAGGCGCGTGCGCATATGTCGTGGGGCTGATCAGCGAGCGCGCGTGGCCGCGCCCGGCGTCGCAAGATCGATTGCCTCCGGGACGGAATCTGTGTTCTCAAGCGAGCATCGATTGCCTTCGGGCCAATTCGGCCGTCCAACCTTATCGAGACCAATTGTCTATTGCGTCTTGATCGCTGAATGAATTGCTTCGACGGCCTCGGAAAGCTTGTTTGCGTCGTCGTTCGGCTGGCTGTTGGTCTGCACGGTGATCAGAATGCCATCCTTCTCGTACCACACATACAGAGTGCGATAGCCCAGGGTCATGCCCTGATAGAACCAGGCCGGGCCGCCCGGTATCATGCCCTGCACGAGGCCGAGGGCAAAGCCCTGAGGATGCTCCTCGCTGACCTGCGTGATCGGTTCACCTGTCTTGGTCGAAACCATCGACATCCATTCGGCCTGTTGCTTCGGCGGCACCACACGGCCTTCGAATACGGCGCGCATCCAGCGGGTAACATCGCGCGCGTTGGAGATAGCGCCGCCCGCGGCCTGAGCCCAGGAGGTGCTGTCTTCACGCACGTCGCGACCGATCATCGGCTTGTTCCAACTTTCCTTGCAGTCGGGCGGCTGGTATTCGGCGCAAGCGGTGTTTTCGAAATAGCCGTGCGCCAGCCGGGCGATCACGTCCGGTGGGTAGGCCCCCGGAGAGTAGAAGGTGGAGTGGAGGCCGTGCTGCTGGATCACCAGTTCACGGACAAGCTCCTGATAGGGTTTGCCCGTCGCCTTGGCTGCGATCAGGCCGGCGAGAATGTAGTTGGTGTTGGAGTAGTGGTACCCTTCGGTCACCGGCAGGTTGTTGCTGCCGTTGGGATATGCCGCGGCGATCAGTTCTTCCGCGGTCAAGTCGCGTTTCGGCTGCTCTACCCAGCTGCGCGAAATGAATTCGGTCTCAGAATAATTCGGGATACCACTGGTCATATCGAGAAGGCGGCGGATGCTGACGCTGCGCCAGGCGGGATATTGCGGCAACCACTTTCCGACCGTGTCATCGATGGAGAGGAGCCCTTGGGCTTCCAGTTTCAGGATCACCGCGGCAGCGAAAGACTTCGACGTGCTACCCATGGCGAAGAGGGTATTCTGGTCTACCGGCGGATCGTCATCGGCTCTTCCGGTCTTGCCTGCAAAGGCTTCGATGTTCGGACCTGATGCGCCAAGGCTGACATAGGCGGCGATGCCGGTGACACCCTCGAGTGGTGAGCGTTCCGCGAGCCAGGCGTCCAGCGCTTTCTGTACGCGCTGGGTTTGCGTGGGCGTTTCGCCGGCAAACGCCGTGCCCGTGGCAAAAAGGACGATTGCTGCGGCGAGTCCTCGACATCTAGCCAGTTCCATGATCGCGCCGCCCCTCCGGGAAGTTAGCCATTCTTGAAATGAACATGACAGATCGGGAATAAAATACTGGCCCAGCTGGCAAAACGCTATGGGCCGGGATGCTGGTGACCAATAGACACGACAACCGAGGGGCGGTCAATCGGGAGGAATTCTCGACCTCCCGCAGGCAATGACAAATTGAATGTGGCGACGTGCCCGGCGCATTGCTCGGGGTTTGGCGCTCCGACGAAGACGATGCGAGGTCGGAATATCGAATACAGATGCGAGACGGCCAACTATCGGTGGGCGCGAAGGACTATCTCGATGGCGAGCAATACGCAATTTCGAACGTCTCACATGATTCACGACGGGTGGAATTCGACACTTTCATGCCGTCGACTTCACGAACGGGACATATCACCATAACGACAAGCGGCTCGGCTGATCGCGCCAACGTCCGTTTTACATTTACCGAAGTCGGTGTCATGACGAGGCGCCGGGAGGATTGACCCTAACGTTAGGTTAGGTCCGACAGCCGACATTTAGGGTTGGCCGCTTTGCGCCCTTGGCGGACATCGAACCGTCGATGTATCTGTGTATCATCGTGCTGTGACACCCATGGTCGGAGCTTTCATGTCATTCACAAAACCCGACGCTGATCTTTTCTACCGCTTGGAAACTAGCCTCCATCGTCCCGATACGAGGATGTCGCCCCAACAGGTCTCGGACCTTCTGGCCGATGAGTTTTTTGAATTCGGGAAATCGGGGCGGGTCTATAACAAGCAGATCACGGTCGATGCACTCGCGAGCGAAGGCTCGTCGGGAACAACCATTGTGCCGCAGGTAGCCGACTTCTCTGTCACCTCGCTCTCAAGCGACGTGGTCTTGGTGACTTATCGAAGTATTCGCGTTGCAGACGAAACGTCTAAAAGCTTCGAAACGCTGCGTAGCTCGATCTGGAAACTGAGTTCGGGCCGTTGGCAGATGGTTTTTCATCAGGGAACGCCTATCCCGCAAGAATGACCGGATTGGACCCGAGAGCCGTCTGCCGCTCAGCGTCATTTGCGGTCATAGGTGATATCGGTATTTTGACGTCTTAACGCGTGGAGAGGGCCCGATGGAGTTCAAGCAAGACCACTTCCTTCAGGCGGTTGCATCCCGCAATATTCCGAGGATTAGGATCGCTGGTATCGTTATTGCTGACGATGCTGTCCTCGTCCAGCAACCCGCAGACGACACCCATTCTTGCTACGCATTCATTGGCGGCGAGTATGAGGTCGGAGACACCTTTGAGACACGTCTTCGAGCGGAATTCGAAGAGGAAACAAATGCGAGCGTGGTTGAGGCGCAGTACCTTTTCTGCGTCGAAAATTACTTTCGATATAAGGGCAACCTTATCCAGCAAGCGGAACACTATTACTCCGTAAAGCTGGATAGGCGTGACATCGAAAGCCGAGAAGCACACCTGAAGCAAGTGTGGATACCGTTGTCTCAGTTCGGACAAGCAGACGTGAGGCCAGTAGCCGTGGGGGATGCTGTGGCGGACGGAAGCTACATGACTAAACGCCATATTGTTCAACTGCCAGACTAGTCCTCATGACCGCTTCGGGCCGACAGCCGACATCGACAGTCGGCCGCTTTGCGCCAGAAGCGGTCATTCGGTTGCAGATCAGGCGTCGGCATCCCTCGACCTCATTGCGGCCGTTTCGTGCAGTTGTGCTTTCTCCTGAAAGCAGACATCCTCCGTTAGTCAGAGGAGCCGTTTCATCATGGATAGCTCAAGCACGATGACGAGCTGGAGCGCCGCCTGGCCGCGGCCGAAGATCGAGCGCCAGATCGAAAAAGAATGAACCAACCTTCACGGCTTTTGCTTATGACTGCGACGCAGGAAAATACATGCATGGACAAACGATGACGCTGCCTCACATCCCCGCCGCCGTGATCTTCGACATGGACGGGCTGATCTTCGATACAGAAGCTCTCTATCAACAAGCGTTTCTTCAGCACGCGTCCTTGCGGAATGCCTCAGCTACCCCGATCTCGATCCATCCTGATCTGTCGCAGCATGCTGTGGCCCGACACGATGAGTTCGAACAGAAAGGCTGCCAGCGAAGACATCAGGGAAACGATCGCGCCACCAAAGAACCACACGAGATTTTCTGGCCGGAGCCGGATTGCCAGCGCGCCCGAAAGAAGGTTGAGGATTGCGCAACAGGTACAAATGCCGGCGACAACGCCAAGTATGACCGCGGCCTCGAGGATCAAAGTCCGGCTTCGCAGATAGACGAGCTGATGCAACCGGTTCTCTCGTGGGAGGTGAGTGTCCGTTGCCTCGTTCAGCCTGTCCGACACGCGCCCTAGACGGGTGACGTAGATTCCGACAAACGCCGCTGTACCAGCGAGCAGGAATACCGGGGCAAGCGAGGTTTGGATTACCTGAGCGTAGTCGACTATGATCGGCGGGGTGTCCATATGGATTCCGTATCAATTCGATGCTGCAACAGGAAATCCATACGATGGGTGCTTCCACCAAGGCAAATCGAAAAAGCGAACTCTGAAAGGCTCACCTGAGGTCGGCATTGGGCCGACAGCCGAGATTCAGGGTTGGCCGCCTTGCGCCGGTTGCGGTCATCCGCCTTGGGGCATCAGAGCCTGCTGACCGCTTCCACGACTTCGCGCAGCGCAATCGGTTTTTGCAGGCGCTTGATATTGGCGAGGTCATCGGGGATCACGTCCGGATCGTATCCCGTGAGAAAGATGAACGGTATGCCGCGCTCCAGCAATCGATGCGCGATTTCGAACTTCGGGCCCCCGCCGCCGAGATTCAGGTCGAGAACGACCGAGGTCGGGGTCTCATGTTCGAGCAGATGTGCTGCGTCCTCCGCTGTGGGGGAGGGTCCAAGAACGACCGCGCCCGCGCCGCGCAGAGCAGCGGCAGTGTCCGACGCAACATAATAGTCGTCTTCCACGACGAGGATCGTCTTGCCGCTCAGATCAGGTGCTCCGGTCATATCGACAGTTCCTCCATATAGCCGCGTCGGTACGGGCGCATCGGTTTCCAGAATGCTCTCAGCTTCGCGAAGCGGAAACTCGATATGACATCTGGCGCCCTCGGGCTCGATCGTGGTCTTTCCAGTGCCCCGGAGTTCGTAGGGAATCCTGGCCTCGATGAGCTCCGAGCCGAAGCCGCGGCGGGTCGGCGGGGCACGCGATGGCGCGCCTTCTTCGACCCAGTCGATTGCGATCCAGGTTTTTTCCCGCTTTTCGAAAAGGGTCCAGGTGACAGTCACCTTTCCCCTGCTGACCGAGAGCGCGCCGTATTTCAGGGCGTTGGTCGATAGTTCATGGAAGGCCAGGGTTAGAACTTCCACGGCCTTGGGGGATAGCATGATGTCGGGGCCTGTCAGTTCATACTGATTTTCGGAGTGCGCTTGTGCCCCGATTTCGCTTTCGAGGATGTCACGCATCCATCCGCCCGCATTGGCCTGGCGCGTGAGGAGGGTCTGGACCCGAGCCAGGGCCAGAAGACGTCCAGCAAGGGACGTCTTGTAGTCTTCCACATCCGCAGCGCCATCCGCAGACCTGACGGCCATGGAGCGGATCACCGCCATGATGTTGCGCACCCTATGCTGCAGTTCATGCAGCAGGACGCCCTGGTGCTCGACGGCCATCTTTGTTTCGGTGACATCTTCCGCGATGCCGCCAACGCGCTGCACATTGCCGTTCTCGTCAAAGAGGGGGAAATCCGTGTCCCTGATCCAGCGGAATGAACCGTCGTCTCGCCGAATGCGGAACTCGTGAATAGCAGGGTCACCATGACAGGCCTGCTCTATGTGATGGCCTGCGGTCTCCCGATCCTCGGGCAGGACCATCGCGGCCCAGTATTTGATGTCGCCGAGGAGCGCGTCCGGTTCGGTGCCATAGATCGTCGCGATGGAGGGGCTGACGAATTCCATTCTCAAGGTTTCTGCGTCTCTGATCCAAAGGCCGGATGAGGACGCATTGGCAAACTGCTGAAACCTGTTTTCGCTTTCACGCAGGGCGATCTCGGCGCGTTTGCGTTCGGTGATGTCATAGAAGACGCTGACCAGGCGCCTGCTTCCAGAGCCGCCGACGCGTGCGGTGGAGCTGTGAACCCATCGTCCGGTGGGCTGGTGCCACTTTTCAATCTGCTCGGCTACTCCGGTCTCAACCACCCTGMCAAACATTTCAATCCAGTATGGCTCCGTTCCAGGCATGAATTCACTGGCCAACCTGCCTGCAACATCCTTCAATCCGCTCTGCTGTTCGTACCCGGCATTGGCCTCTATGATCCTCCAATCAATAGGCCTGCCGAAGTTGTCGTAGATCATGTCGAAGACGCAGCAGGCTTCGATCATGGTTTCAAACGCCGCACGAAACTTCGCCTCGCTCTGCCGCAAGACGTCGATCTCGGCCCTGGCGTCCGAGAGGAGGCGCTCCAGTTCTCGTGCATCAGCCACAGCCAAGCTCCTCGCGCAGGACATCGCTCACGAAGTCGATAGGCCACAACTTATCACACAACTCGATGGTAGATCGGCTATTTCAAAGCCGACGTCCGGTCTGGGCGAAAGCAGGTTTCAGCCGCTTGTCCGCCGCGGATAATTCCACGGCATCGGCACGTCGATCTGGCTCTGCCTGTGGCCGTTGACGATAGCGGTGAGTGTAGCGGACAGGCAGGAGAAAGGATCGCCAGCGTTGAGCCTGCGATGATCGCCCGGTTCTCCGCTCTTGCATCGTGCCCGGCGAAGAGAGCATTCTTCCGATCGAGTGCTATCGGTCTTGTCGTTCTCCCGACACTGTTGACGCGATCAGGGGAGGCTCAAGTCCAGGCCAAGCATCCCGCCAAGGACGAAGGCGACGAGCCCCGTGCCCAGCAGCGCCAGCGCAAACATTGCGACCATCGTGCCGCCCGTGCGCAGTGCCGCTCGCCTCTCGCCCTTTTCTCCTCGGTCGTAATGCCACTTGATGGCGAAGAACATGGCCATTCCCAACGCGAGAACCTTGAAGATAACGAAGACTACGGGGATCCAATCCATCTTGGAGACTTTCATGTACATCAGCTACGCGCCTTATGATCTCATCTTGGGCAAACGGATACTTCCGATGATGCAAGGCAGCTATGTAATGGCAGGTGGCAGTTTCCTGGCCGGTGTCGTTGGCGTTCGGGAATGACCGCTTCGGGGCCGAAAGGAGACGGACAGCTTCCGGGATTTAGGGTGCCAGAAGGGGACTTCGGGTCTGAGTAGGCAGCGTTGAGATCAGGCGTTCCGGATCGACGATCTCCTCGACACGAGGAAAGTGGGCGGGAAGAGAGCCTCGATTGGCTGGGGGAGGCGGGAATTCCAGAAGCGGACATTTGTCAGCTGGTTTCTGTGGTGCGCGGAGCGCCCATCGGATAGGCAACCGTTGCAGAAGCTATACAATCGACGCGCACATGCACGATTTTCTCTGGGAACCGTTTCGAAATGTCCTCTTCGCCACACTGCCGATTTTGCCGATCCAATAATCTCCTCATCGATAAGCCTTTGGCGATATCGGAAAGCTTCTACCTCCTTGGCAGCATCGATCCCGCGAGACCAGCACAGGCGATAGTCGTGCCTGAGCGGCATGTCGAAACTCCCTTTGAAATGACCACGCAAGAGTGGTCATCGATTGGTGGGATACTGAATGACGCAAAAGAACATCTGTCCTCTACATCGCCTGACGGCTATACCATTGGTTGGAATGTCGGCTCGGCGGCAGGCCAAGAAGTCTTCCACGCTCACATGCATGTAATAGCGCGCTTCAGGTATGAAGAAAGCGCCGGCAGAGGACTGCACGCAGCGTTAAAGCCATCATGATCATATCTGGAGGATGGCCCTCGTCCGCTTCGCGCCACAAGCGGAGAAATGTTTTCCGATTTGTTCGGCGCGCTCGATAGGCTTTGACCTGAGACCCTGAACTTCCTCCAGATTTTGGTAGAGTCCGTCGTATCAAGGAGACGGACGGAATGAAGCATTCACGGTTCACAGACGAGCAGATCATCGGCATATTGAAAGAGCAGGAGACCGGCATGCGGAC
>NZ_JBFTME010000032.1:0-45626 GCF_056396805.1 Rhizobium sp. 05N49
GTGGGAAGCCCGGCTGCCGGCCGGCGGTCAGGCAACGCCGATGACCTATATGACCGATGACAACAAGCAATATGTCGTCATGGTTGCGGGCGGCCACGGTTCGGTCGGCACCAAGCCGGGCGACTACGTGATCGCCTACTCGCTCCCGTGAGCATTGGAGCCACAATCGACCCCGCCAATCCGGCTCATGCCAGCGCATCATCAGCTATGTCTGTTGTCGCGGGTAGGAACGGTATGGAGGGAGACCGATCTTCTCGCTGCCAGGGGGCTGCCCTGATGCCCGGCTCCTCGCATAGGCGGTGTTTCCAGCGCCAATGTCAGGTTCCGTATGCCGCCGCGGCGACTGGCATTCGTCCCGTAACGTGCCTTGCTGCCGCGGCCCAATCAGTTGGTTTTGTGAAAACCTTGGCGTTGCGATAAAAGGGTGGACGGGACATTTCGTCATAGCCAGTCACGAAGGCGAAGGGGATCTGCCGCATCGCGAGGAAGGCTGCAACAGGATAAACCGTCTCCCCCGAGAGATTGACGTCGAGCAGCGCCCCATCCAGGTCAAACTCGTGCTCTGCAATTTCGAGGGCTGCCGACATCGTGGGAACCGCGAGCACTTGAGCTCCAAGGGTCCTTAACCGCTCCATCGCCTCGGACGCGGTGTAATAGTCGTCTTCGACAAGAAGAAAGCGATAGCCTTCCAGGCCCGTGTGTAAGGCAAATTTTGCCCGTGCCGCGATCCGGCAGAGATCTTCCAGCTTGTCGCGCTCCACCAGACCATGTCGGTACATCCGCATGATGTAATGCGCAAAGCCTCTCCGATTCGCCGCCCCTTGAGAAAACCACGGTTCGGAACTGACCGTGATAAAGACATCACGCATCACCTGAAGGTCGCCAGGAGTGTAAATGCCATGCATTAAACTCTGCCCCATGCTGACCCCCGTCGTTTGGATTGAGACCGCATTCTTTCACTCCGGCCGCTTGGGATCAACCTAAGATCGCCGACTCAGACCGCTAGGACTGCTACCGTACCGAAGGTCTATTTTGGATCTGAGACGTAAAATTGCTTGACGAGACGCGGATCAGCGTGCCCGACGCCTGGGTGGGAAAGAACCGATGCTATGTCGTTCTGCAGGAGCGAGCAGCGGCTGTGGGAAAGTACTGCGCCAAGGCGAGAAGGAGTCGCTGCGTACCACGCAAGGCACGCCTCACGGCATGAAAGAACTTGATCGCTGCCCGCCGAGCCAGGGTATCCGCAAATGTACGCTACCGCACGGAAACAACCAGGGCTGGCGCAGGGTTGGGCGGCATCGGAATGAGGACGCCTGGATCGCGACGCCTGCAATGGTTGGCGACCTGCGCAATGGAGATAAGAGTGATGAATAGGAATGTCCTTGTGGATCTGGTGATCATCGTGGTCCTGTCGGTTATGGCCTTCGTGATTTTTTCTGGCGGCCCTGCCACCCGTGATGTGGGGTCGCCAAAGGCACCTTCTCCACCGGCCGGATCTTCGACTGCACCGCCTTCCAACGCGCCTGCTCAATGAGAGGAGGTTAGCCTCCCTTGCGCTCTAAAGTGCGTGTAGGTCGGTGCTTTATTGGCGACACCAGTAACTTGTGCTGGTCTACTGCCCCACGTACTGGTCAGCGGGTCCAGCAGGCGCGATCGAGCCGCGGTTGGATACGACACTCGTCTCCAGCGTCGATCAAGACTGCGTCTCGGACGTCAAGGCGAGAAACTCGCCAACGCCTTCAAGAAGCAGGCTTCCTGCAACAATCGCGCCCACCTTGCTGGCGGTCTGGGCAAAGGTCCCATGCCATTCGAACACCGGGGCAGCTCAAGAGAAAGGCTTATACTGAGGCTGGCCTATACGGAGGCGACTTCGCATCCCCGACCGAAAACAGGGTCGCGCAGGTTTCGAAACGGGGGAAGGCAGCAGCGCTGTCAGCGCGGATAGAGGTCGTAGCCGGCGGCGCCTCCCAGTGCGAGGAACGCTCCAAATTTTCACGGTCCCTGTTCAGATGCCACCCGCGCGAATTCCGTCTCGATTGTGAAGTGCCAAGCATAATTATCGCGGCTGAGAGTGTCGCAGCGCCAGGTGCATCCGCGATGTCCCGCCGTCCTGACGCTCCGGTCATGCGCGGTGTTCTTTCACATGAGATAGCCTCGGGATACGGCAGGCATCTGTCAGGCTGCGATGACCCTGCTCGCCCTCGATCCGCCGCCAACCATTGTTGCATCATGGAGTTCCCAGCCAAAAGACGGGTTTCAAGTTAAAGCCTTTTCAGTTTCTCTAGATCGTCTGGCAGACGCGCGCTGTGGAACATCCGGTGTAGAGGCTTGTTCGAAGAGGATGACAGATGCCCGCACAGCCTTTCAGGACGCGCTCGCCGAGATATCAGCGCTTAGCTATCCATGCGACGAGCGCTTTTCATTCCGGTTCTCGGTAGAATATCTCAGGAAAGATTTGACCTGTTACCAGTTCAGGGCCCGGAGCTGCAGCGGGCTTGTCCAAATTGACGGGCATCGCATTGACGTGAGTGGTGGCATTATCACCCGCCTGCCCGGAGCGTTGGCCGTAGCGGTCATTGATGCCTTTGAAGACAATGCCGTCATCGCGTTTTATAGAGGACGAAACGTGCGGCTGGGACGAATTACCTCCGAACTTTCAACTCAATTCGCGACCATCCCGGAGGTCCTCCTCGTCGAGATCATAACCCAACAGGACGCTGATGGGCCGATGCCTTTGTCCTTGACCCGCATTGCCTTGGCAGGGTTTGAAGCCGGCGCCCTAGGATCGCCAGCAGCAAACGGCCTTGGGGCACAAGAAGAAGACGATGTCGTTCATCCCTATTGGTGTCGCGACAGATACATTGCTCTGTAGCGGCAGCGGCCGGACCGTTTTCTGCCTCGGAACCAGAGCACGAAAAACTGCCTGGACGAACCTCGCAAGCCGTCTATCCTTCTCGCGCAGCGCACGGGTAAGCCAGGCTCGGCCCCATGGCAAGGCAGGCGCTCACATGGTGCTCGCTGTCGTTCTGGCCGAGCGTCCCGCAACGAGACGACCGCGGTCGACGTCGATCAGGTCGCCGTCCCCGGCTCGATTAAGGGCATAGTTCTGAAGTGGGGCAGTCAGGATAGTGTGTCCGCCGTCGTGCTCATCCATGCCCGATGACGTTCCTCATCCAGGTGTGCACTCATGAAAAACGCCTTCGTGGCCGGGATGGCATCCTCGTGCCGGATTGCACGCTCATACGCGGTGACGGTATCGTCCTCGTTCGTTTTCATCGCCTTAAGGATGGCGGCATCGCCCATAACTTCCGCGAGAGCGATCTTGCCAGTCGTCAGCATCTTCTTCAAATCGCCTCCGGGCGGCGCCTGCACACCCAACTCGCGGGCCATCTCGGTAAGCACCTTAAGGTGTTGTAGATGGTCCTGTTTGAATATTGCGATTTGTGCACTGAGCTCCCTGTTGTCAAGCCGAGCCATGCAGGACTCGTAGGCAGCGATCGCGTCGTGCTCAAGAGAGATCAGATCCGTTACCAGCTCTTTGATACTAGATTCCTCGCCGACCATCGTGACCATGTTGCTTCCTCTTTGCGATGTTTCCCGGCACCAATGGTCGAGGGGCATCGATGTTCCCCAAATTCGGGGAACTGTCCGCTGCCGTACACATATCACTTCGTGGGACGTGACAACTCAAGTTCGAGCTGCTCGCCACTCCCCGCGATCATTAAGGCGATCCGAGAACCGACAGGCGAAAACGCGTAGGGGAACAATTATGTGAAGCAGCCATTATCTTCTCGAACGAGAGGAGGCTCGATGTTCGTTCTGCTGACAATCTTGAGCGCCCTGATTGCCACAATGTTCGTGGCCTCGGTTGTGGCGACCATTCATGAACTGAAAAGGGATAGTGCCGACAAACGGCCATCGCGTGGCGCACTTCCATGGTAGCATCGCCAGCAGCCTGCTGAGCCTATAAACAGCTTCACTGAAGAAGGTTCAGTTCTTTTCCACACGTCGAATTCTGCGCCAAAGTCCATCAAGCGTCGTTACTGGTCGTTAGTGCTCAAGCACCTGTTTAACCGTCGGCCACCCTCACCGATTTCGCTCCGAAACATCCTACCCCAGGCCCCGATCGACAACCACGTTGCGAAATCGATCGACGTTGCGGAACAAACTGATCGTATGCAAGTCTTTATGACGGGATCGCGTGGCGGGCCTGTTCTCGCCCGTTCCTCTGTTCGCGCTGAGGCCGCGCGGTCCCACCAAGCACCTCCAGCTCAACTAGGCTGCAAGCGTTGTTCAAACGACATTTTCGCTCATGGCGTTCCGCGGATCGTATCGCTGTGGGTATCGGGTCATGGACATTCGACACCTCAACCGGAATTGGGTCAGGGGTCATCGTCATCTTCTAAGATTGCCGACGACCGTTGTGGTCGGTTACTCATAAGCCATCGCAATAATAGTGACGTGCAATGGGCGAAACGATTTATCTAGCAGATGAATCCGAAGCATTTCATCACGGCCACGGCCACGGGCGCGGCTCTGGCGGCATGTTCACAAGTTGAGCCTCTTGGGACGCCGCTCGCACGGGTGCCGCTGCTTGCGCCGGCCGATCAAGCAGTGATTGCAAATACCGTCGGACGTAGTCCTGTCGGCGCAACCGCGCTGGCCTGGGCCAATCCATCAACGGGCAGCGTGGGTGTCATTGAAGAGATCGATGCCAGCATCGACGGTCGGAATGGACGCCGCGGTTTTGTGACCAGCCGGCAATCGCTCGAATAACGCGCTTCAACGGCGTTGCCTGCCCGTCCGGTGACAGTTGGAAACTCACTGACCAATAAGGGTCGATTTCAGCTAAGCCCAATCTCTCTGGTCACTCTGATTGCTGATTGGTCAGGTTGTTCTTTCAAATCCGGACTGGAGCCGCGATCCCGGGACCCATCTGGTCTATCATGCGTTTCCTCGTGGTTTGCATGGAGCACTTCATGGATCCGCGAACGAAATCCAATCGCCTGTCGCCGCAATCCCGTAGAGAAGTCACTGTGCCGAGGCCGATTTCGGATCACGGTGTTATCGGCGATCTCGCCACGATGGCGTTGATTGCCAAGGACGGTGCCATCGATTTCATGTGCTGGCCGAATTTCGACAGCCCGACGATTTTTGCGGGCCTTCTCGACCCGGAGCGCGGCGGTGTCTTCGAACTTCGCCCCGAGATCGAGGACGCGCGGGTGACGCAGCAATATCTGCCGGATACGAACGTCTTGCTCACGCGTTGGATGGGCAAGGATGCAAGTGCCGAATTGACCGATTTCATGGCTGTAAGGGACAGCGACAGCGATAGCCCGACGACGGTTGGGCGCCGGCTTCGGGCAACACGTGGCGAAGTTCTCTTTACGATGCACTGCGCACCGCGTTTCGACTACGCCCGCGAACCGGTGGCGCCCGATGTCGACGAAACCGTTGCGTTGTGGCGGCCGTCGCAAGCTCAAGGCTTCCGTCTCTCTGCGAACTTTGCGCTCACGGCCGATGCTACCGCCGTCCGCGCCAGCGGTAGGTTCGTGGCCGGTGAAACGGCCGATTTCATTCTTTCGAGCATCGATGACGGGCAAATCGCGATCCCGGAGATCGATGACTTCGAAAATGCCACCATCACCTTCTGGCAGGATTGGGCCGCGAAATCCACGTATCGTGGCCGCTGGCGGGAAATGGTCATCAGATCCGCCCTGTCGCTGAAATTGATGACGTCGCGGCGTCACGGCTCTATCGTCGCTGCGGGAACGTTCGGCTTGCCGGAAGCGTTCGGCGGCACTCGAAACTGGGACTACCGCGCAACCTGGATCCGCGACGCTTCCTTCACCGTCTATGCCTTAATGCGCCTCGGCTACAGGCAGGAGGCTGAAGCCTTTAATTCCTGGATCGGCAAGCGCGCCATGAAATGTGGCGCCGGTGGCAAACTCGACATCATGTATGCCGTCGATGGCAGCCAGGTGCCTGACGAGATCAGCCTGGATAGCCTGTCCGGTTATGGAGGGTCACGTCCCGTGCGGATCGGCAACGGGGCAGCAGAACAGTTCCAGCTCGATATATATGGCGAGCTAATGGATGCGATCTACCTGAGCAACAAATACGGCCACGCTATCTCGCACGATGGCTGGAACGGCGTGCGCGAAGTGATCGACTACGTCTGCCAACATTGGCGAGACGCGGACGCCGGCATCTGGGAAATGCGCCGCGAGCCGCAGCACTTTCTCCATTCCCGGCTGATGTGCTGGGTTGCCGTTGACCGTGCAATCCGACTTGCGAGCAAACGATCTCTTGCCGCGCCCTTCAGCAAGTGGATCGATGTCCGCAACGATATATACGAGGATATCTGGGCGAACTTCTGGAACGAGGAGAAAGGGCATTTTGTCCAGACCAGGGGTGGAGATAGTCTCGATGCTTCCCTGTTGCTGATGCCGCTGGTGCGCTTTGTCAGCGCAACGGATCCTCGATGGCTCGCGACCCTCGATGCCATTGGAAAAACCTTGGCCGATGACGGCGTGGTTTATCGCTACAAGAACGCGGATGGGTTGAGAGGCAGGGAAGGCGCATTTTCAGCTTGCTCTTTCTGGTATGCTGAATGCCTTGCGCGAGCCGGGGACCTGAAGAAGGCCCGCCGCGTGTTTGAATCCGTCCTCAATTACGCCAATGATCTCGGACTCTACGCAGAGGAATTCGATGTTCGCGGAGATTTGCTTGGCAATTTCCCGCAAGCGTTCACGCATCTGGCCCTAATCAGTGCAGCCTATTATCTCGACCGCGAACTTGACCGGCGCAACGATCAGGAATGGCGACCGTAAGATGCGCTGGCTCGCCGCTCTGCCAGTGCAGCAATCCAGGCAGCTACGCGGGGTGTCTTCGTTTGGGGCCGTCGCGTTTCCGTGAGGACCGCCCGGCTTCTTGGCGGCGATGGCTTTTGCAATTTCACCAGAGGGAGGAGACCTCTACCCAACAGCGCTTGCGGTTCGACCCTGCTCACAATTCTCGATGCGGTATTGTTCTCGCAGACGGCTTGGAGACGGCCAGCAACGGCCCGTCAAGACGCAAGGCCCCGGTGGGAGCATTGCGTTGACATGGAGAGCGCGAAGTCCCGGCCTCATCACACAAGCAGAATTGCACGGGCGAGCACTATCCCGAGCGGCCACAAAAGCATTGGAACTTTTGCTGATAGTTGAGGTTCGATGCGCGGATCGTGCGGCGAATCTGTCGTACTCAGACCCTCGTGGCTGCCTTGCGGCGCGCGCCACTCTGTTGTCGTGCTCCTCAACAGCCCTCTAAATGAGAAGGATATCGTGGACAACATCGGCGTCACGGTACAGCCCGGTTGGCTAGTAGCCGAGGCTTGCAAAAGGCTTGGGCCAGCCACCCTCAGCTCAAGCGTCTCGGAGCCTTGAGTTAGATGAGCGCGACCTCAAAAGACCACCGAGCCATCGTCATTACCGGCGCATCCAGCGGCATAGGACGTGCAACGGCCGTCGCATTTGCCGCTCGCGGGGACCGACTGATTCTTGCAGCGCGCGATCGTTCGACACTTGAAACTGTCGCCGCTGAATGCATCGAACTGGGCGCGAGCGTCGAGTTCCGGTCGACTGATGTCTCGGACGAGAGACAAGTCGATGATCTCGCATCCCTTGCTGTCACCGCGTTCGGCAGGATTGACTTGTGGATAAACTGCGCGGCAGTCCTAGCGTTCGGACCCTTCTCGGAACTGCCGGCGGATATGTTTCGTCGGGTCATCGACGTCAATCTCATCGGAACCGTCCATGGATCGCGCGCCGCGATCAAAACGTTTCAGAAGCAGAATAACCGAGGCACGCTCGTCAACGTCGGCTCGATGCTGTCAATGTTCGCGGAGCCCTATCTCAGCGCCTATGTCGCCAGCAAGTTTGCCATCCGCGGGTTTTCGGCAGGGCTGCGCCAGGAGCTCGCGCACCATCCGGGTATTCATGTCTGCACGGTGCTTCCGGTGGCTATCGACACGCCCATCTACCAGAAAGCCGCAAATGTCATGGGCCGACCCGTACGTTCGATCGTGCCGCTTTACAGGACGCAGGTTGTCGCCCGAACGATTGTCGGCCTTGCTGTTCAGCCGAGGGCGGAAACGATAGCCGGGGGGTACGGATACCTGCTCGACATACTCAACCGCATGTCGCCTCATCTGGTGTCTTATGTGAGCAGTTGGCTGGCGCCGAAATTGCAATTTGAACAAGGCTCCGCGGTTAAGACCGCAGGCAACGTGTTCATAAGTCATGGCCCTCGCACCATCGATGGTGGATGGCGGCATTATTGGAAAGAACGGCTGCGGGTCTATCGGTAAGCGAGATGTGTCTTTTGAGGCGGCGCGAGAACAACACCCATGAAAGCCCCGCCCGGGAGGAGCGCAGAATGAAGGTTCAGACGCTATGGGTGGCAATGGTTGCGTTACTATTGAATGTGGCAAATGGGTGGCCAGCCTCGCATATTTGGTGCGGCCAAGGCCGTTCAAGCGGTCACAGCGAGCTGATGCAGAGGGGGCTTCGATTGCTTCTCATGATGCCGTTACGCGTACCAGTGGCCGGTTTGCTTTCCTTCCGGGCTGTCCGTTAGATCGCGAAGCTCAAGCGTGTGATCTATAACAACCCGGCTTTTGAACATGTAGCCCGCTCTCTGTGGAGGGTGGAGCACGAACCTGAGGAAAAGACAGTTTTTGCCGCCGCGCCCTGTCGGGACAGAGCCGTCAACAAAGCAGCACGAACCGCTATCGGAAATCGCGTAGCGCGGGCGCCTACCTTATCGCAAGAGGCCCTGGCCGCCATCGACCCAGACCGGTGAACCGGTCATGTGGCGGGCATCATCTGACGCGAGAAAGGCGATTACGGAGGCGACATCCCTGCTTCTGCCGGGCCTTCCCCCCGTGATCGGGACTTGCCCTTCGGGCCAGACAACCGGTATCGCCGTCTCCTCCTCCTGGCGAAGGTCCGTATTGCTTTCGATGTTCGTCTCGATTTCACCGGGGCAGACGGCGTTGATCCTTATATGATGGCGGGCTAGTTCAAGTGCGAGCTGCTGCACCATCGCCACCTGCCCTGCCTTGGTCGCCGTATAGGCCGTTGCGCCCGGCGTCGTAAATGTTCGCGTTCCATTGATCGAGGACACGACGACGATTGCGCCACCCCCCGCACGCTTCAAGTGAGGCACCGTCGTGTGGATCGTCAGGAAGGTGCCCGTGAGGTTGATCGCGATGGTGCGGTTCCATTCCTCGAGCGTCAGATCATCGATCGGCGCCCACACGCCATTGATGCCGGCATTGGCGACAACAGCATCGAGCCTGCCGGCCTGTGCGACGAGACCGTCGACGGCATTCCGCATCTCCTGTTCGTTGGAGATGTCGGCCTTTAGCAGTATGGCTTCACCGCCGCGTGCGCCGATCTCATGCGTGGTGACAGCGATTTCGGCCTCTGTGTGACCAAGCACGCCAACCTTATATCCGCGAGAAGCCAGCAGGACGGCTGTCGCCTTGCCAATACCCGATCCTGCTCCCGTCACCAGCGCGACCTTCGTCATGTCCGATCTCCTGCGTTCGCCGGGGGGCGGCGCCCCCAACCTTGATGATGATGCCCTGGTCAGGTCGTAGAGTGATATCGCCACCGGTTATGCCTTTCGCGATCAAAGGACGAGATGTCGCCACACCCTTCGCTCATTCAGGATCTCTGGCGAAGAGATTGAAACGACAAGAGCGGTGGCCGGTTCCGGTACGAGAACGTACAGTTGCCTGCGAGTGCGCGACACCTTCTTTAAAGGCATTTATCGTGTCGGATAATTCGGTTGAGCATGCTGTCTTTCGTGACGGTTGCGACCCATACCTTTAGCCGTGGCGTGAATGCGCCGATCAGTTATCTTCACCGCTCCCGTGGCCTGTTCTTCTTTCATCTCTACGCTCTTCAGCTTCTTTGGAACTCTGCATCGTCAAGGCTGTTCATGACGTGATGGGACGGGGCTTTCAACTGCGCCGTCACCGAGCAAGCCAGGAGGCACATATGGACAAAGTTCCAGCGGTCGTTGACTTGGAGCAGGACGGTACCGAGCACCGGGCGATACCCGTCTATAAACCTGAAAAAGGCCCGGAAGAGACTTCCCCGGCATCTCAACCACGATCGCCGAACGTTTCGTCCCAAGCTGAACCCTTCCAGTTCGCACCACCCGGCAACCTTGTTCGCGACGATGTCGCTCCCCTTGTCGATCTTGCTCTTGCGAGCGTACGAGATCATGACCGCGTGTCAGCGAGCGTATCGCCGGACGAAGAACTGGAAGCTCTCCGCGCCGAGGTAAGCAGGCTGCGGGAGAGCGTTGCCGAGATTGGTTCGGCGTCCGCCCGCGTCCTGCGCGCAAGAAGCGAAGGCCTGGTGGATGATGCCCGCGCCCGGATTAGGGAACACCCTTTCGGCGCTGTGGCCTGCGCCCTGATCGTCGGTTTTTTATTCGGCAGGATATGAGATTTTGCCATGAATGAGACCGCTATAATCGAGCTGCCGCACACGAGGCGATCCCAGGGCGCGCGTCGATTGGTCGTTCGAGCGTGCGCTCGAAGGGAACCAAGGTCACACTCTGGAAGTTCGAAATAGATACGTCACTACGACAAAAATAAAAGCTAGTGGAGATCGCGGTGAACAAGTCAAACCAATCGGAGACAAGCACGAAGAGTATACCAGCCTCTAGCGCCTCATCGAGGAAAGCGAGCAACAGAATTGGCTCCGCGGCCTGACGAGAAAGGAGAAGCTCTTGCCGATCGGAAATACCGAGATAAAAAGAAGAACAGAAGTTGATGGAATTGTTCAACCAGGATCGTGACGACTGGATCGCTAGACGGGCATACGATCTATGGGAACATGCCGGGCGGCCCTTTGGCCACGAAGCCGATCATTGGGATCAAGCTTCAATCGAATATGATCTGGCCAATCCCTTGCCCGCCAAGAAAGCAGTGACTGATGAAGGGTCGCGCCGACTGACGATCCTTCGTTGACTTTGTTTATTTGCCACGCGAAAGCTGCGCGGCGGGCCAGCAGGAACTCTCGCAGATCCAGAGAGCGAACCTGCTGCGGCCGACGGCAGGTACGGGCGGCGGCCGATACCGCGGCGATTGCGCACAGAAACGAACCAGGTTTGAAAGGGATCGTGGTTCGTCCAATGTGGTTTCCACCTCAGTTCTGAGCCCCTCCTCCCTCCAACGGGATCCTAGATTGAGAAGGTCCTGCAGGAGCAGGGTCGGTTAGCTGACCCTGCAGCAACGCCACCCAAGCAAACACGGCTCCCACAAAAATGGCCGCGATTGCGATTGCCCAGAGCGAGCGGGCTGTCCCGGCTCGCCCCCCACGCTTTCCTTGAGCTTCATATTCGGTTGACCTCTTTGTTGATCCGTAAGGGTCATAGTCCGTCATGTCACTCTCCTGAAATCAATGCCGGCAAGAGGGTCAATAGGACGAGCGGCTGGTGTTCCCGAGGGTCCGCTCTTTAATAATCCTCCGCTTGCATGTTTGCTTCGTCTTGCGCGCTTGTCCGTTGCCAGCCGAGACGCCTGGATGAGGCGATCCGCACATCCCTGCTTTAGGCAACCGATCCAGCTTCGGCTTTTCGGGCGGAGCATTTGCATGGTCGCTCGCGGCCGACAATGAGAAGGAAACTCGTCCTGCGTCGAAAGGATGCTGTACGGCTCCGTACAGTGCTGGCGAGCCGGATTTAAAGAGCGACAAGGTCGAACAGCTTGTCAGATCCGGGATGGACACCGATGCTCAGGTACGAAACGCGAGCTCATCGGACGCGGTGGTGAAGCGGAGCACCGGACGCCACGAAGGAACGCTGTCTTCCAATTGGAGACATTGGTCCTGGGAGATGATCAGTTCAGAGGCGTCTAGTCCCCGCCTCAGTGAAGTTTGCACTGGCCGCTGGGGATATTCGTTTCGAGGAACGGGCGGTCCACTTGTTAATCTGCCCTCACCCGCTTTGTGGACGCGATTCGCTGCCAGCGGCGGAGCATACCGCGACTAGCCGCACTTGAGGTGAAGCATGCGGAGCACCAGTCGAAGCATCGTAACGGGAACTCATCCTCGTGCTTCTTGTTCGTGCCGGACGAGAGCGAAGAAGAAGATCGACGATCGACAAGCCGTGCCTTTCGCCACGGCAAAAAGCTATGCGCCGTCAGCCTGACGACGACGGCACGACAGGACGCAGATGCGAACCAGCACGCGATCGCCACAAGTGAGGCATGTATTTTACGGCAATTGCCGGTGTAAATGAGAAAGGGAGCAACCAATGCTGAAAGACATACGCTTATCTGGCGGGATCGCAGCGATCATAGTCAGCCTCGCGGGCTGTGCTGCGCAGCCGACGACAAGCTCGCCTGCTGGCATGCGACCGCTTCCCGGCAGCCTCACCTACGGGGGCAAGGTTGTCCACTCCCGCTATAAACCTGGAACCGTGGTAAAGAATTCCTTCCTGGGCAAATTTGGATATCGTGTATTCGAACGCTACGTCGTACAGCCTGACGGAACGCTGAAACTCACATACCAGATGACCGGCCCCGATTTCCTGTGGGACTAATTCCGTTCCTGGTGCGCCCCTGATGGGGGCGCGATCGTGTTTTGCAAAGCAGGGCATCGGCGTCAAGCTTGTCTTATCGCAGCGCATTAGCCCATGGAGGCGACTGGTGCGGCATCGGCAGCCGGTGCAAATCCAGTCGTTCCGGGTCAATAGCGAGTTCAGGTCAAGTTTCCTGAAGATGATCGTGTTCCACATGGCACGCTGGAAAGTCGGCGATCAAATAATCATCGCCCAAAGCGGCGCCCGGCCTGTCCTCCTGCCTGCCTCGGCTCCGCGAGGGCCATCGATTTGCCACTATGATCTGGAGATTGGTCTCGTAGCCTCATCCTCGCCCGCGCACGTCTCCCCCGTGGCGGGCATCTTTCATTCGAACTATTCAGGATCTCTGGCCCCCCGCAACCATTTGGTCATTTTGGGTTGGGCAGCGGTGGTGGATCAGCTGACTGGTGCGTGGCGCTTCCAGCCCCAGCTCGAACTAGCCAGATTTGCGGAACTTTTTCGGCCGTTGGCCGGCTGCTTGGAAAAGCGAGTGCAGATTGTGGCCAGCCAAGGGAACGGGAGGACGCGAAAGTACCGGCGGTTGGTCGGTTCATCAACGACCTGCGGCAGCCATTCACGCCGCTCCTGCGCCATGAGATGCGGCGCCCTCTTCCGCCAAGAAGAGGGCGAAAGTCATGTCCACGCTCACCGAAAGGCAGGATCATCTCGCATCCCGTTCCCTCTGGAGATCAGCGCGTTGCCTCCCGACGAACTCGATAAGTACCCATTTGAGTCGAGGCCGCCACTTAATCATCATCATAGACGAAGACCGCACCCTCTCGTGCGACAGGACGACGACAGGCCGCTCTTCGAGAGGCTGTTGTTGTGAGAAGCCTAGCTCACCTTGAGGACTAACAATACGGACGGATCGGGGATTAAAGCGAGCCTCGATCGCGATGTGCTGCGGTCTGTAGCGGAACAAAATCAACCTTTGCACGCTTCTGGTAGCGAGGTCGCCGGCCGGTCAGCCGGAACGGACGGGGATGCACGACGCTGTTCAAGGCTTCGTCGCCACGAAGCGCCAGTTGAGATCCTTCCTGTCCTTGCCGATCCGCGCCGATCTGTCCTCCGCTTTAGAGGCGGACGACGAATTCGTAAGGGGAATACAATGGCCAGCGACAAGCTCTCGACCTACAAGCAAAAGCGAGACTTCAAGAAGACGCAGGAGCCGAGCGGCCAGGCCAAGCTGAGAGCATCGAACCGGAGGCGCTTCGTGATCCAGAAGCACGATGCCACGCGTCTGCATTACGACCTTCGCCTCGAGCTGGACGGGGTCTTCAAATCCTGGGCAGTAACGAAGGGACCCTCTCTCGATCCGCAAGACAAGCGGCTGGCTGTCGAGGTAGAGGACCATCCCCTCGACTATGGGGACTTCGAGGGAACGATCCCCAAAGGCCAGTATGGCGGCGGCACGGTGATGCTATGGGATCGCGGCTATTGGGAGCCGGAGGGCAACAAGAGCCCGCAACAAGCTCTGGCAAAAGGTGATTTCAAGTTTTCCCTGGAGGGCGAACGTCTTCGTGGCAGCTTCGTGCTGGTGCGCATGCGCAACGACCGTGACGGCGGCAAACGGACCAACTGGCTGTTGATCAAGCATCATGACGATTTTTCTGTCGAGGAGAATGGCGCCGCCGTGCTCGACGACAATGAAACCTCGGTCGCCTCTGGCCGGACAATGGCAGCGATTGCTGCCGGCAAGGGAAGAAAACCGAAGCCGTTCATGGTGGAAAGCGCTGACGTGCAGGCGGATGCGGTGTGGGACAGCGACCGGGGTCTGGCAGCCGAGGAGCGCGCCACCGGCCCTAAAGCCAGACGGCAGACAAAGGCGACAGAGATAGCAAAGTCATCCATTTCACCAACGTCAAACATGCCTGACTTCATTTCGCCGCAGCTATGCGAAACACGCGAGCGCCCACCTGGCGCTGCCGGGTGGATCCACGAAATCAAGTTCGACGGCTACCGCATCCAGATGCGGGTCAATGACGGCGACGTTACGTTGAAGACACGCAAGGGCCTGGACTGGACAGCAAAGTACCCGGCGATCGCCGGATCCGCCTCGGGTCTTCCTGATGCGATAATCGACGGTGAAATCTGCGCTCTCGATGAAAATGGTGCACCCGATTTCGCAGCACTTCAGGCAGCGCTATCTGAAGAAAAAACAGACGAACTGGTGTTCTTTGCCTTCGACATGATGTTTGAGGGCGAGGAAGATCTGCGCCAGCGTCCCTTGAGCGAGCGGAAGAGCCGCCTGCAGAGAGTGCTCATCGACGCCGGCGAAGATCCGCGGCTGCGTTTCGTCGAACATTTTGAGACTGGCGGGGACGCGGTCTTAAGATCGGCATGCAAGCTTTCCCTTGAAGGCATTGTCTCGAAACAGGCCGAAGCTGCTTACCAATCGGGACGCACCGAGACCTGGGTCAAGTCAAAGTGCCGCGCCGGGCACGAGGTGGTCGTTGGCGCCTATGCAAAGACAAACGGCAAATTCCGCTCGCTGCTTGTTGGTGTCAATCGGGGCGACCATTTCGTCTATGTGGGACGTGTCGGGACGGGATATGGTGCAAGCAAGATCGAGACGCTTCTGCCCAAGCTGCGCGCATTGGAAACGAACCGATCGCCATTTACCGGCATGGGTGCGCCGAAGAAGGACGCGGAGATTGTCTGGGTGAAGCCGGAGTTGGTGGCCGAGATTGAGTTTGCCGGCTGGACCGCCGACGGGCTTGTCCGGCAGGCGGCCTTCAAGGGTCTTCGTGAGGACAAGCCTGCAACGGAGGTCGTCGCCGAGAAGCCCGCCGCGCCCGATAAGGCAGGCACTCCCGATCCAGCGACATCTGCCAAGCCGAAACAAGAGGCCAAGCGCCTCCGCAAAGGTGGCAAGGAAGATGTCATGGGCGTTTTGATCTCCAACCCCGACAAGTCGCTCTGGCCGGATGCCAACGACGGCGAACCGGTGTCGAAGGCCGATCTCGCCCGCTATTACGAAGCGGTCGGTTCCTGGATGATCGACCATATCAAGGGACGGCCGTGCTCGATAATCCGTTCGCCGGATGGCATTGGCGGCGAGCAATTTTTCCAGCGCCACGCGATGCTCGGCACCTCGAATCTTCTGGAGCTGGTCAAGGTATTTGGCGACAAGAAGCCCTATCTCCAGGTCGATCGGATCGAAGGCCTGGCCGCCATTGCCCAGATCGGCGGGGTCGAGCTGCATCCATGGAATTGCGAACCTAGGCAGCCGGAAGTACCGGGCCGCCTTGTCTTTGACCTCGATCCTGGCCCGGATGTCTCCTTCGCGACCGTTGTCAAGGCAGCTCGCGAAATGCGCGACCGACTAGAAGAACTCGGGCTCGTCAGCTTCTGCAAGACAACTGGGGGTAAGGGATTGCACGTCATCACGCCGCTTGCTGTGCCGAAAGGCAAGAAGCTGATCTGGGCCGAGGCGAAGGGATTTGCCCATGACGTCTGCCTGCACATGGCTCGCGACAATCCAGAACTTTACCTTATCAAGATGGCGAAGAACCAGCGCAACGGCCGCATCTTCCTCGACTATTTGCGAAATGACCGGATGGCGACCGCCGTCGCTCCTCTGTCGCCACGGGCGCGGCCAGGCGCTACGGTGTCGATGCCGCTGACCTGGAGCCAGGTCAAAACCGATCTCGATCCGAAACGTTTTACCATCCGCACCGTGCCGACGCTGCTTGCCAAGACGAATGCCTGGCAGGACTATTGCGATGGGCAGCGATCTCTCGAGCAGGCGATCAAGCGTCTGGCAAAGGCGACGAGACAGGCCGCTTGACCAGCGGCCCGGTCGCCGACCGGCAGGAGGATCCCAAGAATGGCGAACATCATGCAACGATCGAGATGGTGGAGACCTCTGGTGCGGGCACTGGGCCTCGCATTGCTCGGTCTCGGCATCCTCATTCTCATCGAACCGTCGATAGGCGCGTTGCTGTTTGCCGCGCCCATGACCGGTATTGCTGACCCGCTCTTCCTGCGCGCGTTAGCTGCTCGAGATCTCGCAACCGGCTCCTGGCTATTGGCTGCCCCGTCGATCTCGATGCCCGCCGCCACCGTTTCTCTTTTCGCGATTGCCCTGATACCGTTTGCGGACGTGTTGCTGGTCCTGTCAGAATGGGGATGGACACTGGCGCTGCTGCCGCACGCAGCCAGCCTCGTTGCCGTCATGATGCTCGCGCTTTGGGGCCGCCATCTCGCCTAGCCAACGGATACAGCATTTGATTGCCAGTGCGCCGGCCGATTTCCAAATGTCGCCCTTCCCAGGCTGTTGCCTGACGAACGTGACCGTGCTCCGGCAAAGGCAGGCCAGTCGTCAGAAACTGCCCGCATTCGACCCGCTTGCAGCTTTCGTATTCGAGCTTTGCTGCACAAGATCCCTGTCGGCAACCCTCAGGAGTTCCACGAATTCGGTGATGGTCCGAGTAGAGTAGCCGACCGTCAAGACCTGCCATATCGTACCGGCCATGCTCCCTCGCTCCGTGTCCGCTCTACGCAACCGCAGCCAACACCTCTCCGATAGTTAGCTCACGCTGGCACCCGAACAGCACCGGAAGCCCGCCAACCAAGCCAGGAAACTGGAGGGTTCCTTCGAGGCGCTGTAAGGACAGTAGCCTGTATCCAGTCTGGACTTCGCAGCGATAGTCCCATCTTCAAAGGCAGCAATCAGGTCTTTGACATCGACATCACTGCCTTGACTTTGCGTTTCGCTATCAACGAACTCTTGGAAGACGCAGCGGCATCGATCCGCAAGCACAGCTTCTATACCTCCTCGACAGAAAGAACCTCACGCATCCAACTTGAACAAACCACTGGCGCAAAACCCGTCGACGCGCCTCTCATGGGTCTGTCTGGACGTCAATGGAGGCAACGTTTCACCACGGCCAGAAAGAGATCCCCGAGCCGTACTCGTTCTTCCGCGACCGTGAACAGGATGTTTTCCAGGCGGCGAGCAGACATCCTCGATCGCTCAGCGCGGCAATGATGCTGTGCCTCTATCAAGATACGGGGGCCGATTGCCGGTTGATATTGGGCAAGAGCGAGGCCTGCCCTGATCAGGAGCGCGCGTGTATCGGGGCGGTGTTCGGCGGCAATAGCGACGCAGAAAGCCTTCACAAGCCCCAGCTTTGGGATGGGCAACTCAATTTCATCGACCACCTGCTTGCGGATATCGTTCGCTTTGACAAATCGGAGGTACTCATCGACAAGAGCATTAGCCCGCTCGAGTTCATCAAGCGCGTCAATATCGCCGACGGCGCGATGATAGTCTCCTTCCATGGTCAAGCGCATAGCGTTCTCCTTTTGAACGGAAACGCTGAGAACTGCCGTTGGTTCATTCGAGCTCGCGCTAAGATGTCTATCGAGGTGCGCGTTCTGATATCGACCCAGTCTTGGGAACCTTGAACACTCCAGACGGTTATAGGGTGGTTACTACGAAACCGGGGTCTTTCCATGAAAATCGCTTGTGCAATGATCGCAACACTTACCCTTGCCATAACGCTGTCATCCTGCGGCAACACCATTCGGGGGATGGGCCAGGACACAGCCAACACTGTGAACGCCACCCAGAACGCCGGACATCGCGTCGCCAACGCAGCTAAATAAGATCCGTTAGCCCGTCGCCTCGTCAGGCCGGCGGGCTAATGCCGGACCGGTAACGGATCTGCTTGTTGCTAGGAAGTTCTTGTCGTCATAGGGTTTATGGGCAGATCCTGGGGCGCATTTTCTCCCGCCCACCAGATATCGCCGATGGCACTCTCCCTTTTTCAGACGTTCAGGCCGACCACAGAAAAGATCACCAGCGTCAGAAACGTCCCCCTAAGCGGTTCGCGTTAAGCCTGGCTTCGCTTCGGCCACGTAGGCGAAATCGTGTTGACGACGGCAAATTCCTTGGGACGAAGACAGGTTGCGGCTGCGGAAAATCCCTTTCTCTATTGTGAAACAGGCATGCCGGGAGTTTCGCCGCAAAGACCACAGCTGCCTCTCCTTGCGTAAAGGAGTGCGGCTGGGAGGGAGAATGCACATGTACTACGAGTGGAGCGAGGCCAAGGCACGCCGGCAATACCTCATAAAGTTCGCTTCTGTTTGGTTGGTTGCTATTGCACTGGCCTGTCTGCCGGTTTGGTGGTTGGTGCAGGAGACCGCTCTCAAAGCCGCCAACATGTAGCCTGAAGGCTGCCTGTCCAGGTCAAAATGCCTCCGGCTGGAGGAGATCGAGCCGAAGGCATTTTTCACGAGGTAACGCAGCGATCGAGAGGGGCGATCTTGCCTCTGGGGAGGTCTAGGCGGCCGCGTCTTTTTAACGAACCTCTACCTTTTGCTTTGGTTCCAGCTTATTTTCAAGAAAGTCGCAGCGCAGCGAAACGGATCTTACGGGGCGACTGCGCGACTTGAGCTATCGGGAGCGGATGGAGAACACCGACGCTGCCGCTCGGACGCACGGCTCAGGGATGAATGCCGCAGAAGCGGGCGGGACCAACCGACGAAAATCTCGCTCCCGTCAGCTTTCGCGCTCCTTCTTTAGGCGACGGCGACGATAAGCTAAGGTGGAAAGCGATCGCGCCCGACCCGCGCACCACTGTCTGCGTGCCGTCGGTTGTTATGCTTGGGTTCGTTTACCGAGGCGTTCGGGGAAACCTGTGGCCAGACCATAGCGAAGGCTGCAACAAGTGAGCTGTCAAAAAAGGAAAGCAGCCGGCGCTTTAGGGAACCACTCCAATTGCGGGCAGCCGGATTGCCGGCCGTGGCATTAGACGTGCTCACGGACCCGGGGTTCGCCTGCCCACCGAGATGCAGTTTTCGTTTTGGTCGGCTGCGCGACGCTTGGCCGTCGCAGCAAGGCGGGGCGCGAATCTCCGCCCTGCGTCCCCGTTTGCTCGCCCTGCCGTGCCGCCGTCGCTTCCCCGGATAGGTGCTCCAAGCGGCTCCCCCAGTCGGGCCCTCCCCAAACCGCAGCAGGAACGCGATATTGGGCGAATGAAATCGACAGGAGATAGACAGCCGCGCCTGTGATGGGAGTTTCGACGAACATTCAGCATTTCTTGCGTTTGAGGCCGGACACCCGAGCAAACACAAGGTTCCAGTCGCATGCGTCGCCGTCTTCACAGATTTCGTAGTTGTCCTGCGCTCAAGAAGGAGGCAGCAGTTTTCCGCGCCAGCGATCCCGCGAGGGCTTCACGACGTCGCTAGGCAAGCTCATTATTTTGCCGTGATGCTGACGTTTTTGGAGGGGTTCGGCATCATTGGGAAAAGCAGTACGCTAGCGGACAGGGACGCTCAAGGCGTTGAAGCGGCAAGGCAATCCGCCCATATAAGGGGTAACCTTCAAGGATGATTGCCATGGTGAGCAGGCTCAGAAAAACCCTGACCGTGCAGCAACGCGCGTCAGCTTTCGAACATACGAACAAGATCGCGACCGAGGCCGCAGAAGAAGAGCGTCGTCTTCGCAAAGAGAAGACTGAACGGTTGAGAAGACTGCGGCTCTCTGAAGACGACGAACCTTCCGGTAGCTGCGGAACACAGCCTGCGGTCGGACATTCCTAGTGAGCTCGAACCCGGAGTAGACACATGGACCACGAAAATTTATCAGAGGCAACCAGCCCTTCGGAAACCCGTCGTGCAAAGCGGATCGCCAAGGGATACACGATTGAAGACCTAGCAATCGCAACAGGATTGACGGCTACTGAGATCGCAGCCTCCGAGCAGGACGACGCGGCTCCAGAGCACCACGTCGAACGCATCGCACATGTTTTGGCATAGTCTTCAATCACACGGAGAGGAACATTGGCACGAACAGGTAAAAGCGCCATCGATCTCATAATTGGTGAAAATCTTGCCCGCATAAGAAAAGCGAGAGGGTTGAGCCAGTCGTCGATCGCCGAAGTCCTCGATATCACGTTCCAACAAGTCCAGAAGTACGAAAAGGGCACAAACCGCGTGAGTGCAAGCGTCCTGTTCGAATTGGCACAGGCGCTCTCGGTGCCAATGGACGACTTCTTTCATGGAGCCGAGCCGACGATCCGAAATGACGCTCTAAGAAGATCTCGCCGAGCCCCTCCCCTAAGCGGCGAACTCAGTGCCGTCAAAAGTGCTGCCGTAAAGAAGGCGCTATTGGGTTTGATCAGGGAGGTTTCGGCAGAACCGGACGAGGCCGATCCTTCCCGAACCAACGGCAGGTCGCATTGACTGGCCCCCCGACCCTGTCGAAGCCATTGATTGACGCTCGCTGCTCAAAGACCCAGCCCATCTGCGCTGCGCCACAATTAAGCGACAGGGACGCTCATCTTTAATCGACTGTGCGCATGTTGACGAGTGCGGCCTTGCCGATCTCATAAGCGTCATGTCGTCACTCGCCGTTGGGCAGCCTGGCTAACCGAAGCGACCATAATAAACAAGGCTGTGTCGGCAGCGGAAACATAGGACCGCAGGCCATTGGAGCTCCAGCACCTTCATTCGCTCGCTGCTTTTGCCACGGCACCAGTGTTGGCTTTTAGGCAAGTGCCGGATAAATATTCCGTCCAACCTCCACGCATGGGTTAAATCCCGTCCGCCACCGTACGTTCTGTGGATGTACATGAGATGGACTTGTGTTGGTCCCCGCGACCCTCAAATGGTTATTGACTTGCGCGTTTGACATTGCTGCCGAAGACTGTCCGTCCGCAAATATCTTGTGACTTTTATGAGGTCGCACGATCAATGAACCCAATGGTTTCCAACACCTGCGCATGTGCAATGTGATGCTGCAGGCCCGGCGAGCGTAGAATCGAGGATCCCGGCTCTTTTTTTGTTTCCTCGTCTTCGGATTTGATCGGATAATACGCTGGAGACTCTGAAGCGGTTCTCGGCATGTTTTGAGGAAGGAGGAGCACGCTTTGCAGCGAAGGCTGGCAGCCATCCTGGTCGCCGATGTGGTCGGCTATTCACGGCTTGTTGAGAAGGACGAAGGCAGGACGCTTTCGGCCTTGTCCACTTTGCAGACCGCATTGCTCCAGCCACAGATCGCTGCACACGCAGGACGCATCGTCAAGTTGATGGGCGACGGCTTGATTGCTGAATTTGCCTCGGTCGTTGAGGCAGTTTCCTGCGCTGTCCAGATGCAGAATGCGATCGCGCGACAGCATGATCGGTCCGATACCGCCAGTAAGATCGTCTTTCGGATCGGCATTAATGTTGGTGACGTCGTTGTCGATGGTGACGATCTGCTCGGGGATGGCGTGAATGTGGCGGCACGGCTGGAGCAAATCTGCCCGCCCGGTGACATACTGATCTCAGGCACAGCCTATGACCATCTCGCCGGAAAGATCGACACGAAGATAAACTATGCGGGAGAGCAGCACCTCAAGAACATCTCGCGGCCAATCAAAGCCTATCATGTGCCGCTTAGCGGATCGACTTTTGTCTCCTTAGCGGCTTCGACCTCGATCGGGCCAGCAATCGCCGTACTGCCCTTCGAGAACATGTCGGACGATCCGGAACAAGTCTATTTCAGCGATGGCATAACCGCAGACATCATTACCGAACTGGCTCGTTTCACTGAACTGACGGTGATCGCCAGAACCTCATCGTTTGCGCTTCGCGGGCGCACGACGGATTTGCGCGAGATCGGGCGCACTCTTGGTGCAGGTTACATTGTCGAGGGTAGCGTCAGGCGCGCCGCAAGCCGGGTGCGGATTACGGTACAGCTCGTCGAAACGGTCGGCGGAATGCATCTCTGGGCCAATCGCTACGATCGGTCCATCGACGATATTTTCGCCACTCAGGAAGAAATAGCCCAGGCCATCGTTGCGATGGTAGCGCAACGCGTCATCGACAATAATGAGCTGACGTCGCGAAGACGTCGCCCAGAGGTCTTGCTGGCGCCGAGATGGCCTGTCGGCTGAACCCGCTCTATCCCAGCTGGTATAATTATTACAAAGCTCGCCTGCTCTTCCTTTCAGGCAGGTACGGTGAAGCATCGCTTCTGCTCGAACAGAGAACATTCGCGACGCCGGACCGAGAGCCGCGGGACATGGCCTGGCGCGCTGCATCCTATGGACATCTCGATCGGATCGCGGATGCCGAAAGATGCGCCGCAATCTTCCTCAATGCCGTCGGCGCGCGGTGGCGAGGGAACAAGGCGCCAAGCGGGGCCGACTACGTCAACTGGCTGGTGGACGTCTCCTATCTCAGCGAAGAGCGCGATGTTTCGCGACTGCGCGAAGGACTTAGGCGCGCTGGCCTACCAACCTAGCGATTTCATAGCTCCGGTGCCGTCCGCCGGGGCTTTGCTGGCTAGCAACCAATGCCCTCGAGATCAGCCATCATGCGAGCGAGCGATATAGCGGGTGATGTTGTGGTGCCCTTTGCGCAGAAGCGAGCTTTGCGTGCCGTTGATCGTATCAATATCCGGCTCCATCGTCAGCCAGTCGAAAGCTCGAGGCGCCGCTGAAACTTGCCCTGCTCGAAGATCCGACAATACAACCGAATCTCTGGAACTAGCGCTGCAAGCAAGGCCAGCCCCCCCGGTTTCGGCGCCAGGCGATGATTTTTTAAGCCCTACCCCGCCGTAAGCGAATCACGGCGCACAAAAGGCGACACGTTGATCGCGATCTTCAAGCGGCCGTCACCCGGTTGGCTGCCACATGCTGTATAGCCGTCTGAAGCTGTTCCTGCGTGAAGGGCTTTGTCATTCTCAACAGGTTCAGGACGGCCGGATCGTCCGGAAGCTCGGCATAGCCCGAAGCCAGAATCACGGGCATGCTTTTGTATTGGGTCGATATGGACCGGGCAAGTTCGGCTCCCGTCATCCCAGGCATTGCATGATCGGTGACCACGATATCGCAGATTTGACCGGCCGAGAGAATTTCCAGCGCGACTTGAGCAGACGATGCCTCTAGCGCAATATGTCCCAGATCTTCCAGCATCGCCATGGTGCCCAGCCGCACGAGGGGATCATCGTCCACGACAAGGATCCTCAAGGCGTGGCTCACCGCTACGGCGGTTTCAATCGTCTCGGCCTTCGTCACGCCTGCTGTATCATAGACTTGTGCCACCGGTAACCAGAGCGACACGGTAGTCCCTGTCCCTTTGATGCTCGACAGTTCGAGCATCCCGCCGGACTGGGCCGCAAGACCATGAACCATGGACAGACCGAGCCCGGTGCCTTTTCCAGGACCCTTCGTGGTAAAGAACGGCTCCGTGGCACGAGCGGCAACGGCCTCGTCCATGCCTTCGCCGTGGTCGGTGATCTCGAGTTTCACGTAGCGGCCGGGTTTGAGCGCGACAGGACGAACCGAATGATTTTCTTGCGCAGACACCAGGATCGTGCCGCCCTCACCCATCGCATCGCGCGCATTGACCGACAAATTGAGCAGAGCGAGTTCGAGTTGATTGCCGTCAACGAGCACACGCGGCAGGTCCGGTTGGATCTCGCTCCTTATGTCGAGGCCTGGACCGATCGCCTTTTTAAGAAGATCCTCAACATTCTCGAACAGTTCCCGGAAATCGACGGCCTGCGGCTTGAGCTCCTGCCGTCGCGCGAAAGCCAGAAGACGTTGCGTCAGCGCCGCTCCTCTTTCCGCCGCTTGCAAGGCATTCGCCATGAGACGATCACTCTTATCGTCGGGTGGTAGGCGCTTCTTCAGAAGGTTCAGGCTTCCCATGATTGCCATGAGCAAATTATTAAAATCGTGCGCGACGCCCCCGGTCAGCTGACCGATCGTGTCGAGCTTTTGCGCTTCGAACAGCTGGGCGAGGGCCTCCTCCCGCTCGCGCGTCCTCTGATCAATGCGCTGTTCGAGTTCTTCATTGAGCAGGCGCAGCGCCCTCGAGGAGGATTCCAGCTCGGCCGTGCGCTCCCGAACCCGGTTTTCGAGTTCCGCATTCAGCAGCTCAAGCTCCCTCGTCTTTCGATAGAGCTCGGTGAAGACCCTCACCTTGGCCCGAAGAACGTCAGGAACAATCGGCACCGATACATAATCGACCGCTCCGGCCTCATATCCGCGCAGGCGGTCCGGCTCAGCCATCATGATCGCCGAGACGAAAATGATTGCCGTGTTCTGATAGCGTGGATGTTCCCTGATCATGTTGACGAGTTCGAAGCCGTCCTGTTCAGGCATGCAGACATCGACCAGAATGACGGCTATTTCGTTACGCAGAAGATGTTCTAGGGCCTCGCGCCCTGACTGGGCCTTGATGAGGTTTTCTCCAAGTTCCTGGAGGATCACCTCGTAGCTGAGAAGTTTCGCGGGCTGGTCATCAACAAGAAGGATATTGACGGGATTCACGGCCGGCTCCTCAGCGATGCAGCCACATGCGCAGCGCCGACAGGAGCTGCTCGGTGTTGACCGGCTTTGCCAGATAATCCGAAGCCCCAGCTTCGAGACATTTCTCTCGATCGCCCTTCATCGCCTTCGCCGTCAGTGCCACAATCGGCAGGCGACGGAAATTCGGATCGGAGCGGATGACCTGCATCGTCTCGTAACCGTCCATGCCCGGCATCATGATATCCATCAAGACGATCGCCACTTTAGGCTCGTTGTTGATCACCTCGATCGCCTCAGTGCCGGTGGTGGCCGTCAGGACCTTCATGCCGCGGCGCTCCAGAACGCTGCTGAGCGCGAAGATGTTACGTGCATCATCGTCGACGAGCAAAACCGTCTCGCCAACAAGGTCTTCATCCGAACTGTGCAGCTCCTCCAACATCGCCTGCTTGGCGGCGGGCAAGTCGGCAACGACACGATGCAGGAAAAGCGCCGTTTCATCGAGCAAGCGTTCAGGTGACTCGACGCCCTTGACCACGACGCTACGGGCCATGCTGTGAAGCTTGGCGTCTTCTTCGGGCGAAAGTTCGCGGCCCGTGAACACAACGACAGGCACTTCACCGATCTCAGCGTCGTCACGCATCCGTTCCAGCACGTCGAAACCGGACATATCGGGGAGCGAAAGATCTAGCACGACGCAATCGGCAGGATCTCTTCTGAGTGCCGCAAGCGCTTCCGATCCCGAGCCAACGCTCGCTATATCGATATCGTCATGGCCAAGGAGCGCGGAAACGCTCATCCGCTCCGCCTCGTTGTCCTCTACCAGGAGAAGACGCTTGCGTCTCGGTTCGGCGTAGGCCTTCAGGCGTGAAAGCGCCTTGCCGAGGCCATCAGGCGTCGTCGGCTTGCTCATGAAAGCAAAGGCCCCACGCGTCAGTCCGTGTTGGCGGTCTTCGTCGAGGCTGATGATCTGCACCGGAATGTGCCGCGTCAACGCATTCTGCTTGAGCTGGCTCAAGACCGTCCATCCCAGCATGTCTGGGAGGTAGATGTCGAGGGAGATCGCCGACGGCTTGTATTCCTGCGCGAGCGCCAGAGCCTCGCTGCCGCGCATCGCCACGAGAACCTTAAAGCCGCTGTCACGGGCGAGGTCGAGCAGAACCCGCGCATAATGGGCGTCATCCTCCACGACGAGAAGCACCGTATCGGCGGTCGTAATATTCTCGCGGTCGTCTTCCACCTGCTCGCCGGGCTTGTCTGGCCGCCGTCCGGCGATGGCCTCCGAAAGCTGAACAACATTGCTGGCTTCGGTAACAACCTTCGGCGCCACGGCGCCCGCACCAACGTAAGTCAATGGAAGGTAAAGTGCGAAAGTGCTACCCACTCCGGGGCTGCTGCGAAGCTGGATCTCGCCGCCGAGCAGATTTGCAAGCTCACGGCTGATGGCAAGGCCAAGCCCTGTGCCGCCATATTTGCGGCTGGTCGAGGCGTCAGCCTGTTGGAAAGCCTCGAAAATTATGCGCTGTTTTTCCGGCGGGATGCCGATGCCGGTATCAACAACCTCGAAGGCGAGGACGGACGGGGCGTGTTTGAGCGAAGGATGGTCGGAAGACCAGCCGCTCGCCACCGCCGAAACGCGCAGCGTAACGCCGCCCTGCCCAGTAAACTTGAAGGCATTCGAAAGCAGGTTCTTCAGGATCTGCTGGAGCCGCTTGGCGTCCGTGAGGATGCTTCTGGGCGCATCCGTGCCGACTTCGACCGCAAAGGCGAGACCACGATTGTCCGCCTCGTGGCGGAAAGGCCGGGCGATAACGTCCAGAAGGTTGTTGATAAAAATTTCCTCGGCGTCGACCGATACGGTTCCGGACTCGATCTTGGAAAGGTCAAGGATGTCACTGATGAGGTTGAGGAGGTCCGTGCCTGCGCCGTGGATCGTCTTTGCAAACTCCACCTGCTTTCCGGAAAGATTACCTTCCGGGTTTTCCCCGAGCTGCTGTCCCAGGATGAGGATGGAATTGAGCGGCGTACGCAATTCGTGCGACATGTTTGCCAGAAATTCCGACTTGTATTTCGACGTCAGCGCGAGTTCGGTCGCCTTTTCCTCAAGTGCGCGACGGGCCTGTTCGATTTCCTGATTTTTGGCCTCGACCTCGACATTTCGCTCCGCAAGCTGCTGGGCCTTCTGTTCGAGCTGCTCGTTGGTCTGCTGAAGCTCGCCCTGCTGGGTCTGAAGCTCGGCGGCGAGCTGCTGCGACTGCTTGAGCAAGCCTTCCGTCTGCATCGTCGCTGCAATCGAGTTGAGGACGATGCCGATCGACGTGGTGAGCTGGTCGAGGAAAGAGAGCTGCAATTCGGTGAAATTACCGGCCGATGCGAGCTCAATGACCGCCTTGACCTGCCCCTCGAAATGCACGGGAAGGACGATTGCGCTTCTCGGAAGTGCCGAGAAGACGCCGGAACTGATCGGAACGACATTGCTCGGAAGATCGGTGATCAGGATACGCCGGGCGTCGCTGGCGCACTGGCCGACAAGGCCCTGCCCGAATTCGAGCCTGGTCGGGTGAGACGTCTCCGTGCCCTGCGCGTAGACCGACAGGAGCGACAGTATCGGCTGGGGGCCGTCATCGACCTGGTAGATCACGCCCTGGTGAGCACCGACCAGAGGCGCCAGTTCCGACAAGAGCATTTTGCCGACAAGCGTCAGATCGCGCTGACCCTGCAGCATGTTGGTGAAGCGCGCCAGATTTGTCTTCAGCCAGTCCTGCTCGGTATTGCGCTCGGTCGTCAGGCGCAAGTTATCGATCATCGTGTTGATATTGTCCTTCAGCTCCGCCACCTCGCCGCGTGCCTCGACCTGGATCGAGCGGGTCAGGTCGCCTTTGGTAACCGCGGTTGCGACCTCGGCGATTGCGCGCACCTGGGTGGTGAGGTTGGCGGCAAGCAGGTTGACGTTGCCTGTCAGATCCTTCCATGTACCGGCTGTTCCTGGAACATTTGCCTGGCCACCCAACCGGCCCTCGACGCCCACTTCGCGGGCCACGCTGGTGACCTGATCGGCAAAAGTGGCGAGCGTGTTGGTCATGTTGTTGATCGTCTCGGCGAGGGCGGCCACCTCGCCCTTGGAGGCGACTGTGAGGTTCTGCTTCAGGTCGCCATTCGCGACAGCCGTTACCACCTTGACGATGCCTCGCACCTGCTCGGTCAGATTGGCGGCCATGACGTTGACAGTGTCGGTCAGATCCTTCCACGTGCCCGCAACGCCCGGCACCTGCGCCTGTCCACCGAGCTTGCCATCGGTTCCCACTTCGCGCGCAACACGCGTCACTTCACCGGCAAAGGCGTTGAGCTGATCGACCATCGTGTTGATGGTGTTCTTGAGTTCGAGGATTTCACCTTTCACATCGACGGTGATCTTTCGCGACAGATCCCCGCGCGCCACCGCCGTCGTCACTTCGGCGATATTGCGAACCTGGGTCGTCAGGTTGGCCGCAAGAAGGTTGACGTTGTCGGTCAAGTCCTTCCAGGTGCCGGCAACGCCTGGAACAACAGCCTGGCCTCCGAGACGCCCGTCGGTGCCCACTTCACGCGCGACACGCGTCACTTCGCCCGCAAACGAGCGCAGCTGGTCCACCATCGTGTTCAGTGTGTCCTTCAGGAGCAGGATTTCGCCGCGCACGTCGACGGTGATCTTGCGGCTGAGGTCGCCATTGGCGATCGCTGTCGCCACTTCGGCGATGTTGCGCACCTGGGCCGTCAGGTTGCCAGCCATGGAGTTGACACTGTCGGTCAGGTCCTTCCAGGTACCCGCCACGCCGGAGACCTGCGCCTGTCCGCCGAGCTTGCCTTCCGTTCCCACTTCGCGAGCCACGCGCGTGACCTCGCCGGCGAAGGCATTGAGCTGGTCCACCATCGTGTTGATGGTGTTCTTAAGCTCCAGGATCTCACCCTTCACGTCGACTGTAATTTTTCGCGAAAGGTCGCCACGCGCAACCGCCGTCGTCACTTCGGCGATGTTGCGCACCTGGCCGGTAAGGTTCGACGCCATCGAGTTGACGTTCTCCGTCAGGTCCTTCCAGGTGCCGGCGACGCCCGGCACCTGCGCCTGCCCGCCTAGCTTGCCTTCGGTACCGACCTCACGGGCAACGCGCGTCACTTCGGAGGCAAACCTGTTGAGCTGATCGACCATCGTGTTCAGGGTTTCCTTCAGCTCGAGGATTTCTCCCGAAACCGAAACGGTGATTTTCTTAGACAGGTCGCCATTGGCGATCGCCGTCGAAACCTCGGCGATATTGCGCACCTGTGCCGTCAGATTACCAGCCATCGAATTGACATTGTCGGTCAGATCCTTCCAGGTGCCGGCCACGCCACGAACGTTTGCTTGCCCGCCCAGGCGCCCTTCCGTGCCGACTTCGCGCGCGACACGCGTTACCTCGCCCGCAAAGCCATTGAGCTGGTCGACCATCGTGTTGATCGTTTCCTTCAGCTCAAGGATTTCGCCAGAAACGGTCACCGTGATCTTTTTCGACAGGTCGCCCTGGGCGACGGCGGTCGCAACTTCCGCGATGTTGCGAACCTGCCCCGTGAGGTTGGAGGCCATGGAATTGACGGAATCGGTCAAGTCCTTCCAGGTCCCGGCAACGCCGCGCACGTTTGCCTGACCGCCCAACTGCCCTTCGGTGCCGACCTCACGGGCGACGCGTGTAACCTCTGAAGCAAAGGCGTTGAGCTGGTCGACCATCGTATTGATCGTTTCCTTCAGCTCCAGGATCTCGCCCTTCACGTCGACGGTGATTTTCTTCGACAGATCGCCGCTGGCAATCGCGGTCGAGACCTCTGCGATGTTGCGTACCTGAGCGGTAAGGTTGCCCGCCATCGAATTGACATTGTCGGTCAGGTCCTTCCAAGTCCCCGCGACACCTGGCACCTGCGCCTGCCCGCCCAGGCGGCCTTCGGTGCCCACCTCGCGGGCGACGCGCGTCACTTCTCCTGCAAATCCGTTCAACTGGTCGACCATAGTATTGATGGTCTCCTTCAGCTCCAGGATTTCTCCAGAAACCGTGACGGTGATCTTCTTAGACAGGTCGCCGTTGGCGATTGCGGTCGAGACGTCCGCGATGTTGCGTACCTGAGCGGTCAGGTTGGAGGCCATCGAGTTGACGTTGTCGGTCAGATCCTTCCATGTTCCTGCGACACCTGGCACCTGCGCTTGCCCGCCAAGGCGGCCTTCGGTGCCCACCTCGCGGGCGACGCGCGTCACCTCGCCGGCAAACCCGTTCAACTGGTCGACCATGGTGTTGATGGTCTCCTTCAGCTCCAGGATTTCGCCGGAGACATCCACGGTGATCTTGCGCGACAGGTCGCCCCGCGCAACGGCCGTCGTGACCTGAGCGATATTGCGCACCTGTGCCGTCAGGTTGCCGCACATGGCGTTGACAGAGTCCGTCAGATCCTTCCACGTGCCAGCGACGCCGGGTACCAGTGCCTGTCCGCCGAGTTTGCCCTCGGTGCCGACTTCGCGCGCCACGCGCGTGACTTCTGAGGCGAAGGCGCGAAGCTGGTCCACCATCGTATTGATTGCTTCTTTCAGCTGCAGGATCTCACCCCGCACATCGACGGTGATCTTCTTTGAAAGGTCGCCGTTGGCAACCGCTATCGTGACGTCGGCAATGTTTCGCACCTGCGCCGTCAGATTCGAAGCCATCGAATTGACGCTTTCGGTAAGGTCCTTCCAGACACCCGTGACTTCTGGCACCTGCGCCTGCCCGCCGAGCTTGCCGTCCGTGCCGACCTCGCGCGCAACGCGGGTTACCTCCGAGGTGAATACGCCGAGCTGCTTGATCATCGTATTGACGATATCAGCGGAGCGAAGAAACTCCCCCTGCAGGGGCCGACCGTCCACATCAAGAGGCACGGTCTGGAGGAGGTCGCCTTTCGCAACCGCGGTAATCGTGCGGGTAACGGCCGTCGTCGGCCACAGGAGATCGTCGATCAGGGTGTTGATCGAGCTTTCCATGTCGGCCCATGCCCCGTCGGACAAGCCAAATCGGACGCGCGTGCTGGTGCGGCCGTCCCGCCCGACGACCTGACCGACATTCTCGAGTTGTGCCGCCATTTTTTGATTTGCGGCGATAATATCGTTGAGCGTATCGGCAATTTTGCCGGTCACTCCGGTCAAGTCAGAGCGCATCCTGACAGAGAAGTCGCCTCTTTTCATGACCAGAAGGACGTCCAGGAGCGCGCGTGCATCAGTGCTCGCCATCGCCGTCGGATCACCATCCGGACGAATGTGCGCAGCCGTCTCGTCAAGTTCGACCGGATTGTTCTGTTTTCCCACCATGTGCCCTCCGCGAAAGTGGTCCTGAATCTAGGGCTCCAGGCAGAAATTGCCATGGCGGGCTACGCGCGGAAGCGTTGGGAACGACGACTGGAGCAATTCCGTTCCAGGACCCGGAGGAGCGAGCACCCCAAAGGGTTGGACAAGCGCTCCCCAAGCCAGCATCCCCTACTGGCCGTACCCCTGTTCAGACATCGTCCGGGAAGCTTTGCCGACCGTAGGGAAACCGAGCCCTCGAAGGTCTTCGTCATCGTCAATCGGGCCTGATCCAATCGTCCATCATATGGATGAGGCGGTTTTTGTCGTCGACCGGCACGCCGGTCGTCGTTCTCCCATACCAACCAATGCAGGGATCAATTGGAAGTCTCGACCTTTCTCAGGTAGGGCACTGCAACCGGTCTCTATCGACGAGCGGAAGGCCGCGGCTCAATGCGCCGTTAACGCTTCATCAGTGGAGCGCCGGCCCTACGGGATATTCCGGGTGAATTGAATGAAAGGTTGCAATGAGGCTGATCGCACGCAGGACGACGTCCTGGGCAAGCCCAAGATCGTTCGCCGCCAAGTCGTTGGCGACCAAAAGCAACGCCTTTCCCACGGATGCCATCACCATCTCAAGGGCATCATCTCCCTCGTCTGCGGCCCATCTGGCGTTGCGCTCAAGAGTGACCGCGAGCCGCTCGAGCATGGCCTGACGTTCAGGCAGGGCTAGCTCCTCAAAATTCTGAAAGACCATCTCCAATGAAGACTCCATGATCGATGACGTCCGCCGATCATGAACGTCGGTTGCTGCAAAAAGATGCAGTACGGATGAGATGTCTTCTCGCGACACTCCGAAGGAACTCGGCTGCGATGATCGAAGCAGCCCTACTGGCCTCTTGATCAAATTTGTCCGGCTTGGCAAAACCGCCGGTAGCTGGTCTACGACACCGAGAGCGAAGAGACCCCTCATTTTGCCCTCTGGCCGGCGCCGCACCTCGCCATGATTATCGCCTCAACAGCGGAAACGAAGAAGCCAGGAAGCACGCTCCTCAGTGCTTGCAAATGCTGGATCGCAGTCCAGCCGATGCGCGGCTTGAAAAATGGCGGCTCAGCCGATTTCACGGAAGGTGATGGAATAGCGCATTTGTTCCACGGGCGGGATGGAGTGCTCCCATTCGCTGCGTGCAGGACCGGAAAGGAGGTAGGCAGAACCAGGCTCGACCCTCACCGAAGCGCGTTCCCACTTATTGCCGACGCGACGCCTCAGCCTGAACGTGCAGCTCGATAGCAGTGAGACGCCGACAACCCTGCCGAAAACCTTCTTGTCCTTATGCCACCCGATCGGAGCTCCTTGGGCATATTCGGTAACAAGGGCCTGCTGCAGCCTCTCGGGATCGATGCCGGCAAATGTTGCCGCACGCTTGCGCACCGGAAGGAGAAAAGGTGGGATTTCGGTGACGCGGCTTACCTCGTCGGTGTCGAAGTCGTATTTCCAGCCATAGGAGGTGGCTCTTCGCTTGCCCTCGAAACCGTGAAATTCGAAGGGCTTCAGCGGCAATAGCCCGATTTCGCGAAGTAGATCTGACTGCACGTCCGCCGGAACGACATCTGGCTGATAGCGAAATCCATCCGGTAATGCGGGTGCGAAGACCGCGAACAGGTCTAGCTGTGCAAAGTCGGCCATCGTCGCTTCTCCTCTAATGGACGCTTGGGGTTATGAAGATTGCCGTGAATTTCTCCACCCCCCGTTCGCTGGAATGTGATCGGCCGTTCCTCGGCAGAAAGACTGGAGGCTATCGAGCGGCCGATCCGGTCCTGAAGGCGCAGCTCCATGATCCTACGACAATCTTCAAGTCGTTCGGTCGATACCCTAACGCTACGCAGTTCTTCCGTATTGCGCCTTTCGATCTGCGGGCAACCTCAGCGCTCAGCCGAGTTGCTTGGCGATGATCGCCTTCAGTTCGGCGCGGGTGAGCAGGCAGGGATATGGCTTCTGATTGTTGGCTGGCTTATCAGCGCGAGGGGTAGCTCCGTGGGGCGTTGAAGCCGCCGGGGCGGCGGTAGTGGGTATCTTGTTCATTCGATTCCTTTGAAAGCCAACGCAGCCGAGACCAGTCGAGCGATCAAAACGCTCCCGACCGGCGTCCAGTGGGACGTCCGGGGTGGCAAAATGCAATGTTGTCAGCGAGATGCCGTAGATAAGGCGTGGCGCGGCGGATTACAAGACGACCGCGATGTCAGCAGTGCCCCTTTCGTCTGCGGGGACGAACTCCAACGCGGTTGAGCAGTCTTCACATCGAACAGTTCACGACCACCGACGCCGGCTTCTTTGTGACGCCAAGGATGGCCGTCTCCAGAGGAGGCCGGCCAACCTTCTGAGACCATCAAGTTGCAACTCTCCGCGCGGCGCGGTTCGGCTTCGGTTTCCAATGCGCCATAACAGCCGGCATTCCAGCCTCGAGACAAGCGGCCATGAATGCCTCCCGTGCGACGAAAGCGGGCACCACCCCGTTCAGTGCGGCGCGGCAGGTCTTCACGGCCCGGTGATGGCGCTCTCCGTGCCGCAACGGCCATTCGTTTTCGAGAAAGTCGAGGGCGTCGTAAATGCCGGCGAAAGTCTTTTCCAAACCGCATTGCAATCGGATCGTCACCGGCCGGGTCCATTGAACATCGTTGAGCGGCATGTTCTTCCTCCTTCCAATGCCACTGATTGTCTCCTCAGGATGATATTGTGAAACGGTGTTGCCGCTTCAAGAGGTGGCTTGGCCATATACCGCGTCTGCGTGAGCGTGGCCGGAGCATAAGGAACAGAGCATGCTGTTCGCAGCGGCTATCATGGCGCCAATGACCATCCTGCCATCGCGCCTCCACCTTCGGCAAATCCTGGCGGGGTAGATTGGCTCAACGCTGACCGGCCTCAGCTGGATTACCGCCGGTTCCGCAGGCAGCTGACGTACCGGCGGCGACTGCAAACCTACAATACGAAGAGGGCTTGCAACCGGCCGTCCCGATAAGATCAAACGGCGAACGTGCCGACGGGCAATGGGCGAAGACCATTGTTTGCCGGACAAACGGATCGATACCATATGCTGTCCGCGGACAACCACCGGCATCGGTCGATCTTGAACACGTGCGACGTCTCGCCGGCACGACCACGCAACGAGCGTGTGAGACGGGCCTGCGCTGTTTGTACGATTTAATTCTGAGAACGATTGGTGAAATGCGCGTTCCCAAGCCCGGTTCCGATCGTCAGGATTGCCCAGCTTGACACATCGGTCATCAGCGGAATCTGCGAAAGCCCCTGAACGACGCCGTCATTGTGCATCATAACGAACGTTTCCCCCTCGTTTATCTTAGGAATGCTTTTGACGAGAGCGGCAGGCAGGTTGAAATGATCGCTCTCCCAGTTTCCGCCTGGCAGGTTCTGACCTCCCCGGACGATGGCACCATCGGCTTCGATCACTCCCGGGCAGCCGATCCCGATCAGTGGCGCAAGGTTGAGCTCCGCCTCTGCCGCTTTGGTCACTAGTTCTTCAAGCATTTCCGATAGCTTCGCGACGGTGGCAGTCCGGCTCGGGTTTTCCTCCGCGTGCTTCCAGATGAGCGACGCCGCCACGGCGGCATCTTTGCTTGTGCTTCTCTTATCCTTGCCGAACCGAACCACTCCTGCCCTGACGTTGGTTCCGCCAATGTCAACGGCGAGTATTGCATCATGGCCCTTCAGCATCCATTCGGGCATCAGGTGCACCGAACCGATCAGGCCGGCATCGTCTGGATGATGCGCAATCGGAACGAGTTCGATCTCGACACCATCACCGCGCAGGAGCATCATCGTGCGCGCGATGACAAGTTCGCCAACCCTTCGCTGACGGAAACCGCCGCCAACAGCAATTCGTTCGGTTTTCTTCCATGACTTTTCGTTCAAGAACTTTTTTATTACGGCGGCAAAGTCCCGAGAAAACTCCTCTACCGCACCGAATATCATGGCTGCGGCCTCTGCATCCTCGCCGCAAAGCAGCGCGTCGATATCCTTCTTCTTCAACTCCTTAGTCGCGACCTTTCCAAAGGGGTCGCGCGCGAGCTCTCGCAAGAGCTTTCTCTGCTGGTCTACCTTGTCGCGAAAAGACTTCTTGTTTGCGCCGTCACCGATGAAACCTTTCCGGTCCCGCGCCTCGTTGTTGTAGTCATCGATAACCACTGAAGGCAATGTTGCCCCACCGTGAACGAGTGGTGTCGTATCGTTGGCGGGCTTGCGGTTTGTTTTGGTCATTAAAGCTCGCAGGGCAGTGGGTCGGGACCGCAGGAACGCGCGAGCGACGTTTGATGTTCCCGAGGAGGACAAGGGAGTTACCAGACAACGCAGCAGCGCGACGGATGTCAGGCTCAAGCCGGCTGCGCGGCCACCGTCAACTTGCCGTAAGAATGCGTCATTGATCGGCAGAGCGAGCTGACGGCTGGAAAGGGAGCGTGAAAAGACGTCGGTGCGGTGGCCCCGAAACTCATCGGTATCGGGCTTGTCGAGAAAATGGGTCGTCAATAAGTTCATCGGCGCGCTCGGCATCGATGGCGAGGAAACCGCCTACGCCGGACGACTACTGGAGCGTCGCGTGGATCAGCCCACGAGCAAGCTCCGGCCGGTCTTCGCACGCTTTTCGAAGAGCGTTCACGGTCGTTCCTCAAGGAGATCGGGCATCTCGTAGAACATCGAGTTGGGTCTCGACGGTCGGATCGTTCGGGGCCTCGCGGCGAGCGCGTGCGATCAGGCGATCCGTCGTCGACAATGCCCAGAGCGGCATTGATTGTGATGTTCAGCATGTTTCCCCCCTTTACCGGCCCCCTGGCAAGCTCGAGGGGAAACATGCTCGGCGGCAATCCCGAAATTTGGCTAGAAGCGACCGCGCACGCTGTCGTACAAATCCCGCAAATCCTCGAGGCTTCGGTCGTAGCGCGTCCGCCTTGGCGCCGTCCGAAATCCGACGATCGCGAGAGCAACAACTGCTGCGGCCGTGGCAACTGCCCCGAGGGTGGATAGCGGGTAAAGCTTTACCGTTGCTTCCGTCTGCCGAACCGCCTGACGAGCCCCACCTTTTACCGCGACGGAGGCGTCGGCCACTTGCTGGCGAAGCGCTTCCAATTGTTTCCGAAGGACGCCGATCTCGTTTTCGGCATTGAACTCGGGCTGCGGGGGAATACCGACTGACGCCGTGTTCGTGTCTACAATGGCACGCGGCACAGGTTCGCCAATCCTCGCTCCTTCGGCCACCAGCGGTTTCGTAATAGTCTTCTTTGCAGGCATGATCGTCCTCCTTCATGAAGCGCCGAGCGCGCATCCAACGATTATGCCTCACGGGCGATTTTTGTTCCGGAAAGCGTGAGAACCACGGTGCGCAACGAATGCACAACCCGACAGCGCGCCCTTACAAATAGACACCGCTTGCGGCTGGCAGTTTGCGCGCCTTGCGGTTCTCGACGGCAGTACCACTCGATAGCAAGTCAATGCAGCTCGAAACCGACGTCGCCTCAACTGGGCAGAGTTCGAGATGATCTTGGGTGTCGTCGCCCGACTGATCGGCCGTCATATGCTCCCGGCCGACCGAAGAGGAAACCCTGCACCAGGTCGGGGCCTTTCGTTGAAATCAGCGCCCGTTGCTCTTCCGTCTCAATGCCTTCAACGACGATCTTCAATCCAAGGCCCCGACCGAGTGCCAGTGCGCAATCAAGGATGACGCCGGCGCCTGGGTCGTGATCGAGAGCCGAGACATAGCTGCGGTCAATCTTGAGCTTGTCGAAAGGATAGCGCCTGAGATTGGTCATCGACGAAAAACCGCTGCCGTAGTCATCCATGGCGAGCTTTATACCCTGTGCCTTGAGCGCCTGAAGCGATTGCGCCACTTCGATGCGATCTTCGAGGAGTGACGTCTCCGTAACCTCCAGTTCGAGCCTTGATGCGGAAAGGCCGCTAGCCTTGAGCGCGGCATTTACATGATCGAGCAAGTTGGGCGAAAGGAGCTGTCGCGGCGAGATGTTGACCGCCAGGAACAGGTTCTCATTCCAACCCGCAGCTTGATGGCACGCCTCGCGAAGGACCCATTCACCGATCTCGACGATGCTGCCGCTTTCTTCCGCTGCGTCTATGAAGACTGCCGGCGAGAGAACGCCGTAAGTCGGATGGTGCCAGCGCAGGAGTGCCTCATAGCCTTGGGGCAATCCGGACTGGGCATCGACGATCGGCTGGTAGAGCAGGAAAAACTCCTGTGCTTTGACGGCCCGGCGCAGTTCCTCCTCCAGCCGTCGCCGCTCGCGCATTTGTTGGTCGAGGACCCGGTCAAACAAGCAAATCTGTCCCCTCCCCGCCGCTTTCGCGCGATAGAGAGCCGCGTCCGCGTTGTTCTGCAATTGCCTGAGGCTGTCGCCATGTGTTGGGAAGGCTGCTATTCCTACACTAACGCCTAGCGCCGCAGCCTTCGTGTGAGATGTAAATGTCGATCTGAAGCGAGACGCAAATTCAGCTGCGACATCCTGCGCCCGAACGATATCGGAGGCTGGAAGCAGCACCGAAAATTCGTCACCACCGATCCTCCCAATCAGCGCCGTTTGGTCGAAAGATGACCTCAGTACGTCGGCGACCTGCTGGAGCACCTGATCGCCATCAAGATGGCCATGAACATCGTTGATCGTCTTGAAGCGGTCGAGATCGAGGATCAACAAACTCGTCGCTGATCCCGAAACATGAGACTGGCGGATCATTTCGTCCGACCGAGCGTTGAACGCGCGCCGGTTAAGAAGGCTTGTCAGAGGATCATGTGAGGCGAGGTGATCAAGACGCTGGTGCGCCTCAAGTCGCTCGCTGATGTCACGCAGCCCATACACGATGGTTTCGCGGCCGCGATATTCAATGACACCTTCAACCACTTCGACCGGGATCTGGCCGCTCGGCGAATCTACAGATCCCTGTGTTGCTCCGCTTTGACGCAGAAAATCTTCGAGCCGACGCGCTTTCAGTTCGGCGGGCGACTTACCGACCATCGAAACAAACTGCTCGTTGGCGTGGACGATGACGCCCGCGCGCGTCAGCACAATGGCTTCGAAGGTCGCGTTCGCAAGGCCCTTCACGTCGGTCAGGTACCGGTCGAAGAAGAGTGCGGCAACACCTGCCGAGATCAGCAGGCTTGATACCACGCATACGGCAGCGGCAATGCCGATACGGTTGATAAACGTCAACCCGTTTTCAGGGCCCGGGTAGAGGGGCACAATTCGCAGGCCGCTCATTGAAATCAGATGGTGGCTCAAGACGGCGGCCACGAGAAGCAATGCCGTGAACACCAATCTGATCCTCGTCAGCTCGCAGCAACTGACGAACATTGCCGCGACCGTAAACAGGAGGCCAAGCAACCATGCTGCAATGACGGTGTCAGCTCTGGTTTCGACGTAGGCCGAGTTCCAGATAGCACTCAAGCCGATCGTGTGCATTGCCCCGATCGCGAGGCCAAGGAAGCAGCCACTTGTAACTGCGCCTCGACGGCGAGGCATGCCGACAGTCGCAAAAGACCCGAGGCACGAGATCGCGACCGCGACCAAAATAGATGTGCCGGTCGCAAACAGCTGATAGGAGACAGGGATGTTGTAGGCCAGCATGGCGAGAAAATGCGTCGCCCATATCGTCCCGCCGAGCACGAAACCTGCCACAATGAGCCACAGGTTCCGGTGGACTCGAACACACTGGCGAGCACGAGACAGCATGAAGACCGCGGCCAAGTTTCCTGCGACGCAGACACATACGGCGACAGACAGAAGCGGAAAATTGTGCTGTTGGGCAATACAGGAAACCAGTGCGACCATTGCCACCTCCGGCCGGCACCCTTTCATGCGGCATATAACGTGGCGTTAGCGAACTCGCTAAGAATTTAACGATCGGGCGATTGCTCCAGGCCACGTACCAGGGGCCACGCCTGGCCGCAGCGATCGATCTCAGGTCGCGGGATCAATGGTTTCTTGCGATCTTGCCCGGAAACTGTGCCGTAGTCGGTGGATGACTATCGTCATGTCTTCCTCAGTTCTTGCCTCAACGGGAGCAGAGCACGCCCACCCGATTGAAGCAGGACGTTCTGTGAGGCCTTGCGTGGGCTCGGTTCGCCTCTGGTTCGACCTCCCAGGCTCCAGCAGCTGAAGCCCCTGGTCGCAGCGCCTCATTCGCCTTAGCGCTGAGGCTTCAGCATCTCAGCCAGGCGCTTAGCGTTCTTGATTGAGTTACCGTCGCGGTCGTTGTTGAAATAGACCCATATGGTCTTGGCGCCACTTTGGCCTATGCGCTCTGCCCACAGCTCCAGCTCGGCGTCGCTGTAGTCGTGGCGATACCATTTTTCGATCCCGTGGAAACGGACGTAGACGTCATCGCCGGTGCACACGAGTTCGTCTGGCAACCGAGGTCCACTGCAGGCGCAAAAAATCGTCCCAGCCGCTTTGAACGCAGCATAAACCTCCGGGTTCCACCAGCTTTTGTGACGGAATTCGATGACGTTTCGACGTCGGTGATCGAGCTGCGACAAGATCGAGTGCAACATTTCCGGCGAGTATCGTATGCTCGGCGGCAGCTGAAACAGGAAACATCCCATCCTCGGTCCAAGCAGGTCGGCAATATAGCCGAAGTCATCGATGAGAATTTGTGTCTGCTGAAAACGCTGGACATGGGTGATGAGCTCACACACCTTGACCGTGTAGACGAAACCGGGAAGCGCCTGTCGTATCCAGGTCTTGACCGCGCCAACCGTTGGCCAGGAATAAAACGGGGCATTGAGTTCCACTGTCTTGAAGTTGGCCTGGTAGATCGAAAACAACTCGCTCGACGGCGTATCGGTCGGATAGAAAGACCCTTTCCAGTGCCAGTAGTACCATCCGGAACAACCAACATGGATGCGGCCCGTAACATCGCCATTGGTTGCTATCGGGGACGGATCTCCGGCAAGACGGGCGAGGTGCATCTTAGCAGCCCGCGTGACATTGGCGTCGCGCTGTTTCTGCCGACGTTCTGCGCGCCTGGCCCGCCGTATGGCGATCTCTTCGGGGGTGCGCTCCACCTTTTCAACCCAGGTGACGAAAGCGTTGGGGCGTCATTTGCTCAACCGATTGCTGGTCGTTCGAAATTCATCCCTGGTCTAACCAAGACGGAGGAAGCAGGTTCCGCCGGTGGGTACAAAGTCGTGAGACGTCGACCGGTGCATCCGCACCTGTGCAGCAGGCAATCTCGAGAATTGCGTCAGGCTGAGTGAACGGCTGGGCGAGTCTAACCTGGAGAAAGCTGGCCTCGTTACAGTGAAGAGAGCTCACCTTGATTTCAGGCATATGGCAAATGACGATGACGCCGTCCCTGGGCTCAACGACGGCACAGGCCTCAGTGTAGCGCTACTTTTTCAGGCTTCCGATTTGAGAACTGGTATACCATCATAATTCCCTGCTCGAGCAGCAGTTCGGCAACCTCGAGGTCGCGCGATCCGAGATCGCAACACATCCCGCGAATGGTGTTCATCACGGACAAAGAATTTTCGACAAACCGCGCGTCTCCTTCAACCTTGGCTTCGTCGGCAGATGCTTCAAGCGCGTCCGCCACTGTCTCGAGCAGGTTGGTGCGTTCGAGAAGCGTCATTGCATTCAAGGTCTTCGATATTCCGTGCATGTTGTTCTCCGGCGCGGGCGAGGATCGCGGCGCAGCTGATGTGAAGGTCTGTCGACGGTCGCAGTCATGTGGCGACGCGCCACGTGCGCTGCAAGTCATGGCTGCCCCGCGTATTGCGCATGTTGTTTGTCCTGACCTTACTGGGCTTTGACTTCGGCGAACCTGCCGAGCGTCTGCACTGAGCCCGTCAATTCGCCCGAGGAACGTGCACAAACGTTTCACGAGATTTCTTTTATGCAAAGGCCCAATAGACATCCGGTGTGATGAAAGGAATGTTTAAGCCTGGAACGATCGCGGCGTCGATCGGCGGAAACAGACCGTCAGACGGCGACGGGTATCACGGCATAGGCAATGGAAGACGTCTCCCGAGTGACGGGAAGCTCCCGCGGTCGAAGATGGCTCTGTGATTAGGTTCGTGTCGCCATTGTTTTCTCTCAATCTTCGCTTTTGCTTCCTAGCCCCCGGAGGAGAGGGACCGCTTGTAGATTCGCCAGATGTGACTTTCACCTGGACGCGGCGTCGGAAGCTGCTATGTTCTGCTTTTGTTTTAACGGACCGGCTTACTGACCAATGGACGCAACTGCCTTGCCTATGAGGAAAATCATCCATGTGGATATGGATGCCTTTTACGCATCGGTCGAGCAGCGCGATAATCCGGAGCTTCGCGGCAAACCCGTGGCTGTTGGCGGAGCGGCCGCCCGCGGCGTCGTCGCAGCAGCAAGCTACGAGGCGCGCGAATTTGGGGTTCGCTCTGCAATGGCGTCGGTCACGGCGGCACGGAAGTGCCCGAGCCTGATTTTCGTGAAGCCGCGGTTCGAAGTCTATCGTGCCATTTCGCAGCAGATCCGCGAGATTTTTGCGCAGTATACGCCGGTGATCGAACCCCTCTCGCTCGACGAAGCCTATCTCGACGTCACCGAAAATCTCAAAGACATGCCGGTCGCCACCGAGATTGCGCTGGAGATCCGTGCAAGGATCAAAGCGGTAACCGGGCTGAGCGCTTCGGCAGGCATCTCCTACAACAAGTTTCTTGCGAAGATGGCCTCGGACTTGAACAAGCCGAATGGCCAGGCGGTCATCACGCCGAAGAATGGTGCGGCTTTCGTGGAGCAACTCGCGGTGAACAAGTTCCATGGCGTCGGCCCGGCCACAGCGGAGAAGATGCGACGGCTCGGCATTGAGACCGGTGCGGATCTGAAGGCAAAGCCCCTGATGTTCCTGATAGATCATTTCGGGAAGTCCGGCCAGTACTTCTATGGCATTGCGCGGGGCATCGATGCGCGCCAGGTCCGGCCAGATCGGATGCGCAAGTCGGTCGGCGCGGAAGATACATTCACTGTCGACATCAGCGATCTCGATCTCGCGACCAGCGAGCTGCGGCCGCTCGCCGAAAAGGTCTGGTCTTACTGCAATGCCAAGGGTTTCAGCGGCAAAACGGTGACGGTGAAGCTCAAATATTCCGACTTTACCCAGGCGACCCGGAGCCGAACAAATCCCCTTCCCTACGCGGGCGTCGATGATATTCTCGGGGCCGCAAACGTCTTGCTTGCGGGTGTATATCCGTTCAAGCGGCCGGTTCGGCTTCTCGGCGTGACACTGTCGTCGCTCATCAATGACAAGGATGCCGACGACGTGGAACAACCGCAACTCGGGCTAGGTTTATAATTCAAGAGCCGGGAGGGGAACCACCAGCAGTGAAAGCCGAAATGTCCCCACCCTGCATTCGCGTCATCGACCTTGAAACGGCCGGCAACGGGCCGGCCGACGTCTGCGAGATTGGGTGGCAGGACGTTTTTCAGGACGAGGATGGGCGATGGCAGATCTCGGCAGAGCGCGGCTCGGTGCTTGTGAATCCTGGCCGCCCCATTTCAGCAGAGACCATGGCGATCCATCATATTCAGGATTGCGAAGTCTCAGGCGCACCGTTCTGGAAAGAGGTGGCGCCGAGCATCCTGCGGCCATCTTACCCGATAGTCGCCCTTGCCGCCCACCGTGCCGCTTTCGAGCAGCGCTACTGCACACCCAGACTGGCAGGGGCCACGCCCTGGATTTGCACATGGAAATGTGCACTGCGCGTCTGGCCAGAACTTCCGAGGTTTTCCAACCAGATGTTGCGATATCAGCGTGCGCCGGAAGGTCTGATTCATGAGATCGGCCTTCCCGCCCATCGAGCCATGCCCGACGCTTATGTCAGCGCCCACCATCTGCGTGACGAGTTGAATTCCGCGTCTCTGGATGAGCTCCTGTTGTGGAGTTCTCAGCCTGGCCTGCTTCCGCGGGTCCCGGCGGGCCCTGACCGTGGGAAAAACTGGGACCGTCTGACTATCGACGCACTCACCACCTTTCTGAGCGACCGCGACGCGGACGTTCGCTTCAGCGCCCGGGCGGAGCTTCTGCGGCGAGGAGAAACGGAAACACCTAAAACGACTACTCCCACCCAGCAGACACTTTTTTAATCGATTCGACTTCACGCGACGAGCCCGGACCGCCGGTTTGACACCATCCGATGATCCGACAGGCCGAATGCCGAGGATGATGCTACGGCTCGATCTGTTGGCCAGAAACGCTGTCCTTTTGACGGTTTTCCGCGGCACACCTGACGATGTTTCACCGGCTCCGGGGGCACACGTCGAAAGCCTTCAGTCTGCTGAAACAGAGAAGAGTGCAATCTCGGCGCGGATTGGCGGCGTCCGTCATCTCGGTGACAACCTCGTGTTCACGAGCCGAGCTGAAATTCAATCCACGGTGTGTCCTGCGCGGCAATCGTCCACTGGCTCGGTTAGAGCGCCGCTCCGGACCATCCTGGACATGACGCCTTCGGCCGCGGCACGGACGGTTATTTGAAGCATAGCTATTCGGTGCTCGAAGTCGCGCTGTCGAGACCGATGTCCGCGTCATTCGAGATCTTCTCCATTGTGTCGAGAACTTCCTCTGGCGTGACGTCCTCCTGAAGCTCCTCGATCTCCGCCTTCTGTTCGAGGTTGAGACCCATCTTTTCGGCGATGGCGGCAACGATTGTGAGAAGTTGCGTGGTCTCGTGCTCGGACAGCAGCGAGATCTGCAAATTCAGATCGGCCCGCTTATCGTCGGCCTCGGCCATGCGGTTCTGGCTGATCATGACGAAGGTCGAAATGAAGATCGCCTCCACCGACGCCACCATCGCCAGGATGACGAGAGAAGGGTCGAATGCCGGGAGAAACGGGAGCACCCCAACCTTTATCAGGATCCAGCCACCGAACAATATGGCGTGAATGTAAACGAAGGTCATCGAGCCGGCGAAGCGGGTGATTGTGGCCGCAGCTTTTTCCTGCGCCGACGCCTTTCGAGCCTCCTCGCGCCGTCGTTGAAGAAGCGCTTCGATATTACGATCGAGGCGGTTGGCAAGGTCCGGCTCGTGGTGGGAGGCGATGGTCGACATGGGAAAGCTCCGGGTTTACATCGAAACTTCGCGCCGTCCGTCAAGTTCCGCTCGGTTCTCTCAAGCCGGCATCGCGACCTTCGGGTGTTACGCCTGACGCCAGCAGAGAAGACCGGCAGAAGGTCCTGTCCACGCCATAACCGCCGGTTTTTGAACCATGCGGACCCGCGGTCGCGGGCATTTGGGGCGATGGAACAGTCGCAAATCCTTGGAGCTGGACGTGGCGTCCTCTGAGGCTATTGCGCCATGTTTGCAATGAGTGCCTGGGATGTGTCACCCGAACGGTGTCGCTGCGTCGCCAGCTTTCCTAGCTGTTTACAGACCCATTCAGCTATGTCGAATGCGGTAAGGTTCGGTGCGACGCTGAACGGCTGGAAGTGGCGCCACCGAGGGAACTGGTCAGGTAGGCGGGTGATCGCAGCGCTCGTACATCCGCAGGGTCTGTTACATTTCTAGCTTGGCGAAGTTGCCATGGCCGAGACGGTGGCCGGAGGCGAGTAGAAACGGTATGCCCCGCTTCGCGAGAAGGTCGGTAGCTCATCTTCCCACCGAGACTGATGTCTAGCACAGCGCTGTCTATCTGCTCAGCATCTTCGAGCAGATCCAGGCTCGTTCGAGCGTTGAGGTGCGCCCAATCACGGTCGCTCCGAGGCGAGTCGACTAGGTCTTCGGAAGTAATACTCGTCCTCGGCGACCAGAATGGCCAGGATAGACGCCCAGCTTTTCTTCTTCTATGCATGTGGCCTGGCAAGGCCGTTGCGCGGTCTGAGCGACTGAGCTCTCCGGTTTCGAGATGCGCCCGGCAAGCAAGCCCGCAGTGGATCAGGCCGACAGTTCCCTGGCCTGCGCGTCGATCTTCCTGCAGGCATCCGCGAATGGATCGCGCACCGGCACCAGAGGCGAAACGCCAAGGAGGAGGAGCGCTTTCAGGTGCTTCCAGCCACCTTCCTCGCCCAGCACCGGGGCATAGGATGTCATCACGCCGGGCCTTTCGCCATAGAGGCGCTTGAACTCGGCGAAATTGGAGAAGGCCTCGTGGTTGTTGTCCACGAGATGGAAGCTCTCAGCCGCCGCACCTTCGGCCAGGATGGCCTCATGCGTATCGAGCAGTACGGCATAATATTCGAGCGGCATGTCGTCGGCCGGAGTGACCGGTGCAATGGTCGTGCCGTTGACGAGATCCTTCACGCGGATCAGGACGCCGTTCAGAAACAGCGCATGGCCGGATGACAGGTAGAGATCGGAGTGCGGGGTGCGGCCGTCCAGCGCATGGCGGCGAATGCGGATTGGCACGACGGCTTCCTGCCAGCGTGCGCCGTTCTTCCTGAAGGC
>NZ_JBFTME010000033.1:0-43457 GCF_056396805.1 Rhizobium sp. 05N49
GAGCGTAGGCGGTGCGGGCCAGCGTGCCGGGAAACTGTGCTTCGAGGCCAGGAACGGGGAAGAGGCAATCGCCCGATTTTCCGCCCATGGCGCCCGAGAAGGCGGCAAAGGAACTCGGCGCGAAGAAGGGGTGAGCGAGCTCTGCGAACATGTCGAGGTTGAACCGGCCGTCGGCTGCCTTGATCCAGGAGAGGACGGTTCGGCCATTCTCGTAGAAGCCGGTATGGCCGTTCGTCGCCGTCTGGCCGGCAGTATAGGTCTGCGCCGCGCCGAGGCCGATGAAGCTGTGGCCGAGGCCCATGACCTTGGCGCCGGCTGCGAGCGGCAGGGCCGGCAGCGGTACGGCGACATTTGCGCCCTTCACGGGAATGACCGGCGCATTGCCGTAGAGGCTGCGCCCATCCGATATCATGACGGCGCCGAGCACGGGCAGGTCGTTATGGATGGTCGCGCCATTGCTGATGATCTCGACACCGAGAACGAGCTTGTTGTGGTCAAAGAGGATGGTATCGCCCACATCGCGGATGCCGATGACAGGGCGGTTGTTGAACATCTGCGTGCCGTCGGCAACGATGACGACGCCCTGGACGCGCTGCATATTGTAGAGTTTCGCCATCGGCACTGTTCCTCGCTCAACAGAAAAAGAGCGGCCAAGGCCGCTGCAGCATCGGCCCGAAAACCGATCGATTTTCGGAAGCCTGATGCGTCGAATAGAAAGCTGGAGCCGTGTTTCATGCGTGCATGACGCACGGCGCTCCAGAGGTGGCCTGTCGAGCGGGTGTCAGTCGCCAGGCTGGGAGGAGTTCCGGATTTCCGGCGGCACCCAGTCCGGGGCGGGGCCGCCAAGCGCTTCCTGCACGCCGTTGCCATCAGGCTCGGGAGGTGTGGTGGGCTTGGCGACCGGCTTTTTGCCTGCCGGTTCGGCTTCAGTCTTGCCGCCGGCCTTGTCGCAGGATCGGGCGAGCCGCACCCATGTCGGGCGGCGTTTTTCGTCCTTCCAGAGCGCGTCCGGCAAGCTGAAACGCTCGCCGGGTTCGCGCCGGATGCTGCCGAAATAGCCGCGCTCGGTGGCGACGACATCAACCATGCGAGGGAACCCCAGCCGTGAAGCCGGCGGTGATCTTGCCCGTGGTCGGTGCCGTGCCGGTCACCGTGTAGAGCAGGCGCAGGTAGAGCTCGTCCGTGCCGCGCGGGATATGGCTCGGCGGGATGATCTTGCCTGCCTTGAGATCGGCGAGGTTGAGGGTCGTTGTGATGACGGCCTTTGGCGAGGAGAAGGCCTCGTTGTCGTCGGTCTGGATGGTGACGGCGAGCGAGGTCAGGTTGTTGAAGCTTTCCACCACCTGCATCAGGAAGGGGATCGGCTCGCCCTTGCCGATATCGCGGGTGAGGCCGGCCTTGATCGGGCCGAGATTGATGACATTGGTGCTGGGGCCGGTTGCGGTGATTACCTGCGCGTCCGAAAGCAGCGTCTGCCGGTCGAAAATCATGTTGGATACCCTTTCGAGAGAGGATGCCCGCCGCTCAAGACGGCGGGCCTGAGGGAGACGATCAGGCGAGGGCCGGAACGGCGGCTTCGGTGTTGAGGATGGCGTCCGTCTCGCGGATCGGGATGCCGCGATAGAACTTCACTTCCTGGCCTTCGACGAACTGCGTGGTCAGGTGCACGGTGTTCTGCCGGTCGGAGGTCAGCGCGCGGTCCGAGGACTGCACGTCGAGCACTTCGAGCGCATCCTTGTTCATGTAGATGGCGATGCGGCTTGCCTTGGCATTCAGGCGGCGCGACTGCAGGCGGTAGTAGCCCTTGCGCAGGAGCGACCAGAGATCGACCGTGCCCGCCATCATGTCCGAGACGTCGATATTGGCGACGCGCGCATTGTAGCGCCAGTCCTTGACGGCAGCGCCGATATGCCAGGTATAGAGCGTTTCCTTGGCATAATAGGGGTCGCCATTGGCATCGAGCACGCGCTGCTCGCCCTTGTCGTCGATCTTGACRCCTGCCTTGGTGCCCTTCGGATAGAGCAGGTGGGTGGCGTGGTCGCCCCAGGTGACGAACCAGATCGAGGTATTGTCGGCCCCGGTGCCGCCGCCATTGACCACCTGGTTGGCGATGTTCGGCTGGGCGACATTCGGCAGGTTTGGATTATAGGCGGAGTAGCGGGCGGAAAGACCCTTGAACTTCTCCGGCGTCGTCGCCGTATCATGGTAGAAGAGGCCGGAGGCCATTTCCTGGCTCAGGGACTCGATGAAGGGCATGGTGTCGACGAGGCGGGCCTTGGCCTTGTCGGGTGCGAGATCGAGCAGGCGCATGTCGATTTCGGAGCGGGCATGCACGAAGCCGGTCGTGTCATCCACCTGCTGCATCGTGGCTTTGGACTGCTTGATGCCCTGGTAGAGCCGGCCCCAGGAGACCGAGGGCAGGCCGGTGCGCACCATATGGCGGTGCACGGCATCCATGTTGCACTCGACGGCCATCGCGTCGTCGAGGATCGGGTTCTGCTGGGAGAGAAGCTCGATGACGGCGCCTTCGGCAGAGCCTTTGAATGCGTCAACGAGGTTGGGGTAGTAGCTGCCAATGGTGGCCATGTCTTATCAGCCCTTCGGTGCGTCTTTGGGAAACATCAGGTGCGCGGTTTCGGCTTTCCTGCCGTTTCCGCCCGCGCCGCCATTCGGTGGGTTGTCCTCCTGGATCATCGATCCGACCTTTGCGAAAATTCTGATCATCTCGGGGTGGTTGCCGCCGCCGCTGGTATTCAGGTACGCGCGCAGTTCAGGCGTGCCCAAGCGGGAGAGGGCGCGTTGCGCCGAGCCCACGGTGCCCGTCCATTTCGCGCCGCCGATCTCGCGGTCCTTGCGGGCTTCGTCTGCCCAGCCCTGAACACGGCCGGCCCAGGCTTCACCCGCCGCCTTGCCGCGCCGGCCCTGGATTTCGATGAAGCGATCGGCGAGCTGCTGTGCCTGCCGGTTCGTCAGGCCGAGAGTGTGAAAATCGGGGCCGAGCGCGTCGATCAGCTCCTGATCCACCTCGATGCCCTCGGGCATGGTCAGGGCATAGCGGCCATCGTCGGGCACGCGGTCGGCAGCGTCGTCGCCGGTCTGATCGTTGGTGTCGATGCGGTTTTCGGACGAACCATCGCCGTCCCTGTCACCGTCAGGTGATGGCGTATCCTCGGGGAAGAGGACGCTCTCGGGTGCAACATCTTCGCCGCCGCCGCTGCCATTGCCGCCGCTATTTGGGCCTTCGGCACTCATCGCCATTTCCGGCCTGCCGATCCTAAGCATCAACGTCATGTTCTTCGCCTTCCTCGCTTGCGGCGCGGCTTGCCGCCGCTGCCTTGTCGTTTGCCTTGAGATCCGCGATTGCCAGAAGCAGGCGCGGATAGAGCGTCGGGTCGATGCGATCGAGCTCGGCGATCAGCCGGCGACCGACGCCCTGCTTGCCGAGCGTGTAATGCGTGGCGTTGACGAGCTCGCCGGCATAGGCCTCCTGGTAGATCGCGCATTGTTCGAGCATCCAGAAGAGCACGCGCTTGCCGGATGCGCTGGCGAAGACATCGCGGAAGGCCGCGGTGATTTCGTCTCGTCCCAGGTTTTGGGGGATGGATGGTTGATCCTTAAACTGCTCCATCAGGCGAGCCCCAGCTGGCGCAGCAGGGCGGCGCCGTTCGGGTTGTCATTGGCATCGGCCAGCACCTGTGCGGCCTTGGCGCCCTGGTTCAGCGCGGGCGCCACCTGCGAGGCCATCTGTGCGGTCTGCGCCGCCTGCATCTGCTGTGCCCGCTGCGCGCGGATCGCCTCCACCTTGTCATCGGCAAGGATCATCGAGGGCGGCGCGCCGATCGCATCGAAATAGAGATCGATCGCCTCGTCGACATCGAGCTTGTCGAGCGCCTCGGGTTTGACTGCCGAGACCTGGCCCATGAAGGCGACGCCGCGCTCGATCGCGCCTGTCGCCACCGCCTGCTGCGCCTGCGCCAGCGTGGAAATATATTCGACCTTCAGCTCCGTGCCCTGCAGTTCCGGCGGGGGCGGGGGCAGCTCGTCGCGGGCGGCGAGGATGTCGAAGGTGCGGTCGATGGTGGGGCCGAGCTGGTCACCGAAGACGTTTTCGAGCACGGGGCCGAGCTGCAGCAGCTGCTCTTCCTTGCGCTGGGTCAGCTCGAACTGGTTGCGCGGCTGCACGCCCTCCATATTGGTGATGGCGAAGAAGAGATCGGCAAAGAAGGTCTTCTCGATGCGGTTCTGCACTTCCTGGATATCTTCGCGCAGCTCCATCAGGCTGAGGTTCACCTCCATCGCGGGCCGGAAGCCCTTGCCGGTGGGGTCATCCACATAGTTCACCGCACCCGGCAGCAGCGAGGCCGGGCTGTTTTGCATCGAGGTCGGCGCGTTCATCGGCGGGCGCACCTTCTTGTCGATGCCTTCGAGCTTTCGCATCTGCTCCAGCTGCAGCATCCTGATATCGCCGAGCGCTTTCTGCCCGGGCGAGAGCGCATAGTGATCGTCTTCGGACAATTCCCAGGCGGGCGCGATGATCGGATTGCTGTCAAAGCCGCTTTCTTCCAGCAGCTCGGAGCCGATCTCGTCGATCCAGTAATTGGAGAGAAAGGGCTTGTTACGCTTGTCGATCAGTTTGGGGTCGCGGTCGTGGCGCGGCTCGATGGCGTGATAGACGTCGAAACATTCGCCATATTTCGACGTGTCGTAGAGGCCTCTGAGCCGCTCCGGCACATTGTCGTAGCCGAAGCGCTCGATAATGCGCTGCACCGACCAGCGGAAGGTCCGGTAGAGCGTGGTCGCCTTGCCCTTGTGATCGCGGGCGATCCAGAAGCGGCCATGCACCAGCTGCTGCACGCGGATGACGGTCTCCTCGTCTTCCACGAGGATCGCCACCGACTGGCCGAACTGGCCGAGATCGCCATAGCCGATATGGAAGGCGCGGTAGAGATTGGAGGCGGCAAAGACCTCGCGCATCTTGTCCTGCACTGCGGCGAGATAGACTTTGACGGCGTCGAGCTTCTTCAGATCGGGATCGAAGGTGGTGAGGCGAAACCAGGGGCGGGCGGGCGAGGTCAGGCCCGAATGCATTCCCGATTTCAGCGTCTCATAGGCATGGGTGCCGGTGCTGTCGACGATCTTGTCGCGCGAGCGCGGGCCTTCGCGGCCGGAATGCAGCCTGAGGCGCGTCGGCTCGATATGCTCGGCGAGCGCCCGCCATTCCGCCTCCCAGGGCTGGCGAACCTCCTTCAGCTCATTCAGCCGGCGGCGGTGATAGGCAATCTGTGTCTCGTTGTCGCGACGAGGATTTTCCATTGATCTCTCCGCCTTACTGCCCGAGCAGCGTCTTCTTGAGGCTGTTGCCCGAGAGCAGCGGTGACTGCGTATCGGCAAGCGGCGGCGCGCCCGAAGGCGAGGTGAGAATGGTGGACGGGGCGCCCTTCACCTTGTCGGAAGCGCGGCGCGCGGCAGCGGACTGGGCCGCCRCATAATCAGGCGTCTTCTGCTGGGCGTATTCGGGCGGCGCCTGCGGCGGCTCGGCTTTCGGCGGCGAGGAGAACATGCACATGAGGTCATCCGATCCTGGTGGCGTGTGGCCGGAACGGATGATCATCCACCATCCGGCCGATTTGGCTTGATGGCGGGAGGGTGGGGGATGAATGGTTGTGGGGGTGACATGGGGGGAAACAGTTTGCTTAGAGCTCGTGACGAAGACCCCGCCCCAAACCTCTCCCCACAATGGGGAGGGGCTTAAGCTGTCGCACCCGTTTTCCCCATGTCAGGCGTTTTGGAAGTGCCGCCGGGTTAGTCCCTCCCCCTTGTGGGGAGGGGGTGGGGAGGGGTTTCCTTACAAACGACAGGGCTGACGGCCAAAAATTCCTGGCAAGCGCCCAAGGCTGCCCCTACCGCCCCACCTCGATCCGCCCCTTCATGTTCGGATGATACCGGCAGAGATAGTCGAACGCTCCGTCCCCCTTCACCACTAGGGACCCCGACTTGCCCGCCGGGATCACCACATCGAAATTGCCTTTCGAGGTCGCGGTGTGATCCATCACATCCTTGTTGTGCCAGAGGATCGTATCGCCCGGATGCGCCTTTACCACCGCCGGCGCGAACGCCAGCTTCTCGATGGTCACCTCGATCGTGGCAGCGCTTGCGGCCGTCCCAAGAAGGGAAAGGCCGGCCGCAAGGCAAAGTCCAGGCAGGATCGCCATGACGGTCATGACACTCATGACCTTCATTTCAGCATCGAAGCAACATGCTCGGCATGCTGCTCATGGCCTTCGAAGAGTTTCAGGCCGGTTTCGAGCAGGCTCTTCAGGTCCGGGTTCTGCGCGGCCGGGATCAGCGTTGTCTTCAGGGCGTTGTTGACCGCCTTGTGATAGGCGACCTCATTGTCGACATAGGCCTTGTCGAAGGCGGCGCCCTTCAGTTTGGAGAGTTTCTCCCGCTCCTTTTTCGCATCGGCACTCAGCGATTTGCTGGTATCATTGTCCTCGGGCGTCACCTTCAGCTTCTTGACGAGATCGAGCGCCTGCTTGTTGACGGCCTCGTGGTCGCGGATCATGTCCTTGGCGAAGGCAACGACCTCCTTGTCTTTCGATTTCTCGACCGCCTGCTTGGCCGCCTCGATGTCGATGACGCCGGCCGTATAGGCGATATGGGCGATCTGCGGATCGGTGGGGGCTGGCCCGGCGGCAAGGGCTGCGGGCGCGGAGAGCGCCATGGCGGCGAGGGCGGCGATAAGGTGTTTGTGCATCTGGTCCTCCATCCGGCAGATAGGTGCCGGTCGATGTTTCCTACGCAGGATTGGATGCCGGTATCGGGCTGGCGTTCCCGAAAGATTTTTTCGCGATGCCGGGAACCTTTGGCTTGCCCCGGCATCCAATGCGGAAAAAGGATGAGCCATGACGTTTCAGGCAGAGATATCGCTGGCGGATAGAAGCGACCCCGAGCTGGTGGCGCTGGCACTGGCGAACGATATCAGGGGTTTCCGCGCCATCATGCGGCGCTATAACCGGCGGCTCTTCCGCGTTGCCCGCGGCATCCTGCGCGACGATGCGATGGCGGAAGACGCGCTGCAGGATGCCTATCTCAAGGCATTCCGGCACCTGGCCGATTTCCAGGGCGCCAGCGCCTTTTCCACCTGGCTGACGCGCATCGTCATGAACGAGGCGCTCGGCCGCCTTCGCAGGGAACGCCGCATGCCGGAAGTCTCCGTCGATACGGCGGCGATGCAAAGCCGCGTCGTCGATTTTCCCACCGGTTCGCCCATCGACAATCCCGAGATCACAATGGCGCAGCGACAGATCCTGAAACTCGTGGAAGAGGCGACCGACAGCCTGCCGGAAGAATACCGGCTCGTCTTCATCCTCAGGGTGATCGAGGAAATGAGCGTCGAGGAAACCGCCGAGATGCTGTCGCTCAAGCCCGAAACCGTACGCAGCCGCCTGCATCGCGCCCGCGCCCTGCTGCGCCGCCAGCTCGACGCTTTGATCGGGCCGGTGGCAATGGATGCCTTTCCCTTCGCCGGCTGGAAATGCGACCGTCTGACGGAGCGGGTGCTGGCGCGGCTGGAGCCCAAGTAAGGGGCGGAAGGTGAGGGCGCTATTTCGGCTCCGGCTGCTGGATGACCGCCGGCGGCTTGTCGCCCTTGGCGCTGCCGCCGCCAAACATCTGCACCGCCAATATGCCGACGACGGATGCGATCATCAGCGCCAGGATTAACATCATCAGCATTCGCATCGGGCGATCCGATCAGGTGATTGTTGCCCGGATAACTTGCCCGAACGGCGTTCGTTCCCGCCTGGCGGCAGGTGCGCGCTATTTCAGCACTTCCTAACTCATGCTATCGATGGCTGCATCGTTCCCGTTCCATCGGGTTCGATCAGTTCTCATCAGGTCATTGTTCATCCCGGCCGCTCAGGGGGAAGTGCCATGAACAAAGAGCATGTCGCGGCACTCTTTTCGCATCTCGAACAAGGCGATGGCGCGGGCTTCTTCGCCCATGTCGCCGACGGTGTGGACTGGACGGTCATGGGCACGCATCCGCTTGCCGGCCATTACCGCTCCAAGCAGGAATTCTTCGCCGCCACTTTCGAGAAGCTGCACAAGGTGCTGCCGGAGGGCACCCGGCTCTCCACGCAAAACATCCTCATCGACGGTGACTGGGCGATCGTCGAGCTCCGCTCCATGGCGACAGCCCGCGACGGCATGCGCTTCGACAACCGCTATTGCTGGCTCTGCCGCTTCCAGGGTGAAACGATCGTGGAAGTGCGCGCCTATCTCGACAGCTGGCTGGTCGGCGAACTCTTCCGGCGCAATCCTGTCGGCGCTCGCGGTTCGGCGACGGCGTGACGGGTGCGTCCTAGTCGGTCCACCCGCCACAGCTCCATCACGGTATCAGCAGCAGCTTGCCCTTCGTGGCGCGGCTTTCCATCGCGGCATGCGCGCCTGCCGCTTCGGCCAGCGGGTACGCAGCATCGATATGCACTGTCATCTCACCTCGCGAGATCCACTCGAAGAGCTGGGCCGTATGCCGGCGAAGCAGTTCGGGCGTGTGGATATGGTCGGCGAAGACGGCGTAGCCGATCTTGATGCTTTTCGGCAGGCTCATGATGTCGAGCGGGCCGGGGCCGCCGAGAACGGGGCCGAACCAGCAGAAGGTGCCGGAGCGGCGCAGCGACGCGAGCGAGCCGGCGAAGGTTTCCGGTCCCGATCCGTCATAGACGACGTCTACGCCTTCGCCGCCGGTGAGCTTCAGCACTTCGTCGGCGAAGGTGCCGGCGGGATCGACGATGACATGGTCGGCGCCCGCTTGCCTGGCGATGGCGGCCTTTTCCGGGCTGGAGACGCGCCCGATCACCCGGCCACCGCGCGATTTGATAATCTGCGTCAGCAGCAGGCCGAGACCGCCGGCAGCTGCATGGACGAGGGCCGTGTCACCTGGCTGGACCGGGTAGAAATCCGTCGCGAAATGACTTGCGGTCAGGCCTTGCATCATCACGCCGGCGGCCGTCCTGTCGTCGATATCGTCGGGCACAGGCACCAGCGAGCCCGCGGGAATTGCGATGCGCTCGGCATAGCTTCCCGGCGCATAGACCCAGGCGACGCGCTGGCCCGGCCGAAACTCCGTCACGCCTTCACCCAGGGCCAGCACCCGGCCGGCGCCTTCGACGCCCATGATCTTGGGGTTCGGCATCTCCTTCCAGAGGCCGCCGCGGCGCGCACCGATATCCATGAAATTGACGCCGGCGGCGGCAATCTCCACCAGAACCTGACCGGGGCCGGCGACAGGCTCCGGCTGCTCGGTCAGTTGCAGTACGTCAGGCCCGCCGGGGCCGCTCATGATGACAGCTTTCATCTTCTCTCTCCTTCAAAGCTTGCGCGGCTTGCCGCCGCTGGTCTCGATCGCATCGATCAGCCGGTGCAGCGCCACGGCATCGTCGAAATCGGGGCTGGTATGCGTGCCATCCTTGATATCGGCGGCGAGCCTGAGATAGGCGGTCGCCACACTCTGCGACGGACCCTCGGCAAAGCGGTCGGCGCCGTAGCGGCCAGGGATCTCCAGCTCGTGCAGGGTCTCGTCGCCGGTCGCACCCATCAGCGTGAAGCCGCCGATGCCGACGTAACCGACCGGGCTCGTCAGGATCAGGTCGCCCTTCGTGCCGTTGATCTCGATGCGGAAATTCGTGCCGCGCGACAGGCCGCCGCGGAAATGCGCGGCGACGACGGTGCCATTTTCCAGCGTGCCGCTGACAACGAGCTGATCGGGAACGGTCATCGGCAGGATCTCGCCGGTTTCCTCGATGCGGGTGGTCTTGCGCCGCGTGGCGAGATTGCCGGTCACCGTTTCGAAGCGGCTTGCGAGCATATCGGTCAGCCCGTCGATCGAATGGGCGAAGACGACATTCTGCATGCCGACGCCCTTGGAGGGATCGAGCGTATAGGCGAAGGTCTCGCTCATGCTTTCGCCGAAGGTGATGCCGGAGCCGACCATGGTGGCCGAGAGCACTTCGCCGAGATAACCTTCGGCGATGAGATCCTTGATATAGGCAAAGGCCGGGACGGCGCGCGTCTGCAGGCCGATGCTGGTCGCGACACCCTTGTCGCGGGCGAGATCGCGCATGGCGGTGGCATCGGCAAGGTTCATGCCGAGCGGCCATTCGGAGAACACCGCCTTGCCGGCGGCGACAGCCTTTTCCACCAGTTCGCGGTGATGCGTCACCTTCACGCTGATGACGACGAGATCGACCTCGGGATGGCCGATCAGTTCATCGGCGGAGCCGAGCGCATGGGGAACGCCGTATTTCTCGGCGGCGGCCTTGGCGACATCAGGCCTGTTGTGGCTGATTGCGGTCAGGCGGAATTCGGGCAGCTGCGCGAGTGCCGGAATATGGGCAATGGTCGCCCAGCCCTTGTCGGGGTGAACGCCGATAATGCCGACGCGGATAGGGGTTTTGCTCATGGCTGTGTTTCCTGATTGTCGTTGAATTCGAGGATGGTGCGCTTCAGCTCAAGCCGCGCGATGCGCCAGCCCTGCGGCGTCCGCTTCCATGTCTCGTGGTAGTGACCGTAGCCGTGCATGCGCGCCGGCTGGCCGGGGGCGGGTGCGGCGTTGACGACGATGTCTTCCATCGCCCAGACCGCCGATATCTCGCTGTCGGAGATCAGGTCGATCTCCTCATTGTGGATGTGATGGCTGGAGCGCGCGCCCTGCAGGAAGGCCGTCGTCACCGCCATGAAGGCATCCCTGTCGTCGAAGGCGGCGATCAGGCCGCCATCGGGGTCGACCGTGCGGATGCCGACATCGGGCAGCAACAGGGCGGCGAAATCGTCCCATTGCCTGGTGTCGATGAAGCGGCAATAGCGCGCCTTGGCCCGCCTGACCTCGCCGATCGGATCTGTCTGTTCAGTGGAAACAGGATTTGTCATTGCTCTCCGTCCTTGTTTCCGTCCATATAGGATGCGGACGTCAGGACGTATGAGCTTCGAACGTCCATGATTATTGCTCGTTCGTCCAAAGTGGAGGATGAAAATGGATCCGCTGACGGAAATTCTGGGGGATTTCAGCATCCGCCAGGCAACCTTCACCCGGCTGGAGGCGAGCGCGCCCTGGGCCTGGGCCTCGTCGGGCGAGCCGGTGGTGAAGTTCGTGCTCGTCGTGCGCGGCTCCGGCATCCTGACGACGGACAGCCATCCGGAGCCGATCGCACTGCGCAGCGGCGATGTCTTCATCATGCTGGATGAGGAGCCCTACCGCATGTACGACCATGAGGATTCCCTGCCGATGCCCTGCGTCGAGGTGGAGAGGCTCAGGGTCGGAAACCGGATCGAGGTCGGCGGCGGCGGGGCCGTCACCACCTTCGTCAGCGGCATGTTCCAGATGGACAGGCTGGAGGCGCGCCCGCTCACGAAAGTCCTGCCGCCGCTTCTGCACCTGAAGCTCGACCAGAACCGCAGCCTGGCCTTCCAGTCGGTGCTGGAGCTTCTGGCGGCCGAGACGGAAGCGCCGGGCCTCGGCTCGGATGCCGTCATCGCCCGGCTGTTCGAGCTGCTCTTCGTCCATGCGGTGCGCGCCTATTCGGCCATGCCTGGCGGGCCGACGCGGAGCTGGCTTGCGGCCATCGGTGACGCCAATCTGGAGCGGGCGATCCACGCCATGCATGGCGAGCCGGAAAAGGACTGGACGGTGGAAACGCTCGCCCGCCTCTCGGGCATGTCGCGCTCGGCCTTTGCCGCGCGGTTCAAGGCGGTGGTCGGCCAGAGCCCGCTCGATTATCTCACGGGATGGCGGATCTATCGCGCAAGCCGCCTCATCCAGGATCAGCAGCTGCCGCTTACCGAAATCGCCCGCGCCGTCGGCTATGAATCGATCGCCGCCTTCAATCGCGTCTTCAAGCGGGAAACCGGAGCGACGCCGGGGGCTTTCCGCCGCGACGGCGGATTGCCGGCGGTAAGCCAGATGGCAGAGCGGAGCCAGCCGAACTTTCTTTGATCCGCAGCGTTCCGGATCAAAGGAGTTCACCATGTCCAGACGCAGATTCAGGAAACTCACCCATCGCCTTCTCGGCCGGTTCGATGAGGTTCAAACCCTGCTCGACCAGATCGAGGGCAGCGTGTCAAAGCTGCGGACGGCCTGCGATGACGAGGCCGAAGAGGAGGGCCTCACGCATCCGGCGGTGCAGCCGCCGCAATGGCCGCGGCATGGAGCGCCTCCGGCCGCCTTGTAATGGCGCTCAATGGTGCTCGCATCGGCCGGCAAACAGACCCGCATGAGCGGCAAACAGCGCACTCAGCCTGTCGATGACGGTTCGCACTTCGGGCCGCTGGCGCTCGTCCTCGTGCACGGTGATCCAGATGTCATAGGTCAGGCTGTCGATCACAGGCCCGGCGCGAACGAGGCCGGGGTCGGCGTCGCCCATGAAACAGGGCAGCAGGCCGCGGCCGGCGCCGCCGCGGATGAGGTGGGGCAGCATCAGCGGCGTGTTCGTCCAGCTGGTGATCCAATGGTCGGGCTGCTCGAAGGTCCATTTGTCGGCGGGTGTTGTCGCAATCTCGGTTCCCAGTGAAATCCAGTTGTGATTGGCGGCGCTGAAGGTGGCGGCCTGATAGGCCGCGTGGGCGACGGAGACGGAGCGGCGCGTGGCGAAATTGCCGCGCTCCGGCCTGCCGTGCATGAGGGCGAGATGCGCCTCGCGATAGGTCAGGTCCTGGCCGGTGTCGAGCGCCTTGTAGCACATGCGGAACTCGTCTTTCGGGCTCCAGACTTCGGATAGATGATCGGCGATGAAGCGCAGCGTCCAGGCATCGGCACCGGTCGAGACGATCGGCAGGGTCAGCACGTCGCCGCGCCAGTCCGATATCGCCTCGGCCGCTTCCTGCATGACGAGAACGCGCTCGAACAGCATCTCGCCATCGCTGGCCAGGAGATAGCCGGTCGGGCCGCGCCGGAAGAGCGTGCGTCCGGTCGCCCGCTCCAGCGCCAGCATGCGCCGGCCGATCGTCGGGGCGCTGAGGCCCGTGCGCGCGGCCGCACCCGTCAGGCCGCCCGATGTCGCGACATGGAAGAAGAGCTGCAGGTCATCCCAGCTTGCCTCTTTCACGGATGAAAACCCCCTTTTATCCGCGCGTCTACCTTTGCCGGGCTCCGCGCCTTAGCTCAGTTGCATCTGTCATAGATGGAGGCAGGATGATGCTTCTCAACTGGATCATGCTCGCAAACGAGCTTCACAGGCATAGCCGCCGGCGGAGAAAAGACCCGCTCGCCGATCCGCTCGATGCGCCGGAATGGGATGGCCTGCGCTGGGCCTTGCCGCTTCTGAGCCTGGTGGCGCAGAGACCCTACAGGCTCGACCAGTCTCAGCCGCGGCTGCCGCTGTCTGCGCGGATCAGATCGATCAGCGCGCGAAGTGCCGCGGAAGTATTGCGGTTGCGCGGGTAGTAGAGGCAAAGGGCTGAGGAGCCCGCCACCCAGTCTTCCAGCACCGTCACAAGCCTGCCGGTCGCGACCGCCTCAGCGGCGATCGCCCGGGAAATATAGGCAAGCCCCATGCCGGCGATGGCGGCCTTCAGCATCAGCGACTGGTCGTCGAGCGTCAGCGCGCCCGGCACATCGATCTCGAGCGTTTCGCCATTCTGTTCAAATTCCCAGCGGTAGATGCCGCCGCCCGATGCCCGCGAGCGGATGCAGCTGTGTGCCGCCAGATCGAGCGGCGTGCGCGGCGCCGGGTGATCGGCGAAATAGCCGGGCGCGCCCACCACGCAGAAATCGAGACCGAAGGGCAGGGGCACGGCCACCATTTCGGCCGGCACGGATTCGGCAAGCCTGATGCCGGCGTCGCAGCCTTCCAGCACCACATCCACCAGCCGGCTTTCGCTCGACAGCTCCACCTGTACGGCCGGGTGGCGCGCCATGTAGGCCTGTATCAGCGGTGTCAGGATTTCATGGGCGCCGGTGACCGAGCTGTTGATGCGCAATGTACCGGAGGGACGCGTGCCATGGCTGCCGGCAGCCTGCATGGCCTGTTCGATGGCGGCCAGCGAAGGGGCCACGCTGGCGATGAACTCCTCGCCGGCGGAGGTCAGCGAGACGCTGCGGGTCGTGCGGTTGAAGAGGCGGATGCCGAGCCGGTCCTCCAGCGCGCGCACATTGCTGCTCAGCGCCGTCGGCGACATCGATAGCGCATCGGCGGCGGCGCGGAAGCTCAGATGCTCGGCAACGGCGATCGCCGCCCTGATTTCGGTGAATCCACCGCCCTCTACTGTGCGGAATATCGGCATGGTTCGTCCCGATTTAAACGGCTAATCGGGATAATCTCTAGCGCCTATTCTTGTCTCATCCAAGATCGTCAAATGGAGAAAGACAATGGATATGCAGCTTTCCGGCAAGCGGGCCCTCGTGACCGGCTCGTCTTCGGGGCTCGGCGAGGCGATGGTGAACATGTTTGCGGCCGAAGGGGTTGCCGTCGTGGTGCACGGCCGTGACCGGGCGCGCACCGAGGCTGTGGCCGGGGCCATCGTTTCGGCCGGCGGCAGGGCGGACGTGGCGATCGGCGACCTCGCCGATGACGAAGGGGCCGAAGCGGTTATCCGCCAGGCGCTTGCCGGCGGCGATATCGATATTCTCGTCAACAATGCCGGCCATTACCACCATCTCGACTGGCATTCGGCAACACCGGCCAATTGGGTGGAGACCTATCAGATCAACGTCGTCTCGGCCGTCAGGATGATCCGGGGATTGGTGCCGGCAATGGTCGGTCGCGGCTTTGGCCGGGTCATCCAGATCGGCGGCGGCCTGGCCTCGCAACCGATCCCGATGCAGCCGGATTACGAAGCGTCGCTTGCCGCGCGCCACAATCTCGCGGTCTCGCTGGCGCGGCGGCTGAAGGATACGGGCGTCACGTCGAATGTCGTGTCGCCCGGCGCGATCCTCGTGCCGGCCGTGCGGGACCTCCTGGAAAAGATCGCGCCCGCGCATGGCTGGGGCGATCGCTGGGAGGACATCGAAAGCGGCTGCGTCAAGGAGATGGTGCCGAACGATATCGGCCGTCTCGGCCGTCCCGATGAGATCGCAGCTGCCGTCATCTATCTCTCAAGCCATCATGCCGGCTATATCAGCGGTGCGACGCTGCGCGTCGATGGCGGCACCATCCGCTCGGCCTTCTGAAGCAGGGCGCTTTCATGGCGGCGGCGCGCACGGAAGGTGGCCGTCAGCGCGCCGCGCCGAAGAACCGGGTGAAATGCGCGATGACGGCATCGGGTGCTTCCTCGGGAATGAAGTGACCGCAGGGCAGGGCTTCACCCTCCACCTGTTCGGCCCAGGCCCGCCAGGGATCGACCCATCCCTGCCTTTCAGTGTGCCGCGCTCGCCCCAGAGCATCAGGAGCGGCATGTCGAGCTTCCAGCCGCGGTTCTTCTCGTCGAGCTCGCGGTCGATCGTCCAGCCGGCGCGATAGTCCTCGGCCCAGGTATGGACGCTCCGCGGGTCTAGGGCGCAGGCGAGATAGTCGGCGAGATTTTCTTCCGGAAAGATGAAGCCGGGTGCGGATTGATGCGCGAGAATGTAGCGCACGAACCATTCCGGATCACCGCCGACAAGTTTTTCCGCCAGTCCGTCCGGCTGGGCCAGCATAGACCAGTGCCAGGCCGAAACGGCCTCCTTCGCGCCCATCCGCGCCCACATGTCGGCCGTCGGGATGACGTCGAGGCTTGCAAGGCGCGTGACGGCTTCGGGATGATCGAAAGCAAGGCGGTAGGCGACGCGGGCGCCGCGATCATGGGCGCCGACGTCAAAGCGCTCGAAGCCGAGTGCGCGCATGGTGGCGATCTGGTCGCGGGCCATGGCGCGCTTGGAATAGGTCTGGTGATCGGCGCTGCCTTCGGGCTTGTCGCTGCGGCCATAGCCGCGCAGGTCGGGAATGACGACGGTGAAATGCGCGGCAAGGGCAGGCGCGACACGCGACCAGCACATGCGCGTCTGTGGCCAGCCGTGCAGGAGCAGCAGCGGCGGGCCGTTTCCGCCGACAAGCGCGTCGATCTCCAGGCCATCGCCCGGGAGGCGACGCTGCTGGAAGCCTTCGATGAGACCTGCGGACATGGTGTTTCTCCCTCGGTTGCGGGGAGAACTCGCGAGGCCGGGGTTTGGTTCAAGGATGCGTCGCTACGCGCGCCCTCAGGCCGCGGCCTCTTCGCGTTCGACTGCCCGCCGTGCCCGCACCGCCGCGGCGATGAAGACGCGGGAGAGGCCGTGATAGAGCGGCTCGCGCGAGAGCAGGCGGGAGGTGAGGTAGCCGAGCATGGCGACGGACATGATGGGGATGACGGCCTGGTGGTCGCCGGTCATTTCCAGGATGATCACGAAGGCCGTCATCGGCGCCTGCACGACGCCGGAGAAATAGCCGGTCATGCCGAGGATGGCTGCCAGCGCGATGCTGGTGCCGAGAGCCAGACCGACCGTGCTGCCGAAGCCGGCGCCGACGGCGAGCGAAGGGGCGAAGATGCCGCCCGGAATGCCCGAGAGCATGGACAGGAAGCTCGCCACCAGCTTGCCGGCGAAGAAGAGGAGCGGCAGCGGGTGGCCTTCGACGGCGCTTCGCGCCTGTTCGTAGCCGGTGCCGAAGGTCGTGCCGCCGAAGGCGATGCCGATGCCGGCGACCGCCAGGCCGCAGAGGCCGGCAAGCGCCACCATGCGCGGCAGGGGCTGCGGCTGCGCCCAGCGGCGGATGCGCTGGCCGAAATGCAGGGCAAGTCCGCTGAAGCCGGCGCCGAGCGCGCCGCCGCCGATGCCGCAGGCGAGCACGAGGCCCCAGTCGCTGAGGCCAGCCGGCGAAACGGAGGCCTCGCCGAAATAGTTGTAGCTGCCGGCAAGGCCGAGGGCTGCGAGACCGGAGAGGATGACGGCGGTCAGAACGACGCCATTGGCGCGCGATTCATAGGTGCGGCTCATCTCCTCGATGGCGAAGACGATGCCGGCAAGCGGCGTGTTGAAGGCGGCGGCGATACCGGCAGCCGAGCCGGCCAGGATCAGGCCGCGGGCCTGCGCCATGCCGCCGAAACGCGCCACCGCCAGCATGATCGAGGCACCGACCTGCACCGTCGGTCCTTCGCGGCCGATCGAGGCGCCGCAGAAAAGGCCGAGAACGGTAAGTGCGATCTTGCCGGCGGCGATCCTCAGGGAAAGCAGCCGCGAGCGGTCTTCCTCCTCGCGCAGGTGACGGGCGGCAATCGCCTGGGGAATGCCGCTGCCCTGCGAATTGGGAAACAGTCTGATGGCAAGGAAGGCCGAGAGCATGAAGCCGAGCGGGCTGACAATGAGCGGCAGCAGGAACGACCATTCGCCCGATGCCGTCAGGCCGGCAAAGGCCTTTTGCGCGAGATCGGCAAGCCTGGCAAAACCGACGCTGACAAGGCCGATCGCCAGCGCCCCGCACCAGAAAACCAGCCGTGGCCGCCAGAGCGAGAAGGATCCCCAGATGACGCGGGAACGGCGAAGCAGCCGGGAATTGCGATAGGGAAGCGGCATGGCGGACTCGGGAGGCGATTTCGGGGGCAGCCCCGGTATAGACCCAAATCCTGCCCGATATCACCCGCTGATTTAGCGGAATTGCATTTGAGCTGCGGCCGGCAGGGCCGGGCTGCCGGCCTGCTGTCTCACGCCGCCTTTTTCGCCAGCAGGTCGCGGATCTCGGTCAGGAGCCGCACATCGGCCGGCGGCGGGGCGGGCGGGGTCTCTCCGGTCTTTTCCTGGTGCTCCACCTGCGCGCGCAGGAAGTTTACGCCCTTGACCATCAGGAAGATGATCCAGGCGAGGATCAGGAAGTTGATGACGACGGTGATGAAGCTGCCATAGGCGAAGACGGCGCCCTGGGCGCGGGCGGCCGCAAGGGTCGGCGCATTGACGGTGGAAGAGAGCGGGAAAAAATAGTTCGAGAAATCGAAGCCGCCGAGGACCGCGCCGACGACGGGCATGATGATGTCATCAGTCAGAGACTTGACGATGCCGCCAAAGGCGCCGCCGATGATGACGCCGACGGCCAGGTCCATGACGTTGCCTTTCGCAATGAATGACTGGAACTCACTGATAACGCTCATTCTCTATCCTTCGGATCTCAGGGGGCTTTGATCCTAACGATAGGGAAGGCAGGCGGTTCCGCGGCGCGGTCGTTTTTTGGGCAGGCAGCAGCTTACGTGCCCTCGTCTGGAATGTTGAGGATCTCGCCGCAGGCCTTGCAATGGACGGCATCGGCATCGTGGCGCTGCAGGCCGCAGCGCGGGCAGGCGAAGGTGACCTTGTGCGGCCGCACCACCGCCTGGGCCAGCCGCACGAAGAGCGAGATGCCGACGATCATCGTCACGACGGAGGTCAGCTTGCCGAGCGTTCCGGGCAGGGTGATGTCGCCGAAGCCCGTCGTGGTCACGGTCGCGACGGTGAAATAGAGCGCGTCGACGAAGCCTTCGCCGCCCGGCTGGTTGTAGAAGAAGGAGGTGTAGACGAAGCCGGTGACGAGGAAGAGGAAGACCAGGAAATTGATCACCGCGCGCACGACATCGAGCGCATAGCCACAGCTCATCCGGCGCAGCGCCTCCTTCAGCAGCGGGCTTCGCCCGATCGCCCAGAGCCGCATGACGCGCAGGAAGGCGAAGTTGAAGAGCGCATCGGGAAAGAGCAGCGTCGCCAGCACGATGAAATCGATCCAGGTCATCGGCCGCAGGATCCAGCTGCGCAGCGAGGGGGCCGCAACGGCGCGCGCCGCGATCTCGGCGGCGATCCAGACGGCGATGACGTAATCGATGACGAGATAGGTGGGGGCGGCGCGGAAATAGGGGCCGAGCACGAAGAAGGCGAGGATGGCGATGTCTATGACGGTAAAGATGAATTGCAGCAGCATGGCCTTGCGGCCGTCACCCCGCTCAATGCGGCGCAATCCCGCGCGCAGGCTCTTGTGATGCGTGTCGTCGTCGAAGAGATGATCCATGACGGCGAAATAGCTCGCGTATGACGGGTATCAATAGGCGGGGCTTTCGCGGGGCGCGGAAGCTTGAGTATGGATCAAGCCGCGCCTGTCGGCCCCGAAGCGGATGAACAGCCGCAACGATCGACTGGACAACGGCCGTCCTTTCACGCATTCTCGCGCGATGATTGCAATTATAGAGACCCTCTCGGCCGAGCCAACTGCTGATGAGCTTGACCAACTCCTTAAGCCGCTGGTGGAATTCAACAGCCACCACACCGCGACCATAGCGGAATGGCCTCATCTTGGCATAGTTTTGAGGCAACCGGAGACTGAGGAGATCGTCGGCGGCCTGTATGCGTTCGATGAACTCAATTGGCTGTTCGTCAAGTATTTGGTTGTGCCTGAGGCACTCCGAGGAAAGGGGCTTGGCCGTCAATTAATGGGAGAAGCAGAGCGCATCGCTCGCGAACGGGGATACCTGGGCATCTTCCTGGACACTTACGACTTTCAAGCAAAACCGTTCTACCTGAAGCTTGGTTACGAGCAGTTTGGGGAACTCGAAGGGGACGACCGTACACCCCGGCGGTTTTTCCTAAGAAAGGTGCTTTCTGCGGAAAACCGGAGACTGGGGACCTAACGCTCTGCCATTGTATCCAACAGTCGGAACATGACCGCTTCTGGCGCAAACCTGCCAAATGACGCAACTTGGTTTGGTGGCAGTTGTTACCGAACTCCGGAATTTTCCGCCTGCGGCCCCGACGTTGAGCGTCTCATGACTTCCGGAGTGTTTAGGGTTTAAATGCCGACAGAGCGCGACGAGATCGATGCACTCAAGAGAGCGATCCGGAAATCGGGAGGCGACAAGGTCGGCCCCTGGGGTGTCAGGCGCAAGAAAAGAGATCCGCGCACGCCGCCTTGGGAGGTGTCATATGACGAATATCCAAACCATTGGACCTACATTCGGCTGATCAAGGATTTCTTCAAGATCATGAGGGCGCTCTTTTCACGGAAAAATGGCGCTTGAGGTACATGTTCGGTCGACTGAAGCCTTCGAACTTACGGTCATCCGAAGATGCAGAGTTCGCCGCTGGTCGCATGTCACCTGGAGTTTTCCGGGCACCTTCTCGAACGGCATAAAGATAGATTTTCTGACAATGCCGATGGGGATCAAGGCTGCGCCTTGACGTTGGGATCAAGGCTGCGCCTTGACGTTGGGATCAAGGCTGCGCCTTGACCCAGGGGGGTGCTGGATCAAACATTGATGCACGGGGTGCATCAGTGTTTGACTAGGGGGTCATGGCCCCAGTTCATCAGCGAGTAGCGCCAGGGGGAATGCTCCTTGTCCTCTTGCGGCCCGCCCTGGGCGAGGTGGCGATGCACGTAGCCGACGACCTTGCGCATGTGGGCATAGTCGGCCTCTGTCAGGTCGGCCTTCTTCTTGTGCCTGATCTCGACGATCCGGCGGCCGGAGTGATGGCCGATCGTTTCGTTGCCGCCTTCCTCCTGCCAGCCATTCGCCTTGCTCTCGTCGGTCGCCAGCCATTTCTCGAGCGTGGCCGGCGTCATGTTCACCGCCTTGCGGAATTTCCTCCAGACCTGCTCGCGGTCGCTTTGCTCATGCTCATCCCTTGCCATGGGCTTTTCTCCGGACCCTGCACAGTTCGTCCCTGTCGATGAAGTTATCCGTCGCGCCGGCCTCTTCGTCCGGATGGGAGATCTCCACATCCAGCTCTTCGGGCAGGTCGAGCGCCTGCTTGGTGTTCATGATGCCGAGCGGCACGCGGCCTTCCTCAGTTCTGGCGGCGACTTCGACGAGCGGTTTTGTCTTACGGGCCATGAAATATTCCTTTCTTCTGAAATGGGAACGCGGGGCGGAGTCGCCTGTTCCATGCAGGTTGAGGATTGCGTCGGCCGATCTGCGGGCCGGTGTTGCGGCCTGCCGCCCGCAGCCTCGTCATCCGGCCCTTCGGGCCGCGTGCGCATCCGCTTACCCGCTTCCGTCTCGAAGGAACCAAACGGGCAAACTTCCACGCACCCACGCCGCATCCGCCTCGGGAACAAACAGTATTCGGTGGCGTTCGGTTCTCGCGAACACATTCAATTCACGGAGGATTTTCAAATGGGTCGCGGTATTCTTCTCTGGCTTCTGGGCATCCCGTTGCCGATCGTCATCCTGCTCGTGCTCTTCATGCGATAGGAGGCTGCCATGTCTCTTGCTGAAGAAAGAGTCATCGCCGGCAATCGCACAGGTGCGATGCCGGTCGAATCCTCGAAGCCTGCCATTGCCTGGGGCCCGATCGTCGGCGGCGCCGTGGCGGCGACGGGCATCACGCTCATCCTGCTGCTGCTCGGCTCCGGCGTGGGGCTGACGATGGTCTCTCCCTGGTCGGGCGAGAGCAGCTCGGCTGCGACAGTCGGCATCACCGCGGCGATCTGGCTTGTCGTCGTGCAGTGGCTCTCGTCGGCGCTCGGCGGCTATCTGACCGGGCGTCTGAGGACCAAATGGGCGGTCATCCACACCAATGAGGTCTTCTTCCGCGATACCGCGCATGGCTTCCTCAGCTGGGCGCTCGCGACCGTCTTCGTCGCCGGTTTCCTGGCGTCGTCGCTGACCTCGCTTGCGGGTGCCGGTGCAAGTGCGGCCGGCCAGGCTGCAATGGCCGCTGGTGTCGCAGGCGGGTCTGCCGCTTCAGCCTCGGCTTCGGATACGGATACGGCCGGCCCCGGCATGGCCACGGCCTATTTCACGGACGCGCTGCTGCGGCCGCAGAATATTTCCAATCGCGCCAGCGAGGATAATGGCGCGGCCACGGCCGAGATTTCCCGGATCCTGCTGCAGGGTGCCGCGAACGGCTCGGTGCCTGACGGTGACAAGACCTATATTGCCGGCATCGTCTCGGCCCGGACAGGGCTTTCCGAGGCCGATGCCCGCGCCAGGGTCGATACCGTGCTGAAGCAGATCGACGATGCCAAGGTTGCGGCACAGGCTGCCGCCGACAAGGCCCGCAAGGCTGCCGCGACCTCGGCGCTGATCGGCTCGCTCTCGCTGCTCGTCGGCGCCTTCATCGCCGCTGCGGCCGCCGCATTCGGCGGGCACCAGCGCGATGAGGAAGAGGACCTGATTGCGACCGGCCGCGGACCGCTCGTGTAAAAGCCGCTCGCATCAAAGAAAGGCGGCGCCCGGTGGACGGGCGCCGCTTCAGCTTGCCGGATGCGCGGGCCGCGCCGGAGGTCTTGATGAAACTCTTAGAAAGACGCGACTGCCCTGAGGCCGAAAATCGCCGCGTTCTGGATCCGTGAATTCGGCTTGTCGGGATCGGCTGCATTGCCGCCGGGACGGATGACATATTGGAAGAATGGCTGCGCCGTCATCCATGGCGTGACGGCCGCCTGATAGGTGGCTTCGATCACGGCTTCGGAACTCGGCACCGGCTGAGATGTGCCGTTGAAGGCATTTTCGGCCTTTACCTGATCCGACATGCCCGAACTCATGCTGGCATAGGCGAAGCTGATGCCGGCGGTGTCGTCGTCGCGGCCTGGCAGAAGCCCCTTATAGGCAAGGCCCATATCGAAATACCAGTTCATGCTGTTGCGCTCCTGCTGCGGCGCCACGGCAATCCGGAAAAATCCATTGAGCCCATTGTCCGAACTTCCCGGCTCCTGCCAGAGCGTCTGGTCGACGACGGCATAGACCGCAAAATTGCCCGAGAGCCGGCGCGGGCTGCCGCTCGAGAGCGGATCGGCGAGCGAAACGCCGTTCGATGCGGTGGTCAGGCTGTCGAATTCTTCGGAATTGTACCAGGCGCCGATCTTGTAGGTGCCGGGCAGGCCGGTCCCGCCCTTTGCGGGCATATAGGCATAACCTGCCTCGGCAATCGCCAGGACGCCATCGCCCAGCGGAAATCCCAGTCCATTGGCATTGCCGTCTGGGTCGGACCCGGTCGGGCTGCCATTGAAGATGGCGGCCTGCAGCGTCCAGGCATCGTCAGGCTTGACGATGATCTGCGCGCCGGGAACGGCGAAGGGATAGGCCGGTCCGCCTCCGGGAAGATCGGCGGCAAAGATGCCCGGCCATCCGAAGGTGGAGTTGACGAAAAGGCTCGCCGTATTGCTGATCGCGAAACTCTGGTCCGCCAGGATCTGCCCGAGCCTGACCGTCACCTTGTCGTCCATGAGGCTCTGCGAGAGATAGAATTCCCCGAGCCGGAAGCCGGGATCGGCTTCCACCGAGGTGACTGTCAGGAGATTGCCGATATCCTTGCCGGACAGGCCCTGGCCCTGGATCGCATAACCGGAAATATGGATGGCGCCGCCGGTCCAGCCGACCAGCCGGTCCATGTCGAAATCACCCTGCAGCTGGAAGACACCGTCATAGGCCGTCCCGCGTTTCAGGCCGCCGGAGACATTGCCGAGCACGTCACTGGTCTGGGACATCGTGAAGGTGACGCCCTGGTCGCGCAGCCAGTTGCGGTAGCCGTGCCAGTCGCCGGTCAGTGTCGTATCGGCGTAGGAGGGCGGTGCCGCATCGTCTGCCCGTGCCCCGGCGCCATGGACGGCGATCGCAAGTACAAGAACGGCGCCGGGTAGCTTCTTCATTCGCGTCCCTTTTCCGGAAGCTCTGATTTCGGGGATGTGCAGGCGCTGATCTGGAGTGTCTGTGCGCGAACATAAGCTCCCTATCGTTGGGACGATTGCGCGGTAGGGCAAGTTCGTAGCACGGCACTCGAGCAAATAGGTAACCAAATCGGGCCAAGCGGCATCAAGCTGCATTGCGACGGGCATAGTTAGCAGCTCGGAGCTTCCCACGATCCCGCTTCGCAACGAAACCAGCCTCGGTCCTTGCACCACGACTGAGCGCCGGGCTGGTGCCCGCCCGCCGTCCCCACACACGGCCCTGTGGTTCTGCATACTCCTGAAGGTGCAGATAATTCACATACAACGGATCCGTACCTTTGATGATGTATTTACAGAGGGTTTTTGCGGTCTCTGGACAAACGGGTTCTACCTTCACATCGTAACGACGTACATTGCGATGCGCTCGCTCGATCCATTTCAGCCGCTTCTTGTCGAAATCAGCTTGCAGGGCGGGAGGAACATGTACGACCCAGTTACAGTGGGCATGGCCGTCCGGATTTTCGTGAGTGTAGACGTACATGGGAGGCAGGGCGAAGCCGTGGAGTTGCTTGGTGCGACGGTTCAGCCAGTCGCGGTATTTATGTCTGACCGCCCGGAAGATGTGGCCCGATTGTTCTGCGCTCTCGCTATCGAAGTTGATAACAAGGTAGTTGTTTAGGGGGCAGCCAAGCCAGGCAGCGAAATCAAAAGCATGACAGATATTTTCGGCGGGGTGACGGTTTAGGACGTCAGTGTAAATTCCATATTCGGTTTTGGGCACGTTCCGGCCACCATAACTTAATACGAATCAGCGTCCCCCTCTTGGTTGATGAGAGCTGCTTTGGAACATATTGGCAACATCGGCGCCGCATTTTCGCGGCGAAATTGCACGTGATCCACAAATAAGTGCTATGCCGCGTTCCGGCGAAAATTGGGGGAATGTTTGCGAGCGGGAAAAAGTGTCCTGCTCGAAAAACAGGCGGTCATGCGTCACATTGTGTTGTCGGCGTGGTCTGATCGACCGACTGCACCAATGCCAGCTTCAGCAGATCGAAACTGCGTTTTCGACTACGTCGGAGATTTCCGGTTTTTCACTGAGGATGAGACCAGAGGGGCGGGGCGCACGGCGCGCGACCGCTATGCTCGGGCTTGTAGAGATTCAAAGAACCGTCCCGGCGCGTTGACGCCAATAGGATGAGCGCGCCAGCGTCGGGGCGGCAAGAGATTGCCTATGGTGCGGTTTTTGGCGGTGCCAATTCCCGCGCACCTTCCGCAAACGTCATGATGGATGTGATCTCTTCAGCGAGTTGTCGGAGAGCCGACCTCAGGGCCGGGCGACATGCCAGACGCCTTCGGCGCCGTCACCATGAACGTCTCCCGGCTGGGAATCGAAGTGATAGGTATAGAGCGGCGCGCCGTTATAGGCCCACTGGGTGACGCCGGTCGGCCGCGTGATGACGCTCCAGGGGCCGGAAGCCTTGGCGCCGGCCGGTGCTTCGAACGGAGGCCAGGCGAGAGCGCAGAGCAGGGTGCAGTCGGACTTTCCGGGCTGGTCCTTGTCGTAGGTGTAAAGCGACAGGCCATCGGCATCCGTCAGCAGCTTGTGCTGTCCGATCGTTGCGACGGCCGCCGGCGACATGGTCTTTGCCTCTGCGAGCGGTGCCGACATCAGGGCGAGGCCGAGGGAAACGAAGAGGGTTCTGGTCATTGCAGACATTTCGAGGTCCTTTCTGTTGTCGCTCCGTGCCTGAACGGGGGCAGGCGGCACGGGCGGCGTAGGGTTGGGGGAGGGTTTCAGTCTTGCGGGCAGCTAACCCTTGGCGGCAGGTGCCGGCGGCACCGGCAGAATGATTTCCGAAGCAACCTTCCAGTCCTTTCCGACATGAATCCAGTCGATGATCATCAGGAAGGGCTTGGGCGTCCCGTCCTGGCCGGCATAGGAGACGGTGATGTTCATCGGCGCGTAGGATTCGGCCACATCATGCGTCAGGCCGACGACCTTGAGTTTCGTGTAGTCCGGCTCGAGCACGACGGGGCCGGATGTGCCGATGTCGTGCAGCTTCCGGTCGATCGCTTCGTTGCCCCAGAAACCCGCCCAGTTTCCTTCGGCGGGAATGGCGCTCTTGGCGACGAGGAGGGCAGAGGGCGATTGCCAGAACATTGCGTGCAGGCCCTTGAAATCGTGCCGGTTGGCGAGATCCATCAGCCTGGAGAACTGCGTCCTGATCTGGTTTGCGGCTCGATCATTCAGCGGTTCCTTGCCGGCGGCAAGCGAGGGCACGGCGGAAACGGCAAGCGCTGCGGCGGCGGCCAGCACTGTCTTGTGCATGCGGTTCTTCTCTATGCGGATTTGAGGATGGCGCGGTCGGGAGGGAGGGGATGCCAGGGATTTCGCAGAGCCTGGACGGGGGATCGGCTGCAACGGCGCGTGGCCGTTCATGCGCTGACAGGGCGTGTCTCGATCCATGGCCAACCATCCGCTATCCAGGAGTGACTGTTCTTCCGTCCCGTCAAGATCACCGCGTTGGCCGGGATTTGTAACTATACGAAGGTCGAGAAAGCGGTAGATGAAGAGGTGAGTTCAAAGTTCGGTGAACCCTATGTGATCGGCGCGGGATCTGCCCGCGCCGGACTTGCCGACGCCTATCGCCGTTCGGCCTCCATGGTCGCCGGCCGGAACATCCGGGCGAAGAAAGCCTTGTCGGGCAGGTGGCGAAGCAGGGCGGCGATGGCCGCGCAGGCCGCAACCGCAAAGACGAGCCGGCCGGTCAGGACGCCGTTGAGGTCGGCGCCGAGCGACATCACCACGATCGTGTCCTCGATGACGCTATGGGCAAAACCCATGAACACGCAGGAGAGAAAGATCTGGCGCGGCGAGATCGCCCCCGATTGCGCCTCGCGGATCAGCAGGCCGGCGCCGTAGGAAATGCCGAGGAACAGGCCGATCGCCGTCAGCTGTCCGGCCTCGCCGCGGATGCCGGCAAGGCGAAGCACGGGCGAAAGCGCCTTCATCATCCATTCCATGAGCCCGGTCACCTTGAGGATCTCGAGCGTCCAGGAGAGGGTAAGCAGGATGACGAGCATCCACATCATGGTCTCGGCAAGACCCATGAGGTAATCGGCCCAGCCGGGTGTCGCGCCCATCGGCAGCCAGACGGGATCGACCGGCGCCGACAGCCAGCCCGTCGCCGAGAGAACATGGTGCAGCATGAAGGCATAGAGCAGGCCGCCCGCGATGCGCAGCACCGTGGTCGCGATCATGCCCGGGCCGGCTTTCTGGATGATCTTCTGCTCGATCGGCAGGCCGTGCGCAAACAGGATCAGGGCCGAGAAGACCGTCACGTCGGCGACGCTGAGCGAGGATGCGGGAACGAGGGTGAAGACGAGCGGGACGGCGCCCCAGATCCCGACCAGCATGCCGGTCAGCCAGGCAAGGCCCAGTTCCGGCGGAAGCCCGATCAGGTTCATGACCGGCGCGAAGGCGGGTGCTGCCGCCTTGACCAGACCCATCCGCGACAGGATCTCGGTCAGGATTGCGATCGGAACGGTGATGCGGACAAGCACCCAGTAGATGGCGAGTGTCTGGCTGGTATTGCGCTTCACGAAGGATAGGAACGACATCGGAGACCCCTTTTGTGGTGCCCCAATCTGCTAGACCCGTTCGCTTCGAATTTGCGGTCAAAGATTGCAGTGCCTTGCAATTTTATTGCAAATGCCTGTTCGGCCGCTATGCTCCGGGAATGGATCGCATCGACCGCAAACTCCTGAACCTCATGCAGCGCGACGCGTCGCGCACGAATATCGACATGGCCGACGAGGTGGGTCTTGCTCCCTCCAGCTGCCTGCGCCGCGTGCAGCGGCTGCGCAAATCGGGTGTCATCGACCGCATCGTCGCTATCCTCAATCCGGCAAAGGCCGGGCGCGGGATCAAGGCCCTTGTGACGGTGGAACTGAAGCTGCACGGCGAGACGCATATGCGCCGCTTTCTCGATATCGCGGTCGCCGAGGAGGCGGTCTCGCAAGCCTATTCCGTCACGGGCGAAACCGATGTCGTGCTGATGCTGCGCCTGCGCGACATGGAGGAATTCGATGCGCTGTGCGAACGGCTTTTCCGCGATGAAAACAATGTCGCCCGCTATTTCACCATGATCGTCATCCGCACGGCGAAGGAGGAAACGGCCATCCGGCTCTGATCGGCCTGCCGCTCGTCGGCGAGGGCCGGCCGGAGGCAGCCACCCCTTGCAAAATCAAGCCGCTGCACACAGTTGATGGGTTCCTGCGCCGGAACTTTCCGGGCGCGTAATCTTGTGTGACGGGAGAAGAATGCAGCAGCGTATCAAGACCTGGCTGAACCAGTATGAGCCGATGACGCTCATCACCTTCGCATGCATCGCCGGCGGCCTTTTCCTGCTGCAGCGGCTGACGAGCGAGGTGCTGGAGGGCGAAACGCTCGGCTTCGACCAGACGATCCTCTTGTGGCTGCGCCAGCCTGGCGATCTCAGCCTGCCGATCGGCCCGTCATGGCTCACCCACGCGATGGGCGACATTACCAGCCTTGGCGGCGTGACCGTCCTGACGATCCTGACCGCGCTTGCGACCGTCTATCTGCTGCTCGACCGCAAGACCGGGATTGCCGTCTTCCTGTTTCTCTCGGTCCTGTCGGGCTGGCTCGCCAGCACGGCACTCAAGATCATCGTCGCCCGCGCCAGGCCCGATATCGTTCCGCATCTCGTCGATGTCAGCGACATGAGCTTCCCGAGCGGCCATGCGATGGTCTCCGCCGTCACCTATCTCACGCTCGGCGCGCTGCTCGCCCGCACGCAGCGCTACCGCGCCACACGCATCTTCGTCATGGCGGCCGGCATCTTCCTCGCCGTCATCATCGGCCTCAGCCGCATCTATCTCGGCGTCCATTACCCGACGGACGTGCTCGCCGGCTGGGTCGCCGGCGCACTCTGGGCGCTCGGCTGCTGGCTGGTCTCGAAGCGGTTTATCGCGAGGACGGCAGATGAGGTGCAGAGCGAGCGGGGGTGATGGGTGAGGGCGCCACCCCCATCCTGCCTTGCAAGCTCAGACAAAAGCGCGGTTGAGGCCGGAGCCCCCTCATCCGACCCTTCGGGCCACCTTCTCCCCGGCGGGGAGAAGGGGAAACCCGTTGCGCCCTTTGCGGCGCGTTTGACAGTCCGATGCGGAGCGGACGGTGCGGCAACCCCTTCTCCCCAGCGGGGAGAAGGTGCCCGAAGGGCGGATGAGGGGGCTCCGGCCTCAACCTTGCTTTTATCTAACATGGCAAGAGAGGTGAGGACCGCGAATCTCCAAAGAGAGCCCGGCTTTTGCCAGTTTCATCCCTGCTGCGCAGGAAAAACAAGCGTAACGCCAAGGCCTGGATGGCGGTCGGCGAGCGTGATGCGGGCGGCGTGCAGGTCGGCGATTGCCTTGACGAGGCTTAACCCCAGGCCGCTGCCCGATGTCGTGCGGCTCTTGTCGAGGCGGTAGAGGCGGCGGAAGACGAGTTCGCGCTCGGCTTCGGGAATGCCGGGGCCGTCATCGGAAATACCAGCCGCAAAGCCGTCATCGCCGGCCTGCAGGGCAAGGGTGATCCTGGTCGTCGGCGGGCAATGGTTGATGGCGTTTTCCACGAGGTTGACGAAGAGCTGGGTCAGCAGTTCGCGGTCGCCATTGACCATGCAGGGGGAGGCGGGCCTGGCGGCGAAGTCGAGCGACTGGCCGTTATCCTCGGCAACGCCGCAGTAGATTTCCGCAACCGACGCCATGATGTCGCTGATGTCGACCGGGCGGAAGCGCGCCTTGCGGGCGCCGGCCTCGATCTGCGAGATGCGCAGCAGCGCCTCGAAGGTGGCATTGATGCGGTCGCTTTCCTCGCGGGCGTCGATCAGAAGCGGCCGGACATCCTCGCCGCGGCCGCCCTGTTCGATCGCCTGCTCGACGGTCATCTTCAGGCGGTTGAGCGGCGTCTTCAGGTCATGGGCGATATCGGCGCTCACCTGCCGCATGCCCTCGACGAGGGCCGACAGCCGGTCCAGTGCCTGGTTCATATGGGCGGCGACGACATCGATATCGTCGCCATTGCCTTCGAGCGGAATGCGCCGCGCAAGATCGCCGGCCGAAACGTCGCTCATCGCCCGCTCGATGCCGTCGAGCCGGCGCTGTGCGCGGGCGGCGAGAAAGGCGCCGCCGCCGCAGGCGAGGAGCACGATGCCGCCGGTCGCCCAGCCGAAACTCATCAGCGCGATCCGTTCCAGATCCTCGGTTTCGGCAAAGCTCTCGCCGACGATCAGCCGGTTGCCGCCGACGGTGCCCGCCAGGATGCGGATGCGGTCGTCGCCCTTCTGGCCGATGTCGCCGGACTCGATGGTCGAAAGGCCGTCTTGCGCCGCAAAGGGCGAGACATTGCCGGCAAGCCGCTTACCCTTGTCGCCTGACAGCAGGAAAATACTGTCCTCGGCATTGTTGAGGCGGGCATAGGCTGCGACAGCGGCGACGAGGTCTTCGATATCGGCCGGCGAATAGGTGGAGGCGACGACCGAATAGGTCTCGCGCACGGAATCGTCGAGCGCCTGGGCCAGATCGCGCTTCAGGAGCTGGTAGGTGATGATGCCGGCTACCAGAAAGGCCAGGATGAAGAGCAGGCCGAAGGCGAGCGCCAGCCGGAAGGGCGTGCTGCGCAGCAGCCTGGAGCTTTTCCCGGAAACGGCTTTTTGTTTCAGCATCGGATGATCCGAACACCGCTGCACACCTTTCGATCCGATGTTTTTTCCTTCAGCATCGGATTATCCGAAAACCGCCATACACTTTTCGGTCCGATGCTCTAGCGCGGCGCATGCAGGCTGTAGCCGGTATTGCGCACGGTATGGAGCAGCGGAATGTCGAAAGGCTTGTCGATCTTGGCGCGCAGCCGGCTGACATGGGTTTCGACGACGCTGGTCTTCGGATCGAAATGGAAATCCCAGACGCGTTCGAGCAGCATGGTGCGGGTCAGCACCCGGCCTTCGCCGCGCATCAGCACTTCGAGCAGGGTGAATTCGCGCGGCTGCAGCTCGATCGCCTGGCCCTGCCGCGTCACCTGCCGGCGCACCAGGTCGAGTTCGAGATCGGCCACGCGCAGCACCGTCTTCTGGTCCTGCACGGGCGGGCGGCGCGCCAGCGCGTTGACGCGGGCGAGAAGCTCGGAAAAGGCGAAGGGCTTGGTGAGGTAATCGTCGCCGCCGGCCTCCAGCCCTTCGACGCGGTCGTCGACGCCGCTGACGGAGGTCAGGAAAATCGCCGGCGTGCCGATCCTTGCGGCGCGCACCGCCTTGATCAGCGACAGCCCGTCGAGGCCGGGCACCATCCTGTCGACGACAAGCACGTCATATGGCTCCCGTGTCGCCTGGAAAAGTGCGTCGCGCCCGTCGTCGATGACGTCGCAGACGTGGCCCGCCTCGATCATGCCGCGAGCGACAAAATCGGCCGTCCTTTGATCGTCCTCGACGACGAGAATGCGCATGGCCTGTCCAAACCTTTCACGATCGGAAGATTACTCTCACGCCGCACAATTCGCGCAGAATTGTGTCCGCCACCTTATCGAATTCTTACGGATTCGTAAGCAGGCGGGATCGGTCCGATCCCGGCTTTTCCCGCAGCCGACCTTTCTTACGAAACCGTATCTTCCCGGCAAAGGCCGCGTATGGGCCGTCGGCTAGAAGTTCGGACACGGTGGCGAAAAACGTGAAGCCACCGTTGTTCAAGCAGGCGGCGCCGGTCGCCGCATTCAAGGAGTTATCCCATGAAGACGCCCCCCACGACACGTCTCGATGCCTTCGTCATCGCCATCGCCGGCCTCATGGCCGTCACCATGCCCGCCCATGCCGCGACCGTGCCCTGCGAGGACATGCTGAGGGACATGCGGGCGGCCAAGGCGAAGGCCACGCTCAGCGATGCCGACATGGCCAGGGTCAACGATCTCGAAGCGAAAGCGGTCGAGCGCTGCAATGCCGATGACGACACCCGCTCGGACAAGTTCCTGACCGAGGCCATGGCGTTGATCGGCAAGTGACCCGAAGGCAAGCCGCAAGGAGAGATCCAATGGCAGAAAGACGAACGGACAGGCTGGCGGACAGGCTGGCGAACATGCCTGTCGATGACATCAACCGCGTGCCGCGCGTCACCGTCGATTTCTGGCTGATCAAGCTGATGGCGGTGACGATGGGCGAGACCGCCGCCGATTATCTGGCGGTCAATATGGGCCTCGGCCTGACGGTCACCTCCGTCATCATGACGGCGATCCTCATCGGCGCCATCGTGCTGCAGTTCGCCCAGCGGCGTTACGTCCCCTCGGTCTACTGGCTGGCGGTGGTGCTGATCAGCGTTGTCGGAACGCTGGTGACGGACAATCTGACCGACAATTTCGGCGTGCCGCTGCYGAGTTCGACCATCTTCTTCTCGATCGCGCTCGTGATCACCTTCATCCTGTGGAGGGCCAGGGAGGGAACGCTGTCGATCCACTCGATCTTCACGGCGCGGCGTGAAGCCTTCTACTGGCTGGTTGTGCTCTTCACCTTCGCTCTGGGGACGGCGGTCGGCGACCTGATCTCCGAAGTCTTCGGCTTTGGCTACATCACCACGGGCCTGATCTTCGGCGCCATCATCGCCGCCATCGCGTTTGCCCATTACGCATTCAGGCTCGACGGCATCCTGGCCTTCTGGCTCGCCTATATCTTCACCCGGCCACTCGGCGCCTCGCTCGGCGACTATCTCTCGCAGCCGCCGGACTATGGCGGCCTCGGCCTCGGCACGATCTATACGAGCCTGATGTTCCTCGCGATCATCATCTTCATCGTCATCTACATGAGCTTCAACTACGAACCCGAGATCGAAGGCAGCCCGGGAGAGCCATTGCGTTGAGGGCTGCCCGATGTGCCCGCCTCGCCCTGTCATGCGTCTGGCATGCGGGGCGAGGGGGCGCTTACGGATTTGCAGGATATAGAAAAGGGCAGGACAGGTCCCTGACCTACAGCCTTGGCACGACCTGCGCCCGCCACATGCCAGTCCTCCCGGCCCGGCAATCTTCCCGCCCGACAAAGCCGGTGTCTACCGAGCCATAAGTGCGATAGACATGGCTGGATTGCTGCTGGCATTCTCCTTGCCGTGGACCCGGCCAGTCCGGATCGAGACCCAGGAAAACCGAGCAGACGATGACGACGATAACTAGCATAACCTCGACAATGGCAGCCTCCTTCCTCGGCTCCTTCGTGGAAGTCGTGGAAGCCTTCACCATCATCCTTGCGGTCGGCGTCACGCAGAGCTGGCGGCCGGCCTTTATCGGCACGGGGCTGGCGCTTTTCGTGCTGGCGGTGCTGGTGCTGGTCTTCGGCCCGCTGCTCGGCCTTGTCCCGATCGATATCCTGCAATTTGCCATCGGCACGCTGCTGATCCTGTTCGGCATGCGGTGGCTGAGAAAGGCGATCCTGCGCGCTTCCGGCTTCATCGCGCTGCATGACGAGGCAAAGGCCTTCGCCGCCGAGACCGATGCACTGGCCCGGCAGTCCGCCGACCGGCGCGCCGATTTCCTGGCCGGCACGGCCGCCTTCAAGGCCGTGCTGCTCGAAGGCATCGAAGTGGTGTTCATCGTGATCGCCACAGGCGCGCGGCCCGGCATGCTGCCCTATGCGAGCGCCGGCGCGCTGATTGCCTGCATCGCCGTGCTCGTCATCGGCTTCCTCGTCCACAAGCCGCTGTCCTCGGTGCCGGAGAACACGCTGAAATTCACGGTCGGGCTGCTGCTGACGGCTTTCGGCATCTTCTGGGTGGGCGAGGGCATCGGTGCCCCATGGCCGGGCGAGGATTTCTCGCTGATCGGCATCTTCGCCCTGCTTGCCGCCTTTTCCTTCATCGCCGTGCAGCGGCTGCGCCAATATCACGACACGCATATGGAGCCCGCCCGATGAGCATTCTCAGGATCGCCGTCAAGGAACTCATCGGCATGTTCATCGATGACGGGGCGCTGGCGCTGTTCAGCCTGCTCCTGGTGCTCGCCGTCGGCCTCGCCGTGGAAACGGCACTGATTGGTCCGGCCGCAGGGGCGGTGCTGCTCATGGTCGGGTGTCTTGTGATCCTTGCGGAAAGCGTGATGCGGGCGGCACGGCGGAAGTTTCGGCGGTGATGGTGCTGGGATAGGCTTGGGGGAGGTTTGCGACCGCAGCCCCCTCATCCGCCCTTCGGGCACCTTCTCCCCAAGGGGAGAAGGGGAAACCGGCGGCACCATCTCTGATGTGACGACTTGATGGGATGCCGAGGCGTTGCAGCGGCACCCCTTCTCCCCGGCGGGGAGAGGTGGCCCGAAGGGCCGGATGAGGGGGCTCCGGGCTCAACCTCACCGTCATCAGACCTGGCAAGCGAGATTGGGGAGCGCCTCCCCAATCAAGCGCCGGGCATCACTCCCCCGAGGACCGCATTGTCTCGACATCCACGCCATGCGTGTCGAACCACCATTCCGGTGACTTGTCGGGATGCTTGTGGCGAAGCCGCTCGTACTTTTCGACAAGCCGGCTCTGCCGCTCCACCTCCTCACGGAAGAAGGGATGGTCGAGCATTCCGCCAACGGCATGCAGGTGCCGCAGGAGCTTGCGCAGAACATAGCCGTGCTCCTTGCCGCCGGGACGGTAGCCGCTATCGATGATCGTCATGATCGCGGATTTGAGCCTGTCGACGACGGTCCCGGGCGGGGTGCCGTTGACGATCATGTCCAGCCGCTCGGCGCCGAAGCCGACGTCGATGCAGGTTCCCAACGGATTGACGATATTGCCGATCTCGATCCCGTCCTTATAGAATTCCGTGCAGTATCCGCTGATGCTGCCGTCGCTCCATATGCATTCGGGATCGGGAATGATCGGCACGCGGCCGCGATAGAGCGGAGTCCATTCCTTCAGCCTGTCGGGATGGATGGTGACATGGTCGGGCGTGAGCCCGAGCAGCCCAAGGAAATCCAGCCAGAAATCGATCGCTTCGCCGACCGTCATCTGACGGAAGGAGAATAGTCCGAGCATGGTGAAGTGCAGGAAATGCGTGCCATCGCCGATCTCGTCGAGGTCGCCCATGCGCAGGCAGGCCTGGCTGTTTGCGACGGTTCCCTTGTGGGACGGATCGGAGAAGAGGGGCTTGTACTGCTGCATACCGGCGCTGCAGAAGAGCGTGGTATCGTCGTGCGGCCGTACGGATCGAATGCATGCGTAGTCGATGCCTTTGGAAAGGCAGTAGTCACGATAGTCCTGGATCAGGCGTCCCGCGGTGTCATAGGCAACCTCCTTTGTTCAAGTGCCCGCAGCAAAGATAGAAAAAGCGCGCCTTGATTGCAAGAAGATCGCCCGGCTGGCTTTGCGCCACCGGCGGGCCCTGCCGGCACCGAGCAAAGCTCTGTCGGTCAGGGCAGGGTAGCATGCATCGGGGAAAGGGCGCCCGCTACCTTCTTTTTTCCCGCGCCGCCGCAATCAGCATCGGTGCCGCCGCGCTCACCAGTGAGCCGAAGGGCAGCTGCTGCAGGGCCTTGCCGACGAGGAAGGCCGCGGCCATGGCGCCCGACAGTTTCAGCCAGGGATAATCGCCGAGCTGTGCATGGGCGCTGGCATCGGCCCAGCGCAGGTTCTGCTCGACCACGGTGCCCGCCTGATGGCGAACGATATGCAGCCGGGCGCGCAGATTGTTGATCTCGTAACGCACATCCTCGATCTGCCGCTCGAGCTCCTCGCGTGCTGCTGCGCGCTCGATATCGACGATGACTTCCTCGACCGGAGCATCTTCGGCAACCGCATCCAGATAGGCCTTGTATTCGGCCTCGCTCGCAAAACCCTCGGCGTTTGCGTGCTGATCGGTCTTTTCCTGTTCGGGGGTCTTTTCACGTTCGGGGGCTGGCGTCGGCTCGCTCGCGTCCCTGAGCTCGTCCATGCCTTCGATGGCGTCCCTGCCTGTCGTGCTCGCCATTTCGGTCTCCTTCTTGCTGACGGAGTTCAAACGTTCGAAGCGGAAAAAGGATGCATGGGCGGAGGGGATCGATTGCCGGCGCGGTGCGCCGACAGAACGGATCGATCCATGACGGATCGAACTCGGCTGCCTGGTCAGGATTGAACGAGGATTACCAGGGTCTCGGGCAATACGCCGTCATATTCCATCGCCTCCGCCGCCTGCCTGCTCTTCATGAATTCCGCCAGCCGGCCCATGTCGGCAACGTCCATGACGAGGCCAACCTTGTTGGACGATTGCGGATCGACGAAGGTGCGAATGTTCGTGCAGCCGATCGGTTCGAAAACTTGCTTGCGACGGGGCGAGGCGAGCCAGTGTTTGACGTCCTTGACGTCGTGATGAGCCAGGATGGTCGGCATTGCGTCCTCCTCTTGCTGCTCCTGATATCAGGGCCGGAGAAACTTTACGCCTCGGACAAGCACGTGGATATCACCCGCATGGGTGGGCGCATTTCTTTTGTGGTCGCTGTGAGGGGGCTGGACTACGAGCCGCGGGCATTTATGGTGCGCCGTCATCAAGGGTGGGGGATTGGCATGAAGTGGATTTCGCTGGCCGGGACATTGCTTTCGGCCTGCCTCGCCGTGGTGCCTGCAAAGGCGATCGAGCTACTCGATATCATGAACGGTACGTTGAATGCAGCGGCTGAACCACAGGTGATGGAGGATGGCAGGACTGGGGGCTGCAGCTATACGTTTGTCGCGATCACGAGGGATCATGTCTATCGGTCAGGACAGTATCTTCGGGTGACCGGCTCTCTCGATCTGCTCAAAACCCGTTTCTTCGTGAAGACGCCCGGCGTAGCTTCCCTCTGGAGTATTGCGTTGACCCTTATCGTCGATGAGGCCTGGATGGGAGAGGATGGCGAGATCCATTTCACGCCATCGGCGCCTTCGCAGGCCTATCTTATCGGGGCGGGTACGGAGAGCCACGCGGACAAGCGCTCGGAACCATATGGCACCAGGGTGCCCGGGAGCGCGTCGATGCTCCTCGAAACCGACCCGGCGCTGAAAATCCTCATGGAAGCGACGAGCTCCTCTCACGCGATCAGTGTTGCCTTCAACCAGTTTTACGGGGACAGGATGATCACCGTTCCGATCGAACTCGACGTGACGGACGTCAAGTCGAACGGGGAACGGGTGCGTTCGAAGGATACGGCCATCGATTTTCAACTGTGCCTGGCCGACCTCAGCAACGATTTTCCGGTGCCGCTGAAAGCGAAGTGAGCCTGCCGGTATTGTTTCCGGTGCCGGCGACGTGACTGCCACCGGCGACGACGCGTGGGTTCTCAGAAGACCAACGTGTTCCTGGTTGCCGGCCCGCCATAGCACCGATGCCTTTGCATCCTTGGCCGATACAGTGGTAAGAGCCACCCATGACCCTATCAACAGAGCTAGACTGTCAGGCCTGCGGCGCGTGCTGTTCCTATTCGAGCGAATGGCCGAGGTTCACCACCGAGAGCGAAGAGGACCTCGATCTGCTGCCGGCGCATTTCGTTTCGGCGGATCAGACCGGCATGCGCTGTGATGGAGAGCGTTGCTCTGCGCTCTCGGGCACCGTCGGTTCGCAAGTATCATGCGTGATCTACGGCCTCAGGCCGGACGTCTGCCGCACATGCCTTCCCGGCGACGACGCCTGTTCGATGGCGCGTAAGGCCTTCGGGCTGGCGTAGCCGTTTTGGGCGGACCTTGTTTCAGGGGAACCTGATCTCGTCACGGCAAACGCCAGGTCACCCCTATCAGAACATGGCTTCCTTCTGGTGCCGCACCGCGAGGATCGTCACCGTCTTCTCGTCAAGGCGGTAGCGAACCACATATCCGCTGTCTCCGAAATCGATGAGCCATTCGCGGTATTGCTCGGGTAGGTCCTCAATGAGGCGGCCCTTATGCGGATGCTGGCCGAGTGTTCTGACACCTGCAATGATCGTCTCACCCGCCCGCTTCGCGGCCAACGGATTTTTCGATGCCAGGAAATCCCGCAGCCGCTGAAGGTCTCGGATAGCTGCCGGCGAGAAGATTACTTGTGGCATTCGGGTGCGGGCAGCTCGTCGTCAGTTCCCCAGTTGGAAAGCCATTTCTCGACCTCGTCGCCTGTGACGTGAAGCCCGGTTGCCTGAAATTCATCCCAGGCGTCGAGTGTCTGCCGTCGCAAAGCCTCGCGCTTTTCCTCGCGCTCGACATATTGCGCGATGGCTTCCCGCATGATCCAGTGGGAGGAGCGGCGGCGGGCTTCGGCCAGATGCTGGACGCGGCTCTTCAGCTCGTCATCGAGCTTCAGCGAGGTCGGCGATGCCACAGGAGCCTCCTTAGTCAAAGGTAATACCTTACGCTAATCTAGGCTCTGCGCGCGCAAAAGTCGATGACAATATCTGTGCCGCAAGATTTGGAGACGATTGAACCCGGGTTCAAAACACTCCAGTACCAGGCCCGCGGATTTGAATATGATGGCGCCGTGCCAGGCCTCGACGCCATCTGCCGCTCGGTCCGGCTCGCACTCAGTCCAGGAGATCGGCCGGCACCTTGCCGCCGTTTTCCGACAGTATCTTCATCAGCGCCTTGTGGAGGAACGTGTTCATTTTCGCGCTGTCACCGGTATCGCCGGTATAGCCGAGTTCGCCGGCCAGTTCCTTGCGTTCCGCCATGCTCGCATCCATTCCGAGCGCCTTCATGAGATCGACGATCGAATGGCGCCAGTCGAGCTTCTGGCCGGATTTTTTCACGGCCGCGTTCAGCATCTGCTCGATATCGACAGGCTGCGCCTTGGCCGGGGCAGGTGAGGGATTGGTGGTCGGCGCCGGCGAGGGGGCAGCGGGCGCGGCCGAAGCCGGTGCGCTTGCCGTGGGTGCTGCGCTGGCGGGAGCGGTGGGTGCTGCGCTGGCAGGGGCGGTGGGCGCCTGTGTGGGCGCTGCGGCCTCGGTGGCTTGCGCCTCGCCGAAAATGGCGCGCTTGATGCGGTTGAGAATGCTCATGGGAAACCCTCCTCCGGTGGTGAAGATGGGGAAACGCCGCTGGGTGGTCAGGTGTTCCGCGCGGTGATGTCGTTCTGAGGCTCAATCGTTCGAAAGGCCCCGGTTCTCACGCCAGAGCCTTGTCCAGCCAGTTGAATACCCGCAAATCCCTCAGCCCGTATCCGCCCGGCTCGCAATGCAGATCGGCCCCGTCGGATACCGCAAAGGCGGCCATCGTCTTCGGGCCCGTCAGCATCGTGTAGAGCTTTTGCGATTGCCCCGGCCAGAAGGCCTCGTTGGCGGGCTCGGTAATCAGCATCGGGCAGGTGATCCTGTCAGCCACATCATCCAGCCGGTAAGCCATCGTCGCCTTGAAGGCGTCGAAATAGGAGGTGGTGCCATAGGGTCGCATGCGGAAGGCAAGCGCGTTCTTCGTCGCCGGGTCCAGCATCTTGGCCATATAGCCGTCGAACTCCTCCTTCCTGCCGGCGTTCAGCAGCGCCAGCATCGGCGGCGGCAGGCTGACGGTCCAGGAGGCGGAGACGTCGGTCACGCCGGGATCGGCGATCGCGGCGGCGATCCGCTTTTCGAAGGCGACGGCGCGCGGCACCCAATAGCCGCCCTGGCTGATGCCCTGGATCGCAATGCGCGCGGGATTGACACCTTGCAGCGTCAGCGCGAAATCGACGACCGGGGTCACCACATGCTCGAAATCCGGGCGGAAGGGCATGCCCTGTTTCCAGAGCGCATAACCCTGGCCCGGCCCGTCGAAGGTCAGGCAATCATAGCCGCGCGCGGTGCCGCCGGCCGCTCCCATCATCCACATGTCGAGAGCCGAGCCATCGCTGCCATTGACGAGGATCAGCAGCGGGCGCTTCTGCGCAGTGCCCTTGCCGCGGAAATAGAAGCCGCGCAGCGCCGTATTCTCATAGGGAATGCTCACTTCTTCGATCGGCGGATCGAAGAGCGGAAGCGATTTCAGCCAGCAATCGTCCATCTTCTGCCAGGCGGCGGTGATCTTCGTCGGATCGCCGGTGCCATCGGCGAAGTATGTGGCGCTGTCATAATAATTCTGCGCCCAGAGCAGTGCCTGCCGGGCGCTTTCCTTGTGGCTGCCGGAGAGCGAATCCTGCGCAATCGTCAGCGCCTCGTCGCCGGCTGATACCATCGCGCTGTAGGCGCTGTCGAAATTGCCGTCCTCGATCTGGCGGGTGAGATAGAGAACCTTGCCGACATTGCCGCCCTGGTGATAGGCGCGCCCGAGGCTGGTCAGGAGCACATATTCGAAGGCGGAATTCCTGAAGAAATAGCTCGCCTGATGCGCCGCCATCGGCGTCGTCGGCAGGTTTTCCGCAGGCTTGTTCCCGGCCGGAGCCTGGTCCGGCACTTCAGTTGCCTGCGCAGTCATTCCCGCCCCGAAACCTGCGGCAACCATGCCGATGCCGAACTGTTTTCTTGTCAGCTTCATCCTATCCCCCTCCGGATACTTGGCTCACAGACTATTGCCTGACGATTTTACTTTAGCATTGTTGCGGAGACGCGTCAGGAAGGGTGCGTGATGGAGAAATACTCGCGCGGCGATGCGGTGCTTGCGTCGATCTCCGGCTGGTGGAAATTCGTGGCGGCGGAGCCGGAGGAGGGGTCCTGTCAAACGACTGACAAGGTTTGCGCCCGCAGCCCCCTCATCCGCCCTTCGGGCACCTTCTCCCCGCCGGGGAGAAGGGGAAAGCCGCAATATCCGYAGAAGTCACGTTTGATGGGAAGGAAGGCCTTGCCCCGAAACCCCTTCTACCCCGCGGGGAGAAGGTGCCCGAAGGGCGGATGAGGGGGCTCCTGGCGCCTACCGCACCCGCCATCTTCATCCCCCCGGGGAGAAAGGGGCAGCCGCAATATCCGGAGAAGTACGTTTGATCGGAAGGAAGGCCTTGCCCCGAAACCCCTTCTACCCCGCGGGGAGAAGGTGCCCGAAGGGCGGATGAGGGGGCTCCGGGCGCCAACCGCACCCGTCATCTCCCATCACGAAAACTCGCCCGCCCGCGGCCCGGCCAGCGTCACGCGCCAGGTTGTTCGTGCGCGAAAATCCTGCGTCGCCAGAAACGTATAGGGCGTCGCCCGCCAGGGCTTCACGGCATTGTTGAGATTGTCGAGCACGTAATCGCCGTCGTCCAGGCGGGCGATCAGCACGACGTGGTTTTCGTCATGCGGGCCGATCACCACCGAGAGCGCCAGGCGGCTTGCCGGAAATCCGGCGTCGATGAGATCCTTCATCTTCTGCAGGGCGTAATCCTCGCAGTCGCCCCGGCCGCCGACGGGCAGGGTCCAGGCATCGCCGTTTCCTGAGATGGAGCTGTCCTCCGTCGAGCGGACGCGCAGGTTTACCGCGCGGGTGACCTTGCGCAGAAGCGGCATGCCCGCCTGCTCGGCCGGCCCGCGGGCGCGCCGCGCGGCGGATGTCTCATGGCAAAGCCAGCGATAGCTCGCGCAGGCAGAGGCAAAGCCTACCGGCGCGCCGATATTCCTGCCGACCGGCAGAGGCTGTCCGGCAAAGGCCTGAAACTGCGCGGGAAAGAACACAAGTGAAACAAGGCAAAAAATCCATCGCATGAATCACCCCTCTATTGTCGGCGCGGAAGGTAACACAGTTTATACTAGAACTTTAATAAAATTTATTACTTGCGTAATTAACTATAGCTTAAGAACCTGTGCCATTATCCACAGTTTATTCTTGGAATTAACGGTCTGCTAATATAAGAATTCCCGCAGTTAACGATTTGTTAACTTTGGGAGAGAGAAGATGATCCGTAAAGCAGCGAAGTATAGCGTCGCCGTTGCTTACCTTTTGGCAAGCAGCAGCCTCACAATGGCCGCGCCAGCAGTCGTCAACTGCGCCACGGCAGCGCCGGGTACCATTGAGGCCAGACTGTGCCTGCCGACGAAATCCATCCGCAAGGACGATGACAGCCGCACGGTCAATGACGACAGCAGCGGCAACAATTTCGGCGGCCGCTCCGGAAACCGCTCCGACCCTGGCAAGCAGGCATCGAGCCAGGGCTCTTCCGGCAATCAGAACACCGGCAGCAATGACGGAAATGGCAATCCAGGCGGCTCCGGCCCCGGTGATGGCCCCGGTGATGGCCCCGGCGATGGTCCCGGTGACGGCCCCGGCGATAACGGCGGTGATCACGGTCACCACGGCGGCAAGGATCATCACCACCACGGCGGCAGGGATCATGACCACCACGGTGGCAAGGACCATGACCACCACGGTGGCAAGGACCGTGACCACCATGGCGGCAAGGATCGTGACCACCATGGCGGCAAGGATCGCGACCATCACGATGGCAAGGACCGTGACCATCACGACGGTAAGGACCGTGACCATCACGATGGCAGGGATCGCAACGACAAGGGCGGCAACGACCGTGGCGACAAGGGCGGTAACGGCCGTGGCGACAAGGGCGGCAACGACCGCGGCGATAAGGGCGGCAACGACCGCGGCGACAAGGGCGGCAATGACCGTGGCGACAAGGGYGGCAACGACCGCGGCGACAAGGGCGGMAACGACCGCGGCGACAAGGGCGGCAACGACCGYGGCGACAAGGGCGGCAACGACCGCAACGACAAGGGCGGCAACGACCGCAACGACAAGGGCGGAAACGACCGTGGCGACAAGGGCGGCAACGACCGYRRCGACAAGGGCGGMAACGACCGYGGCGACAAGGGCGGCAAYGACCGCAACGACAAGGGCGGCAATGACCGCAACGACAAGGGCGGAAACGACCGCAACGATAGGAGCGGCAACAGCGGCTCGAGCAACAGCGGTTCCGGCAGCAGCGGCAAAAGCGGCTCGGGCAACAGTGGYTCCGGCAGCAGCGGCAACAGTGGCTCGGGCAACAGTGGCTCCGGCAGCAGCGGCAACAGCGGTTCGGGCAACAGTGGTTCCGGCAGCAGCGGCAACAGCGGCTCGGGCAATAGTGGCTCCGGCAGCAGCGGCAACAGCGGCTCGGGCAATAGTGGTTCCGGCAGCAGCGGCAACAGCGGCTCGGGCAGTGGTTCCGGCAGCAGCGGCAACAGCGGCTCGGGCAACAGTGGCTCCGGCAGCAGCGGCAACAGCGGCTCGGGCAACAGTGGTTCCGGCAGCAGCGGCAACAGCGGTTCGGGCAATAGTGGTTCGGGCAACAGCGGCAACGGTGGCTCAGGCAACAATGGCGGCAACGGTGGCTCTGGCAACAACGGCGGCAACGGTGGCTCAGGCAACAATGGCAACAACGGCGGCTCGGGCAACAACGGCAACAATGGCAACAACGGTGGCTCTGGCAGCAGCGGCACCGGTGGCCCCGGCAAGAGCGGCGGCCATAACTGATCCGGCATAGCGAAGCGGAGGAGGGGCTTCAGGCTACGAAGCCCTTCCTCAATGGAAATATCCGAGATGCGGCCCGGCGACGGTGTCTTCACTATTTGCCTGGCGCATTCCCTTTCCTCTCTCATTCCTGTGCCCGCGTGCTGGCGCAAAGGATGTCACAGGAATCGCAGCGTCTCTTCTGTGCAGTGATGGTTCAGATGTAGTGCGTAGGAGTTGCTGCACCCGAAAGGGGAGAGTGCTGGATCTCTGTGAGATAACCCGGGCTGGGCCGGGAACACAGAGATGAGGGGGGAGAGGGGTATTTGTGAGGGGCCGGGATCCTGCATCTGGGAGGGGGATTCCGGTTTGGGGGACGAAAGAGGGGTGCCGCAAGGTACCCCTTTTTTGTGACATTAAGGGGCAAGTGGTGCGGATAGAGGGTAAGCGCGATTTTCGATGCGCCTTGACGGCTTCTTCAGGGGTAATCGCGCACGGATGCTAGCGGTACCCAGCTTTATTGGGCATTTGTCTTGGAGTAGTTGAACGGCAAAAGGTCGCCGATTTCGGCCGCTTCTTTGCGCTGCGGCAA
>NZ_JBFTME010000034.1:0-40312 GCF_056396805.1 Rhizobium sp. 05N49
CCCCGGTTTCGTACTGATAACGGATGGAGTTATGCAGCGTTACGACAGAACCGATATCGTCCGTTTCGCCGGAGAGACCATCGTCCCACCAGGAGTAGAAGAGACCAGCGCGGAAGCCCGCGACGTCGAGGTAAGCGGAGTCGAGGATCGTGTCCTGGTCCGTTGCGTTGTCGGCATTGGCCTGGAGAACGATAACGCCGGTGAGCGGACCGTACTCGGTGTCGCTCTTGGCCGTGAACTGAACCTGACCACGGGTTACAGCATCCCAGTCAGAGTCGTTGTCACCGCCGACGTTCGAGCCGACGTTGACCTGGAAACGGATGTAACCTTCGATCTTAAGGCAGGTTTCCGTGCCCGGGATATAGAAGTAGCCGGTGCCGTAGGCGTCGCAGACGCGAACGTATTCAACCGGTTCCGGCTCGGCAGCGACGATTGCGTCTGCTGCGAATGCCGGTGCAGCGATGAGGGCAGCTGCGGAACCAAGCAACATCATACGAATGTTCATGGAAAGCCAATCTCCTAAGTTCGAGTGCGTTCCACGAAAGAACGTCCCCTCTGATAAAGCCCGATTAATTCGGTAAGGCCTAAAATAACCGAAAGGCAGGAGGGCTCAACAAGGAATGGTCTCATTTTACAGAGAATTCTAACTAAACCGCCATGTGTGTGACAGAAGTACAACACTCCTTGGGCGGGTATTAACAAGACGTAAAACAGAATGGCGAAATATGGCTATATTAGTACGACTTAGCCGGATTGGCCGAGCGCAAATGGGGCACGGCGGTCTGTCGCTGAAGCCTGAATCAATCAAATATCCTGCTGCCGCGAGCCTGTATTTGCCCATCTTGAAGGGCTGCCGAGAGAAAATGCGGCTGAAATATAGGTTTTATGTGGCAGGCGGGACCGCCAATTCGACGGTGCCGCAATTCGATTTCTTGTGACGATTCGCGGCGGCCGAGGCAACGCTACAAGGCTCCAAAGGAGGCGCTCTGCTCCGCGTCCGGGAAACTCAGACCTGCACTCGCCGTGCTTCAGGATCAGGGATCGGAACGGCAGCCATCAGGGCCTTCGTGTAATCCTCTGCTGGGTGTTCGAAGATTTGACGGCGGGGACCGGTTTCGACGATCCTGCCGCTACGCATGACGGCGACCTTATGGGACATGCGTTCGACAACCGCCATGTCATGCGAGATGAAGAGATAGGAGAGCCCCATGCTTTCCTGCAGTTCCAGCATCAGGTCGAGCACGCGGGCGCGCACGGAGACGTCGAGTGCCGCAACGCTTTCGTCGGCAACGATCAGCTTCGGTTCAAGTGCAAGTGCGCGCGCAATGCAGATGCGCTGGCGCTGGCCGCCAGAGAATTCATGCGGATAGCGTGTGGCGGCGTCCGTCGTCAGGCCGACGCGGCGCAGAAGTTCCGCAACCCTGTCCTGCCGCTCGGACTTACTGGCGATACCGTGTATGACTAGCGGTTCGGCGATCGCAGCGCCCACCGCCATGCGAGGGTCGAGCGAGGCATAGGGATCCTGAAAGATCATCTGCGCCGTGCGGCGTATGGGCTGCATGTCTCGATGGCTGAGCCCTGCGATGTTGCGGCCGTCGATGACCACATCGCCCGTGAATGGAATGAGGCCAAGTACGGCCTTGCCGGTCGTCGATTTTCCCGAACCGCTTTCGCCGACAAGGCCGAGGGTTTCTCCGGGCAAAATATCGAAGGAGACGTCGCTGACTGCCGCGGCCGGCGCCTTGCCCTTGAAGAGAAAGCTCGCAGCGCCGCCATAGGTGACATTGAGACCACGCACATTCAGTACTGGTGTGCGATCGGGACGCAAGGTCTCGACGCTGCGTGAGGTGATACGCGGGGGGCCGTCCGTGCCGGCAAACGCGCCCAGTCGCGGCACGGCGGAGAGCAACTGCTGCGTATAGGTTTGCCGCGGGGTGCGGAAAATGCCGACGGCCGGGCCCTCCTCGACGATGCCACCATTCTGCATGATGATGACGCGGTCGGCCATTTCGGCGACGACGCCCATGTCATGGGTGATCAGGATGATCGAGGTCCCGAATTCTGATTTCAGCTCGCGCATCAGCTTCAGGATCTGCGCCTGTACAGTGACGTCGAGCGCGGTGGTGGGCTCGTCGGCGATCAGCACCTTGGGACGGCAGGAGAGTGCCATGGCGATCATCACGCGTTGGCGCATCCCGCCGGAAAGTTCATGCGGATATTGTTTCAGGCGTTTTGCCGGATCGGTGATCTGCACCGCATCGAGCATCTGTAATGCAGTCGCTTCGGCGTTCTCGCTGCCCTGATGCTCGCGGATCGCCTCCGTCAGCTGTGCGCCGATCGACATGACCGGGTTGAGTGACGTCATCGGCTCCTGGAAGACCATGGCAATATCGCCGCCGCGCACGCCGCGCATGGCCCTGTCGGAAAGTTTCAGCAGATCGCGTTCGCCGAGCATGATGCTGCCGGAGGCGACTTGAAGCGAGGCCTTCGGCAGCAAGCCCATGATCGACAGCGACGTCACCGATTTGCCCGAACCGGATTCTCCGGCAAGGCAAAGCGTTTCGCCGCTCGCCAAATCAAAGCTGATATTTTTCAGAACCGGTTTGCGACCCTCCGGCGTTCGCGCATCGACATTGAGATTGCGAACGCTGAGGATAGGTGCCGAGGGTATGGCTTCAATCACGCGAATACGATCCTAGGGAAGTAGAAGGAGACGACCCAGTTCGGCATATCGACGATTTCGCTGATGCGCAGATCGCCACAGACGGAGCAGAGCAGATAGGCATCAACCGCGCTCATGCCGTGTTCTGCGGTCAAAAGATCGATCATGCGCATGACGCTTTCGCGAGCACCCGTCATCAGGTCGGGGCCGATGCCGGTGGTCACTTCATAGCCGGCGCCGTCGAGATGGCGGGTAACCGGCTCGGTCGTGGTGAAACGCGGTGTCTGCAGGCGTGCATCCTTGACGAGCTCGATCGTTGCCTCGACATTCATCTGGCTTTCGATCGCCGTTCCGCAGACTTCACCGTCGCCCTGCGCGGCATGCGTGTCGCCGATAGAGAAGAGTGCGCCTTCGACCTCGATCGGCAGATAGAGGGTGACACCAGCCGTCAGGTCACGAATATCCATGTTGCCGCCGACGCGGCGCGGCGGCACGACGGAATGGGTGCCTGGCTCGGCCGGAGCGACGCCGATCGTGCCGGCAAAGGGCTTCAGCGGCACGCGGCCGCCAGGGCCGTAAAGGGCCGGCGTCATGCTGTTGGCGTCATAGGACCATACGTGCAGCGCCGGTTCCTTGAACTGGTCGGCAAGGAGGCCGAAGCCCGGAATATTGGCCGTCCAGCCGATGCCCGAGGGAATGAACTTGCGGAGCGTCACCTTCAGCGCGTCGCCTGGCTTGGCGCCTTCCACGTAGATCGGGCCGGAAACCGGGTTGATCTTGCCGAAATCCAGATTGTTCAGTGTTTCCAGCGTCGCGTCGCTGCCGAGCTGACCGCCGGAAGAATCCATGCATTCGAAATGGATGGTTTCGCCGGGCTTGGCGACAACGGCCGGTGCGAAATCCTTGTTCCAGCCGAAATTATGCTGGGCGCGGTGAATCGTGTGGGTGCAGGCAATGCACATAAGGTGTCTCCCTCGATTTTATGAAGCCTTCCCGGCCGAGCCGGGAAGGCATTGCTTCCTTAAGGCTTACTGCTTCACGTAGATCGCGTCGTAATTGATGACGCGGGTCGGGTCGATGTAGATGTTGTCCGCACCGCCCATCCGCAGCGATTTGGCGACGACGCGGCGTTCGTTGATGACGGGAACCCACGGCGCATCGGCCATGATGTCGGTGAAGACCTTGCCCCAGGCAGCGATGCGCTCTGCGGACTTGGCCGGATCGGACATGGAGTCGGCCGCAACCGCACGCTTGTCGAGATCGGCGTTGCAGTACCAAGACCAGTTCCAGCCACCCTGAACCGCACCGGCGCAACCGAGGATCGGGCCGTAGAAGTTGGACGGATCCGGGAAGTCGGCGATCCAGGCCATGCCACCCGACCAGATCATCGGCGCTTCGCCTTCCGTACCGCCGGCCGCGATGACATTGGCCTGCGCAAGCGCACGAACCTCAGCCTTCACGCCGATCGCTGCGAGATCCTGCTGGATCGCTTGGGCGATACGCGGTTGCGGATCGGTATTGGTGGAATAGAGCACCGTTTCGAAACCATCGGCAAAGCCTGCTTCGGCAAGCAGCGCCTTCGCCTTGGCGACATCATAGGCATAGCCGGTGAAGGACTTGTCGTAGCCCGGCATCAGCGGCGGCAGCGGCTGGTTGGCGGGCGTTGCGCGACCGTTCAGGATGCGCGTGACGCGCTCCTTGTTGATCGCCATGTTGACAGCCTGTCGCACCTTGACGTTGTCGAACGGCTTCACCTTGGTGTTGAGCGTGATGTAGCCGGTGTGAAGCTGTTCGCCATCGACGATCATCTGTGCGCCATCGGCGGAGTTCTTGATTTCCAGGAACTTGGCCGGGGGGATGCCGTCGCCGGCAATATCGACTTCGCCCTTCTGCAGGCGCAGCAGCGCAACAAGAGGCTCCTGGCCGACTTCGACCGTGAAGCTGTCGAGATACGGCATGTTCTTGACGAAATAATCCTTGTTGCGTTCAAAGACGAGCTTCTGGCCGATTGTCCAATCCTTCAGCACGAAGGTGCCGGAGCCGACGGGCTTCTTGCCGAAATCGCCACCGGCCGCTTCGACGGCCTCCTTCGGTACGACCGAGGCGAAGTTGATGGCGAGAACGTGCAGGAAAGTGGCGTCCGGGCGCGAAAGATGGAAGACGACCGTGCCGTCATCCGGCGTCTCGATGCCGGAAAGCGTTTCGGTCTTGCCGCCGGTTTCATCGTCAAAGCCCTGGATCGCACCGAAGAAGCCGGCACCAGGGCCTTGCGTCTTGGGATTGACGGCACGCTCGATCGAGTACTTTACGTCTGAAGCAACGATTTCGCGGCCGTTGGTGAACTTCACGCCCTTGCGCAGCTTGAACGTATAGGTCAGGCCATCGGGCGAAACGGTAAAGCTCTCGGCGAGCGACGGGACGAGGTTCGGCGTGCCGGGCTCATAATCCATCAGTCGCGAATAGAGGCTTTTGATCATCGACCAGTTGACCCAGTCATAGCCGATCTGCGGGTCGAGCGTGGTGATGTCGTCCTTGTAGGTGACGACGATGTCGCCGCCCTGCTTGGGCGTTTCCTGCGCCGTGGCGGCGATAGGGGCAAGCGCCACCATCGTTGCCATGGTTGTGTGTCTAAGCCAGCGTTTGAACATTCGGGTTCCCCTTCTTTGGTTGCTGTCAACGTGTACGGATGCGTGGATCGATAAGCGGGGCCACGAGATCGGCGAGCAGATTGCCGATGACGATGGCAAGTGCTGATGTCAGCGTGACGCCCATGATGATCGGAATATCGACCTGCTGAATGGCCTGCCATGCGAGCTGGCCGATACCGGGCCAGCCGTAGACGGCTTCGACCACGACCACGCCGCCCATGAACTGTCCGATATCGATGCCAATCATGGCGATGATCGGCAGGATGGCGTTCGGCAGGGCGTGGCGGAAGATGATGCGGCGCGAAGACAGGCCCTTGGCGCGCGCGGTGCGAACATAGTCCTGATTGAGCACATCGATCATCGCTGATCGCACCATGCGTGCATACCAGCCGGCGCCAAGGACGCCGAGGGTGGTGGCTGGCAGCACGACATGGGCGAACGTGCCGTAGCCGCTCATGGGTAGCCATCCGAGCGTTACGGCAAAAACATAAAGAAGCAGCAGGGCGACAACGAATTGCGGTGCCGAGACGCCGACGAAGGAGGCGGTCATGACAAGCCGGTCGATGAAACCGCCGCGACGGACCGCGGCGAGCGTCCCGAGCGTCAGGCCGAGAGCCACTTCCACCAGAATGCCGGCCAGCATGAGCACGAGCGTTGCCGGCAGGCGGGCGGCGATCAGCGTCCAGACCTCGGTCTTCTGTGCATAGGAGCGGCCGAGATTGCCGTGCAACAGGTTGGAGAGATAGGTGCTGAACTGCACGAGCAGCGGCTGGTCAAGGCCGAGTTCATGGCGGATGTTGGCAACAGTTTGCGCCGTGGCGCTGCGGCCGGCGATCATGCGCGCGGGATCGGCCGGCAGCGCATAGAGCAGCACGAAGGTGATGGCGGCGACGCCAAGAAGAATGAGGGATGCCTGAACGAGCCGGCGAAGGATAAGGAAGATCATCAGCCTCTCCCGCGCTGGGTCGGATCGAGAATGTCGCGCAGCGCATCTCCGACGAGATTGAAGGAGAGTGCCGTCAGCAGGATGATCGCACCAGGGAAGAAGACGAGCCACGGGGCAGCCTGGAAATAGCTCTGGCTTTCGAAGATGATGTTGCCCCAGGACGGCTGCGGCGGCTGTACGCCGATGCCGAGGAAAGAAAGCGTTGCCTCCAGCAACACTGTCGTGGCGATGCCGAGCGTGCCCCAGACAATCGCCGTCGGCACCAGATGTGGCAGAATATGCAGGAAGAGCACGCGCATGTGCCCGGCGCCGAGCGAGCGCTCGGCCATGATGAAATCACGTTCCACCAGTCCGCGCGTCTCGGTATAGACGATGCGGGCGACCTGTACCCAGTTGACGAGCGCGATCACCATGGCGACGATCCAAAGGCTCGGCCGCAGCAGCGCGGCAAGCACGATCGCCAGCAGCAACGCCGGAAATGCCATCATCAGATCGGTGAAGCGCATCAGGATATTGCCGACGATGCCACGCATGTAGCCGGCGAGGATGCCGATCAAGAGGCCGATCGCAACCGCGATGCCGTTGGCGACGAGCCCGATGACGAGCGAAGTGCGCGCACCGAAGAGCATGCGCGAGAAGAGGTCGCGCCCCAGCGTATCGGTGCCGAGCAGATAGGGGCCGCCGGGCGGTAGCGGCGCGCCTTCCAGCGACAATCCGTCGAACATCTGCTCATCGGGATTGAAGGGCGCAATCCAGGGGGCCGCCACCGCAAGGCTGATGACGATAAGCACGACGACAAGGCCAAAAAGGGCGGTCGGCTGCCTTAAAATGGCTTTCAATACTCGCATTCAACCCGCCTCCGGCAGGGGTTCTATGCCGCCGATGATGAAGGCAGCGATCTGTTCCATCGGCAGCCGGCGACGCATGGCGCAGTTACGCAGGATCGAATAGGCGCGCTCCTCATCGACGGCGTGCGCCTTCATCAGTTTTTCGACGGCGGCATGTACGAGCGGGCGCAGGCGTATGCGTTCCTCCAGATATTGAAGGCGCTCGGCGACACTCTTGCGCTCCTGATGAATGGAGACGGCCATGACAAGGGCCGGATAGACCGCGGAGGCTGCAATCGGCTTGGCGATAACGGCGCCGGCACCCTGGCCGAGCGCCCAGGCGATACGGCCCGGCGCTTCCGAGCCGAGCAACGCGACGACGGGGCATGTCGGAGTTGCACCGCTCCAGGGCAGGAGACCATCAAAACCCTGGTCGGCATCGACGATGACAAGATCGGGTACGCCTGCGGCTGAAAGCGGCGCCCACTGCAGCGTGGCCGACAAGCCCAGCAGACGCAGCTGACGGATCAGCCTTTCGGTATTGCCGTCCTCGCGGTGCAGGACGACGGCATGCCAGCCGGTGAAATTGGGTGTTTGCTTCATGATACCACCCGCAATCTCGGCGAAGACGTCTTGCTGCGGCCGGTCAGATAGGGATCGGCGGCGAGCGGCGGGCGCGAGGCGATCACATCGAAGCCGTTCTGAGCGTTGATGCAACCGAGATGGAAGGGCAGGGCCGCATGGTTCGTCTCGCGGTCGATGTTGAGCGCGCCGAAAGGTGTCGCCCAGCTCTTGCCGTACAATTCCCGGCGCACCGCGGAAGGCTCGTCAACCCCGGCCGTTACAATCGCATCGACACAGAGCCGCACGGCTGTATAGGCACTGGCAAAGACGCTGGAGATACGGCGCTCGGCACCAAAGTGGGCCACGATCCGCTGCTTGAATTCGGCGTTTTCGGATGTCGCGACACTGTCGAAATAGGAGGCGGCACAGAGCTGGCCAGTCGCGGCCCCCGGTGCGATATCATCGAGCTCGCATTCCATCAGGTCGCAGCTGACAACAGGGCAGTTCTCCGGCCGGAAGCCCGGGTCGCGATCGGCAAGCCGCCGGATCGCTTCGTGGAAGGCATAGCTCGACGGCCCGATCAGATTGTTGAGGATGAAGCTCGGACGGCGCTGCTCGATATCGGCGACAATGCGCTCGACTGCGGTTTCCTCAAGCGGCAGATAGCGCTCTCCGAGGACCTCGCCACCGGCATTGGTAGTGAGTTCACGGGCAAGCCGATTCATCTCCCAGCCCCAGACATAATTGGCGCCGACGAGGTAGGGCCGGTTGCCGTAGCGTGGGATCAGGTGCTCGAAAAGCGGCAGGAGATGCTGGTTGGGGCAACCACCGACATAGATGACATTCTCATTCGCCTCGAAACCCTCGTAGGGGCACATGTACCAAAGCAGCCCGTCATGTTTTTCGATAAGCGGGATGACCTCCTTGCGGGCGGCCGAGGTAATGGTGCCGACGATATGACGGCAGCCGGCACGCAGCAGACGACGGGCACCTTCGAGATAGGCGGCAAGATCAGCTTGCGGATCAAAGAAGACCGGTTCGACCGGCCGACCGCTCGTCGCGGCGAATTCGGCAATCGCGAATTCTGCGCCATCGCGTGCGTCGCGCCCCATCGAGCCGTAGGGGCCGGTGGTGGAGTAAAGAATGCCAATTTTCAACGCATCATTCATCTGCAAGCCAAAAACCAAAAAACCCCATGAAAGCGTCCCATCCGCGACGGGGCCATCATGGGGCGAAACTGCCCAGCGACTATCGAAGTCATGTGAGAATGCGGAGCGTTTTGCCTAATCCGCAGGCTTGAATAAAATACAGGCAATTCAACTTTGTCAAGCGCGCGTCGGGCGAAATACGAGGGGCGACACCGTAAGATCACAACTGCAGGCCGAAGGCCTGACGATGAAGCTTTTGCGCCGTGCGAGACACCAGCGGGAGTGCTTGCAAAAACATCAACTCAGACGATAGTGTCGATGACGTTTTTTATTGGGGCGGCATTGAATGAAAGCGCAAATAAAGGTCAATGCCGAAGATATCAATAGGAAGCTCAACCGGCTCGGACCGGGTGATGAGCTTTACCTGAAAAAAGGCCGTTACTCCGATCCGATAACGATAACAGGTAAACGAGGTTCCGAGGAACGTCCTATACGCATCACCGGTCCGGGAGCAACCCTGGGCTCTGATATGGACTTCGATGCCTACCAGGAAACTGCGAACAAACTGGCTGCCGCTCACCAGAAGGGCGGTTCGTTTCCCGGTATCTATTTCATGGCCGACAATGCGGCTTTGACATTGCGCGATTGCCAATGGGTTATCATCGACGAACTGGTTTTCAGGAACTGCTGGCCGACAGCAATATACCTCGACAATTGCCAGCACATTTTCATACGCCGCGTCGATTTCAGGGGAGGATGCATTGCGATCGGTGCGGCCGGCCCCTACACGCGTCACCTGCTCATCGAAAAATGCAGCTGGGTGCAGGATACGAAAAGCCACGGCGAAGACGACGTTCTGTCGATCAGGGGCAATGGTCACGTTCGTGCCGACTTGTCCCCGACAGACTGCAGGCTTTGGAGCGATATCCTCTGGAAGCAGGTGCATGGATCTGGCGACGAGGATGGTCCGGTTGATCCGAACGGCGATGCACGTGCCTATGACGGCGATTTCTTCCGAGCCTGGACCATTGCCGGATATGTCATCATCCGCGACAACGTAATCACAGACGCATTCAATGGCGTTCATTTCTTCAATCAGGCATCGGAGTCCACCAAGGAGGCCTTCGCCCGGAATATTCTCATCGAAGATAATTGGTTCGTGCGGATAAAGGACAATGCCGTCGAGCCTGAGAATTTTGCATGGAACTGGACGATCCGTCGAAACCAGTTCGTCGATTGCTACATGCCGTTTTCCTTCGAAATGCAGCGCTCCGGCTACTTTTATGTCTATGGCAATCTTGGCTGGAACATTCACATTCCCGGACCCGAAGGCGACAAGCATGCCAAGGGCTTGCTTTTCAAGTTCCCCGAGACGCACATTGCGGATGGACCGCATTACGTCTTCAACAATACCTGGCTCCTTCGAGCGCCGATTGCCAAGAAGAAGAGATTTGCGAAGCTGGAGCATCGCAACAACCTCATTGGCTATGCGACTGACGCCGATAAGTTTAAATGGGACGCTTGTTCTCCATTCGGGTCAGGCTGGAGCTTGGACTTCTGTCCCTTGAACGAACTGGAAGATCTGCTCCGCTTTGAAGAGGATTGCTTTACCCGTTCCTGGAGGTCTCTTGGCATCGTCTTTGACGGCGACGTGATCTCGCACCGGGATTTTCCCGGCCGATTGCGGGAGGCGCATTATGATATCGGCGAAAATGCCAGGTATGCGGACGTTCAATTCCATAATCGGACCATTGGTCTGCCATCCGGATTGAGGATGACCAAGGCTCCGCCGGCAGTAGCTTTCCCGATCGAGTTGCCGGATAAATCGCGCCGTTTGTTTGCGCCATCCAACTATTGTGTCGGCGCCTGGCAAGAAACCGGCCGGATCGATGTCTTTGATCCGCTATTCGCACTCATATGGCCGACACCAGCGCGATATTCTGAGGAATGCCAATCCTAGGAAGGCAAGAGCGTAGCGGCGGAAATATCAGCCTTCGAAGCAGGGCGAACAAGATCGACGTCGATATCGCCGGTCCGCAGCCTGCTGGTCTGATAATCAACGCGTGCCACCAAGAGCTAAGTTCACGCAGAGGCCGACCTCTATACGAAGAGGTCGTCCTTGCTCGCCATGAAAGTCTGGCCAGCGGCAAGGGTGATGGTGAATCTGCCGTCCGCAAAGCGGATGACGGTCTGAATATCCCGTGCTGCCGAAATCGCAATCTTCACCGGCCTGCCATTCTGCCAATCGAGGTCGAGAAGCATGCCGCCCCGCACGCGCAAACCGCGCACTGAGCCGCGTGGCCAGGCTTTGGGCAAGGCCGGGAGCAGGTGAATTTCGCCGGGGCGAGACTGCACCAGCATTTCCAGGATGCCGGCGGCCCCGCCGAAATTGCCGTCGATCTGGAAGGGCGGATGGGCGTCGAACAGATTGGTATAGGTCCGCTCAGGGCTGATCAGCATTTTGACCACATCGAGCGCATGTTCGCCGTCACGAAGCCGTGCCCAGAGATTGATGCGCCAGCCGATGCCCCAGCCCGTCGCGTCGTCACCGCGGATTTCCAGTGAGCGGCGGGCCGCCGCGGCAAGCGCGGGCGTCCTGTCCATGTCGATCTGCGAACTCGGATAGAGGCCGTAGAGATGCGAGACATGGCGGTGATGGATCTCCGGTACCTGCATATCCCAGTCTTCAAGCCATTCCTGCAACTGACCGGCAGCACCAATCCGGTCGGGCGGTAGGCGCGGCAACACGCGGTCGATCGTGGAGACCAGTGCGTCTTCGCCGCCGATGGAGACTGCGAGCGGGCGCAGCAGATTGAGGAAATCCCGGATGATCTGGCTATCCATGGCCGGCCCGGCACATAGGGAGGCGCCATGCGGATGGACGTTCTCCGGGGAGAGCGAAGGATTGGTCACCAGATAATCGGTGCCCGGAAGAGGAACCAGCACATCGAAGATAAACTCGGCAGCGGCCTTGGCAACAGGGAAAAGCCGCCGGCGTAAGCCTTCGGCGTCATCAAGATAATCGCTGAGGTCGAGCAGTTGCGCCATAAGCCAGGCGCCACCAGTCGGCCAGAGTCCCCATTTGGCACCATCGATCGGACCGGTCGCACGCCAGAGATCGGTATTGTGGTGCATGACCCAGCCGCGGGCGCGGTAGTGCACCTCAGCCATCTCGCTGCCGGTTTCGGCAAGTTCCTCCGCCATCTCGACAAGAGGCTCGATACATTCCGGCAGATTGGCAGGCGCCGGCAGCCAGTAATTCATCTGCAGATTGATGTTGGCAGTATATTTGCTGCCCCAGGGCGGGTCGGTCTCGTCGTTCCAGATGCCCTGCAGGTTTGCCGGCTGGGTGCCAGGGCGCGATGAGGCGATCATCAGGTAGCGGCCGAACTGCACATAAAGGGCAGCCAGTGCCGGATCATTGCCTTCGGCAAAGCCACTAATACGACGATCTGTCGGCTGAGAACCTGCCAGTGTCGTGCCGAGATCGACAGTGAAGCTCCGAAACGGCCTTTGATGTTCGGTGATATGGTCACGGCGCATGCTCTCGATGCTGCGGCGCGCGGCTTTCGAAAGGCGTCCGGCAATTATGCCATCCGCGTCGCCGGAGACGTCGTCATAACGGCGGAAACCCGTGGCTGCATCGAGCAGGATAAGCAGCTCGTCGGCGCCCTCGGCGGATAGTATGCCGCTCGAAGAGCTGACACTCCCTCCTATGTTGACCACCCTGATGCCGAAGGCGAAGCGCAGGGCGGCGGGGATGCCCCATTCCGCCTTGCCGGTGCCGGAGAAAGTGAGTCCTGGGCCGTTTTGCTCGACGAATTGTCCCCGTTGCGGACTGTCGATTGATATCCGGCATCTGATGGCTCCGGGCCGATCTGCCGAAAGGCGCAGGACAAGCACGCCATCGACTGGGGAAACAAAGGCCTCGCGAAAGAAAGTGACGCCTTCGGAAATGTACGAAGTCGTGGCGATCGCCGTATCGAGATCGAGCGTGCGACGATAGCTGCCGACGGTCTGCGAATGGAGAAAATCGATATGGAGATCGCCGACCGGCTGGTACGACATCTGCTTGATCGGCCGCGCCATCAGATGTTCTTCAGCCATCGCTTCCGCTTCGGCGTAACGGCCTGCGAAGATCAACCCCCGCACATCCTCCAGATGGCCATAGGCATCGGCATTGACCGGCCGGTAGGGCCCGCCGGCCCAGAAGGTGGACTCGTTGATCTGCAGTCGTTCGGAAATAGGGTCGCCGAAGACCATAGCACCAAGCCGACCATTGCCGAGCGGCAGCGCATCCGTCCAGAGCCGCGCAGGGGCATTGTACCAGAGAAGGTTGTCCGTCATGATCATTCTGCCGGGATGCTGTTTGCCGGTCTGATGTCGCGGATCCGAAGGCCGTCGACGCTGAAGAGCAGCGCCTTTCTCGCGGAAAAGCCGGCGCTGACCGTCTCGCCCGGGCGCAGCGTCCTTTCCGAGCGGTCCTCGATGATGACGGATTGGCCCGAGGTGAGAGTTCCGTAGATGAAGCGGGTTCCTCCAAGATTTTCCACGACATCGACCTTGACGTCGATCGCGCCGCCGCTTTCGTCCTGTCCGGTGAAATGTTCGGGGCGGATGCCGACCTTGACCGGCATGTCCTTGCCCGGGCCGACGATGGCTGCTCTGAAAGCACTGCCGCAATCGAGCTTGATCACCCCGTCCGCGCCGAGCGTGCCATCGAGGAAATTCATCCGCGGCGAGCCGATGAAGCCGGCGACGAAGAAATTGTCGGGATCGGCATAAAGCGTATCCGGCGTGCCTGCCTGCTCGATCTTGCCGGCGCGCATGACGACGATCTTATCGGCGAGTGTCATCGCTTCGGTCTGGTCATGCGTGACATAGATCATCGTCGCGCCGATGCGCCGGTGCAGTTTGGCGATTTCTACGCGCATGGAGACTCGGAGTTCCGCATCGAGGTTCGACAAGGGTTCGTCGAACAGGAAGACTGCGGGGTTGCGAACGATCGCACGGCCGATCGCAACGCGCTGGCGCTGTCCGCCAGAGAGTTGAGCGGGCTTGCGTTTCAGGAGCGGCTCGATCTGCAAGGTCGAGGCGGCAGCCGCAACGCTCCGGTCGATATCGGCCTTGCCCATGCCGGCCATGCGCAGCGAGAAGCCGATATTCTGCTCCACCGTCATATGCGGATAAAGCGCATAATTCTGGAAAACCATGGCGACGCCGCGTTCGATGGGATCGGCCTCGTTCATGCGCCGTCCGCCGATCGTCAGGTCGCCGGCGGTGATCTTCTCCAGGCCGGCGATCATGCGCAGAAGCGTCGACTTTCCGCAGCCGGAGGGACCGACGAAGACCGTGAACGAACCGTCGTCGACGCTCAGATTGAGTCCCTCTATCGCCTGAAAGCTGCCATAGGATTTGTCGATATCGTGCAACTCTACACTGGCCAAAGCTTCCTCCCTTTAACCGCTTGGCGGGCAGAACGCGTCAGGTGATCCGTCGCGTCGAGCCTCGCAGGATGATGTCGCATTCGAGGACGACACTGCGCGTCGCCCCGCCTGACGGCTCCGTCAGCCGTTCCACGAGAATGTCGGTGATGGTTTCAGCAATGCTTGCCACCGGCTGGGCGACGGCCGTAATGCCGGCTTCGTAGAGCCGGAAGATTGCCACATCGTCGAAGCTGGCAAGCGAAACATCCTCGGGCACATGCCGGCCGTTCTCCTTCAGCCAGCTCAGCCCTCCGACTGCCATGCCATAATTGGCGGAAAAGATCGCGGTGGGCGGATTTTCAAGCGACATCAATCGCTTGGTCGCCTCATAACCGCCGTCCATGCGCCAGTTTCCACGCGCCGCGAGGGTAGGATCGATTGTGATACCCCGGTCGCGTAACGCCTGTTCATAGCCCGCCAGCCGTTCAATACCCGAAGAATTGCGCGGATCGCCTGTCAAAATACCGATGCGGCTATGGCCGAGATCGATGAGGTGGCTGACGATGCGATAGCTCGCGCGATGGTTCTCGACCATGACCCGGTCTGCTGCCAGCCCGCGAACGTCGTTGTTATAGAAGATGATCGGAATGTCGTGATGGATGAGGTCGTCGACGCGGTCATAAACTTCCGCGGTGCCGTCCATGACCAGCGCATCGACACGCTGCGCGGCGAAGAAATCGAGTGCCTCGGCGACCACGCGCGGATCGCCGCCATGGCAGTAAGTCAGCAGTGCCCGTCCGGTTGGACGAACCGAATGGGCGAGATGCTCGAGCATGCGGGAATGGAATTCGTCGAAGGTCGGCACCAGGAAGCCGATCATATGGGTGAGGTCAGTGCGGATCGAGGCGGCAGCAGCATTGCGCCGATAGCCGAGATCCTGGATCGCCCGCTCGATCTGTTCGCGGTTGGAGCGGCGGATCGTCTGGCCGTTGAGATAGCGGGACACGGTGCCGACTGCGACGTTTGCCACCCTGGCAACGTCGATGATCGTGGCTCCGCGCCTCTTTCCGGCCGTCTGGTCCGTCTGTTGCATTTCGAGCGGGCTCCTGCATTCATCCATGGGAAATGACGCCTGGCCAGGCGCCTTTCCGTCGTATAGCCCAGCGCTCCGCCGCCCACCAGTATTGCGGGCGGCAAGAGCAAAGTCCGACGGCTCCCTTACTTCAACCTGCATTATGCGCCTTCGAAGACCACGGCGCTGTGGATGCGCAGGCGCGGTACCGTGATGTTGATGGCGCCATCGTCACCCGCATTCCAGGCAAGATCCTCTCCTGTCATCGCATCGAAAACGCGCTTCGGTTTTGCCGGCAGGCGCACCGTGGCATTGACGGGGCCGATCGCCGGAATGTCCTCGATCATTTCCATGACCCGGGTCGAACCGTCATCGCCACGTACGTCCTTGCCGCGGATCTGCGGCGGACCGTAGAGGAGATGCAGGATATGGCGGTCGTGCTCGATCTGATGCGTCAGCGTCGCCCGTCCGGACGAGGGCAGATCGGTGACCATGGCCGGATCGGGAACAAGCCGGTCGAGAAGGCCGCGAACCAGGTATTTGTAGAGCGGCTGGCCCATCGCCCGATAAAGCCGGAAGATCGGATAGGCGATGTAGGCCGCGCCCTTGTGTTCGGTCACTGCCGCGCCCAGCATATCGGCATCCGGGTCATCGGGCGCGTGCTGATGTGAGCAGAAATGCTTGTAGGAGCGGTTGAAGTAGGACGGATAGACACCGGCCAGCACCGTTGCGCCCACTGAACGGACGGCTTCGGCATCATCATAGAAAACGAAGGCCGTTTCCGGCATGGAGGGGTCGAGATCCTTTCCGGCTTTCACATAGCTAGGCTTGAAAGCGATGGGCGCGGCTCCTCTTTCGATACCGAAGTCGACAGCAAATTGTCCGTTTTCATCAAGGCCTGAATGCCAGGAAGCGATGATCTTGCCGCCGCCGGCGAGATAGGACTTGAGCCGGGCGGCGAGCGCGGCATCGACAGGGATTTCGTCCGGCAGGATCAGCAGGCGGTATTGCTCGAAACGGCCGGACCTGTCGAGTACGTCGAAAGGCCGTTTCAGCTCCTGCAGCACCTGGGCGGCGCCGTCATCGCTTGGATGGTTGCGCGCGCCTTTGGGGTTCATGTGTTCCGCCGAAAGGATCGCGATTTCGGAAATCTGCTTTGCGCCCTCCAGGAAGGGTTCGAGTTTTTCGACACGATGATAGGCCGGCGCAATCGAAGCATAGGTATCGGGATTGATTGCACCGTTCGGATGAAGCTGGTCGCCGACCAGGCATTTGGAGCCGAGCGCGATCATTTGTGCGCACTCATATTCCAGCGCGTCCGGGTGCTTGAAGCCGCCGAACTCTCCCCAGGATGTATGGAACTTGCCGGTATGAGCGAGGAAATCCATGCCGAGTGTGGCGGCATAGCGGGCGCTCGACGGGAAATGGTCGTAGCCCCAGCCGCCGGTCGGGAGGCTTTCGAGCTCGAGATGGGAGTAAGTCGAAAAGCGCTCCGGTCCCTGCTTGTGGATGTGACCGCAATTGTAGAAGACACGCAGGCCCGGAAATTCGGCAAATAGCGCTTCACTCGTCTCGCGGCGGAACTGCTCGTTGACGGCTTCGTCGTTCTTCAAGCGGTCGGCCGGGTTTTCAGGGTCGAGACCTTCGCACAGCATGCGTTCGACGCAGGCTGGGCAGACGCAGTCCGGCGTCAGGATGATATCGAAGAAGAGGCCCTGCGTCGGATAGTTCTGCGCGACCTCGCGTGCCTGTTCGAGGATATAGTGCCTGAGGCCCGCATGATTGAGGCAGAGCGTGTGCCAGGCAGGGCTGAGTTGTTTGCCGGCGGAAGGGTCGGCCGGCCGGTCGTGATGATAGCGGTTCGAGGCGCTCATCGCCCGCCATTCGGGATGTTCGCGTGCCGTCAGTTCATCCCATTGTACCGAGATATAGATCGGGCTTTCGATATCGGCTGCGGCAAGTGCCTTCACCATGTCGCCGAGAAGGTCCGGGCGGGCAAGCTGCGGATGCGGCTTGCCGACCTTGGTCGGATAATAGGACCAGCCGTGATGGCACTTGGCAAAAATGGTGATGGAATCGACATGGGCGGCCTTCAGCGTCGAGACGAAGGCATCCGGATCGAAATCGGCGCCGATGCCGGGAATATGTTCCGACGTATGGAAGTCGAGATGGATCTGGCGGTAACGCAGCGGCTTGTTCGTTGTCTTGGGCATGGGTCCTATTCCTTTGCGCCGGTGCGGGTTTGCGAGCCGGCGGCGAACTGACGTTGGAAAACGAGGAAGACGAGCAGGGGGACGATGGTGGTGAGGATGGCGGCTACCGATCTCAGGTCCCAGTTGATCTCGTAGCTGCCGGAAATGCGGGCAAGCAGCACGGGGAGGGGCACATCGCTGCGCAGGAATAGCATGGGCAGCAGGAGCGCATTCCATGTCCAGAGGAACTGCAGGATGCCGACGGCAAAGATCGGCGACAGACTGTTCGGCAGCACTACATGGCGGAAGGTCGCGAGCGGCCCGCAGCCGTCGATCTTGGCGGCCTCCACGAGTTCGCGCGGAAAATCCTCGAAGAAGTTTTTGACGAGGAAGATAGACCAGGCGAAGGACAGCCCGACATAGGGAATGAGCACAGAGAGAATGTTGTCGATCAGCCCCATGTCGCGCCAAAGCGTGAAGAGCGGAATGATGACGACCTGTTGCGGCAGCACGAATGCATTGATGATGATGATCAGGAGCACCCGGCGGAAGGGGAATGTCAGGAAGTGGAAGGCATAGGCGGCGGCCGGTGTGAGCAGCATGGTGAGTGCCGTCGCAATACCCGCCGTCTTCATCGTCACCCACATGGAGTCGGCGAGCGGGTATTTGTCCCAGACGCGGTGCCAGGCATCGAGCGTGAGATCGAAATGATCGAAGCGCCACCAGCCGAGCGATACGCCTTCCGGCGGACGCAACGAGGTGACGACGATGCCGATGATCGGGATCACCCAGATGAAGGCGACGATGCCGACGACGACGATAATCCAGCGAGGAGCTTTGCCGATCATTTCGCACCTGCCGTTCGCTGGATGATGGCGGGGATCGAGACGATCAGGACTGCAAGCAGCAGGATGACGGTAGCGGCCGCACCATAGCCCAGTTTGAACTGGGTCATGGATTCCCGATACATGAAATAGCCGACGGTTTCGGTCGAACGCACCGGCCCCCCACCGGTCAGGATATAGATGATGTCGAAGGCGCGCAGAGCCGTCAGAAGGTTGATGAAGACGGCGACGCGCACGCCCGGCATCGACAGCGGCATCATGATGTGCCGCATGGTCGAGAGCGGCCTGGCACCGTCCATGTAGGCCGCTTCGAGCACTGATTTCGGGATTGCCTGGATGGCGGCGAAGATCAGCATCAGGGGCAGACCCACACCGCTCCAGGAGGCTGCAACGATCAGCGCCCAGAGGGCGGTGTTGGCGTCGCCCAGCCAGGCATGGGCAAAACCGGGAAAGCCCAGAAGCTGGATCAATGAATTGAGCAGACCGCCGGCATCCGGCCTGTAGATGCCGATCCACATATAGCCTGATACCGCTTCCGAAATGCCGAAGGCCGCAAAGATCATCACGCGGAAGGGCAGGGTTTGCTGCGGCGCGAAGGCACACAGCATCGCCAGAACCCAGCCGATCGCCACCGAGATCACGGTCGTGCCGATGGTGAAGATCAAGGTCGTCAGCAGCGTGTTGCGGAAAGCCGCGTCGGCGAAGAGCCGCGCATAATTGCCGAACCCGATAAAGGCCGGCTTTCTGAGCCCCTGGATATCCCAGAAGCTCAGCCGGATCGTCTCGACCAGCGGATAGATCACGGCGATCGCAAACAACACGATAACCGGCGCAATCAGGATCAGTGCGGCGGGCGTGTCCCTAAGCAGACGCCGACGGCCTTTGATGCCAGCCGCCAGCGGAGAACCCTGCATCACGCCCGCCGCTTCCCGCACCGGGGAAGCGGAGGTGTCAGCCATCAGTAGGAACCTTGGGCCTTGGTTTCGATAGCCGCAAGAACCGCATCGATATTGGCGCTCGACGGATCCTGCAGGAACTTTTGCAACTGCACGCGATACTCGTCGACGAGATCGCCGGGCAGCAGGTCGCCGAGCACGAATTGCAGCTTCGAGCTTGCGACGGCCTGCGTCGCCACTTTCTGTGCTTCACCATAGAGCGACGCATCGACATTGCTGCTTGGCGAGGCATAACCGGCCTTGGCGAGAATGTTGGCGGCCTCGGCACTCGTCCAGAAATCGAGGAAGGCATCTGCCGCCTTCGGATTGGGGCCATTCGTCGTCACCAGCAGCTCCTTGGCGTCGACGCTCGATGTATCGTCATGGCCCATGCCGAGAGACGGGAACTGGAACAGACCGTAATCCTTGCCCTCGACCAGCTTGTAGTCGTTCTTGGCGCGATTATTCATCCACATGCCGATCAGCAGATAGTTCTTGGCATTGGCCTGGAAGACCTGGTCGGCCTCACCGTCCCAGTCGTTGGCAAGCATGGTGTTCGGTGCCCCGCAGCAACCGGACGTCAGCATCTCGGCGTATTTTGTCAGCGCGGTCTTCACAGCTGGATCGGTCCACGGGATTTCATGGGCGCCAAGCTTCGCCGCCGTCTCCACACCTGCGGTTCTGAGCAACAGGGTTTCAAACCATTCGGCATGCGCCCAGTATTTGCCGGGGATCGCGATCGGGGCGGCATAGCCCGCCTTTGTAAGCTTCGCGAAGGAGGCGACAAATTCGTCCCAGGTCTTCGGCGGTTCGGCAATACCGGCCTTGGCGAGATGCTCCTTCTTGTACCAGATGCCGGAGCGGTCACCGAAAGTGTAGGTCAGGCCGTAGGTCTTGTCGCCGATGGATCCGAGATCCTTCCATGACTGGCTGACGAGCTTGTCCCAACCGAAGGATTTCCACTGATCGTCGATCGGCCGGAGCATGCCGGCATCGGCAAGTTCCTTGCGAAAGGCCGGCCACGTGTTGAAGAGCACATCGACGACCTCGCCGCCCATCAGCGCGGTGCGGATGCCGCCGCGCATGTCACCCTGGCCAGTGATGGCGACTTCGCGGATCGTGACATTGGGATATTTCGCCAGAAAGGCCTTCTGGATCGAATGCATCATGTCGAGTTCTGAGCCGCCGAGCCAGTTCAGAACGACGAGTTCGCCGCTAACTGCATCCTGAGCTCTCGTTGCGCCTGCCATGGCCAGCAGGGCGGTGCTGCCCGCTCCTGCGAGCAACGTGCGGCGACGGATTTCGGGCATAAATCTATTGCTGTTGGTCATGTCACGTCCTCCCAAACGTTGACTGCTGCCATCCGGCATTCAATTTAGTTGAAACGTTATCATCTATTTTGCATCCAACAAGTGTTTTTATCGATAAACAAACGACAATTTACTTAAGTCGCTGCCAAAAAACGATAAATTTGACCTTGTATGATGATTTAGAGCCGGGTTTCCCAGGCTGCGCGAGCGCAAAAGGGACATGGCAATGGAAGCCGCCTTTGTAACTTGCGATGGCGTTGCTCGAACTGGCGTCAGCATGGCGCACGATCTCGTGAACAACCATGTTCGCGGTCGGTACATTCCGCTTTCCGTCGTTGACGCTGGCAGATGGTAGCGTTACCATCAGAATAAACAGCGCCAAGAAAAGCTTTATTGCAATGGAGGAGACCTATGGGAGAGCAGGTGGAGGAGAAAAATCTTCACGGGCGCGTGCAATCGATCGACCGTGCCATGATGCTGCTCGAAGCGATGGGTATGGACGAGCATGGCAACCGTCTGGTCGATCTCGCCAGCCGCACGGGTTTGGCCCCGTCTACGGTCCATCGCATTCTGACAACACTGGAGCAGTGGCAATTCATCCAGTACAATCCCAACGATCGCATGTGGCATATTGGCCGGCAGGCCTTTGCCATCGGTTCCGTGTTCACCCGTCAGAGCAATCTTGTTGCGACCGCGCTCCCCTATCTCAGGCGCTTGCGCGATCAGACGCGCGAAACCAGCAATCTCGGCTTCGTTCAGGACGGTGAGATGGTTTGCGTCGATCGGGTTGAGAGCCGCGATATCACCCGCAGCGTCAGCCGGGTCGGCAGCAGGGTGCCGATGACGGCCTCAGCCATGGGCAAGGCGATCCTGGCGACATATTCGCAGGAGGATCTGGAGGCGATCCTGTCACGCGAGGGTAGCCGACGCTTCACGGCCAATACGCTCACGCGACAATCGGCTCTTTGCGCCGATCTCGAAAGAATCCGGGCGGACGGTTATGCGGTCGATGACGAGGAGATGGTTTCCGGCCTGCGCTGTGTGGCGGCTGCCGTCTATGACCATCACGGCGAGGCGATCTGCGCCATATCGCTGTCGAGCCTCGCGTCGCGGATAACGCCGCAGCGGATTCCGATGCTCGGGCGTCTGCTCGCTGAGACTTCGGCGCAGTTGACGGCGGCTCTCAACGGGGAGATGCCGCCTGTCAACGCCATTGCGAGCTGACGCGAAACACTCTGCTCGAAATGAAACCGCCGGCTGTTTCGAGCCGGCGGCTTTTTTTGTGGCTCAGGACCAGTCGACGACGATCACCTCGTGGTCGAGGATCGTGCCGACATCGATGGCGATTTCGCTGCCCTCGTCGGTGACCTTCACAGTCTTTCCCGCAACCCTGAGATTTGCGTCGGAGGCTGTCTTGCCGCGCGGTTTGCGCAGACGCAGGGTCACCGGACCAATCGGTACGAGCTCGTTCTGGCGACCCGGCACGCGGGAGACCAGAACGCGGTTGTTGAGGTGAACGATCTGCCGTCTATCCTGCTGATAGAGCACGGCCGTAACAAGATCATGCGTGCCTTCCAGCCTCAGGAGCGATCGGTCGGCAAGCATCCAGCGCGCGGCATTGGTAATCAGCCGCGCGTGCTCGAACTGGTCGTCACGTGCATAACAACGGTCGAGATCGGCGACGAACCAGACGAATTTTCCGTTGCCGTGTTCGCGGACGGTGATGGCAGGCACATCCGAATAAGGCTGCCGCATCCAGGAGGTTTCCGGCGGATAGATCGGAAAGTCCGGGATGAAAGTTGCCAGCACCTTGACGTCATCATCGACACTGACGATGGGCAGGTAGCCGCCGAAGGGAAGGGTGTCGGTTTCGTCAAGACCAGCAAGCACCGGATGCCGGCTTCCGTCAGCTTTCGGCGCGGTCTTGTCCGATGGTCCGTGGACACCGGCGCGCAGTTCAGGCAAGAGGCGCAGATAAGTGTGGCGTGCGCTGGTCTCGATGTCGGGATTGGCGGCCTCGAAGTCACCATGCGCGCCGTTTTTGCGATGGACGCCGAAAAGCTTTGCAAGAGCAAAATCCTTTCGGCGGTCGCCATGCTCGCTGTAGAGGCTCGCTTCTGACGAAGCTATCACAGAACCGCCTTGGGCGGCGAAAGCTTCAACGGCAGTAACCTGCTTGTCCGACATGGCGGCGAGGTTCGGAAGGACAAGTACGCCGAAGCGCCCAGCAGCCTTGCCTATATCGTCGGCATTGACGGGCAGATAGGTAATCCCAGCCCGATCGAGCGCCCTTGTCGTGCCCCGATAGGGGTTCATGGTGCGGTCGTTTGCCTTGTCGCGGCCGTGATAGTCGTGGTTGTGCTGCGACCAGACGACGCCGACATCTGCCTGTGGCTGGCGATTGATCAGAATATCCTGGTTCGCCTCATGCCATTTGAATATCGGCTCTGCCGTCCTGTATTGGCGGCGATCTTCATGAGACGAGCCGATATGATGCCACCAGGGCTGGATGCCGCCGGCAAAGCCGGAGGAGGACCACAGACGCACTTCGGCGGGCGGCATGCTGGCGAGGCGGAAAGCCGGCGAGCCGAGCTGGTATTGCGGCGTACTCTCGGGGATGAGCTTGTCCCAACCACCAACTTCATGCAACCGCTTGCCGGTTTCGGTGTTGTCCTCGAAACCGTCGACGAGGTTTCTGCGCTGATGGTCGAGCATGACGATCGGGCTGCGGGCAAGGATTTCCTTGAGATCGATGAAGCGATTGCCGTTGTTGAGGATATCGCCGCTGATCATGCCCATCCAGCAGCAGTCCTTGCCGCCGACTGCGGTGGTGACCTTGTTGTTGAATTCCCAGAGGTCAGTGCGGCGCTTGTAGTTCCACTGGATCCAGCGGCGATAGTTTTCGTCAGCCCAGTCATGGCGGCCGGGCAGGTCCACGGCCGACCATGCGAAGAACTGCTCGGTGCAATGCCGGCAATAGCAGATGTTCTTGCGCGGTATGCCGGCCCAGCTGTTGTCGGCGAAACCGTCTGGCATTGTGCGTTCGATGATCTCGCGCATGATGTCAGGCAGATATTCGCTGTAGTAGGGCGAGTTGATGCAGGTCACGTATTTGTCAGCCTGACGATAGGGCTTGCCGTCGATATCGAGGCAGATCCAGTCCGGATGGGCACGATAGAAGTCTTCCGCGACGCGGTTTGAATCCATGCGCGCGATCACCTTCAGACCCTCCTCGCGTGCGGCCTTGACGATCTCGCCGTAGAGGTCTCGCTCTCCGAGCGCCAGCGCCTTGTGATGCAGGGGAAATTTCGTCGGATAATAGCTGACAATGCCGCCGGCATTGATGATAACGCCTTGAACGCGCGTCTTGCGCCAGTGCTCCCGCCACCAAGTGTCGTCGTAGCGCTCGGGATCGATTTCAACCAGATTGGTCTGTCCCCATCGCAGCGCCGTGCGGTACCAAGGTTCCGATCCCATGACTATTTCCACCCTTGTTTCAGTTGTTTGCCCCGCAAAACTAACTGAAAGCATTGTTTAGTCGCCGACTATTCCCGGAAATTCCACGATGTGGAAAATCCCGGCAAAGCGTTCGATCCGGAATGATGGCACTCAATCCTAATAGCGTAAGTACAATCTACCGTGTCGGCAAAGGCTAGGGCGGTGCTGCCAAGGGTAGGGACGGGCCGTGCCCTATGCGTCCTTGCTAGATTTCCGTCGAGCGTGAGCGATCAGGCTTTCGTTTGCCACCAGACGAGTGCAAACGATGCAAAGGCAAAGGTGGTTGCGAGAAGGGTCTGATGGTCCATGACACTGTCCTTGTTGAAGCCGCACCATAATGCGGAGGCAGCGAAGAGGTTCCGCATGATCCCCGCGCCGCGACCACGCCGTAGGGGCCGACATCTTTGCGAAATTCGTGTGACGGCAGCGATGCCGGAGCTGATTGAAGACAATGGATCCGCTCAAGCTATGGCGATCTGAACTTCGCTGACGACCGGCTGGCGCCCAAAAGCTTGCGGTAAAATTCAAGGCAGATGCCGATCATCGCGATTTCGTGATCGCGGCCCTGGCAATAAGAGCATGCGTCGCCGTTGTCGACGCGCGTTGGCGCACCATCTGGCTCATCCGGATAGCATCAACACCGGAGGGACGACGATGACAGACAGGGAAGACCGTATCAGGCAGCGCGCCTATGAAATCTGGGAACAGGAAGGCCGTCCGCAGGGCGAGGATATGAGACACTGGCTTCAGGCGTTTCAGGAGATCAGCGCGAGCGTAGACGCAGACAGCCAGCCGGCCAGGAAGCCACGCGCGAAGAAGGCCACGGCCACCGACAAGACGGCAAAGCCAAAGGTCGCAAGCAAATCCAAAGGCGGCGCCCAGAGCGTTCCGACGACAACACCGCCGCCGAAAGCTGCCAAGCCCGCCGGTGGTGTCACCAAACACTGACGGGGTTTTGGGTCGCGTTGGCATGGAGCCGATAGACATAAGCTTCTAAACGAAAAGGGCGCCTTGATCGGCGCCCTGCAATCGTCTGTCGCTTTTTCATGGCCACCGTGCCCCTCGGAGCGGCCCGACGTTTCGGAACACGCCCCGCCCACCTGGTGCGCCGGTCAACCGCGCTGTTGGACGTGCAGCATGCGCTCGCGCGTTGCGAACCATTCCTCGGCGTAATCGTCGTTCCTGTATTCGTCGAAATAGGGGCCGCCATCTGTGAAATGCACGATCTTCGCGTCATCGCGCTTGTCATATTCGTTGACGAGATAGTTCCAGGTGACGGGGAGCTCGCCGATCAGATCGTCGCCGTCGAGCCACTTGAACTGGTGCAACTGCAGCCCGGTTGCGGTGTTGACATAATCAGGTGTCAGCGCCTTGCATTTCGCGTTGTTGAAGAGGATGAGGCTCGACCAGTTCTTCTTTTCGTACTTCGTCTGCACCTGGCCGAGAAACTTCGTTTCGACCTTCGGCTGGTAATCGTGCTTCACGCACATGACGGAATAGCGCTCATCGCGCAGCGCCCAGAGCTCGGCAATATCCGTGCGCGCAAGCATGTCGCAATCCATGAACAGGCTCCATCCCTCATAGTGGCTGAGATAGGGCGTCAGGAAGCGCGAGAAGGAGAACTCGGTCGACTGCAGTGCGTTGCGCTCACGCGTGAATATATTTGCGACATTGTGCAGGTAGATCGGCGTGATCCTCACGGGTACGCTCGATTTTTCCAGAATGCTTTGCGACAGCACGTGATGGGCAACGACTTCCTTTGAATCGAAACCAACATAGATGTTGACGATATCGGTCATATCAATTTCTCCTTGGCACAAATCAGTGATTGCATTCAGGAAGCTTGCTTCTTCTGGCGGTCAAGCGCGCGCTGCTTGCGGGTCTTTGGCCGTGCCTTGCGGAACGCCTGATCGAGAGCCCGCTGCCATTTGGTGAGTGACATCAGGCCGTCGATGAGGGTCAGCGCATGATCAAGCCGCGTGGAGAATGCATCGTTGACCGCGCCCTGGATCTCCTCGAATTTCGCATCAGGAAAATGCCGGGTCAGAAGATCGAAGCGGGACGGCCTAGCGTGTTCAGCGCTGGTGATGAGGCCCCTTTGCGCCAGAAGCCTGAAATAGATCCGTTCGAATGTCCAGTCATGAACGTCGAAGACTTTCCAGCGCGCACTCCTTTTCCCGGAAAATCCCGCGAGCACGATCTTCGGCGTTAGCTGAAGCTCTCGCATCCACGCAACCAGCGCAAAGCCGCTCGTCGGGATTTTATCCGGCGGATAGTGGCCCGACATCAGCGTCTCGAGATCACCGTACATGACCGTCGCACCGTTGAATGCGGCAACGGGACTGAAGCGCTCTTCGGGTGCGGTGCGGATATTCAGAATGCCGAGGAACTTTTCCGAGGTGAAGAATTTCAGGACATCATCCACCTCCCGCCGATGGACGATATTGGCGCCCATCATGCCGCTGCGCGCCACAAGAATGGCATGTCCGGGGAAACTGCTGTCGAGGACCTTGTAGACCTTGTTGAAGAAGACGAACAAGGTATCGCCGGGAAACTCCGTCCTCATCGACTGCGGATCGAGCGCCTCGCTATTGGCGACCAGAACGATGTGCGAATAGCGATTGAAGAATGCGCGCCAGGCATCGGCGCTCTGCGTTTGAAAAACGTGGCTTCCTGAATTTTCGGGTCCGGGATTCCTGTCGACCATTAGGACGCCCTCACTCGCGCCAAAGTATGTCTTCAGTTGTTGGGAGCGGTTCATCGCGCCGGCGCGTTTGCCGAACGCAAGAAGATAATCGGCCGCCTTTCGGGAAGGACTGCGACGGCTGACAAATCCCGACCACGGTGTTTTCGAAAGCATGTTCGAATAGATCTCGGCATAGGCCGACTGCCCCGTCTGCACCGAAGGGTGCCACGGCTTGCGACGCCCGGTGAAATGCAGCAGCGCAGGATTGCGGATATAGCGCATGGTCCCGGTCTGGACATTCCATCGGTTGTCGAGCCGCTGCCACGTCCCATGAAAGGCAATATTGAGAATATCCTGGTCGTTGGAGGCGAAGGATCGTCCCGATCTCAGCAGCGAACGCGCCGTCTCGAAAAAGTCGCCGGCCCGGACGGCGGCGCAATCCATGAGAAAGACCCCGGCATTGAAGTATCCCGCTCCCCGGTCGAGGCCGAGCTCGCGCTCCCGCTGTCCGATCTTGTCGGGAAAGGCAACGACGTAGTCATCAACGGCACCGATGGCCTTGCCGTTGAGATCGACATCGAAGAGTGGATCGACATTGCCGACGGCCAATATATCCGCATCGAGGTAAAGAACCCGCTCCAGGTTCTCGTCCATCAGCTTGTCGAGATAGAGGCGCGCAAGCGTCGACTTGTGCCAGCGGCCTGCCGTCTCGGGCGTATCGGTGGGAAAAGTGAAGTCGACGACGTCGATATTGATTCCGTTGGCCATGTTGAAGGTCGCAACGTCGGACTTCTGGTCCTCGGGCAAATCGATGCCGACGATCACCAGTTTGATATCGTTCTTTTGACTGTTGCGTACGACTGACAAGAGTGTGCAGCATGCGGCCGGAAGCATCCGCGCATCCGTGAACACGTATATGGCCTTGCTATGTATGCCAACCGACATCCCGCCCCCTGGGAAATGCAATATTGAGCGACGACAGAATCCTGAATGAGCTCGTTACTAAATGAAGATTCAGGAAAATCCTACCGCACTCAACCGCGCAGACGGTGAAACATCGTGGACAAGCGAGTTTTGTCAATGCCATCAGGGGTTTTTACTTTTTCGGCAGTCGCCGCAGTGTCAACGACGAACCGACGCGGCGAGGAACGCCCGCCCGTGGCGTTCAGCAAACCTCGCCGGCCGGATCTCGGCTGCCAGATCGAAGCGGCGCCGGCTTTTGTGGAGACGCCGGGGGACACCCCGGATAGTTCTCGGCCCGCCAGGGGTAATCCGTTGGCTAAGTTGTTCTGAGGCGGTTTGTTTTGCGCCACTCTTCGTATTCTCCGCGGGCATCGTCATGCAGCGGATAGTAACGCTGCAACGACCCGCCCTCCATGAGCTTCAGCCGAGAGAACTCCTCCCAGTCGTGATGCTTTTGCGACTCTTCGATTACTTGCGAGGCCATAGCAACTGGAAGAACCACCACCCCATCATCGTCGGCGACGATGATGTCGCCTGGGATGACCGTGACACCGCCGCAGGCAATCGGAACATTGACGGCGTTCGGATAGATGCTGGTCTGCACGTGGTAGTTGGGCGTCCACCCGCGCAGCCAAAGGGCGAGATCGAGCTTTTCGACATTGGGCCGATCGCGCATGCAGCCGTCGATGACAATGCCGGCGCCGCCTCTGCCTTTGAAATAGGTCGACATCATATCGCCGAAGACGCCAGAGCTCATGTCGCCGCGCGCGTCGACCACGACCACATCGCCCTCCTGCGCGTGATAGAGCACGTGCCGGTGCAACTGCGTCTCGGGATCGGCATATTCTCCCTCGTTGAAAAGGTCCGGCCGTTGCGGCAGGAACTGAAGAGTGAGCGCCGGGCCGACGATCGATTTCCCGCGGCTCTGCGATACGGGACCAACCATGTGCGGATTGCGGAAGCCCATGTGGCCGAGCGTACCGGCAATGGTCGCGGCGCCGATCTCCTTCAGCGCGTCGATCAGCTCTTTGGGCGGTCGCGTAATATCGGGCGTATGGGTCATTTTAGGCTCCGGTGGATGAAACTACCAGTTGGTGACAGAACCGTCGCGGCGCTTGAGGTGAGGTGCTTCCCAGAAACGGAAGCTCTCCGCCTTGATTGCCTCTTCGTTGACCTCGACGCCGAGTCCCGGCAGGTCGTTCACCGGATAATCGGGGCCGTCGAGCCGTGGTTGCACGGGGAAGAAGTCGGAATTGTCGAAGCCGAGCTTTGCTTCGGGCGCTCTGGTTTCAAGCCAGGTGAAATTAGGCACCGCGGCGGCGAGATGGATCGTCGCTGCCGTGCAGATTGGGCCGAGGGGATTGTGCGGCATCAGGTCCACATAGTGCGCCTCGCTCCAGCCGGCGACCTTCATCGCTTCGGTGAGCCCGCCAACGTTGCAGACATCGAGCCGGTTGAACTGATGGATGCCACGCTCGATATAGGGCAGGAACTGCCACTTGCTGGCAAACTCTTCTCCGATGGCGAAGGGGATATCGGTCATCCTGCGCAGGGATTCGTAGGCTTCGGGTGTTTCGTCTCGTATCGGCTCCTCGAGGAAGTCCAGGACACCACGGTCGAGCTTGTTACAGAAGCTCGCCGCCTCTGCCACCGACAGCCGATGATGATAGTCGATGCCAAGGACAACGTCGTCGCCGAGCGCCTCGCGTGCCTTGTTCAGCATCCGTGCGGTAGGCCCGATCGACTCCCGCGGCTCAAAGATGTCCTTGCTGCTTTGCCCGATGGGGAAGAAGCGGATCGCCTGCCACCCCTGTTCATGGAGTTCGCGGGCTCGTTCGATTGCAACATCGCCCTCGGCCTCGTCGCCGGTGGAGGCAAAGGTCGGAATGCGGTCGCGCTGCTTGCCGCCCAAGAGTTCGTAGGCTGGCACGCCCAGCGCCTTGCCCTTGATGTCGTGAAGGGCAATGTCGATGGCGGAAATCGCTGCCTGCAGAACGCGGCCGCCTTCGAAATATTGGCTGCGATAGGCTTCCTGCCAGATCCGTCCGATCTGCATCGGGTCGCGGCCGATAAGGAACTCGCGATAGTGCTCGATCGCGCCGGTCACGGCCTTCTCGCGACCGCTCAAGCCACTCTCGCCCCAGCCGAAGATGCCGTTGTCGGTCTCCACCTTGACCAGCATCTGGTTGCGCGTTCCTACCCATACCGGATAGGGCTTGATCGCCGTGATCTTAAGTTTCGCAGTCATAAACGCCCTCGTTTCACGCGTATCCGCGTGTTCTCAGTTGGCCTTGAGAGCCATTTCCGTTTCGCCGTCGAACAGATGCATCCGCTCCTGATCGAACTCGAGCCAGATCTGTTCGTCGGGCGCGACGGCAATGGTCGGCGGGACGCTGACATTGACGATGGCGCCGGAGAGAAACGCCTGTACGAAAGTCACGTCTCCGGTCGGCTCCACTGTGTAGGCCTTGGCAGGGACGGTCCCAGGCATCGCACTCTTGTGCAGCTTGATCGTCGAGTGGCGTGCGCCGAGCACGACTTTCCTGCTGGTTGCCCTTGCGACCTTCTGGGCGTTTTTTGGCGAAAGCTCGAGGCGCCAGCCCTCTGCGCTGGTCAACACGGTCTCGCCGCCTGCCGTTGACGCCTCCAGTGGGACGAGGCTCATCGCCGGGCTGCCGACGAAGCTGGCGACGAACATGTTCACCGGATGGGCAAAAACCTGCGCCGGAGTGTCGTATTGCTGTAGATAGCCGCCGTTCATCACCGCCATCCTGTCGGCCATGGTCACGGCTTCGAGCTGGTCGTGCGTCACATAGATGATCGTCGCCTTGAGGTCCTGGTGAAAACGCTTGATCTCCGAACGCATCTGCACGCGCAGCTTTGCGTCGAGGTTGGAAAGTGGTTCATCCATCAGGAATACCGCCGGATCGCGAACAAGGGCGCGGCCCAGCGCCACACGCTGCTGTTGCCCGCCCGAAAGTTCGCGTGGCTTGCGCTCCAGCAGCTGCGTCATGTCGAGCACGCGCGCTGCTTCCCTGACCTTCTTGTCGATCTCGTCCCTTGGCAATTTGCGCATCTGCAGCGGGAACGCCAGATTTTTGTAGACCGATTTCTGCGGATAGAGCGCGTAGTTCTGGAACACCATTGCGATGTCTCGATCCTTGGGATCGAGGTCGTTGACCACCTGGTCGCCGATGACGATGTCACCGGATGTGACCGGGATGAGCCCCGCCACAAGATTGAGCGTGGTTGTCTTGCCGCAGCCTGAAGGGCCGACGAGCGCAACGAATTCGCCGTCATTGACCGTCAGCGAAACATCGTTGACAGCTTTGAAGGCGCCATAGGTCTTGACCAGATCTTTGAGGACCACGTGGGCCACCGGCAACTCCTTAGTGCTTGACTGCGCCTTCTGTGAGGGCGCGTACGAAGTAGCGTTGAAGAACGAGGAACAGGACCACGACGGGCACGCTCATCATGAAGCTTGCCGCCATGAGGCCCGGAAAGTCCGTCGTGTTTTCCGAGAAGAAGCGCTGGATGCCGACTGGCAGCGTCAATTGCTCGTTCTTGGAGAGGAAGGTGTAGGCGTAGATGTACTCGTTCCACGCACCGATGAAGGAATAGATCGCCGTGGCGATGATGCCCGGCGCCGAGAGCGGCATCACGATCAGGAGAAAGGCCTGGAATCGCGTTGCTCCATCGATGCGTGCGGCCTGCTCGAGCTGCACCGGGATGTTGTCGTAGAAACCCTTGAGGAGCCAGATTGCCAGCGGCAGGCCGAATGTGAGGTAGGTGAGGACGAGCGACCCATGGGTGTTAATCAGGCCGATCGCGCGCATCAGGATGAAGAGCGGCACGAGAAAGATCACTGCCGGGAACATGTTGCGCAGCAGGACGGCGAAGAACAGAAAGTTTCGGCCAGGAAAGGTGAAGCGCGAAAACGCATAGGCCGCAGGAACTGCGACGATCACCGAAAGGATGGTCGTGGCGGTGGAGACGAGAAGGCTGTTCCAGAAGAAGCGCAGGAAGTCCTGGCCGACGCTGTTTTGCGGATCGAGCAGCTTCTGGTAGGAGGCGAGAGTGGGTTGGTCCGGCCACAATTGCGGCGGAAACTGCATGGCCGCGAAGCCGGACTTGATCGAGGTGCTCAGCATCCAGATCATCGGCAATGCGGTGTAAAGCAGCATGAACACGAGGAAGATGCGTCCGCCCCACCGCCATCCATCGATGCGGGTACGGCGGCGCGCCAGGCCTCGATGAGCAGTCCCGGCAATCGCGCTCATTCGCTCGCGTCCTTCCGTTCGTTGCCGCTCAGCGCCCGGACGTAAAAGTATCCGAGCGACATCAGGATCAGGAACAGCAGCACCGAATAGGCCGATGCCACGCCCCAGCGCTGGCGGCCGAAGGCGAGCTCATAAATGTGGGTGATCCAGATATGCGATGCATTCGACGGCCCACCGCCAGTCATGATCCAGGGGATGATGAAAGAATTGAAGTTGGCCACGGCCAGGAGAAGGATCGTCACGGTCGAGACGTTTCTCAAGTGCGGGAATGTGACGTGCCAGAACCGCTGCCATGCATTGGCGCCGTCGACTTTTGCTGCGCGCAGCAACTGGTCGGGAACCGTCTGCAGGCCGGCCATCATCATGATCATGGCAAACGGAAACTCTCGCCAGATATTGACGACGATCAGCGAGGGCAGCACCGTGCTGACGCTGTCGATGAAATTCGGCGGCCGGTCGGTCAATCCGAGGCCGACCAGCACCGCGCCGATGATCCCGAAGTCCGAATGGTAGATCCACTTCCAGATATAGGACGCAGCGACCGCGCTGATGACCCAGGGAATGATCAGGATGGCGCGCAGGATGCCCCGGCCGAGAAAGTCGCGATGAAGGGCGAGCGCGCACGCAAACCCGAGGACGAATGAGATGAACGTGGATCCGAGCGTCCAGATAAGCGTGTTCGAGGTGACCGTCCAGAACACCGGACTTGTGAGGATGGCGGTGTAGTTGTCGAGGCCGACGAAAATCTTGTCCCGGAGCTGCAGGCCAGGCGGTGTGTTAAAGAACGACAGCTCGATCGTGTAGTAGATCGGATAGGCAATGACGATGAGCATCACGGCGATCGCGGGAAGCACGTACGCGTAATCGGCGCGGTGTTCCCAAATCTTTCGCAGCAAGCCGGACCTGTCGGGTTGCAGTCTTCGGCGAGTCTCGGCCTTCGAAGTCAAGATCGTCACTGTGCGCTGCCCTTATTCTTCGGAACAGACCGGCCGCGATCAAGGCGCAGCCGGTCAGATCGTCAGGCTTGGACTAGAGTCCGCCGTCCATCAGGCCCTTGACCTTCTTGGCCGCGTCGTCCGCTGCCTGGTCGACCGTCATGGCCCCGGTGAGGGCATTCTGCAGCATGTCGGGGACGATGATGTTCATGATCTCGGGCGACTGTGGCAGCGCCGGGAAGGGGATGCCGTATGGCAGCATCGAGGTCGTGACATCAAGGAACTTGATACTGTCGAGGCGTTCCTTCATCCACTTGGTCTTGAAGCCGTTCAGGTTTCCGGGGTTCGAGCCGGCATAGGCCATCTTCAGTGACCATTCGGGGCTCGTCCACATGCAGATGATAGCCTTTGCTGCCGGCTCATCTACCTTGCCGCCCTCGACATATTCGGGCTTCAGGATGTGAATATTGGAGCCGCCAAACACGACGGCACGCTTGCCATCAGGGCCTGTCGGAATCAGGCCGTAGCGCATGTTGTCGATGACGGTCTGCGCTTTTTCCTTGTCGCTGCCCGTCGTCTTCTTCTGCAGGTCGAGCATGACGTTATAGTCGGACGGGTGCGAGATCATCATGCCGAGCTGGCCAGCCAGGAAAAGAGGCTGGTTATCGGCCTGCTGATTGGTCAGCGCCGAAACTGGAACCGACTTGTCGCGAACATACATATCGTACGAGGCCTGCAGTGCAGCCTTGCTCTGCGAACTATCGAGCTCGACCTCCTTATAAGCCGGGCTCGCGGTGGCCTCGTCAAAGACGCCGCCGCCATAGGCCCACAACTGCGGCATGAAACGATACGGCGTATTGCCCGCATTCTTGCGTGCCACGAGGCCGTAACCCGAAATGCCGAGCTTGTCGTGGATCTGCTTGGAATATTTGACAACGTCGTCCCAGGTTGCCGGAGCCTTGTCCGGATCGAGTCCTGCACGCTTGAAGACATCGGCGTTCCAGATAAACGCCATCGTCTCGTTGTTGGTTGGGATGCCGTAGGTCACGCCATCCCAGGTCACGGCCTTCATCGCTCCGGGCCAGAAATCGTCAGTCGAATAGCCGACATCCTCAGGTTTGAGCGGCTGCAAATAACCCTTCGCTGCGAATTCGGTTCCGCCGAGGATCTGCAGGCGCACCGCCATGGGCGCTGCATTGCCAAGGAGCGCCGTCCGGAACTTGTCCAGAAGGTCATTATAGGTAAGGGCCTGTTCCTCAAGCTCAATGTTTGGGTAGGTTTTGCGGAAGGTCTCGAAGAAGTCCTTGTAATACTGGCGCAGGAGGTCGGGGTCGCCCTCGAACACGCCCTGATACCAGAAAGTCAGTCGCCCCTTGTAGTCGAGCGGAGTGACCTTGGAGCAATCGCCGGCCGTGTCAAAATCCTGTGTGCCGGCGATGGAGCGCACGTATTCCGGCGACCACTTGCTCAGGTCGACCGGCGCACCCAGCGCAGACACTGATGTCAACGATATCATCAAAGCAGTCGAGACAGTGCCGTGCAGGACAGCACGGCCGAGTGAAATCCTCGTCATAGGTAACCTCCCAGGTTTTCTCCCATGCCGCTCTGCGTCAAGGCGAGCGGTCTTTGCTCCCCGGCCGCGAGATTTTCCCTAATGTATCCCTTCGGCCTGATCATACGTTTTCAGATCGTTGATTGCCTGTCAATGAGAGAAATCGTACATTGTTTTGAGAAGTATTGCGTGATATCTGGGAAATCTGTGTATTTATTGGGGACAATCTTGGCCGAAACGAGCGATTTTAAAGCGCAGCCACCCGAAGGCATCGACGCTATCGGGGCCTCCAGCGAAGGCGCTTCGCTTTATCAACTGATCAGGGATGACATCATCGAAGGGCGGCTCGCTGCCAACGAGCGGCTTGTCGTCACCGATCTCGCTCGGCGCCACGGCACCTCGACCAACCCTGTGCGCGAGGCTTTGCAACTCTTGCGCGGGGAGGGCTTCGTCACCTTCGTTCCCAACCGCGGAGCGCGCGTGAGGCCCATAGATCAGGATTTCGTTCGGGACATCTACGAGATCGGCGTCCTGATCGAGCCGGCATTGACGAAATGGTTCGTGAACATGGCCACCGTAGAGGACATTGCTGAACTCGAACGCATCCAAGGCCTGATCGAAGAGAACAACTTCGCCGACCCTTTCAGGCACAGCGAGCTGGACACCGCCTTTCACACCGTCATGTACCAGAAGCACTACAACCGCCATGCCGCCGAGCTCTGGTGGAAGCATCGCGAAGTGCTACGAGCCGTAAGTCGGCGTTTCGACTTCACGCTCGCCCGGCGTGCCGCGATCCTCAGCGAGCATCGCGAGCTCATCGCACACGTAAAAGCGGGACATGCCAACGAGGCGGCCGACCTGATTGCACGCCACGTCGAGGGCTCTGGCCGGCACATCCTCGAACACATGCGTGCGCGTAATGCCGCTCGGGCAGGATAGAATCCATAACCCTGAATATCGTTATCCCGACCACTTCAGTTAAAGGCAGTTGAGATGAAAATCACCAGCGTTCGGCCGTGGCTTATCAAATCCGATGCTTCTTATTGGGGAGAGTTCCTGTTCGTCGAAGTGACGACCGATGAGGGCGTGAGCGGCTGGGGCGAGATCACCACCACGACAAGGCTCGCCAATCGCGCCCTCTGCACGATCCTGCGGCAGATCGGTGCCGCTATTGCCGGCGAAGACCCGTCCCGGATCGAGTATCTGTGGCACAAGATATTCCGCAGCTTCACCTACATGGGCAGTCGCGGCGCCGCGGTCGAATGTATAAGCGCCATCGACATCGCCCTCTGGGATATCCGCGGCAAAGTTCTTGGCAAGCCGATTTATGAGCTCCTGGGCGGACCGGTACGCGATGAAATTTCGCTCTACACCCATCCCGACCAGCGTAAGTTTACAAGCAAGGAGGCTGTGGTCCGGGAAATTCGAGACATCGTCGAGTCCGGCCACACCGCGCTCAAGTTCGATCCTTTTCCCCACCAAGGCCGCACCGCCGGCGGACAGGCTCGCGAGCAGCGGGATGGCTATCTCGATGGCAGCATGACCCGCAAGGATGAGCGCGAAGCTGCCGAGCTTACCGCCCTGATCCGCGAAACGGCAGGCCCCGACATCGACATCCTCATCGATGCGCATGGCCGCTTTGACGTTCCGACCGCCATCCGCCTTTGCCGGAGCCTCGAGGAAGCAGGTCAGATCGACTGGTTCGAAGAGCCCTGTCCACCGGAGAGCCTCAACGCCCTCAAGCAGGTCCGTGACAAGGTCAGTGCCGCTATCTCGTGGGGCGAGCGCGGTCACACGAAGTGGGATTTCGTGCCGGTGCTCGAAAACAAGCTTGCCGACTACATCATGCCTGACGTCACCTGGACCGGCGGCATTACCGAACTCAAGAAGATTTCCGCCCTCTGCGAAGCCTACTACATCCCGGTCTCGCCGCATGATGCCGCAGGTCCGATCAACGTGGTTGCGGGAGCGCAAGTGATGATGACCGTTCCCAACTTCTACAAGCTCGAAACGTCGGAGTGGAACCTGGGCAAGTATGATCACCTTATCGATAGGCCGCTCGACGTTTCGAACGGCAGTCTCAAGCTGACATTAAAGCCTGGTCTCGGCGTCGAAATGAACCGCGACTACCTGCAAAGCCACGAGATCGAGCTGGATTAGCCAGTCGCTCTACGCCGTCCCACCGTACGCGCGGTGACGTACCCTGCCGACCAAACGAGGATAGACCATGCTAGAGGCAGATGGAGCCGACGAGGCGCTCAATCGGGTAAACACGCATTCCAAGCCGTCAGAACTTCGCATCACCGACATGCGGGTTGCCGAAATTGTCGGCGCGCCGTTCACCTCAGCGCTGCTCAAGATCTACACCAACCAGGGCATCGTCGGGCTTGGCGAGGTGCGCGACGGTGCCAGCGCCACCTACGCGCTGATGCTGAAGAGCCGGTTGCTTGGCGAGAACCCATGTGACATCGATCGTCTGTTTCGCCGCATCAAGCAGTTCGGCGGGCACGGCCGGCAAGGCGGCGGTGTTTCGGCGGTCGAGATCGCGTTGTGGGATCTTGCCGGCAAGGCCTACGGCGTCCCGATCTACCAGATGATCGGCGGTCGGTTCCGGGAGAAAGTGCGCGTCTACTGCGATACCGACGCCACCGTGCCGAGCGGTACCGAGACCGGTAAGCGCCTCAAAGAGCGCATGGAGCTCGGTTTCACCTTCCTCAAGATGGATCTGGGATTGATGCAGATCGCCGACGTGCCCGGTGCGGTCGTGTTTCCTGCTGGCTCACTGGAAGGATACCGCAACTCTCCCAGTCGCGGGCCGTTGAAGACCATTGAAGAACGGCGTCTTCGCAACGCTGCGTACGATCTGCATAACGTCCAGCACCCGTTTACCGGCCTGCACTTTTCCGACAAGGGCCTCGACCTGCTCGAGCAGTACATCGCCGAGGTTCGTGAGGTCATCGGCATGGATGTGCCGCTTGCGATCGACCATATCGGCCATATCTCTATGCAGAACGGCATTCGCCTTGCCAGGCGAATTGAAAAATACGTCCCGGCCTGGCTCGAGGATGTGATCCCATGGCAGTATAGCGAGCAATACCGACAGCTGCAGGACGCGACCACGGTACCGATCTGCACTGGCGAGGACATATACCTCAAGGAAGGCTTCGAGCCTCTGCTCAACAGCGGTGGCGTCTCGGTTATTCACCCGGACCTGCTCACCAGCGGGGGCATCCTCGAGACCAAGAAGATCGGCGATATGGCGCAGGACCATGGTGTGGCCATGGCCATTCACATGGCAGAAAGCCCAATCGCCGCCATGGCCGCCGCACATGTCGCCACAGCAACCGAAAATTTTATGGCGCTCGAATACCACTCCGCCGATGTCGATTGGTGGGACGATATTGTCACGGGACTTCCCAAGCCGCTGGTGAAGGACGGCTTCATCACTGTTACGGACAAGCCTGGCCTGGGGATCGATGATGTCGTCGATGAGGTGATCTCGCAGCATCTGCAGCCGGGTGTCACCGGCATTTGGCAACCTACGGATCGCTGGGACGATGAGTATTCCTGGGATCGCACCTGGAGCTGAAGCGAAAAGGACCGAAGATGAAGATCACCGATCTCCGTTGCGCCGTCATCGGCAAACACCCGATCGTCCGCATCGTAACCGACGAGGGCCTCTATGGCCTGGGCGAAGTCGAATTTACCAAGTCCTACCTCAAGCCCTTCGTCCTGCATTTCCGCGAGGCGCTGATCGGCGAAGATCCGACTGACGTCGAGAGAGTGATGCTGAAGATCCGCCAACGCGGCTCTTTCAAGCCGTATGGCGCGGCAGTCAGCGCTATCGAGCATGCACTGTGGGACATTGCCGGCAAGGCTGCGGGGGTGCCGGTCTACAAGCTGCTCGGCGGCAAGGTGCGCGACAAGGTGCGTGTCTACAACGGCTCGATCCGCCAGAAACGCACGGGCGACCGGCCCGAGGATTACGCTGCTGACGTCAAATGGATGATGGAGCAGCCGCAGAATTTCTTCATGGTCAAGCAAGGAATCTCGTTCCACTCCAACATGAAGGACACGATTGAGGGCTTCCACTACGGCGTGACGCAGAAGAAGGCCGGCTACCACGGTGCCATGGATCAGGGCGTGATCAGCGAGCGCGGTTTCAATCACATGCTCGACTGTGTGATCGCAATGAAGGAAGTGGTTGGCGATAAGGTCAGCCTGGCGCTCGACTGCGGTCCGGGCTGGATGCTGCCTGATGCGATCAAGTTCGCTCGCGCAGTAGAGAAGTACAATCTCATGTGGCTGGAGGACATGCTGACTGGTGACTATGTGCCATGGGTCAATCCGCAGGCCTATCGTGAGCTGACGACCTCTACCTCGACACCAATCCACACCGGTGAGCAGATCTACCTGCGGCACAATTTCAAGGAGTTGATCGAGACGCAGGCGGTACGCGTCATCGGCCCCGATCCTGCCGATATTGGCGGTATTGCAGAGCTCAAATGGGTCGCCGAGCATGCTTACATGCATTCAATCCTGATGGCACCGCACGGCACGGCCAACGGACTGCTAGGCCTCGGCGCGTTGATCAACGTCTGCGCGACCTTGCCCGCAAATTACGTCGCATTCGAGTATCCAAGCGCCTCCGACCCTTGGTGGGAGGATCTGGTCATCGGCTTGCCGGCTCAGATTGTGAAGGACAGCATGGTGGACCTGCTGGAAGCGCCCGGGCTGGGCCTCGATATCGACGCCGAAGGAGCTAGGAAATATCTCAGCGAAGAGGATGCGGGCTTTTTCGACTGAACCTCCCTCCACATGCCATGCGATATTGTCAGGCGCCAGGTGCTGGCGCCTGTCGAAATAAGTGGTGTCGAACTGTAAACGGGGATGAGGGCTTCGATCTTCAGGGTCACTTGTCACTATTGGGTACAACGGCGGCGACCTCTTGCGGCTCCGCCCACCCCCGCCGCCGAAGATGCGATTGATCTCACCGATACGTTGAATGTCTCGTAAGCCCTGAACCTTAGGTAATTTCCGACACGTCAAGTCGGCGCATACCAATGCCGGGGCAATCTTAGGATCGGCATGGAAAGCTATCGCCTGGAAACGGCTGCGTCCTTGGTTTTGAGGGGCACGGTGCGATCCTGCCGCTGCGCTTTCAGCTTATTGTCAGGAATCATCGCTAAAGCTTTTTCGACGCGTAGTGGGCTGGGGAAGGCGCGCCCAATCTCCATTCATCGACTCGGAACGGAAGTGACCGAACAGTCTCGCCGTTGATGCGGTATCGGGCTCATGGAAATGCAGTTCGATCGCCGGGTGCGCTCGTCTGCAAATTTCTGGTTCGGCCAGCGTTTAGAAGGCTCAGCGCAGTTGAGGGATCAAAGCAGAAGGTATCCTATGAGACTTGAATTCAAACGCTCGGCCTCGCTTCTGGCGGGTATCGCCTTTTGCGCTCTCGCGATGGCCGGCACGGCTTCGGCTGAAGATCTGGAATTTTCCATCTATGGCGGTTACCAGACGGCACCGCATAGCCATATCGATGTATCCGATGGCACCTCCTTCAGCGCCGGCTGGGAAGGCAAGTCGTTCGGCAGCCCGCCTTACTACGGGGGCCGCGTCACCTGGTGGCTGGGCGATTTCAACCTGCCGAACTGGGGGGTGTCTCTCGACTATACCCATGACAAGGTCTATGCCGACGACGAGACCATGGCGCGTTCGCCGGGCTGGACGCATTTCGAATTCACCGACGGCCTGAATCTCTTGACCGTCAACGGCCTCTATCGCTTCAAGGACCCGGCTCGCCGCTGGACCCCCTATCTT
>NZ_JBFTME010000035.1:0-32970 GCF_056396805.1 Rhizobium sp. 05N49
GGTCTGGGAAGGCATGGGCCTCTTGGTGCTGCATTCCGGCCATTTCTCGAAGATCTTCAAGCGGCTGATGGGCACTCCCTGCGCACTCAAATGGCGCGAGGCGGGCGAGCGCGAGCGCCTGTGGACGATCAATCAGCGCCATCCGATCGCAGCCGGTATCGGCGAGCATTTCGAACTTGAAAACGAGGAAATGTACGGCGAGCAGTTTTCCGTGCCGGAGCCGTTGGAGACGGTCTTCATCTCCTGGTTCCAGGGCGGCGAAGTCTTCCGTTCGGGCCTGACCTGGCGGCGTGGTGCCGGCAACATCTTCTATTTCCGTCCCGGTCACGAAACCTACCCGACCTATCACGATGCAACCGTGCAGAAGGTGCTGATCAACGGCGTGAAGTGGGCCAATAACCCCGAGGGTGCATTGAAGAGCATCACCGATGCTCCAAATGTGCCGGTAGAAAAAGCACTGGAGCCGATCGTCGAACGCGGCCCGAGACTGCATCAGGCCGGCGAAGCCGGTTACCGCTGAGGAGCATCCATGCGACTACTCGTTCTTGGTACGGGCGTGATGGCGAAGAACCAGCTCGCCCACTTCATGAATATCGACGGCGTGACCGTAGTCGGTGCCGTCGATACGGATTCAGACCGTCTGGCCGCCTTTGCCGACAAGTTCAACATCGAGAAGCGGTTTCTGACGCTCGACGAGGCGATCGCCTGGGGCGAGTTCGATGCGGCGACCAACATCACGCCTGACCGGATCCACCATCCGACCACCATGGCGCTGATTGCTGCCGGCAAGCATGTGCTGTGCGAGAAGCCGCTGGCGGAGAACTATCCGAAGGCGCTGGAGATGACGGAAGCGGCTGAAACCGCGGGCGTGATCAACATGGTCAATCTCACCTATCGCAATGTCGCACCGCTGCAGCGCGCCCGCGAGATGGTGCTATCGGGCGAGCTCGGCACGATCAAGCATGTGGAGGCGTCCTACCTGCAAAGCTGGCTGGTATCACGCGCCTGGGGCGACTGGCGCACGGAATCGACCTGGCTCTGGCGTTTGTCGACGGGTCACGGTTCGAATGGTGTGCTCGGTGATGTCGGTATCCATATCCTGGATTTTGCCGCCTATGGCGCGGCGACCGACATCGATCACGTCTTTGCGCGGCTGAAGACCTTCAACAAGGCGCCGGGCGGCCAGATCGGCGAATATATGCTCGATGCCAATGACAGTTTCACCATGTCGGTCGATTTCGCCAATGGCGCCCTCGGCGTCATCCATGCCAGCCGCTGGGCGACCGGGCATCTGAACGAGCTGAAGCTGCGCATCTATGGCGAGAAAGGCAGCTTGGAAGTCATCCACCGCCCAAGCGGTTCCGAGCTGCATGGCTGCCTCGGCGACGATGTCGAAACGGCGACCTGGAAGCCGGTCGACGTGCCGCCGGTTCCAACCAATTACCAGCGCTTTGCCGAGGCTGTGGCAACAGGCGTGCAGCTCGATCCGAACTTCCGTCATGCGGCGAACCTGCAGAAGGTGCTCGACCTTGCCATGGTAACCGAGCGCGAACGCCGCGAGCTTAAAGTCTGATATTTTCCCTTGCAGATTGAACACCGACGCGCTCGCAGCGCGGCGGTGTCATGCGGCAATTGATCGCTAAAACCTGTACTTAAGTGTACTTGAGCGACGCCCGGCACTAGCCATATTTACTCGATGGCCAACGCGGAAACCGTCCTGACGGCTCCTGCGGAAGGCCATGTCATACCCAAAGCATTTCCGTTTTTCTTCAAAAATACGGAAGCGCGCTTTTCTTCGTTATGACGCAATTCCGGATGCAAAGCCGCTGTGCATTTTTGCTGGAATTGCTCTAGTCGGCAACGGAAAACACATGACTGACATTATCGCCAACACATCCCTTCCCGCAAAAACCGCCCCCGAGACACAAGACTTTGCCACTGCCGGGATCTCTCCCATGGACCGGCCGAGCGCTATCACACGCTTCTTCATGGGCATCGTCGCATGGGCCGAGGGCCTGAATTTCAAATATGCCAAACTCGGCAATCCGCCGGTTTACGACAATGCCGCCTTTCCCTGGGCGAAGGAGGTCGAGAAGGCCTGGCCGCAGATCCGCGCCGAACTCGACCGCGTGCTGGTGCGCCAGAGCGAGCTGCCGAGCTTCCAGGAAATCTCCACCGACGTGCAGACCATCTCCAAGGACAATCGCTGGAAAACCTTCTTTCTCGTCGGTTTCGGAGTGAAGTCCGAGCAGAACATCCAGGCCTGCCCGGAAACCTGGAAGGCGGTGCAGAAGATCCCCGGCCTGAAGACTGCGATGTTTTCGATCTTCGAACCCGGCAAACACCTGCCGGCGCATCGCGGCCCCTATAATGGCGTGCTGCGCCTGCATCTCGGGATGATCGTGCCAGAGCCGGCCGACAAGCTTGCGATCCGCGTCAAGGACCAGATCTGCCACTGGCAGGAAGGCAAGGCGCTGATCTTCGATGATGCCTATGAGCATGAAGCGTGGAACCACACGGACAAGACGCGCGTCGTTCTCTTCATCGATTTCGTCAAGCCGCTGAAATTCCCGGCCCGGCTGATCAACTGGACCCTGCTCAATCTTGCGATTTTCACGCCGTTCATCCGCGAAGGGCTCGATAATCACAAGGAGTGGGAAAAGAAGTTCTACGCGCAGGCGGAAGCGCTGCGCAATCGCGGTTAGGACAAGACCTCCCGCCTTTTCGAGGCGTCCACCTGCTTAAGGCCCTGCAAATGCGGGGCCTTTTTCTTTTATTGGCTCACCGGAATTGCGCGGGCGGTCCGCGTGGAAACTTCGGTGAACGCATCGTTCACCCCGGGCATATTGACGACGCTTCAAATCGCGGATAAAGTTTATCCATGATTGGAGATGGCATATGAAACTCAGCGACGGCGTCGAGCAGGCAATTCATTGCGTGACTTTCCTCTCCGGATTGTCGGAGGAGGGGGTGCTGTCGGCGGCAGCACTTGCGGAGCTTCACGGGGTTTCCCCAACCTATCTGCTGAAGCATCTGCAGGCATTGTCGGGCGCCGGGCTGCTCGTGACGACGCCGGGGCCGAAGGGCGGATACAGGCTGGCGAGGGCGAAGGAGGAGATCACTCTCCTCGACGTCGTGCTGGCGGTGGAAGGTCCCGCACCGGCCTTCCGCTGTGCCGAGATCCGCCAGCGCGGACCCAATCCTCTGCCGGGGCGATACTTCACCAAGCCCTGCCAGATCAATGCCGCAATGCTGAAGGCGGAAAGAGCGTATCGCGCCGAGCTCGCCAAAGTGACCATCGCAGACATCGCGGCTGATGTCATGGCAGACGACGACGGCGGTATTGCCGCCCGCGGCTGCGCTTTCCTTGAACTCAACGAAAGAAAGACGGGCAATCGGGCCTCGTCATAGGAGAAGCTACAATGAGCACGTCCAAGAAGGTTGTCGTCATCGGCGGCACGGGCCTCGTCGGCTCCAGGGCAGTCACCATTCTTCGCAATGCCGGGCACGAGGTCGTCGTCGCCAGCTCCAGAAACGGGATCAATGCCTTTACCGGCGAGGGGCTCGAAGCCGCCCTTTCAGGGGCGGATGCCGTCATCGACGTCTCCAACATCGTTTCCTATGACGAGCCGGTCATTCGCAATTTCTTTGCGACCTCCACCCGCAACCTGACCGCAGTCGAGAAATCGGCCAGCGTTCGCCACCATGTCGTCCTGTCCATCGTGGGCACCGGCGACCTCTCGGGCAATCCCTATGTGAGCGGCAAGCAGGCGCAGGAAGATGCGGTGCAGGCCTCCGGCCAGGACTATACGATCGTTCGCGCCACCCAATTCTACGAGTTCATGGAGACGCTGGCCGAGGCCTATTCCGCTGACGGCGCGGTGAACGTCCCCGATATCCAGTTCCAGCCGATCGCGGCTGATGATGTCGCGGCGGCATTGGTGAGCGTTGCGCTAGGCAAGCCGCATAATGGCATCGTCGACCTTGCCGGCCCGGACCGCGCCGGCTTTGGCGAACTTATGCGGACATACCTGGCCGCAAAGGGCGACAGCCGCAGCGTCGGCGTCGATGCATCCCTTGGCTATTTCGGGGCACCGGTCACGGCCACCTCGCTCGTTCCGACGGGCACCTTCATGCAGGGGCAGACCGCGCTTGCGGATTGGCTCCGCCAACAGAATCATGCATCGCAAGTGGAGAAAGCATAATGAAACCGATCCTTTATGCCATGATGGCACTCGTCCTGCCGGTCACCGTCGCCTCGGCGCACGACCTCACCAAGGGTGAACTCGTCTACGAGTCGAAGGGCGCGAAAGTGACGGAGGTTTACGCGCACGCGCTTCCGGATGTTCCGGGCAAGAGCGTGAAAGGTGTCCTGGTCGAGTACGAGCCCGGCGGCTACAGCTCGGCGCATACCCATGCCAAATCGGCGCTTATCTATGCGACCGTTCTCGAAGGCGCCATTTTGAGCGGGGTGAATGGTGGCGAGGTGAAGACCTTCACCAAGGGAATGAACTTCACGGAACTTCCCGGCGACCGGCACGATGTCAGCGCGAATGCCAGCAAGACGAAACCGGCAAAGCTGCTCGCCGTGTTTGTGGTCGATACCGCTGATGCGGCTCTGACGACGCCGCGCAAGCCCTGACATTTCTGAAAGCCGCACATGAAAGAGGCCCCGCCGAAAAGCGGGGCCTTTTGCGTTTATTCGATCACCTGAACCACGCGGTGGGTCTGCGGCTCGACGATCACATGGCGATCGTTGATGACGGTATAGGCATAGCGCGGATTATCCGGCACCGGGATCACCTGGACATCTGATGGCAGCGGCTTGCCGACGACGATCGGCTGCTGCACCACCACTGCCGACGGCGGGGCCGGCTGCTGCTGGACGTAGGTTACGACCTCGCGCGGCGGCGGATCGACGACGGCACCGGCGACACCGCCCGCCACGCCGCCAATTGCAGCGCCCACGGGGCCGCCGACAATGGCGCCGGTAATTGCGCCGCCGGCTGCACCCGTCACGGCTCCGTCGGCCATCGCATTGGTGGTGAGCGACGAAAGCGCCAGCGCGCCGGAAACGAGAATGATCTTATACATTTTGATACTCCTTCGATCAAGAGCATTTGCGTTTTTCAGGGAAAGACGGAAATGCTCTATCTCATTGACTCTTCAGCGATTCCCGGCAGGTGAGCGCCGTGGAAATTGCCTTGGTTTGCGTTGAGGAAACGAGCCGGATTAGTCGTTGTTCCTGATCGCAGGAGTCACGGATTGGCCGTGTGGGTTATAGTGCGTGAGATGGCTATTCCAGCCTGCGGCGGAACAGCCAGGCGGCGGCGCCGAGGGTTGCGGTCGCGATCAGGGCCAGCGGAATCGTCTGGTTCAGCACTTCCTCCGCGGGAAGATCCTTGAGGAAGACGCCTTTGACGATGATGAGGAAATAACGCAGCGGATTGATTGTCGTCACCGGCTGAAGCCATGCCGGCATGTTCTCGATCGGCGTTGCAAAACCCGACAGCAGCATGGCGGGCACCATGAACAGGAAGGCGCCGAGGATTGCCTGCTGCTGCGTCATCGAGAGCGCCGAGATGAAGAGGCCGAGGCCGGCGACCGAACCCAGATAGAAGATCGAGCTGCCATAGAGCAGCAAGAGCGATCCCCTGAGCGGCACGCCGAAGATGAATAGCGCCGCCAGGATATAGAGCGTCATGTGGAAGAGGCCGATCATCATTGGCGGAATGAGCTTGCCGACCAGGATTTCATGGACGCGCAGCGGCGAGACCATCAGCTGATCGAAGGTGCCGAGTTCCCTCTCACGGGCAATCGACAGCGCGGTGACGATGAGACCGATGAGGAGCGCGATGCTGGCGATCAGGTTCGGCACCATGAACCATTGATAGGTGAGGTTGGCATTGAACCAGTTGCGCGGCACGGTCGCCACCGTTTTGGCCATGGCGCGCTGGCCTGCCGGCGTCTCGGCCGAGAGCGTCATGCCGATCTGGGTGAGATAGCCGGAAACGATCTGCGAGGCGTTGGAGCGGCGGCCGTCGAGGATGATCTGAAGATCGGCCGGAATGCCCGCCTCGATATTGCGGGAGAAATCGGGTCCGATCTCGATTGCGGCAATGACCGACTGACCATCGATGGCTTCGCGGATATCGGTCTGATTGTCTGCTGTGTCGATGCGGCGGAAGGTCGGCGATCCGTGGATGCGCTCTATCAGTTCCTGCCCCCAATGGCCGCTGTCGCGGTTCAGCACCATGACATCCACATTGCGCACCTCGAGCGTCGCCGCATAGGAAAAGACGAGAAGCTGCATGATCGGCGGCACGATGAGCACGAAGCGACCCTTGGGATCACGCAGTACGGCCAGCAGTTCCTTGATGATGAGGGCTTTCAGCCGGGTCCACCACATCTCAGCCGATCCTCTTTCTGGTGCTGCGGGCGGCCAGCAGGAACATGATGCCGCCGATCGTGAGCATCACGGCGATCGCGCGGGCAAACATCGGCCAGATATCGCCGGCCAGAAAGACTGTCTGCAGGCTGGGGATGAGATAACGCGCCGGCACGATGATGGTGATCCACTGGATGATTTCAGGCATGGAATTGATCTCGAAGAGAAAGCCCGAGAGCAGGAAGGCTGGCAGGAAGGCGGAGATCAGTGCAAGCTGTGAAGCGAGGAACTGGTTCTTGGTCGCCGTCGAAATCAACAGGCCCTGGCCGAGCGCCGGGATGAGAAAGGCGGCAGAGAGCGCATAGAGCGCGATGACGGAACCGCGAAACGGCACGCCGAACAGGAAGACGGCGAGCAGCACGCAGAGCGTCATGGAGGCAAGGCCGAGCAGGAAATAGGGGAGGATCTTGCCGGCGAGCAGCTCGGCCGATGTCACCGGCGTCGCCATCATCGCTTCCATCGTGCCGCGCTCCCATTCTCGGGCGACGACCAGCGAGGTCAACAGAGTGCCGACAAGCGTCATGACGATCGCGATCGAGCCGGGGACGAGGAAATTGCGGCTGGTCAGCTCGGGATTGAACCAGAAGCGCTGCTCGATCGAGATGGGCGGACCGGCGGCGACCGTTTCGGACTGGCGCTGGCGCTCCCAGTTGGCGACCGCGCCCTGCACATAGTTCTGGACGAAATTGGCGGTATTCGGGTCCGAGCCGTCGACGAGGACCTGGACCTGCGGGTGATTGCCGGCGGCGTAGTCCGTGGCGAAATCGGCGGGAATGACGACGATGCCCCGCACATTGCCGAGCACGAGATCGTCTTCGAACATGCGCCGGTCGCGGCCAACGGTGACGGAGAAGTAGCGCGAGGCCTGGAAGCTTGCCGCGAGATCCTGTGTCAGCGGCGTCGCCTGCTCCAGGACGAGGCCGATGCGGGTGCGGGTCGTATCGAGCGACACGCCGTAGCCGAAGAGGAAGAGCAGGATCAGCGGCAGCACGAAGGCGATGAGAATGGTGCTGGGGTCGCGGATCGCCTGATAGCTCTCCTTGCGGACGAGGGCGATGAAGCGGCGGCCGCGGGAGGAAGCGCTCATGCGGCTTTCTCCTTTTCCTGCCCCTTTTCGGAGTCCTGAACGAGGGCGATAAAGGCATCCTCCATCGTAGGGTCCGGCTGTTCCTCGGTGGCGACCCGCGCTTTCAACTCGTCGGGCGAGCCGAGAGCGATCGAGCGGCCGCGATAGATCAGCGAGATGCGGTCGCAATATTCGGCCTCGTCCATGAAATGCGTCGTCACCAGCACGGTGACGCCCTTTTCGACGAGGGCGTTGATATGGGTCCAGAATTCGCGCCGGGTGATCGGATCGACGCCGGAGGTGGGTTCGTCCAGGAACAGGGCGCGCGGCTCGTGCATGACGGCGCAGGCAAGCGCCAGGCGCTGTTTCAGGCCGAGCGGCAGGTCCTTGGCCGAATAGCGCCCGTGGCGGCCGAAATCGAAGATCTCGGTCATCAGCTCGATGCGCTCGCGGCGCCGGCTGCCGGAGAGGCCATAGACGCCGGCGAAGAATTCGAGGTTCTGCATGACGGTGAGATCGCCGTAGAGTGAGAATTTCTGCGCCATGTAGCCAAGCTGGTTGCGCGCCTCGGCGGCATCCTTGCGCAGGTCGAAACCGGCGACCCGGCCTTCGCCTCCAGATGGTTTCAGCAGGCCGCAGAGCATCTTGAAGGTGGTGGATTTGCCGGCACCGTTCGGCCCGAGCAGGCCGAAGATTTCGCCGCGGCCGATATCGAAGGTGATATTGTCGGCGGCGGTGAAATCGCCGAAGCGCTTGGTCAGGCCATGGGCTTCGATAACGGGGCGGTCGCCGGTCTCGCTCGGCGAGCCCTGAGCCTCTGCCAGCTTGGAGCGCCCGCCGGGGCCGCCGCCAAGCATATCGATGAAGGCATCCTCAAAGCGGGGAGGGGTGGGTGTCAGCTTTACTCCGCCGGTTTTGCCGATATCGGGCGTCTCATCCTTCGATGTCACGAGGCGGATGGCATCGCCCTGGATGACGCCGTCGATCACGCCTTTCGTCTGCAGCAGTTCGGCGAGCACCTGGCGCCTGCGGCCGCTGACGCCGGAGACCTTGAAGACACGATCTTCCACGCGCCCGGTCAGGTCATGCGGCTTGCCGGAAAAGAGCAGCTTTCCCTGGTTGAGCAGCAGGACATGATCGCAGGCTTCGGCCTCATCCAGATAGGCCGTCGACCAGAGCACGCCGATGCCTTCCTGCGTCAGGTTCTCGACCATCTTCCAGAGGTCGCGGCGCGAGATCGGGTCGACGCCGACGCCCGGCTCATCGAGCAGCAGCAGGCGCGGCTTTTTCAGGAGCGCGCAGGCAAGGCCGAGCTTCTGCTTCATGCCGCCCGAGAGCTTGCCGGCGAGCCGGGTCGTGAAACGCTTCAGGTCGGTGAAGGTCAGAAGCTCGTCGAAGGCGGCGGCGCGCTCGGCCTTCGGCAGGCCGCGCAGATCCGCATAGAGATCGAGGTTCTCCTGGACCGAGAGATCCTCATAGAGGCCGAAGCGCTGCGGCATGTAGCCGATCGAGGCCTGGATGGCGGCCGGGTTCCGGGCTGTGTCGAAGCCCAGCACCTCGACAGTGCCGCTGTCGGGCAGCATGAGGCCGGTCATCAGCCGGATCAGCGTCGTCTTGCCGGCGCCGTCGGGGCCGACGAGGCCGGTGATGGCGCCGCCCCTGACCTCGCCGGAGACGGCATCGAGAGCCGGCGGGGCATCACCGAAGCGCCTGGTGACATCGGCAAGCCGGACCAGCGCTTCATCTGCCTTGGAGGGAACCGGGCTCATCGTGCGGCCAGCGAGGGAAAGTGCACTGTGACCGGCATGCCCTGGCGCAGATCCGGCCCGGGCTTGTCGATGACGATGCGCAGGCGATAGACGAGATCGGTGCGCAGTTCCGGCGTCTCGACCGATTTCGGCGTGAACTCGGCGACCGGCGAAATGAAGCCGATCGTGCCGTCATAGGGCTTGTCGGCTTGCGTATCCGAGGTCACCTGGACCTTCATGCCGGGATGCAGGCGGCCGAGATCGCCTTCCGCCACATAGCTGCGCACCCAGACCGGCTGCGTCAGCGACAGGACATAGACGCTGTCGGCGGGCGCGACGATGGCGCCGGGTTCGCGCACGCGGGACAGAATGACGCCGTCATTCGGGGCGCGCAGTTCCGTATCGGCAAGCGAGATGCGGGCGGAGACCAGAGCGGATTGCGCTGCCTTCAACTGGGCATCGGCTGCATCGATGTCTTCCACGCGGCTGCCTTCCTGCAGCAGCTTCAGCGCTTCGTTGGCGGAATCGGAGCGGGCCGCGGCCATTGCGCGATTGGCGGTTGCCAGATCGAGGTTCGCTTCCGAGATATTGCCCTGCGGGCGAAGCTGCCGGGCGCGCTCATAGGTGAGATTGGCATTGTGCAGCGCCGCGACGCTTTCGTCATAGGCAGCGCGGGCCTGGGCGATTTCCGTCTGGCGCGGGCCGGCCTTCAGCTTGTCGAGCGTGGCCTGCAGGGCGGCGACATTGGCCTCTGCGGACGTAACGGCTGCCTCGTAAGGTGTCGCGTCGAGCTTGCCGAGCACTTGGCCACTGCTGATCGTATCGCCTTCATCGACGGCGAGCGAGGCCAGCCGTCCATTGACGCGGAAGCCGAGGGAGACCTGGCGGATATCGACATTGCCGTAGAGCGCGAATTCCTTTGATCGTTCCGGCAGCCAGCCGAACTTCTGCGGCAGGCCGTACCACCAGGCGGCACCGCCGGCGGCTACGAGAATAACGATGGCAAGGGGGACGATCCGTTTCATGGAGTATTTCCTTTCGCCGGCTCTAAAAGGCCGACAAGTTCTGCGGCAAGTTTGCGCAGGCTCTGGAGTTGTTCTGATCCGACCGACTGCCATTCCATTTGGGCGAGGACGGCGGCGTGGGCGAGGCGGAAGATCATGATGTTGCCGACAAAGGCCAGCGTGCGCAGGCGCACATGCTCGGAAGCCGGATCCTCGCGCAGGATGGTGCCGATCAGCCGTCGCGCCATCTCGATCATCGGACCCATCAGGCCCTTGTAGATGCGGGTGAAGGCCTCCGTCGGCTCCATCTGTTCGCGTGTGATGAAACGCGCCCAGGGCTCCGATTCCTTGCTGACGAAGATGCCGACCATGGTCTCCGTAAGCTGTGTCAGGAAATGACGGGCATCGTCTGCCGTCAGCGTCTGCCCGGTGGCATCGAGCGCCATGATATGCGCGACGATCTGCTGGCGCAGGGCGCCGACATGACGCTCGATGCGCGACACCAGATATTCCGCCGTCGCGATATAGAGCCCTTCCTTGCCGCCGAAATAATAGGGAATGGCCTGCAGGTTCACACCCGCCGCCTCGCTCAGCTGCCGTGTCGAGGTGCCGTCGAAGCCGTGGCGGCCGAAGACGTCGAGTGCTGCGGCAAGCAGCTTTTCCCGGGTGATTTCGGCGCGGTTCGGTTGGTTTTGTTCATCGCTCATGACTGACATATAACCCCAACGGAGATTTCAGTCAATCGAATGAATGTTTATCTTGCCACGTCCGCGCTCCCATGTATGAGCGTTACAGGAGCGGACCGTCAGTATATTTACGTCTACTGCCGGTGCATTTACCGTTTCGTACTTCCGTAAAGGCTAATATTCTGGCTGAATGGGAGGATGAGAAACCTGCTCGTCATGCCAAGCACTGCGAGACATGCCTGGAGAGCGCTCCTTGCGGGCGCGGCTCTTGCTCTTCCCGTGACCATGGCTTGCGCTGACGACATTGCGCCCGGAAAAGGCAATCGCATTCAGAACGAGGTGGTGAAACCATCTCCTCATGATGGACAGCTGTCGGCGCCGCGGCTAAGCGCGAACTGGTGGCTGCGGATCAGGCGCGAGACACCGCAGGCCGATCAGTCTGAGGGTTCGAAGCAGGTTTTCGCGCGCAGCACCGACCAGCGATGATCCCGGGCATTGCAGCCTTAGCTGAAGCGCTGCATGTCCGGCCGCAGGCACGAAGGACGCCTTAACTCCCGGAGCCTAGGCGTCGGGCTTTCCGAAAGCCGATTCCGGTTTACGAGCCGGTGCCGCAATGCTGGTTTCCGGCCGACGGGGGTTCGGATCTCTCTTGCGGCGTTGGGCCCGGCCGATCAGGCGCAGGGCCATCGCCGAAGGCAAAATTCTCGCAATGAAAGCGGCGAGCTTCGAAGAGATGCCGGGAACGACGAGGCGACGGCCGGACTTGAAACCCTGCCATGCCTCATGGGCCACATAGTCGGCATCGAGCTTGGGCAGCACCTTGAAGAGGGCAGCCCGGTCGGCGCCGGATTTTTCCAGAAAGTCGGTCGAGACAGGGCCGGGGGCGACGCAGGTGACCGTCACACCGAAGCGGCGGACCTCCTCATGCAGAGCGGTCGAGAAGGCGCGCACGAAATTCTTGCTGGCGTAGTAGAAGGCCATGTAGGGGCCCGGCGCGAAACCGGCGACGGAGCCGAGATTGATGACGCCGCCGCTGCGCCGCGCCACCATGCCCGGCAGGAAGCGCAGGGTCATGTCGGCGAGCGCGCGGATGTTGACGTCGATGATGCCGAGCTGCTCATCGGCGGGCAGGGAGGTTGCCGCGCCGCGCAGGCCATAGCCGGCGCTATTGACCAGGACGCCACAGGCCAGACCTTTTGCGGCAAGAAAAGCCTCCAGGCGCGACGATGCATCCTGAGAGGCGAGGTCGAGTTCGATCGTGAAGGCTTCTCCGCCTGCCCCGACGATTTCGGCCGCCGCCGCCGCAAGGTCCTCGGGGGAGCGCGCCACCAGAACCACGATATTGCCATCGCGCGCGGCAACCCGGGCAATGGCCCGCCCGATGCCCCGGGATGCGCCGAGGACCACGACAGCCAGGCGGAGTTCGGCGCTGACGCTCATGGTGCCCTTCCCGCAATCGATATGCCGGCAGGCTTTCCCGCCTGCTTGAGCCCCCTGACCTCGTCGACAACGTCGCCGTTCAGGATCCTTTCGAACCGTTCCAAGGCGCGGGCAATGCTGGCGCCGTCCATGACCCGGTGGTCGTAATGGATGCGCACCGTCACCGTTCCTTCCGCATCGATCGGCCCGTAGTTCAGGAGCGTGGTGAGCGGCGTCAGGGGATTGAGGGATTCGGCGCCGAGGCCGGAATAGACCGACAGCTGGAAGGTGCCGAAATAGCGCGCCCGCTTTCGCCCCAGGTTGAGCCCGAGCCACATCAGCGACCAGCGGAGAAAGGCCGGCGCGCGGGCAAGCTTGAGCGAGCGGCGGAATTCCTTGATCTCGGCAATCGGGCGCGAGCGCGCTTCCTGGATCAGTTTTTCCAGCTCCGGGATGGGGCGCTGTTCGGGACCCTTGATCGTGCTCAGGAGAACGATCCGCTCGCCCTCGTGCTCGCGCTCATGGGCGATCGAGGCCACGCTTTCGGGATATTCATAGAGCTGGTGCTTCGGGAATTTGATATAGGCGCGCCGCAGGTCCGGGGTCTCCTTCGACAGGAGCGCATATCCTTTCAGAAACAGCACGGTCCATGACGGCCGCGGGTCGCAGGCACTCCTGGCGTCGACCAGCGCGCGCAGGTTCATTTGCCGCTGCACGGTGACGCGCGGTATGCCGATCGAAAACCGCATGAGATCTCCGACAAGCCGCCTTGCAGCCGAAAGCCTGACTGTCCGTCCCCTCATCCTTGTCCTCCCCTAGATCACTTCCGTTTTCCCTCGAAACACGCAAATGATCCATCTCTTTGTTTTCATGCAATTCCGGACGCAAAGCGCTGCACAGTTTTGCTGGAACTGCCTAGTAGAGATAAGGAATGATCCGTTTCGTCCTGTCCATATAGGCGCGGTATTCAGGACCAAAAACGTCGAGCATCATACGCTCTTCCTTGTCCACGCGCAGGAAGAAAAGCACGGCAAAGCCGACGAGGCCGGCAAGGCCCGCTACCCAGTTCGACAGCAGGAAGGCCTGCGCCAGCCCCATCAGCATGAAGGACGTGTACATGGGGTGGCGCACCAGCGCGTAGGGCCCTGACGATATCAGTTCATGCTTCTGGCGGATTTCCAGCGTTATGGACCAGTTTCGGCCGAGCTGCTTGTGCGTTCGCCGAAAGACCCACATCGCGAGCGCGAATGTGATTGCCCCGACTACGGCCGCCCAGATATGGGCAGGATAGTCGGCACCTCTCGGGATGCCTGTCGCGACGTAGAAGGCCGGCACGATCGCAAGCCCGGCAAGGGCCGTCGCGAGCGCGATCTTCTCTGCCGCGCTCCGCTGGCTGCTCACGATGGGCACGCGCTTGCCGCGACGCTCAAATGGGTAGCGGATGACGTACCATGCGATAATTCCGAGGACCCAGACGATCTCGCCAATGGTGTGAACTGACAAGCTCAAATCGGCACCAGAACCTTTCCACGATCCGCTTCTTTCCGGGATCGCCCTGCTTTTCTATCAACCCGTATTCATCTCCCGCAGATTTGTAATGAATTGCTGCGGGCGAAGCCAGATGCCTGGCGTCTTATAGCCCATATGTTTGGCGATATCGGCCACGAAAGCGTTGCAATTATAGACGGTCGCTTCCCAGAGACGGCTGCGCGCTTGGAGTTTGCGAATATAGGCGACCGTGTCGTTATATTCGGCGTCCGTCAGCATCACGCGCCAGCTCGCCGAGCGGTATTGCTCTTCGAGATCGCCGTCCGTTTCGCCTGTCGTGGCGGGGACGGGAATGAAGTGGCCGATCACATAGGGCGCGGCATCTTCCGAAGCCGGGGCAAGTCCCGCAACCTCGGGACTGATCATTCTTCCGTTCCTGTCGGCACTGCCGAAGACGACATAAGTGTGACCGTAGGTCAGCGCGTAACGCGAGCGGAACTCGATGAAGCGCCGCCCAGCCTGGGCTTGAGCCGTGGCCGGTTTCCCAAGGTCACGGGCATCGGATGTATAATGTGGCTGGGGGGCTTTGTCTTCTGACTGACACGATGATACGACAACCGCCAAAATGGCGACCAAGCACAAGCGGCTTCTTTCAAGCGCCATCAACACGCTCCATGTGCAGGCTCCTGCGAACGCGGGCCTGATGCCGGCTGATGCGCCGTTCCTGCGTCCTGAATGGCAGGCGGGATCAATCCTGGCCGTTTTAGGATGTTTGGAGAGAGGAAGGGCCTACCGAGCCCTTCCCAAGCGTTATGCGAATTTTACTTGTAGACGGCTGTTGCTGGCGGCGGAGCTTTCCCCTTGCCTTTACCAATCGACCCGCAGGCACTCAGATTGGCCACCGCAAGCGTTGCGAGGATCAAGAATAAAATTCTGCTCATTAAGTCCTCTCCTCATCCTGGTGCAGGCTTGAAAGTCTGCACCTCATAGTTTGACGATAATCGGCACCTTGGACAGTGCGGCAGTGATGCAATGTGCAACGAATCTACATTAGCAGATACTTACCGGTGTGGCCAACCCTGCAATTTCACATGGTAAACGGCATTGAAGCATGCCGTGATCGTTGTGGCCTGCCTGCCACACTTCCGGCTGTCGATTTCGCGATCCAGGTATCGAAAAACCGCGACCCGGTCTTGCGCGACATGGTTCAAATGACGAGTACACGCGTACCGATGCGGGTGCGGGAGTAGAGGTCGACGATATTGGCATTGGTCAGGCGGATGCAGCCGTTGGATACCGCCTGGCCGATCGACCAGGGAGCATTGGTTCCGTGCAATCGGAAGAGCGTGTCCTGGCCGCCCTGGTAGAGGTAAAGCGCGGCAGCCCCCAGCGGGTTGTCCGGACCACCCGGCACGCCCTCGGCATATTGGGCAAGCCGCGGCTTGCGGGCGATCATGTCGTCGGTCGGCTTCCAGGAGGGCCATTCCGCCTTGCGGCCGATCGTGGCTTCGCCCTTGAAGCTCAAGCCTTCCTCGCCGACGGCAACGCCGTAGCGCGTGGCAAAGCCGCCGTTCTCGACGAAGTAGAGATAGCGTGCACGCGTATCGACGACGATGGTGCCGGGCGGCTCGCCTCCGTCATAAGCCACTTCCTGCCGCCGATAGCGGGGATCGGCATCCGGATCCCTTCCCAAAACCCGGTAGCCCAGCGGCGGGCCATCCGATGTCGTACTGCATCCATGAAGCATTAGAGCCAGGCTACCCAAGACCAGACCCCGGCGTGTCACAACTGCCCTTTCGTTCATTTCCACTTACCCTCAGTCAGCTTCGATGTTTTCCGTTCAGTGGCGGGCTCGTTTCCGGCCCATTCGCTTCTGTGGAATTGCTTATCTGGCAGGCGGACAAGCTGCGCAACTTGCAATAGTATGCATTTCGACCATGCACGAATCTCCTTGCTTCGGCCACTCGTTTTGCAAGAATATTAGAATACCCATATGGAAGGAAGCGATGAAACTTTGCTTGGAAGGAAAAGTCGCGGTTGTGACGGGGGCGGGCTCCGGTATCGGGGCGGCCGTTTCCCGGCAGCTCGCACTTGAGGGGGCCGAGGTCGTCGTTGCCGATATCAATGAGGAGGCTGCGCACCGGACCGTGGCGGCAATCTGCGCTGATGGTGGCCGGGCGCGGGCATTCGTTGTCGATGTGACCGATTTCGAGGGCGTACAGCGCCTTGTCGATTTTGCGGTTGAGACATGCGGCGGCCTTCATCTCGCGGTCAACAATGCCGGGATCGATGGTGTCAGGGCGGCCGTTGGGAACTATCCGCTCGATGACTGGCACAAGCTGATGAACGTCAATCTGAACAGCGTTTTCTACTGCATGAAATGCCAGATCGGCGTGATGCTGAGATCGGGCGGGGGCGCAATCGTCAACATGTCCTCGGCGCTCGGCGCTGTCGGCTTGCCGACCGCAGCAGCCTATACGGCGGCCAAGCACGGGGTTGTCGGACTGACCAAGGCTGCCGCGATAGAATATGCGAGGTTCGGCATCCGGATAAATGCGGTCGGCCCCGGCTGGATCGATACGCCGCTGCTGTCAGAGCACCTGGACATAGCGAGCACGCGCCGGATGGCATCCCTTCAGCCCATGGGCCGGCGCGGGACGCCTGACGAGATCGCCAACCTCGTCTGCTTCCTGCTTTCCGAACAGGCAAGCTTCATCACCGGCGCGCACTACCTGGCGGACGGCGCCTATACTGCGCATTAGGCGCAGCGGCGCCTGCGCCTGCCCGGCCTATGCCACGGCCATGATGACATGCGCCTGGATCCTGGCGGCTACCGCGCCGCTGCCGTGTTTGCCGGCAATTGCGGAGGCGGCGTGATCGGTTGCAGCCTGTAGCTTTCCGGGTTCTCTCGCCTCGATTTCGTTGCGAAGAACAGTCCCCTGGCAATAGGCAACGGCAGGAAGACGCGGGGAGGGCGCCCGGCTCTGCTCGGTCGTCGTCTCGATCGCCACGCTTTGAAAACCCGCTGCCTCGAGATCGCGCCGGATCACGGCCTTGTCGTGATAGCCGTGCGGCGTGCGCGCCAGAAAACGCGGCGGATCGTCCGGAAACATTTCCGCCAGAGCATTGGTGACATCATTCGCAAAGTCGTTTTCCTCGATGCGGTCCCAGACATTGAAGAGGAAATGGCCTCCGGGTTTCAGGACCCGTCTTGCCTCGCGATAGGCGGCTATACGGTCGGGAAAGAACATCGCCCCGAACTGACAGCAGACGAGATCGAAGGCTGCGGTTTCAAACGGCGGCGCCAGTGCATCCGCCTGTCGCCATTCGATACGGCAGTCGGAAGCCTGCTGCGAAGCGGCATAATCGAGCATCGGCTGGCTGAGGTCGGTTGCGGTATAGCTTGCGCCCGAGGACAGTTTCGGGACGAGAACGCGGGTGAGTGCCCCGGTGCCTGCGGCGATTTCCAGGACGGCATTCGGCGACAGCGCCGCTGCTCTCCGGGCAAGGTCTGCCGCGAAGGGCTCGAAAATCAGCGGCACCATATAGCGGTCGTAGTTTTCCGGGATCGAGCCGGCGAAGATCTTGTCCGTTTCCAGCATCGCTGCATCCACCATCGGTCTGATGGCCTGCGAGACTAGCATGGATTTGCTTGTTTCGAGCGGTTTTCTAGAGAGCAGCGAGCCCGGCTTCAGCCGGCCCCCCGGCATTTCGACAGGATATCGTCGACGACTGCGGCGAGCGGCCGAGTGGCGTCGATGGTGGTCGCGTTCGCCGGAATGTCTTCCCTCGTCGCATGCAGGTGCAGCACAAGGTCCCGCTCGGCCGGCCTTCCGCCAAACTCGTCTTCGGGCCTGCCTGCAAGCCGGTTCTCCAACGTCTCTCGGTCGATCTCGAGAACGAAGACGGCGTCGAACAGAGCGATGAAATGATGGGAATTCCTCGAGCCGCCGCAGAAGAAGGAGACCGGGTGGCTTTTATCGGCCGCGAGCGATCGGACCTTGCCGACATGCCATAGGTGCTGCCTGTGCACGAAGGCGACATCCTCCTGCTCGTGCCGGAACCCGATCAGCGGCTCGCCCGTGCGGGGATCGCCGCGATAGGCCAGCTCACGGTCACCATGAATGACGTGGTAGCCGCGCTGCTGGAGTTCGGTCGCGACCGTGGTCTTGCCGGTGCCGGACACGCCTTCGATGAGATAGTTCCTGACGCCCATTCGCTCCCGTCCGGTGAACCGCACGCCTTGGCGCGCTGCTGGCTCATGGCGCAGAATTATAGTGGATTCCCGACGCTTCAATGCCGCCGCTGCTCAAAGGCGGTCAGTGCAGGACGGCGATCGCGGTAACGCCAGCCTCTTCTGCAGCGCGAATGATCGCGGCTCTGAGCTGCTCGGGATCAGCGGTGCCCTTGACGACATCGAGGCAGATCTTGATGGCCAGAAGAAACTCCTCTCCGTCATCGCAGGGGAATTCCCTTATGAGCGCATTGGCGGCCCCCATCGCCGTCCTGATGGAAAACACCCTGTCCGGATCCTTGAACATCAGGATCACAGGCGCGAATTCGATCGGGGTGTCCCATTCCATTACACAATACTCCAAATGGGATAGTGTAATTTTAACGGAGCAAAAGACGTGCCAATGCACGCGACGGTTTACTGGCGGGCATTTATCCAGAGGGGATGTCAGTTCCGGTCCGTTGCTCAGCGACCGTCGTCACCCAGCATGTAATCCGCCAGCCTGTAGCAGTGGCTCGCCTGATAGGCGTTCCGGCCACGGTTCATGTGCGTCAGGTTGAACGCCCGGATCGCCTGCAGCGCACGGGGCGTGGCGAGAAATTTGCCGATCGAGGAGAAGCCGCGGACCTTGACGCCGAAAATGTCCTGACCTCTGGGAAAGAAATAGCTGACGTCGTCAGGCATCACCACACAGGACCCGAGGAAATCCTCATCCACCTGGCCGTGATCGAGCGAGTGGTCGGTGGTGAAATCGGAAAGATGCACCAGGAAGAGCGCGCGGATATCCTCACCATCGGCATAGAGCGAGAAGAGCTCCATCCAGCTCGCATTGACGCGAATGAGGGCCTTGCCGGGTGTCGACGGCAGACAGGAAACCGACCAGTAGTGCCGCTCCGTCCGGCGCGGGATCGGGATGCAGTCGCTCCCGTAGCGCCTGAGAATGTCGAGAACCGCCTGTGCCTGCGGCCGGCGCAGCAGCTTCTCGAACTTCGCGACGTATTTGAGACGCAATTCCAGGGATTCCGGGCGCTCGTCGGCGTCGGCCGGGATCGTCTCGCCCCGCATCCAATCGCGCTGCTGCTCAAGATCGAGGAACCCGCGCAGACCGGCGGCGTCTTGGCGGCGCACCGCGCTCACGTCATCTACCATGAAAGCAATCCCAGGCTCCGCTTCTGAACGGCTCCTCGCCTTGGCGCGGCGACAGAGCTTTACGAATGTTTTCCGCTCACCGCATATATCCATCATTTGCTGCGGGAGAACCACGGCCTCTATGCCGAGACATTTGTCGGGCCTGCCGCTCAAGCGAAGCCTCAGGCAGCCGGAAGTGGGTATGGAACCACTCTATCTCTTTGTTTTTACGCAATTCCGGACGCAAAACCGCTATGCACTTTTGCTGGAATTGCTCTGACCAGACAGGGTTCGAAAACCGTGATCGACAGGCCGGTTTCCCGAACCCAGCGGTGGATCGCTCTCAATGGTATTCAGCAGCGACTAGTAGCCACCGTAATTGCCGCGAACGGGACCAATACCCAGTGGCGTTGCGTAGGTCGTGTTGTCGCCGCCGGTGCCGGTGGTCGCGCACCCTGAAAGGGTCAGAAGCGCGATCGCTACCGCGGCTAAAAGGTATCTTGCAGACATGACATTGTCCCCCCTTATCCGTCACCGCGCAGGCCTTCAGGGCCAGAGCACGAATATTCCCCAAACCATCGGCATTGGCAACTGTGGTGAGTACCTATTCGACGCAATTGCCTCAACGATATCGGGGGCTTGGATAAGCCGGCTCACCGTCCGATCCGCTTGGACTTGCGAACTCGGGAGCGTGCCCTAATTTCAGCAGCATACCCTGAGTTGAAGTCGTACGGAACTTTTCGGCCGATGCACATGCCATTGTTCTAACTGAACTTTTCAAATCACAGAGGGGCTTCCATCATGTCGGACAAGTCGCAGAACGGCATCGATCGCCGTGATTTCATGATTGCATCACTGGCAACGGTCGGCGCGTCGGCTGCTCTCGCCGTCAGCGCGGATGCCGCTGACGCAGAGGAGGCAGCGAAACCCGCTGCCAATCCGGCCTCGGGAACGGTCTATACCGGCGATGTCATCGAGGGGAAAAAGGTCGTCAGCGCGCTCGACGTCGACGATCTGGAGCCGGGGCAGAAGCATCTCCTGTATTTTCGGGGTGCGCAGATGCCCACGGGGCAGTACTGGTATGTGTCCGTGACCGTCGCCAAGGGGGCAAGGCCGGGCAAGCGCGGCATCCTGACCAGCGGTGTGCACGGCGACGAAATGAGCAACATTCACACGGTCCAGACCGTGATGAACCAGCTCGATCCGGCACAGATGTCGGGCACGGTCATGGCGGTCACCGATGTGGCGCGCCCGGCCCTTGAAAGCATGCAGCGCAGGTGGCCCAATCAGGGCAGGGGCGTCGATCTGGTCGACATGAACCGGGAATGGCCGGGGAACGAGAACGGTCTCACCGCGCCCAGCCGGCATGCCGGGCTGCTGTTCAACCGGCTGCTGCGGCCGAACGCCGACTTCGCGATCGACTTTCACACCGGAACGACCGGGTTCGAAGTCACCGCATTCAATATCGGCGGCATGGATGTGCCCGAGGTCAAGGCCATGTTGGAGCTCTATCCCGTCGGCCAGATCTTCGACAACCATGTCTATCCCGGTGTCCTGCACAACGCCTTCATGGACGTGGGCATCCCCTCGTTTACGCCGGAGATCGGTGCTGCCCGCGTTCTGGACCTCGAGATGATCGCGCTCTTCGTGGAAGGCACGATGAACGTCTTCAAGCATTACGGCATCGTTGCCGGGCCGATGGGCCGGACAGGCAAGGACGTGACTGTCTTCGTCGGCAACAGCGCCTTCCCGATCCTGGCAACCCAGGGCGGGATCGTCGAGCATCTGGTCAAGCTCAACGACAAGGTCGAACCCGGACAGAAGGTGGCCATCCAGCGCAACAGCTTCGGCGAGGTGGTCGCGGAATATACAAGCGGCGTGGCCGGGGAGATAACGGGCCAGCGCAGCGACGCAATGTCCGAGCCCGGCAACCCCCTGGTCTTCATCCTCTTCCACAAGGCGGCGCTGGAGGGCTCTGAGGCCTATCCCGAGTAATCTGCCGTTTCCGCCTATCGTCTGGAATCGGCGCGTAGGAGACCGATTTCCTGTGCGAGACCGCGGAACTGCGCCGGCGCTTTGCATAGGCGATGCGCATGTCAAATGTCGTCAAGACCTGATGAACGCGAGCAGGTCGGGGTTGAGGACATCCGCATGTGTGGTCAGCATGCCATGGGGGTAGCCCGGATAGGTCTTCAGCGACCCGTTCTTGAGCAGGTTGACCGCACGCGGCACGGAGCTTGCGAAGGGGACGACCTGATCGGCCTCGCCATGCATCACCAGCACCGGCACGGTGATCTTCTTGAGGTCTTCGGTATAATCTTCCAGCCAGGAGGCGACAGTCGCGTGGTGAGCGAGAGCACCACCGCCCATGCCCTGGCGCCACCAGTTCGCAATGATCGCCTCCGAAGGCTTGGCGCCATCGAGGTTGTACCCGTAGAACGGGTTCTCAGGGACGAAACGGTAGAATTCCGACCGGTTGCCCAGCACGCCCGCACGGATCGCTTCGAACCACTCCGGCGGCTGACCGGACGGGTTTTCCTCGCTCCGGTACATGTTCGGCGTCAGGGAAGCGACGAGTACCGCCTTCGCGACGCGCTCCTGGTGGCGGGCGACATAGCGAGCGACCTCACCGCCGCCTGTGGAGTGGCCGATGTGGATCGCGTCGCGCAGGTTGAGGTGCTCGGTCAGCGCCGCGAGGTCGGCAACCCAGTGGTCCATGTCGTTGCCGGTGCCGGGCTGGTCGGACCGGCCGTGACCGCGCCGGTCGTGGGCGATCACCCGGTAGCCGTGGCCAAGAAAGAAGGTCATCTGGGCGTCCCAGTCGTCCGCCGACAGCGGCCAGCCGTGGCTGAAAACGATCGGCTGGCCCGAGCCCCAGTCCTTGTAGAAGATGTTTACGCCGTCCGTGGTCGTGATTGTAGGCATCGTGTCGCTCCATCTGCCCTGTTGAACATTCGTTTTGGGATACAGTTGATTGCGAAATACCTCCGGTGAGGCGTGTTCGATCATATCCGAAAATTGCGACGTTAGTTAAATTCCCTCTTTATCGAAGACAAATACCTTGTACGTTCGAGCTATGCCTCAAAGGTATAGCGAGGACCCGATGGAACTCAGGCATTTGCGCTATTTTGTTGCCGTTGCGGAGGAGGGAAGCCTACTGACCGCAGCAGAGCGGCGGCTTCACACGTCCCAGCCCTCGCTCAGCAGGCAAATTCGCGATCTGGAAACCGAAGTCGGTGTCAAACTGCTAGAACGGCAGTCGCGCGGCGTGACGCTCACCGCCGCCGGTAAAGTGTTTCTTGATCACGCGCGGCTGGCGTTACTGCAAGTCGAGGCGGCTGCGGAAGGGGCCCGGCGGGCAGAGCGGCCGGAAAAGCAGTCGTTCACGATCGGCTTTCTCGCAGGGCAAGAGGTCGTGTGGCTACCCCATGCATTGCGCATTATTCGTGAGGAAGCGCCGGAGGTTGAAATCATATTGTCCAGCCAGTCTTCCCCGGACCTGGCTCTGGCACTGATGCGGGGCAAGCTGGACGTCGCTTTCCTTCGCCCCGAGACGCAGAGTGTTGGTGTGTCCTTCAAGTTTCTGGCCAAGGAGCCACTGATCGCCGTGCTGCCGGCGGACCATCGCTTGACGTCGCGCAAAAAGATCCTGCCGCAGGACCTTGCCCGCGAAACTTACGTCAGTTCGGCTAGAATTTCTCCCGTACTGCAATCCGTGATCCAGGATTACGCGTCGAACGTCGGGATCACACTCAAGGCAGAGTACGAAGGCGAAGGCCTGCCATCAGCAATGTCGCTCGTCGTGTCAACGGGTGGAATAACGCTTATTCCGCTTTATGCGCAAAATATGCTTACACCGAATGTCGTTGCCAGAGCACTTGAGGGTGTGCCTCCGACAATTGATCTCACCTTAGGATACAACGATTCAAACTCCTCGCCTTTGCTCCGCCGATTTTTGTCTCGCTCTGATGAATTGGTCGCCAACGTTCAAAATCAGAGCATCATCCGCTATGCCGAAGTTCCATAGCAGGGAGCGCCTTTGCAAAGACTAGCGGGGCCCCGTCGCGGCAGCCATGAAGTGTAACGTTGCGGCGTTCACATCCTCGCCCCCCCTGCAACAATAATCCATGTGTGGCGAACGCGCCTGCCGTTTCCGCCATCTCTCGAACCTCCCCATCATCACTCGAAGGCTCTTGCTACCCGATTTGCCTCGCGCCGCTTCTTGACTGTGCGGTAGATCTCTCGAACGAGATAGGCCGCTAGAATGATCATTTGCTGCAAAAAAACAGCGCCGACGACCAGGAATTGGATCACTTCCTCAGGATTGGTGGAAAAGCTGCATACCACTCCACCGTCCTTCAACAAGGAATGAGCGCGGATCGCCAAGGCTGCAGAGCGTTCGGTGCGCTGAGGATCCTTCGTTGTTCGTTATCGCTCCGCCTTTTCCTTAGCGTCCGCAAGGATATCGCCGCCCGCCTTACTCGCTGACCGGCCGGCGCGGATTGCGATTGCCGTCACGGCCACCGCGGCGCGGCGGGCTGCTCGGGGTATTGCGCGCCGGAACACGAACAGCAGAACGGCGGCCAAGAGGACGGCGCCAATAGAGAGCCCGCCAGTAATCATCTCTTGGTTATGGGCTTCGATGCGATACTTATGGAGAAGCTTCGCGTCCTCAACTGACAGTTGGCAATCCGTTATGGCCTGGACGTCCTGCCGATCGATATCGCTTAGGTTTATGCCCTCTTTGGGGAAGCAGGTATAACTTGGCGGGCGGCTGTGATCGAAAGGCACGGGCAAAGTCTCCTGTTTTTCTGTTTCTGTGGCGGGGATGGCAGGTAGGCTGGGGGAGGCGATGCGATCTACTAATTCCCCTTTTGTTCCAGGTTGTCCAGTGCGGCCCGTGCAATCCTGCGTCAAGCGTGGGAATAAATGCGGGAAGAGACTGGAACTCTTCTTCCGTTAAATCAGCCATTTGTAGTGGTATTTTGAAGCGGTGGCGCACCCGACAGGATTCGAACCTGTGACCTTTGGAATCGGAATCCAACACTCTATCCAGCTGAGCTACGGGTGCATGCCTGACGATGTGACTCGTCGTCCGATGTCGTGGTTCTTAGCCTAGCTTTGGCTCTGCTTCAATCGCGAAGTTCGCGGAATTTCGGCTCGTTGCTGTTATCCGGGATTTTCAAGGCGATGGGGCGTCGCTAAAAGCTTCCTCTGATGGTTAGGTTTTCATCGGGGATGAGATGGGCGAAGCGGTTTTCGATCTGGCGCGGCGGGCGCGGTTTACGGGGCTTTCCGGGAATTTTTCGCTGGGGCATGAGATCCTGGATGGAGCCGTGGCGCAGGCTGGCGAGGATGCTGGGGCGCGGGCGTGGATTGCGATCGAGCGGGGGCGGCTTTTCAACAGTGCGGGGGAGCCGGCGCGGGCGCTGCCGTTCTTTAGCGAGGCATGGGAACTAGCCCAGCGGGCAGGGGACCATGATCTGGCTGTCGATGCGGCGCATATGCTGGCGATCGCGTCCGATGTCGAGGCGGCCGAACGGTGGGTGGCGGTGGCGCTTGATTATATCGAGGCGCAACGCGCAAGCCCGCATTGGCGAGGCATGTTGCATCACAATCTCGGCTGGACCTATTTCGAGGTGGGGCGCTTCGAGGATGCGCTTGGCGCCTTCCGGCGGGATGAGGCGATCCGGGAGGCCTCCGGCAACGCACAGACGCTGAAGGTGGCGCGGTATGCGGTCGTGCGTACGCTCCGGGCATTGTCGCGGGTGGATGAGGCGACTGCGCTCGGGGAGAGGGTCGTAGCGCTTGCGGATGCGGCCAATGATGCGGCGCCTTATGTCTATGAAGAGCTCGCCGAATGTTATGCGATGAAGGGCGAGATGGCGGATGCGCAGCGCTTTGCGGCGCGGGCGCATGCGGTTCTCTCGGAGAATGCGTCCTTCGTGCGGAATGAGCCTGTCAGGCTGGCGCGGCTTGCGACCCTTGCTGAGGGTGCTGCGGCTGCGGACTGATGCCGCAAATGAAAACTCCGCCGGTCCCTTCGGACGGCGGAGTTTGTTTGTCGGGCCTGTCTTTCAATCACACCTGCATGGCGCCGGGGCCGGGGATGGCCTTCGGCGGCACCTTGCCGAGGATGATCATGCCGAGCACCTCGTCCTTGGTGACATCCTCAGTGCGGGCGTGGCCGACGACCTGGCCGTTTTTCATCACCGAGACACGGTCGGCGAGGTCGAAGACGTCGTGGATGTCGTGGCTGATGAGGAAGATGCCGATGCCTTCCTTTTTCAGCTGCTTGATGAGCTCGCCGACCTGTGCCGTTTCCTGGGGGCCAAGGGCTGCCGTCGGCTCGTCCATGATCAGGATGCGGGCGTTGAACAGGATGGCGCGGGCAATGGCGACGGACTGGCGCTGGCCGCCCGATAGTGCCTTGACCGGCTCCTTGAAGCGCTTGAAGTTGGGGTTCAGGCGGCCCATCACCTCGCGGGCGGAATGTTCCATCGCGACGTCGTCGAGCGTGCCCCAGCGGGTCTTCAGCTCGCGGCCGAGATAGAGGTTGGCGGCGGCGTCGACATTATCGGCGACGGCGAGCGTCTGGTAGATCGTCTCGATGCCGAACTTCTTGGCATCGCGCGGATTGCGGATGTCGGCCGGTTCGCCATTGATCAGGATCTCGCCGCTATCGCGCTTGTAGGCGCCGGAGAGGATTTTGATAAGGGTCGACTTGCCGGCGCCGTTATGGCCGAGAAGGGCCACGACTTCACCGGGGTAGAGATCGACCGAGGCATTGTCGACGGCGTGGATACCGCCGAAGGAGATCGAGATGTTCTTCAGTTCGACAAGGGGAGTGCGTTGTTCAGCCATGGTTCGTACTCCTCTTACTTCGCACGGGAGCGATAGACAGTGTCGAGCCAGACGGCAATGACGAGCACCGCGCCGACGACGACGTTCTGGATGGGCGTGTCGACATTGGCGAGACCCATGCCCGACTGAAGCGACTGCATGACGAGCGCGCCGAGCATGGCGCCGGCGATCGTGCCGGTGCCGCCTGCCAGAGACGTGCCGCCGATAACGGCTGCTGCGATCGTATAGAGTTCGTAGGTCGTGCCCTGCGAGTTGGCGGCGGCGTTGAGGCGTGCCGTGGAGATCGCGGCGGCGACGGCTGCGAGGAAGCCCATCAGCGCGAAGATGCGCACGGTGACCCAGCGGGTCTTGATACCGGCGAGCTCGGCAGCTTCCGGGTTGCCGCCGATCGCGAAGACATAGCGGCCGAAGCGGAGACGCGTGGCGATGAAGGTCATGACGATGCCGACGAGGATGGCGATCAGGACCGGCACGGCAATGCCGTAAGGGATCATCAGCCCGCCTTCCGGCATGGTGATGTTATTGGCCTCGGCATAGCGCTTGGCGATCGCCGGCGGCCAGTAATAGATCGTGGATACCCAGATCGCTCCGAGCACCATGGCACAGCCGAGGATGCCGAGGACATATTCTGCCCAGAGCGGACGGCGCGGGAAGTTGAAACGCCGGCGCTGGTGGCGCGAGCCGATGATCGAGACGACGATCAGCACGCAGGCARCCGCACCGATGATCCAGCTCCAGGTGGCGCCGATCGCGCCTTCGGCACCGCCGCCCATGATGCGGAAGGTGGTGTCGAGGGGAGCGACCGTCTGGCCGCTCGTGACATACCAGGCAAGGCCGCGCCAGGCGAGGAAGCCGCCGAGCGTGACGATAAAGGACGGCACGCCGAGGAAGGCGATGATGACGCCCTGGAGCAGGCCGATGGCCGAGCCGACGAGGAGGCCGGCGATGAGCGTGATCACCCAGGTGAAGGAATTGTCGAAGCCGAGATATTGCGGCAGGAATTTCGCCTGGACCACGCCCATGATCATGGCGACGAAGCCAAGGATCGAGCCGATCGACAGGTCGATGTTTCTGGTGACGATGACCAGCACCATGCCGGTCGCCAGCACCGCGATTTCGGTGGTCTGGACAGAGAGGTTCCAGAGGTTTCGGGGCGTGAGGAACAGGCCGCCGGTATAGAAGTGGAAGCCGACCCAGATGACCAGCAATGCGCCGATCATGCCAAGAAGGCGGGTGTCTATTTCCGTTGCCCGCAGGAAGCGCGTGAAGGGGCCTTCAACTGCCGTGCGCGGGCCGGACGAGGTCGATTGGGTGATGTCTGCCATGGGTTTGCCGTTTCCCCCATTTGTTTGGGCGCAGGCCTGCTCCTGATGGGAATAGCTGGCCGATGACCGCCCTGTTCTTGTTGTGACCACCGGGACGCTTCCGAAAATAGCCGATCACAACGGCACTATTCTGGCAGGGAATCAAAGCATCCGCGATGTGCGCGAGAACGGAGAAGCCCCATCGAGCGGGCTTCATCCGGCATCCGGCGCCGCAGCGGAGGCCGCTGCGGCGCCGATAGTTCAGATCGTCAGGCGAGGATTAGTCGCAAGCCTTGACGGAACCGGCCTTGACGCCCTGGCAGGCTTCAGCCTTGGAGATCCAGCCTGCGTCGATGACGACGTTCAGGTTGTCCTTGGTGATGGCGAGCGGGGTCAGGAAGATCGACTGCATCTTCACCTTCTTCGGGCCGCCTTCGAAGGTCTGCACGCCTGCAACCTTGTCGAGGGCAGTGCCGCCGGCGAGATCGAGAGCGATTTCAGCAGCGCGCTTGCCGAGTTCACGGCTGTCCTTCCAGACCGAAACCGTCTGCGTGCCGAGAGCGATGCGGTTCAGAGCAGCCTTGTCGGCGTCCTGGCCGGAAACCGGAACGGAGCCGGCGAGGCCCTGTGCGTCGAGAGCGGCGACGGCGCCACCGGCCGTACCGTCGTTGGAAGCAACAACGGCGTCAACCTTGTTGTTGTTGGCGGTCAGGAACTGCTCCATGTTGCGCTGAGCGTTCTGCGGCAGCCAGCCGTCGGTATAGGCTTCGCCGACATTCTTGATCTTGCCGGCGTCGATTGCAGCCTTCAGGACTTCCTGCTGACCTGCGAAGAGGAAGTCAGCGTTCGGGTCGGAGGACGAGCCCTTGATGAAGACGTAGTTGCCTTCCGGCTTGACCTTGAAGACTTCCTGAGCCTGCAGGCGGCCGACTTCCTTGTTGTCGAAGGTGATGTAGAAGGCAGACGGGTTTTCGATCAGGCGGTCGTAACCGACGACCGGGATACCTTCGCTGGCGGCTTTTTCAACAGCCGGGCCGATTGCGTCGGAGTCCTGAGCGAGAATGATGAGAGCGTTTGCGCCCTGGGAGATCAGCGACTCAACGTCGGTGAGCTGCTTTGCAGCCGAAGACTGTGCGTCAGCGGAAATGTACTTTGCGCCCTTGGCTTCCAGAGCCTTCTTGATCGCTGCTTCGTCCGTCTTCCAACGCTCTTCCTGGAAGTTCGACCAGGAAACGCCAACGACGAGGTCGGCAGCCATGGCAGCCGACTGCAGCGAAACGAGGATGGCAGCGCCTGCCATCAGCTTATAAATAGACTTCATAATGTCCTCCCGAGTGAATTGCAGCCGGCCCAGCCATTGCTCCTCCGGCCACCGCGAAAGCCTGTCCAGAAAGGTTCGGATTTTTTTCTCGACAGTCGAGAAATTTAGTGTCAGAGATTTTTTCAACTGTCAACACCGCACTACCGGCTTAATTTCCTTTGACGAAAGCGGCCGGAGATGCTGTGGCAATGAGGGGCGGAACGAACGGGGAAGAGGGCGGCGATAGATGCTGACCAAGTCGAGCACGGAGCTCGTACGGCAGAGAAACAGCGTGCTCGTGCTCGCCACTCTCCGCCGCCACGGGGCGCTTGCTCATACTGAAATATCCGATTTTACGCGGCTTTCGTCCGCGACCGTTTCTGCGATCACGGCCGATCTCGAAAAGGCGCATGTGATCGAAAAATCCGAGCAGCAGGCGGCCAGCGGGCGAGGGCGCCCGCGCGTGCTTTTGCGCCAGCGGCGCGACTGCGGCTATCTCATCGTCGTCATCATCTCCTCGGATGCTGTGCAATATTCGCTGGTCGATTATTCGGGCAAGCTGATCGATCGTTTCAGCGAGGACAGGTCGCATGATCCCGCAGGCGCGGGCCGGTTCGTGAATGGGGTGCGGCAGGGGCTCGAGCGCATCCTGTCACGCTCGCGCATCGAGCGGGACAAGGTGCTGCTCATCTCGATCAGCAGCAAGGGGCTGGTCAATTCCTCCGAGCCGGTTCTCGTCTGGTCGCCGATCTTCGGCAGCGACCAGATCGATTTCGAACTGGCGCTCAAGCCGGAGTGGAAGGCGAAGGTCATTCTCGACAACGAGACGCTGCTGGTCGCCGCCGCGCTGGGCGCGCATGAGGAGAATGTGAAGGGCGGCGATTTCCGCTCGCTGGCGGCCCTTTCGCTCGGCCACAGCATCGGGCTCGGTATTATCCGGCGAACCAGCCATGGCGGGCATGACGTCTCGGCGCCCAATTTCGGGCACATGCTGCATATGGCCAATGGCGGGCTTTGCCGCTGCGGCACGCGCGGCTGCATCGAGGCCTATGCCGGTTTCTACGCCATCCTGCGTACCGCCTTCGAAGTGCCGCTGGATACGATCCCGGCAAAGTTCGTGCCGCTTGCCGAGCTCGACAAGATCGCAGCCAGGGCGCGGCAGGGCCACCGTATTTCGGGCTTTGCGTTCCGGCAGGCGGGGCTTGCCCTCGGAAACGGCCTGTCGCGCATGCTAAGCCTGACCGAGCGCATGCCGATCGCGATCACCGGGCCGGGCACGCGCTATTACGATCTGCTGCGGCAGGGGATCGAGGAGGGGCTCGGCCAATCCCATGTGGTGCGCATGGAGGGCATGCCTGACCTCAGGGTCGTCGCCGACGAGCAGATTCTCGTCTTCGAAGGACATCTGAATCGCGCACTGGCGGTGATTGATGAGGATATTGTCGTGGCGGGTGTGCAGGGCGGAGATTAGTCGCTCCCCCCTTCGCCCCAGCGGGGAGAAGGTGCCCGAAGGGCGGGTGAGGGGGCCCAACCGCCGACAGGTATTTCTTTAAGCATCCGTTATAATACCGTTTAGGCCTTAGAGCACGCCGCTAGGTTGGACCAGCCCGCCTTTATGCTCGCGGCCCCGTCATCCGACCCTTCGGGCCACCTTCTCCCCGATGGGGCGAAGGGGCAGGCACCGTGGCAATCCCCTTTTCCTTGTGGGGAGGGGGCTTTGAGCCAAACGCTTCAAACGAGAAATGGCCGGGCGGGTGCCCGGCCATTTCTCACGATGGCGACCGTCGGGAGAGGGCGGTCAGCCGATCTTTACGAGCTTGCCTTCCTTGACGGACTGGACGGCGGCATCCGCGAGCGCGAGAGCGGCCAGGCCGTCGGCGCCCGACGGCGAGATCTTCGAGCCCTTCTCGATCGCGGAGATGAAGCTTGCGATCTCGTTGGCATAGGCTTCAGTGTAGCGGGTCATGAAGAAATCGTGCAGCGGCGGGCGCGTATAGCCTTCGCCATTTGCGACTTCGATCGAGACCGGGCGCTGGTTCTCGGCCGAGACGGCGCCCTTGGAACCGTGCGCCTCGATGCGCTGGTCATAGCCATAGGTGGCGCGGCGCGAGTTGGAGATGATGGCCTGCTTGCCCGAGGCGGTCTGCAGGATGACGGAGACGCTGTCATAGTCGCCGGCTTCGCCGATCGCCTTGTCGACCAGGACTGCGGCGGTTGCGACGACCGAGACCGGCTCTTCGCCGAGCAGGAAGCGGGCCATGTCGAAGTCGTGGATCGTCATGTCGCGGAAGATGCCGCCCGAACGCTTGATGTAATCGACCGGCGGGGCACCCGGATCGCGCGAGGTGATCGTCACCATCTCGACGTCACCGATCTTGCCGTCGTCGATGACCTTGCGCACGGCCATGAAATGCGGGTCGAAGCGGCGATTGAAGCCGACCATCAGCTTGGCGCCGGTCTCTTCCACGACCTTGATGCAGGCCTTGACGCGGGCAACATCGAGATCGATGGGCTTTTCGCAGAAGATCGCCTTGCCGGCGCGGGCGAAGCGCTCGATCAGGTCGGCATGGGTATCGGTCGGCGTGCAGATGACGACGGCGTCAATATCCTTGGCGGCTTCGATCGCTTCGATCGTGCGCACTTCGCAGCCATAGGCGGAAGCGATTGCTTCGGCAGCCTGCGGGAAGGCGTCGGCGACGGCTACGAGCTTTGCATTGGCATCGCCGCTGACGGCCTTTGCATGGACCTTACCGATGCGGCCGGCGCCGAGAAGACCAAATCTCACTGTCATTTACTGCCTCCCTATATTCGGAACAAATAAACCGAATTGATATAAGTTTGGAATTTTCATTCCATTTTCCATTCGCCGCGTCAAGCCCGCGGCTCTTTCACATTTGTGAATTCCATCCTAAAGACAAGTGATGTCATCACAGCAGTGAGGCGCGTTATCACAACAATGAGACAAAGATGCAGCTGATCGATCCCAACCACCCGACCTATCGACACCTTTGGGTTCGTATCCTTATCGTGGTGGTCTGCTTCGGATGGGCGATCTTCGAATTCATCGGCGGCGACCCCTTCTGGGGCGTGCTCGCGGGCGGCGCCGGCGCTTATTCCTTCTATATGCTGATCTGGACCTTCGATCCGAAACCGCCGGAGACGGCGGCAGTGGTCACTTCCGATGATGAGGAAGAGGCAGACAAGCCGGCAACGGAAGAAGAGAAGAAGGGCGAATAAGAAAAGCGCGGCGCGATCTTTCCGATGCGCGCCACGCTTTTCTTTCTTCTATGCATGTCGTCTGGCAAGACCGCTGCGCGGTTTGCGCGACTGAGCTCTCCGGGTTCGAGATGCGCCCCGGCGAGCAAGCCGGCTGCAGATCAGAGCGACAGTTCCCTGGCCTGCGCGTCGATCTTCCTGCAGGCATCCCCGAACGGGTCGCGCGCCGGCACCAGGGGCGAAACGCCAAGGAGGAGGAGCGCTTTCAGGTGCTTCCAGCCACCTTCCTCGCCCAGCACCGGGGCATAAGATGTCATCACGCCGGGCCTTTCGCCATAGAGGCGCTTGAACTCGGCGAAATTGGAGAAGGCCTCGTGGTTGTTGTCCACGAGATGGAAGCTCTCGGCCGCCGCACCTTCGGCCAGGATGGCCTCATGCGTATCGAGCAGTACGGCATAATATTCGAGCGGCATGTCGTCGGCCGGAGTGACCGGCGCAATGGTCGTGCCGTTGACGAGATCCTTCACGCGGATCAGRACGCCGTTCAGAAACAGCGCATGGCCGGATGACAGGTAGAGATCGGAGTGCGGGGTGCGGCCGTCCAGCGCATGGCGGCGAATGCGGATTGGCACGACGGCTTCCTGCCAGCGTGCGCCGTTCTTCCTGAAGGCCTGGCGGCCGACCCACCTGATCGGACGAGTGCTTCCATCCGGAAGGGCAACGCGATCGCCGGCACGCAGATCCTCGACAGGCCTTTCACCGCAATCCGTGAGGATMCCSGTTCCCCGCAGGAAGCACTGCGGACCGCCGCCGCCACCGCCKCCGCCGGAACCACCGCTCCCCCCGGAGCCTCCGTGCCCACCGGAACCGCCGTGTCCACCCGAGCCACCGTGGCCCCAACGGCGTCCCAATGCACTCGCAGGAGATGTGGAAATTGCCGTGGCCAATGCCGCCACGCCCGCGAGCCGAACACCGGCGGCAGCAGCGACACCTAGAAAATGTCTGCGCGCAGTATTGTGCGGCAGAAGTTTCGGATCTTCCGTGGATGACATGGCGATCTCCTTT
>NZ_JBFTME010000036.1:0-31411 GCF_056396805.1 Rhizobium sp. 05N49
GGTCTCTTCTACTCCTGGTGGGACGATGGTCTCTCCGGCGAAACGGACGATATCGGTTCTGTCGTAACGCTGCATAACTCCATCCGTTATCAGTACGAAACCGGTTCCTTCTACGCTGGCATCAGCGTCGACGAACTGGAAGACGGCGTCTTCAAGGGTACCGTTGATCCCGCCACCGGCGTCTTCACGGCTGACGAAGCTCCGAACAACGTCGGCGTTGCCTTCGGCATCGGCGGTACGGCTGGCGCATTCAGCTACCAGGTTACCGGCGGCTGGGACTTCGACAACGAAGACGGTGCAATCCGCGCAATGGGTACGGCTGAAATTGGTCCGGGCACGCTCGGCCTCGCTGCTGTCTACTCCAGCGGCCCGAACTCCTACTACTCGTCTGCTGAATGGGCAATTGCTGCCGAATACGCCATCAAGGCAACGGACAAGCTGAAGATCACCCCTGGTGTTCAGTACTACGGCAACTACTTCGGTGGCAGCAAGGATGTTCCGGATGACTTCGACGGTCTCGGCGATGCTTGGAAGGCTGGTCTGACGGTTGACTACCAGATCGTTGACAACTTCTACGCCAAGGCTTCCGTCCAGTACCTGGATCCGGAAGATGGCGACGACGTAACCACCGGTTACTTCCGTCTGCAGCGCTCGTTCTAATCTGAACGACGGAACCCCCGGCTTCGTGCCGGGGGTCTCCTAACCCACGAGTTTCTGATCAGAATGACCTCCGATCAGTAACGAGGGACTGGTCCGGTTTTCCCTGCTGGGCCAGTCCTTTGCAGTTGAAAGCGGTCATGAAGCCAGGAGCGCCGCCACGCTTACCGGTTTCACCTTGTCGGCAGGCTTTCCACCGGTTTTCCCAACGTCGCGTACCATTTTAAATTATCGCCGTATTCGTTGGCTCCGGTAAATCGGGCCCTATCTTGTTGCGCGATATGCATCTTTTCGTGATGCAATTTCATCAGGCGAGTTTGCTCATCGGGACAGGTTTCATCTATCGGGATTTGATGCCGATAATGTGACTGTAACGTAACAGGTGAGAAGCTATAAGCATTTCAGAGGCTGGCATTCATTACTACTCTCGGGTAGGTTTCGATAATGGACGATCTTAATGACTACTTCTATTTTGCCGCCGTCGTCTCCAGCGGTGGTTTTGCTTCCGCAAGCCGAACTCTAAAAATACCCCGATCCAAGCTGAGCAGGCGCGTCAGTCGCCTGGAGGATGGCCTCGGCGCGAGGCTGATCGAGCGTTCCACACGTCACTTCCGGGTGACGGAGATCGGGCAGGCTTTTTATGAGCAATGCCAGACGATTCTCAGGGAAGCGGATCGCGCCAAGTCGATCATTACGGAGGCCCAGTCCGATCCGCAGGGAATTGTGCGCATGGGCTGCCCGCTCGGCCTCATCGATATTTCCCTTGGTGCCGTGCTGCCAGAATTCCTGGAGCGCTACCCCAAGATCAAGCTGCAAGTCGTCGGTTCCGAGCGGCGCACGGATCTCATCAACGAGCGCATCGATGTCGAAGTCCGCGCGGCGAGCGAGCCGGAAACACAGGCGAGCCTGACAATGCGAAAGCTGGACCGTGCGCGGCGTATCCTCGTCGCCAGCCCTTCGCTGATCGAACGCATGGGCGAACTCACCAGCGTCGACGATCTCGGCAATTCTCCAACGCTCGCAATGACCGCCTGGATGTCCTTTCATACCTGGGAACTGGTCGGACCGGATGGCGAGAAGAAGGTGGTGCGGCATCAGCCGCGGCTCACCTGCCGCAGCATGACGGCTATCCTCGATGCCGCACGCGCCGGTGTGGGCTACGGGCTCATCCTCGAACATGCCTGCGCGCCGGACCTCCAGTCCGGTCGGCTGGTTCGCGTGTTGCCGGAGTGGCAGACGGTGGAGAGCCAGTTTTATCTCGTCTTCACGACGACCAAGGGCATGCCGCCAGCAGTACGGGCGCTTATCGATTTCCTGGTCGAAAAATCCAAGCAGCATCAGATCGTTACGACCAGCGCTGCACTTGCCGCGGAATAAGGATTACCTTAGGCGAGCCAGTATTTTTTCACTCGTCAATTCCTTGACGGCATCCTTGCCAATCCAGCGCGCGGTCTTGTCGGCGCTGGCGGCAAGGCGTTCGGCCAGCATCAGGGCAGGGGCGTGACAGGCACGGCTGCGTTTGCCGATGTTGCGAAGCGCCCAGTTGACGGCCTTGCGGACGAAGTTTCTGTCATCTGTGGAATGCGCTTCGATCAGCGACAGGTAGGCCAGCAGGCTTTCATCCGTGTCCTTCTTGCGATGCACGGCGGCGCCGGCGATCATGGCAAAGGCGGTTCGCCTGACGAATTCTCTGATATCGGCGGCGAATTCCGGAATTAGCGCGTCGAGATGAGCCTCGACGAAGACGTCGGCGGCGCAGTCGACGATTTCCCAGGAGTTGAAGTCCGCCACCAGTATGCGCGCCTCCGCATCCGTCAGCCTTTTCGGCTCGAACGTGTAGAGCGCCAGCATGCGCGCTTCGCGGATACCACTTGCCCAGAGCTGTTTTGCCCTGATGTGGTTCTTCTTTGCGAGCCGGGCGATCCTTTGCAGATCGGGATTGGAAATGCCGATCGCGGTTTCGGTAACGATGCCGAAACGCGCCATGCCGGCTATATTGTCTTCCGAGCGCAGCGTTAGAAGATGCGCGATCAGCTCTGCTGCGCTCGAAGACGGGCCTATCATTTTTCGAGACGGGCGAGCAGCGAAGACGTATCCCATCTGTTGCCACCGAGCGCCTGAACATCGCCATAGAACTGGTCGACGAGGGCGGTGAGCGGCAATCTGGCGCCGCTGCGTTGTGCTTCCGACAGGACGATGCCAAGATCCTTGCGCATCCAGTCGACGGCAAAGCCGAAATCATACTTGCCCAGATTCATGGTCTTGTGGCGGTTTTCCATCTGCCAGGAGCCCGCGGCCCCCTTGGAGATGACGTCAACCACCTTCTCGATGTCGAGGCCGGCGCGCTTGCCGAAATGCACGGCTTCGGCAAGCCCCTGGACAATGCCGGCGATGCAGATCTGGTTCATCATCTTGGTCAGCTGGCCGGAACCGGCTGGCCCCATCAGGCCGACCATGCGGGCATAGGCGTCAATGACCGGTTTTGCCTTTTCGAAGACGGCCTCATCACCGCCGCACATGACGGTGAGCACGCCATTCTCGGCGCCTGCCTGGCCGCCGGAAACGGGGGCATCGATGAAATCCACACCCTTTGCCTTGGCCGCCGCGTAGAGTTCGCGGGCGACTTCGGCGCTTGCCGTGGTGTTATCGATGAGAACGGAGCCGCGCTTCATGCTCTTCAGCACGCCGCTTTCGCCCGATGTCACCTGACGGAGATCGTCGTCATTGCCGACGCAGACGAAGACGAAATCACAGCCCTCGGCAGCTTCAGCCGGCGTCGGGGCGGACTTTCCGGAGAATTTCTCCGCCCAGGCGGCGGCCTTCTCGGACGTGCGGTTATAGACGGTGACATCGTGGCCGCCTTTTGTCTTCAGATGTCCTGCCATCGGGAAACCCATGACACCGAGACCGATGAAAGCGACTTTCGCCATATGCTGTCCTCCATAACCGCTTGCAAACAGGGTCAGAGGATTAGCGGAAACGACGGGCAGCGGAAAGCCACTCTGCGGAGAGAAGCGACCTCCGTTGGAACAAAATTTCTCCGAGCCCGACAAAACGGGGTCTGGAAAGTTTCAGATACCGTGAATATGACAAATTTAGTTGTCGATCTAATTTATAGACTAAATCATCATTTCCCCATCGAAACAGGCAGCGAGCGCAGCAGGAACACCAGCTCGCCGGAAAAAGGGGATAGAGATGATCACACGTCGACAGACGCTCGGGCTTTTCGGAGCCGCAGCCGCCACCGCCATTCTGCCATCCGTCCGCTCGGCGCGGGCTGCGGCAACGGAGTTCCGCATCGGCTGGCAGAAGAATGGCGTGCTGGCGCTCGCCAAGCGCCGCGGGGCGCTCGAGAAGCGGCTTGCCGATCAGGGTATCACCGTCAGCTGGTCGGAATTCACGTCCGGCCCGCCGCTGCTTGAAGCGCTCGGCGCCGGTGCACTCGACTTCGGGGCTACGGGCGACGTGCCGCCGCTCTTTGCACAGGCGGCAGGCGGAGCGMTCTATTATGTCGGCATTTATCGCGGCAGCCCGGCGGGGTCGGCGATCCTCGTGCGCAAGGATTCGCCGATCAAGACGCTGGAGGATCTGAAAGGCAAGAAGGTTGCCTTCAAGCGCGGTTCCAGCGCTCATAACGTAACCGTCAAGGCCTTGCGCAAGGCGGGGCTGAAGCCGGAGGATGTGCAGCAGGTCGATCTTGCGCCGCCGGATGCCGCTGCTGCATTCAAGAACGGCAGCATCGATGCCTGGTCGATCTGGGATCCCTATCTCGCCATCGCCGAAGCCGATCCCGATGCGCGCATCCTGACGACGGCCGAAGGCATCGTCGATTCCTACAGCTTCTTCCTCGCCAACAAGGATTTCACCGACGCGAACGGTACTGTCATCGTCAATGTGCTGGACGAACTCGCCAAGGTCGGCCGCTCGGCGCAGGACAATCTCGACGCGACGGTCAAGGAGCTCTCGGAAATAACGGGCGTTCCCGCTGATGTTACGCGGGTGACGCTCCAGCGTCCCGGCGCCGATCTCGGCAGCGTGACAACGGTAAGCGATGCGGCTGCCGCCTATCAGCAGGCGCTGGCCGACGAATTCTACAATCTCGGCATCGTGCCGAAGAAGCTCACTACCGGCGACATCGTCTGGCGTCCGAAGGCGAGCTAACCAAGTCAGCCGCCGAGGTAGCTGAATTCGTCAGCCCCTGGGTGAACTGACAGCCTCCGGCGAGCCAGCCAGGTCAGCTGCCGAGGTAGCTGACGTCGCCGCATCTGAGCAAGCTAGTCTCTCCTGCGGCTTGGGGTGGCGCTGGGGCAGGGCCGGGCAACCGCGGCATGGGAGCATACCCATGCCGCGGAACCAGGCAAAATTATTCTCCAGACCGAGTTAGAATAGCAAATTGATATTGTCGATCTAATTGGTCGTCTATGTCAGTATCTCTGCATGACCAAAGGCGACCGGTTCGCGACTTTGGTTCGCAAAAGGGCAGGCCGAAAGCCACGAGGACGGAGAAGAGATTTCATGTTTACACGCAGACAGACGCTCGGGCTTTTCGGTGCTGCGGCCGCAACGACCATTCTCCCGCAAGTTCGCTCCGCACAGGCTGCGGCCACGACGCTGCGCATCGGCTGGCAGAAGTTCGGCGTGTTGCCGCTTGCCAAGGCTGCAGGCGCACTTGAAAAACGGCTTGAGGCCAGGGGTGTAAGCGTCGAGTGGAACGAATTCACTTCCGGCCCGCCGCTGCTTGAAGCCGTCGGCGCCGGCGCACTCGATTTCGGCGTCTCCGGCGATGTACCGCCGCTCTTTGCTCAGGCCGCCGGTGGTGATCTTCTTTATGTCGGCGCCTATCGCGGCCCGGCTGCCTTCCACGGCCTGCTGGTACAGAAGGATTCGCCGATCCAGAAGCTGGAAGATCTCAAGGGCAAGAAAGTCGCCTACAAGCGCGGTTCCAGCGCCCATAATTTCGCCCTCAAGGTTCTCGCGAAGGCAGGGCTTTCGCTGTCGGATATTACCGAAGTCGATCTGCCGCCGCCGGATGCAGGTGCCGCTTTCAAGACCGGCAGCATCGATGCCTGGGCGATCTGGGATCCCTTCTTCGCTGTTGCCGAAGCCGATCCGCACACACGGGTGCTGACGACTTCGGAAGGCTTGCTCGACAACTGGGGGTATTTCCTCGGAAACAGCACCTTCACCAACGCCAATCCCGAAGTGATCGTCGATGTCATCGACGAGCTTGCCAAGGTAGGCGCGGCCGCACAGGCCAATCTCGACGACACGGTGAAGGCGCTCGCCCAGATCACCGGCGTGCCGGCCGATATTACCCGCGTCACACTCACCCGCAGCCAGGCCGACCTCGGCAAAGTTTCGCTCGTTCCGGATGCGGCGCTCACCTACCAGCAGGCGCTCGCCGACGATTTCTACAAACTCAAGATCGTGCCGAAGCAGCTCACGATCAGCGATATCGTGTGGCATCCGAAAGCCAGCTGATCGGGTAACCGGACCGATTTCAGACATTTATAAGAAAGGAATGCGCTCATGACCGCTTCATCCGACCCGATCAATTTTCTCTGGTTCATCCCGACCTCCGGCGACGGCACCTATCTCGGCTCCACCGACCTCAACCGCGCGCCTGAGATCGGTTACCTGACGCAGATCGCCCAGACGGTGGACCGTCTTGGTTATTCCGGTGTGCTGCTGCCGACGGGCGTTGCCTGCGAGGAATCCTTCGTCATGGCTTCGGCGCTCGCGGCGCGGACCGAGAAGCTGCAGTTCCTGGTGGCGATCCGCCCCGGCACGGCATCTCCGGCTTATTATGCCCGCCTTGCCACGACACTCGACCGTATCTCCAACGGTCGCCTGCTGCTCAATATCGTCGTTGGCGGCAGCCCGGCCGAGCTTGCCGGTGACGGCATCCATCTGGAGCATGACGAGCGTTACGCCCATGCCGACGAGTTCTTTCATGTCTTCGAAGAACTGCTGGAAAAGGGTGTCGCGAGCTATGACGGCAAGTATATCAAGGCGACCGATGCGCGCCTCGGATTCCCCTCGGTGCAGTCGCCGCGCCCGCCGCTTTATTTCGGCGGCTCCTCGGATGCCGGCATCGACTTCGCCGTCGGCCGTGTCGACAAGTACCTGACCTGGGGCGAGCCGCCGGCACAGGTTGCCGAGAAGGTGCAGAAGGTGCGCGCTGCCGCCGCCGGCAAGGGCCGCGACGTTTCGTTCGGCATCCGCCTGCATTTCATCGTCCGTGAGACGGACGAGGAGGCTTGGGAAGCCGCCGATCGCCTGATCCGCCATCTTGATGACGAGACGATTGCCGAAGCGCAGGAGCGTTTCGTCAAGGAATCCGACTCTGTCGGCCAGAAGCGCATGGCAGCCCTTCATGGCGGCCGCCGAGACAAGCTCGAAGTGTCGCCGAACCTCTGGGCCGGCATCGGCCTGGTGCGCGCCGGTGCGGGTACTGCGCTCGTCGGCTCGCCGAAGACGGTTGCCGCGCGCCTGCGCGAATATCAGGAGGTCGGCATCGATACGGTCATCGGCTCGGGCTATCCGCACCTTGAAGAAGCCTATCGCGTCGCCGAACTGCTCTTCCCGGAACTCGGCATCGAGAGGGACGAACAGCGGCTCAGCTTCAACAACGAGTTCGGCCGCAAGAAGGTTTTTGCCGGCGGCAGCCATGGCGGCAACCTGAAGGTCGTCTCCGGCTCCTGATCGGGGGCCAGTCACCAACGCAGTTCCGGACACGAAACTCCGCACGGTTTCCCGGAATTGCATTGAAGCAAAGCGCGAGGAAGATATTCATGTCGACTTTCGATACGCCGTTTGCGCGGGCTGCCGCCGATACCGACAAGGGCAGGGCGGGCTTTCGCCTGCCGCTGCCCGGCCGTGACAGGCTGCTGCCCTATCTGGTGCCGGTTTCAATCATCGCACTCTGGCAGATCGGCTGTTCCGTCGGCTGGATTTCCTCGCGCATCATGCCGTCTCCGGCCGATGTCGCCAGTGCCTTCTGGACGACGACGATCTCGGGGCAACTGCCCGAGGATGTGCTGGTCAGCGCCGCACGCGCCTTTGCCGGCCTGCTTGTCGGCGGCTCTATCGGCTTCCTGCTCGGCATTGCCAATGGTGTGTCGAAACTCTCGGAGCAACTGACGGATACGACGCTGCAGATGCTGCGCACCATCCCGCATCTGGCAATGATCCCGCTCGTCATCCTGTGGTTCGGCATCGGTGAGGAATCGAAGCTCTTCCTCACCTCGCTCGGCGTGCTTTTTCCCGTCTATCTCAACACCTACCACGGCGTGCGCAATGTCGATCGCGACCTGATCGAGATGGGCAAGGTCTATGGCATGAGTGGCTGGACGCTGTTCCGCAAGGTGATCTTCCCCGGCGCGCTGCCGTCGATCTTCGTTGGGCTGCGATATGCACTCGGCATCATGTGGCTGACGCTCATCGTCTCGGAATCGATCGCCGCTTCCTCCGGCATCGGCCACATGGCCAACAATGCCCGCGAATTCATGATGACCGATGTCGTGGTGCTGGCGCTCGTCATCTATGCGGTTCTGGGCAAGCTCGCCGATGTCGTCGCTCGTGCCCTTGAGCGCCGGACGCTCAAGTGGAACCCGGCTTACGCGAAATAGGAGTTAGTGCGATGACCGTCATCTCGCGTGAGCGTTTCCATCCCGTCGATACAGCCGAATATGTCGAGCATCAGCCGATCGCCGCCGGCGAGGGCGCTGCCTCCATCACACTCTCGGGCCTCGAAAAGAGCTTTGGTGCCAACCGGGTATTGCGTGGCATCAACCTGCATATTCCCGCCGGCCAGTTTGTCGCGGTCATCGGCAAGAGCGGCTGCGGCAAGAGCACGCTGCTGCGCATCCTGATGGGCCTCGATGAGCCAACTGATGGTGAGTTGCGCTTCGAAGGAGCCGATGGCAGCGATACGCAGCCCAATGCCCGCATCGTCTTCCAGGAGCCCCGGCTTCTTCCCTGGCTCAGTGTCGCAGACAATGTCGTCGTCGGTCTCGGCGAAGGTATCGAAAAGAAGCGGGCGCTGGAAGAAGCTAAGGCTGTGCTGGCCGAAGTTCAGCTCGCCGAAAAAGCCGGCGAATGGCCGGCGCGTCTTTCCGGCGGCCAGCGCCAGCGTGTGGCGCTGGCCCGCGCGCTTGTCAGCAAGCCCGGCATTCTGGCCCTCGACGAACCGCTCGGTGCACTCGATGCACTGACCCGCATCAGCATGCAGCAATTGCTGAACCGCGTCTGGTGCGAACTCGGCTGCACCACCGTGCTCGTCACCCACGATGTCAGCGAGGCGGTGCATCTGGCCGACCGGGTCATCGTATTGGAAGAAGGCCGCATCGCGCTCGATCTCGCCATTCCCTATCCGCATCCGCGTCGTCACGGCAATCCTGCGCTCGCGGAGCTGGAAGGGCGGCTGCTTTCGGCCATTCTCGGCAGTGATGGCGGGCATTAGGTCCGTCATTCATCCTCTTTCAGAGCAAGGCGCTTGAGTGTCGACGAAGTGACATTGCGTCGCTGCAATCGCGCGAGACGAGACACGTGGGTAGGTCATCCGCTAGATTAAGCAGGTTCGCATCATTGCGAGACCTGGCACTCAATACAGTGGATCACTCCCATGACCATTCAACTCTACGGCTTCTGGCGTTCCAACGCCGCTTTCCGCGTCCGCGTCGCACTTGCCTTGAAGAAACTGGCGTTCGAGGAAATCGAGATCGATATTCTCTCCGGGCGTCAGTTCGATGCCGCCTATGCGAAAGTGAACGCCGAGCATGTCGTGCCGACGCTGGTTCACGATGGTCATCAGTTCTTCCAGTCGCTGGCGATCATGGAATATCTGGACGATATCCATCCCGAGCCAAGGCTGATGCCGGTTGACGCAAAAGAGAGAGCCTATGCCCGGTCGCTGGCGCTTGTTGCCATCGCCGATGCCCATCCGCTGATCGTGCCGCGTGTGCGCAAACATCTCGGCGAGGCCCTCGGTGCCGATGCATCCGCGATCGAGGCATGGGGCCGGCATTGGACGATGGAGGGAATTGCGACCTACGAACGCCTGCTCACCCGGCGCCCGCCCGCGCCCTTCGCGCTGGGCGAGACCGCCGGCATTGCCGATATCTGCATCGCCGGCCAGATCGTCCTGGCCGAATTCAACAAGATTGACCTCGCGGCCTTTCCGGCCGTGGCGGCGCTTGGGAAGCGTTGTTTTGATATGCCGGAATTTGCCGGGGCGCATCCTTCGCGGCAGCCGGGGTATTCGAAGGCTCACTAGCGTCGTAGCTTGAGTTGTTCCGCTAATATTCGTCGGCGGGACAGACGTCCGGAAACGCTATGCGGCGCGGATATGACTGCGCCGCGATATCTATCATCCTGGACGTCAGCCAGGCTTGGCATCGCGGTCGTCAAAAGTGCCAGTCAGATGCGCCCCGAGCTTTGATGCCTTCTTCCCACGGCATATGTGTCGGTAGTTCAAACAGAGAGCCATTGTTAGTGATATAGATCGGGCAATTGCCGCCCAGCGCGTGCACTATGTCCATTGTCTCTATGAATTCCCTGGTATTGTAAAAAAATACCCATCCGTGCCCCACGAATATTGTGGAGCTTTCGATAATGGCGAGGTTATGCCGCGACTGCTTCTCATATGCCTCGATTTTTACATTCGCCATCGCTAGGGCTTCGTGAAAATCGATCTTCGTCATTTGGAACCTCTCCCCAGATAATGCCCGTGATGCTGTAAAGCAGATGCTATGCGCAGACTCCAGGCTGTGACTCTCTACTCTATCCCTGCGGCCGAAACTCGTCCGGCAAGTTTTCCTTATAGGGATAGAACTTGAAATAGGGCATCGCCTCTTTCAAGGCCCGAGCAAACGAGGGGCGCTCCAGCAGGCGGCGATAATAGGCCTCGAGGCCGGGGCGTTTCTCGGTGAAGGGCACCAGCGTGCGGGCGTAGAAGAGGGCAGGCGCTGCGGCGCAGTCGGCCATGGTGAAGGCATCGCCGGTGATCCAGGCTTTGCCGTCGATCTGTTTTTCCGCCATGTCATAGGCGAGTTCGAGCATGGCGCGCGCTTCGCTCACACCGTGCGGATCGAGCGCTCCTTCGGGGCGCAGCCGGTCGATGACGATCTTCTGCATCGGCACCTGCACATAGAGATCGAAGAAGCGGTCCCAGAGGCGGACCTGCAGGCCGGCATTGGTGTCTTCCGGCACCAGCGTCACCGGGCCGGGATAGTGCCGGTCGAGATATTCGATGATGATGCTGGTTTCGGGAACGGTGCTGTCGCGCGTCTCGTCGCGCAGCACGGGGATCTTGCCGACCGGCCAGAACCGGACGAGATCGGCGCTCGACTGTTCGTCGGCGAGATCGACGATGCGGTTTTCGAAGGGCGTCGCATTCTCGTAGAGCGCGATCAGCACCTTGTGGCAGAAGGAGGCAAGCGGATGCTGATAGAGAACGAGCACCATGCTTTGACCTTTCCTGAGAAATTCAGCTCAGGACATAAGCAAGGCGCCCGCAAAATGCCAGATGGCAGACTCAGCCGTTATAGCGTGCCGTGACCAGATGGCCGGGGCTCGGCTGGCCTTCCTGCATGCGCACGTTGATTTCGAGCATCTCGAGGAGCTCGAAGCCGGTGGCGGAGAGGCGCTCGCGAATATAGGTCTCCGTATGGATGAACCGCTGGTGCGGGCCGACCATGTAGGGGCGGCCGTCCGCCAGCCTTTCGGGCAGGGTTTCCGAGGAGAAGACGAAAATGCCACCGGGCTTCATATTCTCGGCGGCGCCGAAGAAGAGCGGTTCCAGCGCGCCGAGATAGGGCAGCACATCGGTCGCGGTGATGAGATCGAAGGGGTCTTCGTCGTTATCATCGAGGAAATCCTCGGCCTCGGCGACGAAGAGCGTCTCGTAGACTTCCTTCTCGTCGGCGATGACGACCATGTTCTCGGAAATGTCGATTCCGATCATCTCTTCGCAGAGGTCATTGAGCGCGCTGCCCGTCAGACCCGTGCCACAGCCGAGATCGAGCATGCGCTTGAAGGGGCCGAGCTTCAGATCCTGCAGGCGCTGACGCACGAGCATCGGCACGTGATAGCCGAGCTGCTCCACCAGCACATCCTCGAAGACTTCGGCATGCTGGTCGAAGAGGGTTTCGACATAGGCGTCCGGCGCACGGACTGGCGTTTCGCCGCGGCCCATGGAGGCAATACGGACGGCCGCGCCGCCGTGATCGTCGGGGTCGATTGCCAGGACCTCCTGGTAAGCCTCGACGGCCGCATCGACATCACCGGCTTTCTCAAGCGCAAGAGCGCGGTTATAGGCTTCCGCGAGAGCCTCTTCGTCGACTTTCTTTTTGTTCATGCGGGCGTTTTAGAGCCCGCAGCCTACCATCGCAACTGCATTTTCAGTGCAATATGAATTCACCCTTAAGAGAGCGCCATTCGGTTGCCGAAATGAGCCTGCGGTGAATGTAACGCACCGAATGCAGCGGCCCGTCCAGTTTCTCCTGCCAGAATTTCAGAAAACCGCGCATTTCCGGAAAGTCCGGGGCGAGGTCATAGTCCTGCCAGATATAGGTCTGGAGAAAGGCCGGATGATCCGGCATGTGGTAGAGGATCTGCGCTGTCGTCAGCCCATAACCATTGAGCTGTTTTTCCATGTCTTTGTGCATTTTGTCTCGCTTCTTCTTGTTCCCACTTCGCGCTTATTAGCGCCACATGATATGAGATCATGCGGTGGTTAACCGAAGCTTGACAGATAGCGCATAAAAGAGCTATTTATTTTTAATTTCAAAGTCTTAGCAGCACTCATCGGGGAGTGCTGCTAGCCTCTTCAGCGCTTCAGATGACGGGTCAGGCGGCGTTCGATCCAGTTCCAGAGGTGGCGAAGCGCCTCGACGATGGCGAGGTAGAAGATCGCCGCCCACAGGTAGGTCTGGTAATCAAAAGTGCGCGAGAAGGCGTAGCGCGTCTCACCCATGAGGTCGAGCACGGTAATGATGGCGACGACCGCCGAGCCCTTGATGAGCAGAATGATCTCGTTGCCATAGGGGCGCAGCGCCACGATGAAGGCCTGCGGCAGGACGATCTTGAAAAAGGCGATGCGCTTGTGGATGCCGAGTGCTGCCGCCGCCTCATGCTGACCATGCGGCACGCTTTCGATGGCGCCGCGCAGGATTTCCGCCTGATAGGCCGCGGTGTTGATGGTCATGGCGAAGACGCCGCAATACCAGGCGTCACGGAAGAACCACCAGAGGCCGATTGCTTCCATCTGCGGGCGAAAGATGCCGAGGCCGTAATAGACGAGGAAGAGCTGGGCCAGAAGCGGCGTGCCGCGGAAGAAATAGATGTAGCAGTAGGCCAGTCCGTTCAGCACCCGGTTTCCGGACATGCGGGCCATGGCGAGCGGCAATGACAGCACGGCGCCGAACACGACCGAGAGGGCGACGATGGAAAGCGTGATCCAGAGGCCGTGCAGGTAGCGCGGCCCGTAACGGGTAAACTTATCCGGATCCCAGCCCTTGATGACGGTCAGGATCAGGAAGGCTGCGAGCAGTGCCCAGAAAGCGACGAGGATGTAGCCGGTGAGGCGGGCGGGCGTCATCGGCTTTGCCACCGCGCGCGGTGCAGCTTGTGGCGCGATCAATTTTTCAGCGTAGCTCAACGGCGGACCTCCGAACGCTTGGCCCAGCGGTCGATATAGACAAGCAGGAAGGAGGAGAGGATGGCGAGCACCAGATAGAGACAGCAGGCGATGCCATAGAAGAAGAAGGGTTCCTTGGTGACGCGCACGGCCACGTTCGTCTGGCGCAGAATATCGGAGAGGCTGATGATCGAGACGTAGGACGTGTCCTTCAAGAGCACCATCCAGAGGTTCGTCAGGCCGGGCAGGGCGATACGCACCAGTTGCGGCAGGACGATGAGGCGCAGTGTGCGGCCGCGATGCAGCCCAAGCGCATCACCCGCCTCATACTGGCCCTTGGGAATGGCGCGGAAGGCAGACAGCAGCACTTCCGAACAATAGGCGGAAAAGACCACCGACAGCGCAATGACGCCGGCGACGAAAGCGTTGATCTCGACCGGTGGCCCTTCATAGCCGGCAATGTCGAGCAGATACTGGATCAGGATCTGCATGCCGTAATAGATGATGAAGAGCGTCAGAAGTTCCGGCAGTCCGCGGAAGATCGTGGTGTAGATGCCAGCTGCCAGCCGCAGCGACTTCTCTTCCGACTGCTGGCCGAGCGCCACGAGGAAACCGATGACGAGACCGATCGGCAGGGTGACGATCGCCACCGAAACCGTGACCTGCAGGCCAAGCGCGATCTCGTCGCCCCAGCCGGTGTCGCCACAGGCAAGGATGGTCGACGGGGCCAACCAGGTGAAAATACCGACGGGTCCGCACAGCGGATCGAAGATGTGCACAAGCAGGCTCCAGAAGGAGCCGAGCGCGGAAAACAATCCGCCCATGCCAGAAATCCCCTCACGGCTTTTGCCGTTTTGATATTGCCACCTTTGTCAAACAAAAATGGCGGAAGAGCAAGCCTTCCGCCATTTCCTTCATCGGCCAGATAGCGAATTTATCATTCGCCGTAAACGTCGAAATCGAAGTACTTGTCCTGGATCTTCTTGTACTCACCGCTGGCGCGGATCGCGGCGATCGCCGTGTTGAGCTTTTCCTTCAGCGGATCGCCCTTGCGGACAGCGATACCGGCGCCATTGCCGCTGATTTCCTTGTCGACCGGCAGGGCCGTCAGGATCTTGCAGCAGGTGCCATCACCGGATTTGATCCATTCCGAGAGGACGACGATGTCATCGATGACGGCATCGACACGGCCGGCCGCAACATCGAGCTTGTACTCGTCAGCCGTCGGGTAAAGCTTCAGCTCGCTGTCAGCGAAGTGCTTCTCGACATAGGTGACGTTTGTCGTGGAGATTTGCACGCCGATCGCCTTGCCCTTGAGGCCGGCGACATCAGTCACGGTCGAATCCTTCGGCACAGCAACGGCCGGCGGGGTTCTGTAAAAATGATCGGAGAAATCGACGAGCTTCAGGCGCTCCGGGGTGATCGCCATCGACGAGACGATCATGTCGAACTTCTTGGCGTTGAGCGCCGGGATGATGCCGTCCCAGTCGGTCGAAACGAAGGAACAGTCGGCCTTCATCTGAGCGCATAGGGCCTTGGCGATATCGATGTCGAAGCCCTGGATGGTGCCGCTGGCATCGACGAATTCGAACGGCGGGTAGGTCGAATCGGTGCCAATGACGTATTTTTCGTCGTCGGCGAGAGCCGAACAGGCAAAGAGAGACAATGCCGCAACCGAGGCTGCAGCAAGGAGCTTCGTGGAGATACGCATGAGAATTCCTCTCACGGCTTTTGCCGTTTTGACATCGCCGTGTTGCCGAACAAAAAATGGCGGAAGAGCAAGTCTTCCGCCATCACCTTCATCGGCCAGATACCGAATTTATCATTCGCCGTAAACGTCGAAATCGAAGTACTTGTCCTGGATCTTCTTGTACTCGCCGCTGGCGCGGATCGCGGCGATTGCCGTGTTGAGCTTTTCCTTCAGCGGATCGCCCTTGCGGATGGCGATGCCAGCACCGTTGCCGTTGATTTCCTTGTCGACCGGCAGGGTCGTCAGGATCTTGCAGCAGGAGCCGGCGTCGGACTTGACCCATTCGGAGAGAACGACGACGTCGTCGATGACGGCATCGACGCGGCCGCTGGAAACGTCGAGCTTGTACTCGTCAGCCGTCGGATAGAGCTTCAGCTCGGTGTCGGCGAGGTGCTTCTCGGCGTAGTTGGCATGGGTCGTGGAAGTCTGCGCACCGATCACCTTGCCCTTGAGGCCGGCAACGTCAGTGATGGTGGAGTCCTTCGGCACGGCGATTGCCGGCGGGGTGTTGTAATACTTGTTGGAGAAGTCGACGAGCTTCAGGCGCTCCGGGGTGATCGACATAGAGGAGACGATCATGTCGAACTTCTTGGCGTTGAGCGCCGGGATGATGCCGTCCCAGTCGGTGCTGACGAACGAGCATTCAGCCTTCATTTCGGCGCAGAGTGCCTTGGCGATATCAATGTCGAAGCCCTGAATGGTGCCACTGGCGTCGACGAATTCGAACGGCGGGTAGGTCGAGTCCGTGCCGATCACGTATTTTTCGCCGTCAGCAAGTGCTGCGCCGGCAAAAAGGGACATTGCCGCTAGCGAAGCTGCAGCAAGGAGCTTGGTGGAAATGCGCATGAGGATCCTCTCTGTTGGTGGCGCCGGGTCTTGTTGTTGTTCGCCGGCGGCCGCACACTTCGACGGTGCCACCACCGTCTTGCGGCGATAATCAAACCTTTTTTCGCAAAATTGCAACAGGAATCCCCGCGCAGTTGTGCGTTGCAACCGGCAGCCGAGATGAACAGGGCCCGACCGTGGTGTTCAGGCAAGGTTAATCCCGTCCTTCTTAGCGTCAGGAACAAATCTGCATTTTAACGATTTGTGCTTCGCTTAGTGCACAAAAAGCCGTGATTGCGGGGCAGTCAGCCCCGGTTGAAGTCAAAATAAGGACGAGGAAACCCCTGATGGGCATGAAATCCAGACTGTTTGCCAGTGCGGCCTTTCCGCTGCTTTCCCTTACCCTGGTGGTGCCGCCGGTAGGCGCTTACGCCGCAGTGGGCGGGGTTGAGCACGGCGCTGTCGGCACCGTCGCCAATCCCCTTATCGGGGGCAGCTACGAGGTGGCACAGGACGCACCTTCCGAAGAGGAGCTTCTGAAAAGGAAGAAGCAGGCGGAAGAGCAGCAACAGCAGCAGGAGGCGCCTGCAGAAAAGCCGCAGAAGCGCGAGGCCCCCGCCGAAAGCGCTCCGGAACCGGAACAGAAGCCCAGGCGTCAGCGCGAACCCGCACCGCAGGCAGAGCCCCAGGCGCAGGCACCTGCGGCTGAGGAGCCCGCACGTCCACGCCGCCAGCGGGAAGCCCAGCCCGAACAGGCAGCACCCGACCAGCAGGCGCCTGCCGCCGAAGAGCCGCAGAAGCCGCGTCGCCAGCGTCAGGCGCAGCCCGAACAGCAGGCCGAGCCGCAAGCCGAGCAGCCACCCGCAGAGCAGCCGAAGCGCCAGCGCGACCGCAAGCAGAATGCCGAGCAGGCCGCCCCTGAGGCGCAGCAGCCGGCTGCCGAAGCCCCAGCCGCAGGCGAAGCGAATCAGCCCGCTGAAAAACCGCGCCAGCGCCCGCAGCGCCAGAAGAGCGAAACGACAGAGCAGCCCGCCGAGCAGAGCACGGAACAGCCTGCAGAGCAGCAGGGTGGCAAGCGCCCGGCCGGCGGCAAGCGTCCCGCTGCCACCGAGCAGCAGGCAGCACCGGCCGGAGAAGCACCGGCTCCCGCTGAAAAGCCCGCAACGGCCGAGAAGCCTGCGACCGCAGAACAGCCTGCAGCCGAGCAGCCCGTTCCGACCAAGAAGCCGGCGACTGCTGAAAAGCCCGCCACAGCCGAACAGCCGGCCGCTGGCCAGGCTGAACAACCTGCAGCAGGTCAAGCCCAGCAACCGGCCGAGCAGCCAGCCACCGGCCAGGTCCAGCCGGAACAGCCTGCCGCAAACGCTCCGCAGCCCGGCCAGCCGCCGGCAGCCACTGCGCCGCAGCAGGCCGAACAGGCCATTCCTGCGCCCGAAAAGGTCACACCGCAGGAGCTGGAGCGCCGCAAGGAGATCGCCCAGGATCCTGCCAAGAGCAACGAGACCATCGTGTTGCCCGTTCAGAACGGTGCCGCTGTTCTCGACAGCGACAAGGATGCCGATCGCAGCCAGGGCCGGCAGGGCCGCCGCGACCGGGATCGCCAGCGCGCCGACAGCCAGGATTTCAAGCTGCCGACCTCCGATGCCGAAGCTCAGTCGCTGAGCGGCACCCGGCAGCGTGCGCCGGTACAGATCGAGGCCATCACCCGCGAGGAAGGCCGGCGCATCGACCGCCGTCCCCAGTTCGCCCAACCTGACGGCGCGCGCTACGGCGAGCGCACCGACGACAGCCGCGTCATCATCCAGTTCGGCAACCGCACCGTGGTGCGCAGCGACGACGATCGCCGGTTCCTGCGCGACGGCGAACGGCCGAGCTATGAGGAGCTTTCGGGCGACCGTTACCGCGAGACGATCATGCGGCCTGAGGGCTATCGCATCGTGACGCTGCGCAACCGCTACGGCGACATCATCCAGCGCTCACGCGTCGATGCACGCGGCCGGGAAGAGGTGCTCTACTATTCGCCTGAGCTCTATGAGGATCCGGACCGCGATTACTTCGAGGATCCAGGTGCCGACCTGCCGCCGATGCGTCTGCGCGTGCCGCTCAACGACTATATCATCGACACCAGCACCGATCCGGACCGTGATTATTACGAGTTCCTGAGCGAGCCGCCCGTCGAGCCGGTCGAACGCGTCTATTCGCTGAACGAGGTGAAATATTCCGCTCGTATCCGCGACAAGGTGCGCCGTATCGACCTGGATACGGTGACCTTCGCGACCGGCAGCGCGGAAATTCCGATGAGCCAGGCCCGCACGCTGCGCAAGGTGGCGGATGCGATGAACGAAGTGCTCGACAAGAACAAGAGCGAGACCTTCCTGATCGAAGGCCATACCGATGCCGTCGGTTCGGACCAGAGCAACCTGATCCTCTCCGACCAGCGCGCGGAATCGGTCGCCAATGTGCTGACGGATGTCTATGGCATTCCGCCGGAGAACCTTGCGACGCAGGGTTATGGCGAGCGCTATCTGAAGGTGAATACGGATGGGCCGAACCAGGAGAACCGCCGTGTGACCATTCGCCGTGTCACGCCGCTGGTGCGGCCTGTTGCTCAGAGGTAATTTATTACGGTACTAATAGAGGAGGGCGGGGTCGTGAGGCCTCGCCCTTTTTGTTTTGTGGATTCGACGGCGCGGCGTCTTCCCTTCTCCCCAGCGGGGAGAAGGTGGCCCGAAGGGTCGGATGAGGGGGCCGCACGGTAAAACATATGCCGTCTTCGCTATCCGCTCAGACGTTCGCTCCTGACGTCGCTCACCGCCTCATCTGTCCTATCGGATATCAACCGGGGTCGAGCCGCGGGTCTCGACCCGTCCTCAGGAACCCCGCTGGGGAGAAGGCGGAGCAAGCCCAACTGTTTGCGCCACGAAATCGGCAATCGCGACGGTATCATCGAGATCAAACACCACCAGACCCGCAGCGTCGTCCACCACATGATCGGCCGCAATCGCCACGATATGCGGGTCCTCGGGCGCCAGCGGGTCACGCCTTGCCGATTCGAGCCGCCGCGCCTCGATCTTCGGGATCGGCTCGCGCTTGTAGCCCTCGATGAGTACCAGATCGCAGGGCGCCAACCGCGCCAGGATCTCCTCGAAGCTCGGCTCCGCCGCACCACGCAGTTCGTGCATGATGGCGTAGCGGGTGCCGGAGACGATCGTCACCTCGTGGGCGCCRGCCTGGCGGTGGCGGTAGCTGTCAGCGCCGACCTTGTCGATGTCGAAATCGTGGTGGGCATGTTTGATCGTTGAAATGCGATAGCCGCGGCGGGTGAATTCCTCGACGAGGCGCACCGCAAGACCTGTCTTGCCGGAGTTCTTCCAGCCGGCGATGCCGAAGATTTTCTGCGTCATTGCCCCACCTTCCTTCATCCCTCCATCTAGCTTCATCCCCCCAGCGCCTCCAGCCAGCGTTCGCCTTCGATTAGATCATCGGGCGTGTTGATGTTGAAGAAGGGATCGAGCAGGCTGGCGCGGGTCGGATGCAGCGGGAAGGGCACTTCCGTAACGTCATGACGCAAGAGGAAGTCGCGCACGCGGCGCTTCTCGTCAACCTTGACCCATTCTTCCAGATCGGCGGCGAGCGCGGTCGGCCAGAGGCCGAAGACCGGGTGGCTGCGGCCTTCGGAGGCAGCAATCGCTATCTGTTCGGGATGGCTTATCGCACTCATAAGCCGGCTAACGAGATCGGCCGGAAAGAAGGGGCAATCGACAGAGATGGTCACGACATGCGTGGCGGGCAGGCCGGCGCCATAGACCATGGCCGCGTGGATTCCGGCCATTGGCCCCGCCTTGCCGCGAATACGATCGGAGACGACGGGCAGGTCGTGTCCGACGGCTGTGTCAGCATTGACGGCGATCTCAGCCGTCTGCGGCGAGAGGCGAGCCAGCACATGCGAAAGCAGGCTGCGGCCGCCGAGCATGACGCCCGCCTTGTCGCGGCCCATGCGCGATGAGCGCCCGCCGGCCAGCACGACACCTGGAATCGTCGATTGGTCGAGCACGAAGTTAGTCATGGCGGTACCTCTGACGATCACACGGGCGAACGGGGCGCCGATTCCTGGGCGACCGGCGGCACGTGACGCTTGGCCTCACGATAGAACGTATAGAGGCCTGATGCGATAACGATGGCGGCGCCCACGAGCGTCCAGAAATCCGGCACTTCGGCAAAGAAAACGAAGCCGAGCAGGGACGAGAAGATCAGGCTCGTATAGCGGAAGGGCGCCACGAAGGAGATTTCGCCAGTACGCATGGCGAGGATGACCGACTGGTAGCCGACCAGCACCAGCACCGAGGCCAGCAGCAGATGCGAAAGCGAGGTGACGCTGACCGGTTCCCAGCCGCCGAGGAAAGGGATCATCAGCGCACCGAATATTGCGACCGAGACCGCCGTGACCGTCGTGATCATCAGCGAGGGAATATCCTTGCTGATGCCGCGGGTGGCGAGGTCGCGCCCTGCGGTGGAGGCAACGCTGGCGACACAGAGGAGGGCGGCCGGGGTAAAACCTTCCGGGCCGGGGCGGATAATGATCATGACGCCGGCAAGGCCGACGAGGATCGCCAGCCAGCGCCGCCAGCCGACCGGTTCCTTGAAGAAAAGTGCCGCACCGAAGGTGACGACCAGCGGCAGAGATTGGAGGATCGCCGAGGCATTGGCGATCGGCATCATGCCGAGGGCGGTAATGTAGGTGACGGCAGCGATGATCTCGCAGGCGATGCGCAGCGCGATGACAGGCTTGAGCATGACGCGCCAGGGCCGCAGCGCGCCCAGCTTCCAGGCGATCAGATAGACGAGGATGCTGGTGAAGAGGCCACGCAGAAACATGATCTCGCCGGCATTCATGTAGGCTATGACGGATTTGGAGAGTGCGTCGCTTGCGGAAAAGCCCGCCATCGCCATGCTCATGCAGATGGCGCCTTCGGTATTGCGTGATCGCGGCATGCTGGAGATTCCCTTACCTTACAAGCCCTTTTAGAAGGGAACGGCGGGCAAGGGTATCGGAGGAATGCCACACTTCAGATAATTCGATGCTGCACTGCAGTACAACCTGCCGCGAGGTAAAGCAAATCCTTGTGCAGTTGCGGCAAATATTAGAAATATAAGGATAATTCCCAAATCTCCCGGTCGCCGATTAAGGTTGTATCAACCGATTCAGCGAAATATGCGATCACTCTCCATGATGGAGGATGCCGCCGAACCATCCGGAATGATTGCGGACTGGACGGTACCATCAGCTTCAAGGCGCCGCATCCATGCACTTCATCGACCGACTTCTGCAAAGCCGTCGCATCGTCACCAAGGTCCTGCTGTTCGTCATCCCGCTCGTCGTGCTGATCGCAGGCGTCGGCATCCTCGGCTACCACACGGCCAACATCCTGAACGGTCACATGACGGTGACGCGCGCCACGATCGAAAACATTTCCGATTTCGAGAACCTGCAGGCGGCACTGCAGGAGTTCGTCTCCGATCCGTCGGATGCGAGCAAGGCCGGTTTCGGCAAGGCGATCGATGCACAGGAGAGCGGCGTGCTGCGCCTCAACGGGCTGCTGAAGACGGACGACCAGCGCAGCCAGCTGACCGAAGTCAGCGGCCTGGCCTCCGCCATGCGCAAGCAGCAGGAGACGCTGTGGAGCCTGCGCCAGGCAGAGGATGCAAGCGTTGCGGCGATCAACACGACGGTGCAGGCGATTTCGGCTGCTGCGGATGAAGCCGGCGGCCAGACCGACCGGGTGCGCAAGGACTTCACCGACAAGGAAATCTTCGCCAAGGCGCTGCTCTACGATTCTGCCGCCTTCAAGTCGCTTACAGACATCATGGGCGCGATGCGCGTCGACATCCAGATGGGCTTTACGCCCGAGGAGCAGATCGAAGCCGCCCAGCAGCATATTGCCGAGATCCTGAAGCAGCTCGCTGTCGCCAAGGAAATGGTCTCCAAGGATGGCCAACCGCTGATCGCACAGGTCGCCGAAACGGCCGGCAAGCTCGATGCGCTCTTGAAGGGCAATGGCACACCGGATGAGAAGGCCTCCGGCATGGCGCCGCTCCTGACCGGCTTCGTCAACACCGAGGGGCAGATGACGTTGCAATCGGCCAAGAACAGCGATACGGCGTCCGCCCGCTTCGTCAGCCTCGACAAGAGCATTGCCGAACAGCGCGAGCTTCTGACCTCCGTCGACCAGGTGCGCGACGGTGCCGACCGGTTGCAGGTGCATGTGAGCCAGATGCTCAGCGCGCGTGATGCGGCCGCGCGGGATGTCGTTCTCGCCGACCTCAAGGCTCTGACCGAAACCGCCGGAAAGATCTCGGCGCTCGGTGCAAATGATGCGGTGATGAAGGCTTTTGCGGACAAGATTGCCCCGGCTGCGGCTTCGCTGACCTCCGGTTCGGCCGACATGCTGAAGGCTGCGGCGGACTGGAAGGCGGCCCGCCAGCAATCCTCCGAAATCCTTTCCGGCGCCATGGCCGCTCTTCGCCAGTTCGTCAGCCAGGCGCAGGAACTCGGCAAGGAGGACAGCGAGCGTTCGGCCAATGTTTCCGTCTTTGCCATGATCCTCGGCACGCTGCTTGCCATTGTCGGCGGCCTGATGCTGGTCGAGACGCTGCGCGGTCCGCTGAAGCGCGTATCCGACGTGATGACGCGGCTTGCAAAGGGCGATCTCGAAGTTGCCATCGAAGGCCGCAACCGGGGCGACGAGATTGGCGACATGGTGCGCTCGGTTGCCGTCTTCCGTGACGCTGCTGTCGAAAACGTCCGGCTCGAGAGGGAGGCCGAAAGTGCCCGTGCGCTCTCTGCCGATGAGGCAAGCCGCCGCGCCGCCGAACGCGCTCGCATCGAGGCCGAGCAGAAGCAGGCGCTGCATGCGCTCTCCGACGTGCTGAACGCGCTGGCCGAGGGCAATCTCGAGATCGGCATGCGCCGCGATCTCGCCGCCGATTTCGTCGATATGGCCGATACCTACAATCATGCCGTCGAGGCACTGCGCCAGACGCTTGCCGATGTGCGTGGCGCCACCGTCGAGATCAAGGGCGGCACGGGCAATCTCGCGTCCTCGGCTGACGATCTTGCCCGTCGCACCGAACAGCAGGCCGCCGCCCTCGAGGAAAGTTCGTGGGCGCTGCGACACCTGAGCGACGTCGTGCGTTCCACCGCTGAGCGCGCCAAGCAGACCGCGCATTCGGTCAACGAGACGCAGGTTTTCGCAACTCGCTCCGGCGAAGTGGTCGCCAAGGCCGTCGACGCCATGAGCGAAATCAACCGCTCGTCCGAGAAGATCGCCACCATCATCGGCGTCATCGACGAGATCGCCTTCCAGACCAATCTGCTGGCACTGAACGCCGGCGTGGAAGCCGCGCGGGCAGGCGAGGCGGGACGTGGCTTTGCCGTGGTGGCGCAGGAAGTGCGCGAACTCGCGCAGCGCTGCGCCAAGGCTGCCCGCGAGATCAAGGAACTGATCTCGGCAAGTTCCGGCCAGGTGCAGAGCGGCGTGCAGCTCGTCGAGGAAACCGGCCAGGCGCTTGCCGAAATCATCGCCCATGTCAGCGGCGTGCAGCGCCTCGTCTCCGAGATTTCGGCCGCCACTGGCGAACAGTCGACCGGCATTCACGAGGTCAGCAAGGCGGTGCATGATGTCGAGCTCATCACCCAGCAGAATGCGGCGATGGTGGAAGAGAACAATGCCGAGATCCAGGGCTTGCGCCAGCGCGTCGACATGCTCTCGGACAAGGTCAACCGCTTCCGTACCGGCGAGGAGGGTGAGGTGCATGGATATGGCCGCGCTGAAGGGCGCTGGACGGGCCGCGCTGCTTAAGTCAGTGCATCGGCAATGAGATGACAAAGAGCCCGCGGCTTTCCAACCGCGGGTTTTTCTTTTGAACAATTAGCCGACCCGGTCGTTTTCCAAGCATGTCCAACAAAGGAGAACCGCGATGGATTGGAACCGTGTTGAAGGCAACTGGAAGCAGATGAAGGGCAAGGTTAGGGAACAGTGGGGCAAGCTCACTGACGACGACCTCGACCAGATCAACGGCCGCCGCGAACAGCTCGAAGGCAAGCTGCAGGAACGCTACGGCTACGAAAAGGACCGTATCCGCAAAGATGTCGATACCTGGTACGACAGCCAGACCTGGCACTGATAACAATCCGATATCATAGTCTTCCACTCACTAGACTTGGCCCCGCTCACGCGGGGCTTTTTTTTGTGCCGGCTATCAGCCGCGGCACGCCGTGTTGAAGCTATGGCCGAATCCTGTTCTCCGTTAGATATCTTGGAACCGAGCACAGCGGATATACGAACCATGAGCACTGCGGAAAAACCAGATAAGTCAAACCCGGAGCTCCCGATGGGATATTCTGCGGTTCCCCGAGGCAAGCTTGCCAACGCCGTCACCTGCCTGGAAATGACGGAGAAGCCGCTGCCGAAGGAGGCAAGGAATATCGCGGGGCTTTCCCTGGAGAGAATGCCGGCGCCCGATCCGCAGACATACCGGCGGCTCTTCCGGGCGATCGGCGAGGACTGGCTGTGGGTTTCCCGACTGGTCATGACCGATGAAGCGCTGAAGGCCATTATCGGCGACCCTCTGGTGGAGATCTACGTGCTGCTCTCGGACGGCCGGCAAGTCGGTATGCTGGAACTTGATTTTCGGCAGCCCGGCCAATGTGAACTGGTCTTCTTCGGCGTGGGCAAAAGCGCCATTGGCACCGGGGCGGGGCGCTATCTCATGAATCACGCCTTATCCATCGCCTGGGCGCATCCGATCGAGCGGCTCTGGGTGCACACCTGTCATTTCGACCATCCGAATGCACTGCCGTTCTATCAGCGGTCCGGTTTCAAACCCTACGCATTCATGATCGAGGTCGCGGACGATCCGCGGCTGACCGGGGTCTTGCCCCGGTCGGCGGCGCCGCATGTGCCGATCCTCGAATAGGGCCGCGCCAGCACAAGAGCCTATCCGGAGCTCGGGGATAGAAGGCTGTAGAGGTTCGTTGGCGCACCGTGGAGCATGAGTTCGCACTCGAAGCCGAAGCCGCATTTCTCGAGAACGCGGCGGGATGCAGGATTGGCCGGCCGTACCAGGCCGATAATCCGCCGGGCACCCAGTTCGTTGAAGGCAAAGGCCAGAATGCCGGAAACGAGTTCGGTTGCGTAACCGTGCCCCCAGCTTCGGGGATCGAGGTGATAGGAAAGGTTGAGAGCGTCGAACTCGTTCGACACGGTCACTCCGCCAAAGCCGATCAGTTCACCATCGGCGACAACTGCAAAGCGGCCAAAGCCATGCTGCTTCCAATGCGCCATGTCCCTTGCCAGTCGTGCAGCACTTTCCTCGGGGCTGTCCGGCTGGGGCACCGGTCGATGCGCCACCAGTTCAGGTTTTGCGAACAGTTCCGTCAGAAAGGGAAGATCCTCCAACATCGGCGGGCGCAGCAGCAGCCTGTCGGTGCGGCGGGTGTGGTTGTCGATCACAGTCGGCACCGGGCTTTGCCGGCCCTTTGCATGGCTGCGGGCGTTCGGTCCTGCAATCGATTCACTGGATCGATTGCTGCCGCTGCGCGGCACCGGCCTTTGCCGGCCCTTCGCACGGCTTCGGGCGTTCGGTCCTGCAATCGATTCACTGGATCGATTGCTGCCGCTGCGCGGCACCGGACCTCACCCACCCGTAACGCTCATGTGCCGGGCGACAGCCGGGCGTTTATGGGTGCGGTCGATGATGAAATCATGGCCTTTGGGCTTGCGGGTGATGGCCTCGTCGATTGCCGCATGGAGCAGGCCATCGTCTTCGGTGGCGCGCAGGGCCGAGCGCAGGTCGGCAGCGTCATTCTGGCCGAGGCACATGTAGAGCGTGCCGGTGCAGGTGAGGCGCACGCGATTGCAGCTCTCGCAGAAATTATGGGTGAGCGGGGTGATGAAGCCGAGGCGGCCGCCGGTCTCCGCGACCCTGGTATAGCGGGCAGGGCCGCCGGTCTGGTAATCGATATCTTCAAGCGTAAACTGCTGTTCGAGATCGGCGCGCAGCTTGGAGAGCGGCAGGTACTGGTCGGTACGGTCTTCTTCGATCTCGCCCATCGGCATGGTTTCGATGACGGTGAGATCCATGCCGCGGCCATGCGCGAAGCGCAGCATGTCCGGCATCTCCGCCTCGTTGAAATCCTTCAGCGCCACGGCATTGAGCTTGATCTTCAGACCGGCTTTCTGGGCTGCATCGATGCCTTCCATAACCCTGGCGAAATCGCCCCAGCGGGTGATCTTGCGGAATTTTTCCGGATCGAGCGTGTCGAGCGAGACGTTGATGCGGCGCACGCCGCAATCAAAGAGTTCCTGCGCATGGCGGGCGAGCTGCGAGCCGTTGGTGGTAACCGTCAGCTCGTCGAGGCCGAAGCCGATCTGCTTTCCAAGCTGGCGCACGAGATGCATGATGTTCTTGCGCACCAGCGGCTCGCCGCCGGTCAGCCTGATCTTGCGCACACCCTTGGCGATGAAGGCGGAACAGAGCCGGTCGAGCTCTTCCAGCGTGAGCAGATCCTTCTTGGGCAGGAAGGTCATGTTTTCCGCCATGCAGTAAGTGCAGCGGAAATCACAGCGGTCCGTGACGGAGACACGCAGATAGGTGACCGCACGACCGAAGGGGTCGATCATCGGGCCTGCACCAGCTACCAGCGGGGAGGCATTGCCAATCGTTCCGACACTGCTGTTCACGTCTGTCTCCRTACTCGTTTCAATGTGGGCATATGCTATTGTGGCGTCAAGGGAAACAGGCCGCGGCATCAAGCGAATTTGCGCTTGCGCCGAAAAAGATCAGCGCCTACTCCTCGCATCAGAAGAGGACATTGACATGAGCGATATCTGGCCGACCGAAATCAGGATCTCGAAGGACCGCCAGAGGCTGGTGATAAGCTTCAGTGACGGCCAGAGCTTTGATCTCTCGGCCGAGCTGCTGCGCGTACTGTCGCCCTCGGCCGAGGTGCAGGGGCACGGGCCAGGGCAGAAGGTCACGGTGCCGGGCAAGCGCAATGTCGCCATCGTATCCGTGATCCCGACGGGCAATTATGCCGTGCGTATCGGCTTCGACGACATGCATGATACCGGCATATATACCTGGACCTATCTGCGCGAACTCGGCGAACGCGGCTTCGAACTCTTTTCCGCCTATGAAGAAGAGCTCAAGGAAAAGGGGATGAGCCGCGACGTGACCGAACGGCCGCGCTAGAGCTATACACTTTTGCTGGAATTGCTTTGAATTTCACCGGCTGCCGGGGGGCACATGACGCAAACGCATAACAAGAGCTGGCTGCGGGCCCATGGGCATACCGGCAGCAGGGTCACATTCCTGGAACTTTTCTTCGATCTCGTTTTCGTCTTTTCCGTCTCCCAGCTCTCGCACGCGCTCTTTGCGCATTATACGCTGCTCGGTGCTGCCGAAGCCGCACTCATGATGTTTGCCGTCTGGTGGGTGTGGATCTTCACCGCATGGGCCACGAACTGGCTGGACCCGGAGCGCATGCCGGTACGATCGATGCTGGTCGTGCTGATGCTGCTCGGCCTCGTGCTCTCGGCTTCCATTCCCGAGGCCTTCGGCGAAAAAGGCCTGCTCTTCGCCTCGGCCTATGTGTTGATGCAGGTCGGCCGCTCGCTCTTCACCACCTATGCGATGCGGGCTGCAGGCCGCTCGGCCGTCATCAATTTCGTGCGCATCACCATCTACCTTGCGGCGGCCGGTGTGTTCTGGATTGCAGGCGGTCTGCTGGAGCATGAGGCGCGGCTGATCTGCTGGGTGATCGCGTTGCTGATCGAATATACAGGACCGGCACTTGCCTTTGCCGTGCCCGGTCTCGGCCGGTCGAAGACGGAGGAATGGGACGTTTCCGGCGCCCATATGGCGGAGCGTTGTGCGCTCTTCATCATCATCTGCCTCGGCGAGGCGATCCTCGTTTCCGGCCGCACCTTCTCGGAGATGGAATTTTCCGCCATCACCGGCGTCGTCTTCCTGATCGGCTTCATCGGCACGGTCGCCATGTGGTGGCTCTATTTCCGCTTCGGCCATGAGCGGGCGGCGCACCGTATCGAACATGCCGATACGCCCGGCAGTCTCGCGCGGCAGGCCTTCACCTATGCGCATATCCCTGTTCTTGCCGGCATCATCGTGCATGCCGTGGCGGTGGAATGGATGTTCGAGCATCCATATGACACGGGCAGCCTCGCCATCGCTGCTTCCGTGCTCGGCGGCTCCGGCCTGTTCCTGGTCGGCAATCTCTGGTTCAAGGGCGCCACCAGCGGCCGCATGCCGCTATCCCATCTCGCCGGCATCGTCATCCTGATCCTCTGCACATTCTTCGCGCCCTTCATGGAAGTCTATGTGTTGGGCATCCTGGCGGCACTGGTACTGATTGTCGTGGCGGCCTGGGAGTACAAGTCGCTGACGAAAGCGCCGGCCGGGCCAGCGCTGCACTGAGGCGGCTGGACAGTATTCCGATCCTGTGAGAAAACCGGCGCATGGAACAGGTTTGCGCCAACCGCCCGCTGATTATTCGCACCATCTTGTGAATGGTGGGTTTGCGCGCATAAAGCTTCCAGAATGCGACCCGCCGGCGAGGCGGGTTTTCTTTGTCCGTCGCCCGGCCCTACAGGAGACAGACATGGCATTTCACGAACTAAAGACCGTTATCGATGCAGCCGACCGCGCTATCATGGCCGAGGATTTCGATGCGCTGATGGATCTTTACGACGAGCAGGCAACGCTCGTCATCCGGCCGGGGCTGGAGGTCTCGGGCAAGGAGAAGATCGGCAAGGCCTTCGCGGCGATCGCCGATTATTTCAACCATTCGCTCAAGATCACGCAGGACAGGGTGCAGGTCGTCGAGGGTGGCGATACCGCGCTCGTTCTTGCTGAGGCGGTGCTGGAGACGACGGGAGCCGATGGCGTGGTGAGTACGATCACCCGCCGGGCGACCTATGTGTTCCGTAGGCTTGATGGCAAATGGCTTTGTGTGATCGATAATTCCTATGGGACCGATCTGCTTGACGAGGGCCGGACCACGGAGACATAAAGCAACGAGAACAAAAGCTGGCTCGTCTCTGCGGAAGTCATTTGGGATGAAAGTTATGGAAAACGAACCATCTCCGCGCGTGCTCGATCAGCGAGTCCGCAACAGGATCATCGAGGTAATCGGTATTCTGGCGGATGGCGTCGATGGTTTGCGCCTCTTCGGTGTCAGCGGCTACTTCAATTTCTTTTTCGATTGGGTYACCGACGAAGGCGATATCGCTCCGAATTCAGCGATGTCTATCGAAGAGCGCGAGCAGTTAATGGTGCTGCGCCGGTTGGTCGTCGCGGCGTGCGACGATACTCCGGCTACCATTACAGAGCACGCTCTCATCGAAACGGGTTGGCTCGACCGCATCGTCCCCGAAGCGAAGCGGGCATTGGAGGTTTTCCTAAAGCGCGGCCGGTTCGATGAAGAAAAAGAAGAACTGGAGCCTTCCGCCTAGAAAGGCCTATTCCTCGTCCCTGAGATCCTGCAGCAGCACGCCGATGATGCGCTCCATCGAATCGGCCGTTGCCATACATTGCTCGATCGGTTCTGCCGAGAGCGTGCGCTCGATCAAAGCGGTCTGGATGGCCATGGCCTCCTCGGTCAGTTTGCGGCCCTCGGGCGTCAGGTGCAGGCGCAGCACGCGCTTGTCGCGCTCGTCGTCGCGGCGCAGGATCAGGCCGCGCTTTTCCATCTGCGGCAGGAGCATGCTCATATTGGAGCGGCCGACCAGGAGCTTGCGGGCCAGTTCCTGCTGCGAAATGCCTTCGAAGCGGTAGAGATTGACGAGGATATCGAGATGCGGCGGCTTGATATCGAGATCGGAGAGTGAGCGGGTGAGGGACTGCTGCATGAGCTGGCAGGCGCGAGCCACCGCGATCCAGCTGCGAAAACGCGGATGATCCCAGGGGAGGGATTGATTTTTGTTCATCGTTGTACTTTATTGTTCAGTGTTGAACATTATTGGAATCCCATCATGGCAAAATTTGCGCTGGAGGTCACGCGCCTCGGATTTTCGCTCATGCAAGCCGTTTCCCCACGCCTTGCCGGGGAGGCGGCCTTCCGGCTGTTCTGCCGAACGCCGTCCGCCAAACCGAAAGGCGAGAAAGCCAGGGCAGCGTATGCGGCAGGTGTCGCCAGGCTGGCCGGCGCGGAGCAGTTCACGTTGCCCGTGGAAGGCCGGCGCGCGCATGCGTACCGACTGAATGGCGGGGCGCTCGGGCGGCGCAAGCGTTACCTCGTTACCCATGGCTGGGGCTCCGGCATGGCCTATATGGCCGATCTGGTGACGATGCTTGCCGGGACGGGCGCCGAAGTGATCGCGCTCGATTTCCCCGGTCACGGCCGCGCCGGCGGGCGCTTCCTGTATATGGGGCTGGCGGTCAAGGCGATTGCGGCAGCGGAAGCGCGTTTCGGGCGGTTCGATGCGGTCATCGGCCATTCCTTCGGCGGCGCCGCGCTGATGGTCTCGGCCTCCGCCATTCTGCCGGACATAAAGCCCGTCTCGTGCGAACGCATGGTGCTGATCGGCTCGCCGAGCGAAATGCAATGGCTGTTTACCGATTTCGGACGGATGCTACGGCTGAAATCGGCCGCACAGGCCGCGCTCGAGGATGCCGTGCAGCGTATCACCGGCCGGAGACTAGAGGATTTCGACGCGGGAAAAACGGCAGCAGGCATCGGCAAGCCTGTGCTCGTCATTCATGCCGAGGACGACAAGGAAGTCAGCGCCGCCCACGCGCGGCGCTATGCGGCTTCGGGCAGTCACGTGCGGCTTTCCTGGGCGAACGGCTTCGGCCACCGGCGCATCATGTCGGCAGGGCCGGTTCTCGGCGAAGTCGTGGCTTTCCTTGTCGACGAAGACATCAAAAAAGATGCTGAGATCATTCCGATATCAGAGCTTCCGGCGCGGCGCGCATCGGTGTAGCGTCCGGCCGGCCGCAAGTCAGGCGGCCGACACCATGGCGGGACACAGATGAAGATCATCAGCACGATCGAAGAGCTCAACGCGATCTATGGAGGCGGGCTGTCGCAGGCCTCGGTCGACAAGGTGACGAAAGCGCTGACACCGCTCTACCGCGGCATGATCGAGATCTCGCCCTTCGTGGCGCTCGCAACTATCGGGCCCGAGGGGCTCGACTGTTCGCCGCGCGGCGATATCGGCGGCGTGGTGCGCATCGTCGACGATACGACGTTGTATCTGCCGGACTGGCGCGGCAACAACCGCGTCGATTCGCTTTCCAACATCGTGCGCGACCCGCGCCTCTCGCTGATGTTCCTCATTCCCGGATCGAACACGGTGATGCGCATCAATGGGCGCGGGGTAGTGTCCAATGACGAGGCGCTGCTCGAAAGCTTCGAGATGGACGGCAAGCATCCTCGCACGGTCATCGTCATCAGCATCGTCGACGAAATGTTCGGCATTCCAGTGCGCCCGCGCGGTGATGCGCGCCGAGCTCTGGAA
>NZ_JBFTME010000037.1:0-31266 GCF_056396805.1 Rhizobium sp. 05N49
ACGAAACCTCGTGGAGAGATTCTTCAACAAGATCAAACAGTTTCGAGGTATAGCTACTCGCTATGACAAGCGCCCAGAAAATTATCTCGCTGCTGTCAAAATCGTCGCGGCAAGGATCTGGTGTCAGAGTTTATGAGTCGACGGCCTAGGAAACCTCCGCGCCGAAGACCTTCGGCATACACGTCGCGGTCATCGTCCGGGAAGAACCAGTCTGCGAGCCCTGCCCAGAAGCCTGAGCCTTCCGATGCTGTCGTCAATCCTTCGCCGTCGGCCTCGTAGCCGGGCATCAAGCGGACGTCGACAACGCCTGCGCTCTTGAGCTTGTCGATCGCCGCCTCGGCGTCGCTTCTGGAATCGAAAAAGGCCGTTAACGTGCTCTTGGCGCGATTGCCTGTGATGACGGGCGCGCCGTCGTTATAGAGATTGGTCACGAGAGTTCCTCCGAGTTCGTGTGGCAGACCAACGAAGGGAGGAGGCTAATGTTCCGGTCACCCTAGGTCGGATCCATGCATGTCCGAGGAGGGCGCACATCCCGCAGGCAAGCGCGCCGCTCGGGAGGCTGCCGGAACTACGACAATGGACGGCCTCTTGCAGAGAACGCTCTTCGACGGCGACGCAATGGAAATCCTGCCGCTGAACAGAAGATCTTGGGCCGAGTATACGGGCCCGGCCCGTGCGATTACCGTGGCGCCGTGCCTTGATGGACGACGACTGTTGCGGGAGATGCGAGGAATGGCTGTCGTCATAGACGGGTCGGCAGGCATTTAGGCTTTGGAAAGGGTCAGATCGCTCGGACGTTTTAGGCCTTCGACTTGCCGGTCTCCCGATCCTGGCCGAGCTCGTAGGAGACGTCCTGCCCATCGCGCAGTGCGCCACCTTGGACTGCGGAAATATGAACGAAGATGTCCTGTCCGCCGTTCTCTGGTGTGATGAAACCGAAGCCTTTGTCTTCATTGAAAAAACTTTACGGTTCAGTTTGCCGCCTTCGTCCCCCGGTTCGTGGATTGCTGACGTGCATTTGATAGCCGTACCGCCACCATTTCGCAACGGCGGCCCGCCAGGACTTTGGCCGCCCGTCCTCTTTCGAATGAGACGGAAGGAAACGATGGAACTTCGAATGCCAGCAGGGGTTTGCCATCCAAATTATCAAGAGGATGACCTATGACCCTGAAAGCCCTGGCGTTCAACGCGACCTTGAAGCGCAGCGAGAACAAGGAGCCGTCTTCAACCGGACGCATGCTCGACCTCATTGCTGCGGAGATGGCAAAGTCCGGCGTTGAGACAGAGACTATCCGGCTTGCCGATTATGACATCCTGCCGGGCGTCACTTCCGACGAAGGGACCGGCGACGCATGGCCGGCACTCCGCAAAAAGGTGCTTGCAGCCGACATCGTCATATTCGGCACTCCGATCTGGATGGGGCAGCCAGACAGCATTTCCAAGCGCGTCCTCGAGCGCATGGACGCGTTCCTCGAGGAGACCGATGACGAAGGCCGGATGGTCTCCTACGGCAAGGTCGCGGCGGTTGCCGTCGTCGGCAACGAGGACGGTGCCCATCATGTGTCGGCCGAGATGTACCAGGCGCTAAACGACGTCGGCTTTACGATCCCGGCTAATGCCGTCGCCTACTGGGTGGGTGAAGCGATGGGGAGCACGAACTTCGTGGATCTGAAAAAAGTTCCCGAGGAGGTCACGACGATGGTCGAGATGCTCGCCCGAAACACCATTCATCTGGCAAAGCTCCTGAAGTCCAGCCAGTACCCCGGCGAGAAGTAGCCTACCGCTAGCCTAGGTTCCCAACCGAATAGTTTGCAAAGCATCAGAGGAATTCCATCATGCCATTGAACAGCCGCGTCCGCGATATCTTCAAGCCTGAGTTCAAGTTCGGCATGGGCGGCGTCTCGCTCGGCAACGAGTTCAACAAGATCTCCGACAGGCAGGCCGAGGCCGCACTCGAAGCGGCATGGAGCGTCGGCGTGCGATATTACGATGTCGCGCCCTGGTATGGCCTTGGGCTTGCCGAACGGCGCTTCGGGCATTTCCTTCACAATCAGAAGCGATCCGACTACCTGCTGTCCACGAAGGTCGGAAAGCTCCTGAAGGCGTCGAAGGACAACGGCCACGAGAAGATGTACCCGCTGTCGGATTCTCCGAACGACCTCCTCATCGACTACACCGCAGATGGCGTCCGTCGTTCGATCGAGGACAGCCTCCAGCGCCTGGGCGTCGACAGCATCGACATCGCCTTCGTCCACGATCTGTCGCCCGACTTCGCATTCTTTCCGACCCCGTGGGAGGAGCAGTACGAGATCGCCCGCAAAGGCGCCTTTCTCGAACTCACGAAGATGCGGGAAGAGGGCATCATTAAGGGGTGGGGCGTCGGCGTGAACACGCCGATGGCGATCCTCAAAGTGATAGAGGACGCTGATCCGGACGTGTGCCTGTGCGCCCGCCAATATTCGCTGATCGATCACGAGGCTACAGTCGAAAAGCTCTTCCCGAAGGTGCGGGAGAAAGGCGTCGGGCTGGTCATGGGTTCGAGCCTCAACGCCGGCTTTATCGGCGGCAGCCCGCGCTACAACTACGGGGTGGACAACTACAAGATTCCGCCGCAAGTCATCGAGAAGCGCCGCAAGCTGCGGGAAGTCGCCGAACAATTCGGCGTCGATCTTCGAACCGCCGCCATCCAGTTCTCCGCCGCCCCGGACGTCGCCGTCGCCCTCGTGGTTGGCGCCGGCAGCGACCGGCAGATCCGCGAGGACTGGAATTCCCTGCAGACCAAGATCCCCAACTCGTTCTGGCAGGCGCTGAAGGATCGCGGTCTGGTCCACCGCGATGCTGCCGTGCCATCGGTCTGATATCGCGCACTTGCCGGCAATCCATCGGGCGCCATTTCCCTGCAATGGGATCAAGGGGAGGGCGGTCACATGACCGGATGGCTGGCGGAGTATCAGATCGAGATGCGGTTTCTTCCGCATGTCGCAGCACTGCTCTTTGCCTACGTCCTTGCACTTCCCATCGCCTCGAGGCATGGAGAAGGACGATCCCGGGCCGCCGGTCATGGCCTTCATCGACATGGGAGACCGGTTTCTCGCGCTGGTGAAAGGTCGCCATCAACCGCCGGACACGAGCTGACATTTCGGGCTGGTCGTCGACTGCCGCGGACGGGTAGGCGAACTTGCGCTTGCCGCCAAGGCCACGATACTCGACGGCCCTTTCCTGGACTTCCTCGACCCCTGGGGCAATCGCATCGAGGTCGTCGAATACTGCGATCTGCAGTTCACAAAGACGGATGCTGTGTGCGCTTGATGGGTCTTCACCTTGAAAAGACGGACAAGGCGGTGGCGGAAATCCGGAACAAGGAGATGGCTTGAGCGAGCTCGTCCGAAACTCCTTACGAAAGGGATGCAACCCTGATGGAAAAGGATGACCTACGGATAGAGATCCAGCGGCTCGCGGCGGAGGCGGATGCAGATCCCGCATCGACGGTCGATCTGAAGGCGCTGGCCATCCAGCTCTAGCCGAACTTCAACGAATTCTCCGGGGTCGGAACGGCCGGCGCGGCGCTATTAGCCGAATATCGAGGATTTGCGAGATCCGCGTTACGAGGGTGGCTGGGATATCGTTGGTGTCACGCGGTGTGCCGCGCTTCGATACAGCATTTAGTTTCGCGCGTTGTCAGGGGTGTGCAGCGAGGCCCCCGCCTTTTCGGCCGCTGCCCGCAGTCGCTTGTCTCTGGTCCATAGGGCCGCTCGTTTATCGAGGAGAACTGAGGCCAGCAAGTGGGCATCTGTGTAGCCAATGCCCATGCTGAAAATGGCGTGGCGATCAATCATCATCATGACTTCTTCGTGAGTGGCGACGAACGCTTCGCGCTGGGCCGCCAGGAAAGCTATCACGCCAGTGCGCTCCCGAAAGCTGCCAAGTGCGAGCTCTCCGATTACGGCTGAATGGCATAAAAGACGATCGTCTTCAATAATCTTACGCAGCTCTGCATCGGCATGCCGGAAATGATCGATCCAGATGGAAGTGTCGGCAAGTATCACTTGGCAGCTGCGCTCCGGCGGCGTGGGGCTGCCTCCGCATCCGGCATAGTTCCGCCGAGCGCGATGAGGCGTTTTCCCGACTCCACACGAACAAGCGTTTCCAACGCTTGGCGGACCAAAGTGGCGGTTTGTTTCGTGCCGGTTAGGGACCTAGCCCGTTCTATAAGGGTATCGTCGAGATTGATAGTCGATCGCATCGTTTGGTTTCCTGAGTTGATCTTATAAATAGCACCATTTGGTGATGAAATATACGCCTTATCTCCACTCTAATAAGTCCGCCGTCGGATGATGCAATTCCGGCAACGTGTTATTGCCCGGGCGCGGGCACCCTCAGCTCAAGGCAAGTGTGGCCTCGCCAGCGATATGCGTCGACTTCGTACCCTTGAAACCTAAAAACTGCAGGCGCGCGCGGTTTTGTATCCCGTCGACAGAACGATTGCGGAATGGCGGGGTCGGTTGTTCGTATCCCTTCAAGACTTCCAACAGGACCCGCCGACACCTGCAGCACTAACTTCAGGAATATGGGTAGGAAGAAAGTGCGCCGCGCGGGTCCTCGCTGAGCTTGGCGGCAGGGCAGTTTTGCCATCGATGAGCGTTCGTGATCGGTTCGTGCCGAATTGCCCAACTGCTTCGGCCCTATCCCCATGAGCAACCGGCGACATAGATCTAACTCCAGGGTATGAGGCCCCGCAGCGCTTTTAGGTTGTCTTGCCATCGAGAGCGATTAAAAGTCGGAAGGAAAATATGGGCGGTACCGGCGGGAGAAGGCATGGACGAGAATGATGTGAGGAGCGAGCAGCGCTACCGACTTCTGATCGAAGCGATCACTGACTATGCGATCTACATGCTCGACCGGGGCGGCTTCGTGACAAGCTGGAACCCTGGCGCCGAACGGCTGAAGGGATATACGGAACAGGAAATCGTCGGGCGCCACTTCTCAACCTTTTACACGGACGAGGATCGCGCCGCGGAGCTTCCTGCAAGGGCGCTCCGAATCGCTGAGCTGGAGGGCCGTTTCGAGCGCGAAGGTTGGCGTCAGCGGAAGGACGGTTCCCGCTTCTGGGCGAACGTTATCATCGATCCGATCAGGAACGCCGACGGCGAGCTCATCGGTTTCGCAAAAATCACCCGAGATATCAGCGAAAAGCGCGCCGCCCAGGAGGCAATATTCCAAGCGCAAAAAATGGAAGCCGTTGGGCAGTTGACCGGTGGACTCGCACATGACTTCAACAATCTCCTGACGGCGATCCTCGGAAGCCTGGAGATTGCAAAGAAGAGGGCGGTCCGGCCGGATGTGGCGGACCTTATCGAAAATGCCATCCAAGGCGCGCAGCGTGGGGCGACCCTTACCCAGAGGCTGCTCGCTTTCTCCCGCCGCCAGGAGCTTAAGCTCGTTCCCGTCGACGTGTGCAGTCTCGTCACGGGAATGGCAGAGCTCATGCGCCGGGCCATCGGACCGGAAGTCGTGATCACCACTGAATTTCCGCCGGAACTGCCGCTTGTCCGCACGGATACAAACCAGCTTGAGAGCGCGCTTCTCAATCTCGTTGTCAACGCGCGCGACGCCATGCCGGACGGAGGCGAGATCGTGATCGCCGCGGAGCGGAAAGCTATCGAGGCGGGGGCGGTTGCTTTGCTTCCCGCTGGCGAATACCTCTGTCTGTCCGTGAGGGATAAGGGGGAGGGAATGGACGCCGAGACGCTCGCCAATGCCACGACACCCTTTTTTACCACGAAGGGCGTCGGCAAAGGCACTGGACTTGGTCTGCCGATGGTACACGGGCTCATGGCCCAATCCGGCGGTCAGCTCATTCTGAAATCGTCCCCGGGCGAGGGCACGACCGCCGAGCTTTGGCTCCCGATTACAGTTGATGCCGCTACTCCTGCGCTTGCCGAAGAAGTTCCTATCGATCCAGCTCCAACCGCTATGACGGTTCTGGTCGTCGACGACGATCCGCTCGTTCTCATGAACACGGTGCTGTTGCTGGAGGATCTGGGAATGGAAACAATCGAGGCCTCGTCCGGCGAGGAGGCTCTCGCTATCCTGGGTTCGGGGCAGCTTCCCGATGTGGTAGTCACCGACCATGCGATGCCGAAGATGACCGGTGCGCGCCTCTGTGAGGAAATCCACGCGAGGTTTCCCACGCTCCCGGTCGTGCTTGCGACGGGCTATGCGGAACTACCAGAGGGCGCCGGCGACATCAGTGGGGTCGTAAGGCTGTCGAAGCCGTTCAGCCAGAAACAGTTGTCGCGGGCGCTGGCAGAGGCCCGCCAAGGTGGCCGCTGTTTCTGATCGATATCAGCGGGGGTTGAACGGATGCGTTGCGAGGCTGCGATTTGGCTTGATGTGCAGGCGTCGTGCGACTCATCCAGAAGCGAGCATGTCCACCGCTACCGATGTCAGACGCTCCACTTCTCCATGGCGACATCTGAGGGAATAGCGGCACTCCTCTCCGCAATCGCTGTTGGGTTATCTTCGAGAACCTTGCCGCACCTCCTCCCGCGGCACGCTTGCGTTTTGCCTTGGGCCCGTGACGAGAGGCCAAGCAAATCCAAAATCGTACCCAGCCAGAATTTTCTCGATTGGATGCGAGCCCATAAACCGGCTCTGAAGGTTACCGTGAACCAATGAGCGAATGGCATTGTGGGTTCGCTAGTCCAAGGACCGTCAAGATATCTCCATAGATCGAGCCCCATAATGTCGATGTCGTGGGGATGGAAATTGCCGGCGAGTTCGCGATGAAGCTTGCTCGCTTCGGCGACGGAGACCTTGTTTTGGATCGTGATGTGCGGCCGCCACGTCTGCATGTCCTGCGACCCAAACCAGTGGAGGAAATCCCTGCGTAGGCCATCCCCGATCGAGTTCAGCTCCGTGCTTTCGATTGTGAATGCCACGCCGGCTCCGAGATGACGGACGCCGCTAGCGCGGGCTAAGATCGTGCGCGTCTCCTTCTTAACAAATTGAAGGCTTTCGACGATCCTTCCAACCTATTCGCCCGGCAGCCGGTGAAACATCGTCAGATGAGCCCGCAGGAAATTCCGGTCTTTGGGAAAAAAGTTTCTGACGTAGCAGATCGGACGGGATGACATCATGCTCGGCAATTCGGGCGGTCAGGATCATGGGATGGCGTGTCTTCAAATCGGCGGTCCCGACTCATCTAGTAAAGTCAAATCAGTCACAAAAGCGTCTGCTGGGCGAACGGACATTGTCGGTGCTTGCGTTTCTCCTCGCCGCAGACGCTCCGTATCGGCGCTAAAGCCAATGTCCGCGTCGCGGTCCCTTGTGAAGGCAGTGAGTGTCTCCATAGAGAGGCGTTCCCAGCTTTTGCCGCGATCAAGACCCGCCCGAACCCCCGGTAATATGCCCGGCTCAGAACTCCGAAACAGGAGCTTATCCAACGAAGCGGCGTTTAGCTCGTCACGCAGATGATGGGCCGTGACATAGGTATCGGGCATGGCCCGATGGGCGGGCAGGCCGATCTCGTGGATCAGGCCTACAGGGCCTGCGCTGATAACCCAGCATCTGGTTGGAAAACCTTGGAAGCTCCGGCCAGACACGCAAAGCGCATTTCCACGTGCAGATCCAGGGCGTAACACTCGCCAGTCTTGGCGTGCAGTAACGTCGCTGCTCGAAGGCGGCACGGTGTGCGCCAAGTGCGGCGATCGGGTGCGGCGATCATTCGATGGCGGCCGCTGAAGCATGGACTAGAGGTCCCAGATTCAGCCCCGCCACTGCGAGCGGCTTCGACAACTCTGTAGCTTTTTCATCGCGAAAACACTGGCGTGGCGGATGGTGTCACGACCTTACCTTGGTCTATGGTCGAGAGCCATACGTACCTTGCGCGCCAAGTCTCCAAGCGCTGCCGGCTTCTGCAGAAAAATAACACCCTCGTCAAGCACGCCATTGTGGATGACCGCATTGCGGCTATACCCGGTCGTGAACACGACTGGCAGTCCTGGACGCTTGCTCCAGATCTCGTCCGCCAGTTTTCGGCCGTTCATCGGTGCCATGACAATGTCCGTGAACAGGAGCTTCACGTCCGGACGCTCGTGGATGAGTTTCAGGGCTGCAACGGGACCGTCGACCGCCACGACGGGGTATCCCAGCTCCTCCAGCATCTTGGTATGCACTTCGCGGACACTGGCGTCATCCTCCACCAAGAGAACGAGTTCGGTCGCGGAGCCTCGCGGCACGCTTTCGTCTTTCCGCAGCTGCGCCGTCTCGGTCGCTCCGTAATCCCGCGGCAAATAGATCTTCATTGTGGTGCCGAGGCCAACCTCTGAATAGATCTTCATGTGCCCACCGGACTGTCTTGCGAAGCCGAAGACCTGACTGAGGCCCAGCCCTGTTCCCTTGCCGACCGGCTTTGTCGTAAAGAATGGGTCGATCGCCTTTTTTATAATCTCAGGCGCCATACCGCACCCTGTGTCAGTGACGGAGATCATTACATACTGCCCAGGGCGGATATCATGCTCTGCCGCATATGCTTCGTCGATATGCGCGTTTGCTGTCTCGATCGTCAGCTTGCCGCCGTCCGGCATGGCGTCTCGCGCGTTGACGGCGAGGTTGAGAACCGCGTTTTCGAGCTGGTTCGGGTCGGCCTTGGTTCGCCACAGTCCAGCCGCCAGTACCGTCTCTTTCTGAATGGGCTCGCCGAGTGTCGAGGCTAGAATTTCGGCCATATTCGCGACCAGCTTGTTGGCATCGACGGATTGCGGCGACAAAGGTTGTTGCCGTGAGAAGGCGAGCAACCTCTGGGTCAGGGTGGCGGCACGATGCGCTCCGTCCAATGCCGCCTCGAGGAGTTTCGGGAGGTCGTCGAGCGCGCCGCGTGCGATCCGGCGTTGCGCCATATTCAGGCCGCCTATGACCACGGCAAGCATGTTGTTGAAATCATGCGCAACGCCGCCGGTGAGATGACCGAGTGCTTCGATCTTTTGCGCCTGGTGTAGAGCACTCTCCGCAGCACTTTTTTCCTGAACGGCGATGGCGATGCGCTCTTCCAGCGTGGTATTGAGATCTTTCAGCGCGGCGGCCGACCGCTCGGCCGCAGCGCGCGCTTCGAGGAGTTCTTTTTCATAACGGCGCCGGTCGGTGGCGTTGAAGATAGTAATCCGGACGAATTTGACCGCGCCGTCTTCGGCCAGCCTCGCGACCGCATTAACGAGGACCGGCAGACGGGTGCCATCCGCCTTCACCATGTCGAGCGCGACTTCGTTGAAAGCACCCTGCATCGTCAGCAGCGGTGCAAAATGCGTCTCGAAAAAGATTTTCCCAGGCATGGTCAGGAAGTCGATGAACTTGCGGCCGACGATCTTGCCGCCGGACATGCCAAGCCAGGAGCATAGCGTTTTGTTGGCAAGGATGATGCGCCCGTCCGATCCAGCCGAGATGTAGCCGCAGGGCGCATTCTCGAATAGATCCAGCAGGTCGTCTACATTTTGGGGAATGTCCAAGCTGGAGTTCATCAGGCGGCGGCCACGAATGTCTCGATGGCGGCAACGGTCTCTTGGGGGTGACTGAGGTTCGGACAATGGCCCGTCGCCCTCATCAGAACGAGAGTGCTGCCGGGGATCTTGGCGTGAAGATAATGGCCGACCGAGACCGGAGCGATCACGTCCTCCGCACATTGAAGGATCAATGACGGAACCCTCACGTTGTCGAGGTCCGCCCGATTGTCGGCCATGAACGTCGCGCGCGCGAAATGCTTGGCAATTTCCGGGTCGGTCTGGCAGAAACTGTTGGTCAATTCCTCCGAGAGTTCGGGCCGGTCGGTGTTGCCCATGATTACGGGCGCCATTGCCTGCGACCAGCCCATATGGTTGCTGTCAAGAAATTCCAGCAGTTCATCGACTTGTTGCCGGCTGAACCCGCCATGGTAATCGAGATCGTCGATATATCTGGGCGACGGGCCGACGAGCACAAGCCTGGAAAACATCGTCGGCGCCTCTGCAGAAGCGAGCACGCCCATCATGGCGCTGACGGAATGACCGACGAATATGCCATTTTCGATCCCGAGCTCCTTTCCGATCTCGACGATGTCGGCTGCATATCCATCCAGGCTGCTATATTTTTTAAAATCGTAGGCAGACAGATCGGAGCCTCCGGCGCCGACATGGTCAAAAGTCACCACCCGAAAACGGTCCGCAAATCTCGGCGCGACGTACCGCCACATATTCTGGTCGCAACCGAAACCGTGCGCGAACAACATCGTTTGCGAGCCATTGCCGATGACCTTGACGTTGTTCCGATTAACGACTGACATAGAATGCTCCTGGTCTGGCAAGCGATCGGCTTGCGCGCGACCTTGAGCCGCAATTCTGATCTTGGCTTAATATTGTCAGGTCGCGGCTTTAATCAAGTCACGACGCGTGTTGGTGGCGCGCATACTGCGCAGGCCGACAATAATCGATACTGTCAAGCGGCCAAAATCATGCAGATGGTGGCGTCCTCCTTCGGCCGAATGTTCTGGTGGATGCGTCGATTGCCATGATATGGACTCCCCGTTGCCAAACCATGGAAGCTCGATGACCACCCCGGACGATACCACTCCGGCGACCCTCTCCGACCTCCCGCACCTGGCGGAAGCGCTGGACGATGATCGATTTCGCCAGTTCCTCGATCATGTGCCCTTCGCGGTCGCGGTCTCTGAACTGGGCCGCAATGAACGCCTGGTTTACGGCAATATCGAATTCGAGCGGCTGACTGGCCTTTCCGGAAACGATCTCCAGGGGCAGGAGTGGTCCGTGCTTCCCCCAGCCTTGCCTTTGGCGGGCGGGCCGGAATTAGCCCAGGCTTTGTTGCAAAATGAAGAATATCTCGGAACTTTCACACTCGCAGTCGGCGATAAGCACGTGGTCGACGCCTGGTCGAACACCATTGTCGACGACGCTGGCGAGCCGCTGTTTCGTCTTTTGGCAATATCCGTTCGCAATGGCGGCAATGATTTGGCCGCCTTGACAGACGCGTTGATAGAAAAGGACACTTTGCTGAAGGAACTGCAGCACCGGGTCAAAAACAACCTTCAGATGATTACCGCTCTGATCCGGATGGAGGCACGCAATGCGGAGCGAACGAAAGAGAATGCCAGCTTCAACCGGCTCGCCGGACGTATCGAAGCTCTATCGATCCTGTACCGCTCGCTCTATTCCGGGAGCGAGGCCGAGACGGTCGATCTTGGGACCTATGTCAGCCAGATCGCGTCGTCTGTCATGGCCGCTCATGCGGTCGAAGGCATACGCCTGGATATGAAGGTCGACACCTGGCCAGTCTCTGTCAACGTCGCCATGCCCGTCGGTCTCGTGATCAATGAGTTGATGACAAACGCCCTCAAATACGCCTTTATCGGCCGTGACGGAGGCGAGTCCGCTGCACGGTCGATGACGAAGGGTGTAAGGTCCTCGTTGCTGACGATGGTGTCGGCCTTTCGGACAAAAGCGAGTGGCCCCGCCGGGGCAACCTAAGCGCGATGATTGTTCAGTCGGTGAGGCACAATGCCAAGGCCGAGATCGACGTGCAATCCGGACCCGGTCAGGGTATGGCTGTGACGATCATTTTCAAACGAGCGGATGCAACAGGCCTCTAATTGACTTGTTCGGACTGGGGCCTGTCTCGGTCGAGCCGCGGGCCTGATCACGCAGCTCTAGTGGCCATAACGATACTCGGCGGTGCAACAACAGCAGCCTCGCCATCAATAACTTTAGCCAGGTAGGCCAGCGCGTTCTGCAGGCCGTGCATGGTGTAGGGCTTTTCGATCGCGCCGAGCGCGCCTGCAAAGTCCTCGGGAAGACGCTTGATGTTGCCGGAGACGAAAACGAAGGGGATGTGCCGCGTGGCGAGGAAACGGCCGACGTCGATCCCCGTCGGGCCATCGACGAGCGAGATATCGACGAAGGCAAAATCCGGGCGTTCACGCTCAGCAATATCTTTGGCCTCGACACTGGAGGCAGCCTGACCCACGACGTGGTGGCCGGCGATCTCGATCTCGCTTTCGAGTTCAAGGGCTAGAAGAGCCTCGTCCTCAACGATCAGCACCCTCATGCATGCTCCTTTTCGTCGACCATCATCGTCACCCTCACGTCTGTGCTGTGGCCCTCGACCTGTCGTTCGATTTTGGCGTCGAGCTGCCGCGCGCAGGTCTCAAGCATCAGTTTCCCAAAGGCATCGTCCTCGGAATCGACGGGGACCGGCGTCACAGTGTCGGTGATCCTGAACAGGAAGTGTCCGTTTAGTCGTCTCACCTCGAGATGGATTTCGCCGCCGCCGTCGCTCAGTCCGCGCCGGACGGCATCTCCGACAACCTCGTTGACGATCAAGGCGAGGGCCGACGCCTTGGAAGCGGGGACCAGCACTGGACTTAGGTCCGTGGTGAACCTGATGTCGTCACGCTTCAGCGATCCGACGAGGTCGACCACCAGTTCGTTCGCGAACTCTGAGACGTCAAAGCGGCCAACGTCTTCGGCGGTAAACAGCTTGCGCTGAATGGTGCTGAGCGCCTCGACACGGTCGAGAACGGATCGCAGCGTCTTTCGCACCGTCTCATCCGTCGTCATCTTCGCCTGGAGCTTGACGATGGAGGCAATCGTCAAGAGGTTGTTCTTCACCCTGTGATCGACTTCGTGAACCAGCATTGTCTTGGCCTCAAGCGCTTCGGTCAGATCGCGTGTGCGGTTTTCGACTTCCTGTTCCGCCGAATGGCGGGCGCTGGCCAGCTCCGCCTCCTTGCTCTTGATATTGGTGAAATCAAGCTGTGAAGCAAAAAAGTAGATGACCTCGCCGGATGCATCCCTCACCGGACTGACGAACAACGCATTCCAGAACGTCGTGCCATCTTTCCGATAATTGAGGATGTCGACGGCGACACTTTCCTCCGACGCTATCGCTTGGCGGATTTTGGAAATCGTTGCCGGATCGGTCTCCTTCCCTTGAAGCATTCGGCAATTCCTGCCGATGAGTTCATCATTCGAATAGCCCGAGAGGTCATTGAACGCCTTGTTGCAGAAGATGATCGGATTGTCGTGCTGTCGAGGATCCGTGATGATCATCGGCATGCGTGTCGCCTTGAAAGCCGCGGCAAAGGGATCCTCGGACGGATGGCCGTCCACGAGCCGCGTGCCGGCGTCGCGGGCATTTTGCTTGATGCTATCTTGATCTGCCATATTGCCTTCTATGCACCTGGAGAGATGAAATGGCGCTAGGGCACATCATGTTCCAGGTGCTGTAAAATAGCCTGCGCCAACTATCCTGCAAGAGGCGTGATGGTAAGCTGCGAGGCAAAACTGCCTCGAGAATCCCGAAGTTGTTTATCCTAGGCTGTGGCAAGTTTTTGTTTCGAAGGGCATCAGAATATCTACCGCTCTGTCGACCTGATCGCAGTAGCCAAACTAAAGGCAAAGGACGGGTCACCTTTCTTCACTAGCTGGCGGTCAGCGCTCTGATGGTCGCATTTGGTGGTAGGCTCGGCCACAGCGAAGCCGATATCCGCCTTCTTGGGCTCGTCGGCGCCAGGTGCATGATCTAGGCAAGATGACGCTCCCCGACGACAGCCTGACTAAGACCGGCGAACTGATCGCAGAGGAGATGGAGCTTGTTCGAAGGCATCCGCAGCTTGGCTATGAGATAGTATCGAGGGCAGGCACAGCACCAACGGAGGTGCTGGAAATCTGGTGCGATCGTCGATCGCCACCCCTGGGGCGTTCGAATGTCTGGAGCCAAGGGGTCGCCACCGTCCGGGGGTCTTCGTTCGCAGTGAGAGGAGAATGGACGCTCCCCTTTTCGAAAATAATAGAAGGACCGTGGCACATAAATTTACGCGGCTTGCGGAGGGCGCGGTCGTTGGGTTTGGGCCAAGGTGATCACGGCGGTTTCCTTGTTCTGGATCGGGACCAAATCACGCGGCCACATGTTTGCGGAACCAATCAGCAGCGTTATTTTTAACCTGCATTGTTGCCCACTGTCCGGGTGATTGGATCTGGACTACGAGGAGCCCATCGTCGGCGTCCATGTGTTGCGCAAGCAGATCTCGAATGGTCGTTGCGGCACCATTCATATGTCCGACCCAGACTGATTCAAGCGGTGAGATGCAACCCCAATCGCGCAAGGTATTTAGAAGCTGATTATAGTTTCGAACCTTGCGAAGGTCGTAACTTATCAAATAGGGGGCTGCCATGATGGTCTCCGAACTAGTTGCATAAGAAACTGGTCATGCACGCGGTGAGCCGGCAAGCGTCGTTTCAACTTCTAGGATATTTTCCACGTCATTTACAGAACAGGGCCTGGCACGAGGGCCGGAATTAAGATCCCAACCCGGCGAGCCCGTCGCCCTTTTCCTATCGCGTGAGAAACTGCACGGTATTAAACCGGCCGATCACGTCCTCAACAGATTCGCTCACGGCTCTCGTCACGACGCCGTTGCCCTGAGGAATAGCTAGCGCAAGGATTGTTCCCGTTCCTTCTCCATCTTGGTACACAGCGGCGACATGATCGACGTTGATATGAATCGGAGCTTTGGTAGTCGTCCACGTCAGCTTAACAAATGCCATCTCCGTACTCCCTTGTTGTGATACCAGAATTGAATAACGGGTGGTCAGAGTCCATGAAAATCTGAGTATTCATGGGAGGCAGAAAACTATATCACACTCCGGCGATCCATGTTGTCACCCAACTATCCCCCGGGGTGGGGCGCCGGAAGTGGAGATCGACGACCCAACTCGGCCCGATGGAAGAAATGCTGGTCCACGTCGCCAAGTTCCTGAATAAGCTTCGCAATATCCTCACGTTCGAAAGATACATCGTGTCCGAAAGCTTGGATATGCAATAACATTTTTAGCGAGATCGGGGCCGACGCCTTCAGGTAATCAACGGCATCTCGCGTGGTGGGAAAGGTCTTTTCCTCGGTAGAAAAGTTGTCCAGTACAACCGTAGCCATCGTCGCTGTCGCCGCAAATTGCGAAAGTCTCCTTAGCGCTAAAGTGTTTGCTCATTTCAATTACTCCAATTGTACGCTTCAGGCTCGATGTCTATCCCGATCAACAAGGCCATCGATATGATCGAGTCAGTTGAGCATCAGGGGGACTGAGCGCAGTCGGCCTTAACCCTTGCTTCAACAACATTCTACGCCGGAGACATTTTGATGAAGTAGTTGTCTCCGGGGCGTGTGTGGTTCTGAAGTTCTTCCTCCATGGCTGTGGCTTCGGTTCTACTGTCAGTTAGCCGGTTGCGCGTATCGTCCGTATGTATCGCACGGACATAGTATCGCATTTGGGCGTCCTCGGGCTACCGGTAGAAATGGTCCGGAAGGGCTTTCTGATCACTGTTGTTCATTGGATCTACAACATGGGACGGATACCTAAGTTCCTCCGCCGGCACCTGCGACTTTGAGGCAACTCGCAATTTCGGGTCCTCGCGCTACTTCCCCTTTAGAAGGAGCGCTAACTTGGAAAATCTGAAAGAATTTGCTTCAAGCACGAATGGCGATCGATGGTTTCTTGGCATCAATCCTGCCACCAATAGAGAAGTCGTCGTTCATCTTGGGAACTCATCGTCGGGCGGGCACGAAACGATTATCCCCGTGAGTTCATTCTTGAACCAACGGCCGTTTGGTCCGGAACATCAGGCTTTAGACTTATTGCTCGCAGATCGAAGAGCGAACGAGAGCGAGGCCCCCGAGACAAGGGCCGACGAGCGGTAGGCAACATTCTGTCGTGAGACCTGGCACCGGATCCTGAACCACCTGGCACTCTATTTTCCCGAGCTCGCCCATGCTGGCAATAGCCGGTCGGACTGGTTTTGGCGTTGATCGAACGCTTCCCGACACCCGTTCACTTCGCTCGGACGCGAGGCTTTTGTTGCGGAAGCGTGGTCGCTCGTTGGCCGTAAAGTCTCAAAAGCACGATGAATCAATGATATCTTCGAGACAGCCTGCTCATCGGTAGCGCTGCCTATAGCCGAAGACGCCGTCGCGATCAGCATGTTCCGCATGATTATTGGCCAGGGACGAGGCTTGATCCGTGAACGCAATCGCACTGAGCAAATCGCTCAGTCGCTGCTGGCAGACCATCAGGACTATCAGCTCCTGTGAGCTGGCGAAGACGCTTCATCTCCGAGGGCATCAGGCGGCGTATTTTTTGCGCCAGTTGTAAAAGGTCGCGTCCGAAATTCCTGCCTTGCGGCAGACCTCACCGATCGGTGTCCCATCCTCTGCCTCCTTCACACAAACGCGATCTGCGCTTCCGAAAACTTCGAGACCTTCATCGAATTCTCCTCTTCTTCCCATCAGGGAGCATAAGTGGAAAATTTCAGTTCCAAATGGCCTAATTTATTGGGGGCACGTTAAGATGTTCCACACTGATCGACTAGAAACCCGAGGCCGGCCACGAACTGTGATGAAACAAGCCTTCGCCGGCCTGACGATCGGCGGTATCGTTGCCTATACTGGTGATGGCACCGTCTCTGCTATTCGCCACTGGCTGAAGATTAATTGATCGGCCACTCAAAAAGCGGGTGGACCGCGCAAACGAACCCCCAGGGCTTAGAAGGGATCCATACAATCGAGGTCTCCGCGCGATCTGCGCGTGAAACGCAGAACCACGCTGAAAGTTCCAATTCCCGAAATTGCCATCATTGGCTGAAGATCAATTGACCCAACACACCACGATCAGCTTGCCCAGTCCGTACAAGCCGTATCCTGCCAGAAGGGCCACCATAGTCCAAAAGTGCACCTCAAACCGCCTGAACATTCTCTGCCGCTTCTTTGGCCCGATTCCCAGTGCGGATAGTGCGCGAGCACCACCAGCGCGTCTCCACGGCCTTGCCGGCGGAAAAACCAAAGCCTCCCCATTTCCCGCAGCCCGGGACGGAGCATAGGTGCTCGACATCACGTGCGCGCTGGCGCCGATGAATTACCCCGTTGCTCACGATGCGTTCCAAGCCTTGCATCTCTTTAAGCTTGTCGGAGTGCTCTTCGGCATTGCGCAACGCCTCTCTCGCCGTCGCCTCCCAGCCCTGCTGCGGCATGATGCGCCTGCGTATTCACGAGGCAAAGCCGCCGTTCCAGCGCCACTGATTTTCGTTACCTGACCTGGTTTGGTCGACCTCGATGCGGCCCACAATGTCTATAGGGAAGAACCGCCAAAACGGCAGGAGCCGAAGCGCGGATTACCCTCCGGCTCCATCGAGCCCACCATCGCTCGGGAGCGCGTCTGCGTGTGAGGCTTAAGCCTCCGCGACGAGCAGATCGGGGAGGATGAAATAGCTCTGGGTTTCTTGTGCTTACTGAACTCCACGGCCTTGGCCCCTGAGTAGCCGGCGCTGCGGCAGGGGCGGCCTCGTACCTTTTATAATTGCTTCTAGCTTGACCCTTAGCCATCGATTCTTTCTGGTTGAGCAAACGGCGCATTACCGAGCAGTGCGTGAGAGAATGCCGGCTATTTGGAGAGCGATATGAGACGCACCGTGATTGCTGTCCTGTTCGGCATAGCCGTCGCCTGCATGCCTGCCGCTTTCCTCACGGCATGCCAATCTTGTCAGCCTCCGGATGAGGGGATATGGCGGGCGCTTTAGGAGAGCTCGTCAGCGCGCCATAGGCTGGCGATGATGTACGGGTTTTCTCCCGCCATGTAGATAAGGCGATCGCCTTTGCCTTCATCGCGATCGGCCTTGTAGAGAGACGGTGACTCAGCGATTTCTCGCTCCGACAAGTGCCTCTTGGCCATTCTCTCGATCCTTGCAATGATTTGGGCTTCAGTCGCGTTCGATAGCGGGATGAACTCTTCAGAAATTATCTCGGCGCCATTCATTTCGACGATGCGCCATAGCTGCTCTTTGAAGTCCTCGACTATGTTCTTCACTTTTCCTCCAATTGGTGATGCATGCCAGTCCTAAAGAATCCACGGCATGAGAAATTTGCTCAGGCTCTCTTCAAAGGCAAGACAGCAGATGACGCATATGCGGAGGCCGGCTTCAAACCTGACCGGGGAAATGCGTCCCGCCTACAGCATAAAGACGACATCGTACAACGCGTTGCCGAGTATCTTGAGTGGGAGCAGACGGTAGACCGGGAAGCCACTGAAAAGGCGATCGACAAGCTCGCCATCACGAAAGAGCGCGTCCTGGCTGAACTGGCGGCCGGCCGAAGTCTTCTACGAATGGAGCGTCTGCTGTTGATCGTCCGGCTCATCGGTCTCATCATCGGGTCCCCGCTCAAGCAGATGACCGAGAAGGAGCAGGCCGAGATCGGCAAGATGAATGCTAAGACGGCAAAGACACCGGCCGACACTGGCACACCGAAGCGTTCATGGCAACGGCCAAACGGGCACTTGGCATCAACCTCTCTGCGGTCGTGCGGGACGAGGATCTGGCCGATTACCTGCAGGCGGCAGTCGCCCGCAACACATCGCTAATCCAGAGCCTATCCGACGACATCGTGAAGCGGATAGAGCAGACGGTCTATACCAACAGCATTGCCGGCAATTCGGTGACGACGCTCCGGAAGTCGCTTCAAGCACAGTTCGGGATCACCGATCGGCGGCTCGGCTCATCGCTCGGGACCAGACGGGCAAGTTCAATTCGGATCTGAACAAGATCAGGCAGCAGCAGGCCGGCGTTACTTCATACGTCTGATTGACGGCGCACGATGAGCGTGTTCGGCCGCTGCTCAAGAAGCTGGACGGCAACACGTACAAATGGGGAGAGCTGACGGGAGCGGAAGAAGGTCTTCCGCCAGGTCAGCCTATCAATTGTCGTTGTGTGGCCCGCGGGGTAGTGGAGTTTTGACACGATGCTCGATCTCGGCGCTCGTAAGGCGCTGGTGGTCGACCATGACGACCTCGGTACTCTCAACCGCCTGCGTTAGGCGCCGGACTTCCAGTGACAGGGCTTCAATCTTGACGTTCTGGTCAAGGATCAACTTATATCCTAGCATGATCTGGAGTTTCGCCCGGCTTCCACTCTTTGTCGAAGGCTCCTAACCCGGCGTCAGCCTTACGCACCAGATTTCCGTCTTTGTAGAGTGCCATGAGTTCCCCCTTGGTGACGAGTATGCCGATCTTACTCGACAACTAATAGTCGAGTATGTCCAGGAATTGTCCATCAAGCAATTTAGCAACGGGGCATCGTGCCCTTGCGGACCCTGCCGCTCGCGACGGGCTCCAAAGTCATGGGCCTCGGCCATAGCTTCATCGGCCTCGGAGCAGCGCAGACCTATACGGCCGGCCAGACGGCGACCGGCCATACCGGCTTCTACGAGAACCAACGCACCGTCCTTTCTTGGATCAAGGCAGCTGATGGCCGCTTCAACCTCGACATGTTCGCCGAGCTGAACAGTCCGTTTTTCGCGCCTGGCTCATTCGCGGCCTTCTCGGGGGCAATGGCCGGCAAGTCAGGCGACTGCCTCTTTCCTGTCCCCGGGCTTGAGGCGCAGTTCCCGGGCACGCTCGCGCGGACGGCCTACTCTCTGAGCCGAAGCCGGACATCGTCTATGTCGATATCGGCTATAACGATATCGTCCGCGGTCGTAGCTTGGCGGCGATCATTGCCGACTTCGATACGCAGGTGCAGCGCATCGTTGATGCTGGGGTCTACGTGATCCTGCAGACACTGAGCTGGACCAGCACGCTCGACGATCAGCCAGGCGTTGACGATCCAGCCTGGCCTGGCATCCTTGATGTCATCAATAGGTGGATTCTCGCCCAAGCCGGCCGTAATGGCGTCGTGCTCTGCAACACACTTGCCCTCGATGGCCCGGCTTCCGGCATCGCCGCGTCAATGTTCGTCGACGGGCTTCACCCGAAGCCCGATTTGATGGCGAAGCGCTCCGATATTCTCCTTCCCATCTTGCAGGGGATGGTTTCTGCAGGTGAGACGAGGTCGCTCGACCTGCTTGCCGCCTACAACATCTTTCCGCCGAAGGGCACGCCCGGAATTGCTGGCGCCAAGACCAACGTCACCGGCGATGTTGCCACCGGCATGCGCCTGGTGCGCGGCGCCGGCACATCGACCTATGTCGCCAGCAAGAAGTGGTGGCGGCCGGCAACGAGAAGCAGGTCATCACGATCACACCTGTCAACGACGCGGCCGCCGTTCATACCGTGACGTACGGGCTGCCGGCCAACCTCAGTCTCGCAACGCTCGGCCTCGTCGCCGGCGACTGGCTCGAGATCCAGATCCCGGTCGAGCTCAACGACTGGGCAGGCTGGGATTACCTGGATGGTTCTATTCGCGGACCAGTCCAGATCGGCAACACGGTCACCGTAACCGGCGGCGGCTGGACGACGGGACAACTACATCGGCGGGCGTGGAAGATCGCTCGTCTGCGGCTCGAAACTCTGGCTGCCGACGGGGCTAGCGATGACGAACATCCGGCTCGATAACCTGCTGATCTTGAGGCACCTGTGCAATACGGGCGGGACTGGCGTTGCCACGATCGGGGCGCCGGTCATTCGGAAGATCGCGAGCCCGCGCGCGGCGTGGCAGTTGGCGGCTTGAAATGCGAAACCCGCCGGAGGTTACGGCGGGTTTCAGGAGAGCAGCTTCGCGAGCAACTGCTCTCCAGCTGAAAGCTGAGGGCACTTCAGCAGAGTGAGACTTAAGAAAAGATCAGAGTTTTTCCAGCGTCCTTGGAAGAAAAAGTCGTGCAAGTAACGTCATCTCCCGTGGCCGGGCGCCGAAATCGAGCACTGATCACTGGTAGGCTTGCTGCTGATCCTCGCGCTGCATCGGCGCTGACCGAGCGTTGCCCACACTTTCTGATGCCTTGAGTTTGGCCCTCACCAGCAAGAGCAAAATCCCTGCAGCAATAAAAACCTGCAAGGAGAGGTAAATGTACAAGATCCACCACAGCATGGCTCATCCATCCTCACTTGAACAAGTCCGAACGGGTTCGATCAGATAGGTCGGTGACGATCTATCGACAAGGGGAAGTGACCGTAGGAAAAAGGTGGAGACGAGCTAGCGCCGATTGTGCGTTTGGAGAAAAACGGAGAAGGGTCTCTGAGTTAGGAATAAAGAGCCCTTCTCCCGCTGATAGTGCAGCATCAGCGCGCGCGGAAGTCTACTGGCCAGATTTTGGAAGTCGACCGGAGGTTTTGTAAATTTGCGTGACAGTCAAGCTTTCGGCCAGCGCTAAGCGCCGCGCTGAGAGGAGCAGGAGGACGAGGGGTGACGCCCTCCTGCAGCCGGGTACCGACCAATCACGCAGGCGCGACTACGGGCCGTGCATTGCTCTTCCGAACTTGCACTTGGGGAAGTGCACAAATTCGGTCGATATCAGAGGTGTATCATGAATATAATGCAATTTAAAGGCGTTTTCTCGGCTTCGTGACCGAAGGTCGGCCTGCAATAAGGGCCATTATGCGATCGAAAAAGAGCCCGCCGAGGCGGGCTAATTTAAGGGACTTGGAAACAGGAACGCTCAAACGCAGGTCTGGAGTCCATCGAACGTCCCGTACACCCTACTTCCGACGAAGCAGAAGGTTCCCTTGGCCATCAATTTGGTCCGGATTTGGGTTCCCCGCCTGAAATCTGAACGCCCACCTAACCGGCTCTAGACAAGCGGGGAGCGAAGCCATGAACTTTACTGATGCTGTCACCATCGCGGGAACGCGGCGGACCGACGACGGCTACCTTGCCGCCGAAGCGAAGGCAGTTCGGACCGGCATCCAGCTCTATACGGGTGATGAGGTCGGCAAGCCGGAATTGTCCGTCGTGCGTGTCTATCGTCCGCCGAAATCGGTCTTGGCTGACGCCAGCCTGCAGAGCTTCACTCACGCGCGCCCGTGACCATGGATCACCCGAAGGACGCGGTCACCGCGGAGAACTGGAAGGATCTGGCCGTCGGCGAGGTCAGCACGGCCGCCAAGCGCGACGGGGAGTTGGTCTATCTCCCGCTCATCCTTAAGGACGCAGCGGCAATCAAGGGCGTCGAAGGCGGCAAGCGGGAACTCTCCGCCGGCTATGTCTGCGAGCTCGTATGGGGCGACGGTGTCACGCCGGACGGCCAGCAGTTCCACGCACAGCAGACCAATATCAAAATCAACCACCCGACCGTCGTCGATCGCGCCCGGGCTGGTTCAAAGGCTCGCATCGGTGACGGTGCGAATTGGGGCATCAGCCCCGTCACCCCTGATCACAACCCGACAAAGGAAACGATCATGCCCCTGAAGACGGTTACCGTCGACGCCATCCCGGTTGAAGTAACCGATCAGGGTGCCACGGTTATCGCAACGCTGCAGCAGCTGCTTGCGGATGCCCGCTCCAAGCTGGGCACGGCAGACGCCGCGCACCTCTCCGTAATCGCTGCAAAAGACAGCGAGCTCGCCAAGAAGGATGCCGAAATCGACAGCCTGAAGGCCAAGGTGCTTTCCGACGCCGATCTCGACAAGCGTGTCCAGCAGCGTGGCGATCTCATCGCAGCCGCTGCGGTCATCGCCAAGGACGTCAAGACCACTGGTCTCTCCGACGCCGCGATCCGCAAGGCTGTCGTCGCCGCCAAGCTCGGCGATGCCGCCGTGGCCGATAAAGCAGACGCCTATATTGATGCTCGATTCGACATTCTCGTCGAGGACGCCAAGAAGGCGACCGGTGCTGACCCGTTCGTTCGGGTTCTCGCCGACGGCGTCCGCCCCGCTGCCGACGCTCACACCGGAGCCGATAAGGCTTGGTCGGACAGCGTCAACGGAAGAGCTTTGCATGGCTGCAGACGCCGCCAACGTTCACACGGCGATCGGTTTGCAATTACGAGGCAGCCCGACGGTCAAACGCGCCCGCGAGCTGCTGCAAGGCGGCGCCATCGGCCGCCTGCTGAGCGCAAACATCTATTCATCGACCGCCGGCTTTGGACCAGAGGTTCGTGACCCATACGTTTATCTCGAGGACCCGCAAAACTTCGCCAACCTCATCACCATACAGGGCGCCCATACGCTCGATCTGGCATTCGACCTTCTGGGCGAGCCCGTTGCCTCCAACAGCATGGTGTCGCGCCAGTATCCTTCAATCGCGCTCGGCGAGCAGAAGGAAATCCACCGGCGGACAACGTATGACCATCTCCTGTTTCAAGGCGCCACGGCTAAAGGCGTTTCCGTATGCATAGAGGTCGCAGGGGGGCGCACTCCCGAAGCGCCGTTTCGATTTGAGATCGTAGGCGAAAAAGGTACGCTTAATCTCCAAGGAGGTGCCGCGCGGGGCGGGGGGCGTTCTCCCGGCGATGCCAATCCTCGCTTCAAATCGGGAAATGCTGACATAGCCGTCGGGTTCAGTATATTAATGGCGTAATCACAAGCAGTCGCCGCCAGCCACCCATGGTGGAATTTTGCACAAAATTGCAACAGCACCGGTCAGGTCCCCGCATTCCCTCAAGGATTCTGTGGCGGCCGATCAGAGCGCAACCTAACACCCCCTAAATCGCAATTGCTTCATCTCGTAGCGCAGCTTTCAGAGTGATGTCATTGATGTTTTGGAAAAGCAAAATATAACAACAGCGCGGCTTCTTCCAAGGACGATGCGCGCCATCGACATCGACACGCACCCATCATTGCAACGGAAGACCGAGATGCCAAAACGAAAAATGCCGTCCATTGTCAGCACCGGAATCGAGGGTCTGAACGAGGTCCTGCGTGGCGGCTTGCCCGCATCGAACCTCTATATGCTCCAGGGTGCGCCCGGCTCGGGCAAAACTACGGCCGCACTGCAATTCTTGCGTGCTGGTGTGGAAGCCGGCGAAAGCTGCATCTACGTCACACTTTCCCAGTCTGCCGCTGAGCTTGAAGCCATTGCTTTGTCCCACGGCTGGACGCTGGACGGTATCCGCATTGAAGAACTATCAACATCTGGGGCGGTTAACGAAGCGGACGATCAGAGTATCTTTCTGACGGCGGATCTGAGGCTTGATGAAACGCGGAAGGCTATCGAAGCCGCAATCGAGGAGCACAAGCCTCGCCGGCTTGTCTATGACTCGCTTCTCGAGATCCGGCTGATCACGGGCGATTCGCCGAGGTTCCGCCGCGAGTTGATCGGCTTTAAATCGTTCCTGGCCAAACAGGACGTCGTCGCGCTTCTCCTCGACACCCAGAACTCGGCCAATGACCGCAGCGGCGAGGAAGTCGAGGGGCTTGCCCACGGCGTAATCCGCTTCGACAAATCCCTCGAGGAATATGGTGGCGTCCGCCGCCGCGTCGAGGTTTCAAAAATGCGCGGGGTACCGGTCGCTGACGGGTACCACGACATGGCAATTCGCGAAGGCGAGGGGGTCGTCGTTTTTCCGCGGATCATGCCGAGCACGGATTCGGAAGGATCAAAGCCACAACTCATTAAATCCGGTGTCGCCGAACTCGACGACATGTTTGGTGGTGGTCAAGAGGCCGGAACCACGACTTTGGTCATTGGTCAGTCCGGCACCGGAAAGTCGACGATGTCGTCGCTTTATGCGACCGCAGCGCTTGAACGTGGGGAGAGTGTTGCGCTGTTCCTCTTCGAAGAACGTCTGGAAACGTTCTTCCGCCGGTCCGAGGGGCTGGGCATGGAGCTGCGACAGTTCCATAAGGACGGCAAGCTCATCCTGCGCGACTTCAACCCCAATGAGATCTCTCCCGGGGAATTTGGCCAGATCGTCCAGGACGCGGTTACCCAGAACAAAGTGCGGGTCGTGGTGATCGACAGCTTGACGGGCTATCTCAATTCGCTTCCCCACCGCGAAAAAGCTGTCCGAGACATCCAGTCTCTTCTCAAATATCTGGCCCGCTCCGGTGTTCTCACTATGCTGATCGTTGCTCAGCATGGATTGATTGGCCAAAATGTCGGCATCGATGTTGACGTGAGTTTCCTTGGCGATACCGTCCTGCTTCTGCGGATCGTCGAGCATGAGGGGCGTCTCCGCCGCAACATCACCGTTGTCAAGAAGCGTCACGGACCCCACGACCTGAATGTCCAGGAACTGCTGATCCAGAGTGGGAGCGTCACGGTTGTTCCCTATAACCCTCTCCCTGATCCTAAATGACCCATGCTCCCGAAAGCGAACTGGACTGGGTGCTGGTCCTTGCTCCCTTTCGCAAGGATTCAGACTACATCGCTGCGTTTCTTCGCGAGCAGAGGGTTGCTGTCAAAGCCGCCAAACTTGACGACGACCTGGATCTCCTTCTCGGCCAATCACCGGGCATCATCGCCATCACGCACGAGGCTCTGAACGCGGGCGTCATAGACCGGATTGGCAATCACCTCGTCGAACAACCTGATTGGTCGGAGGTCCCGATTATTGTCCTGCTCGAACGGGCAGCATCGGTTTCGCGGATCCGCGGTCACCTCGAGCGCGAATGGCCGGGCGCCCGGCTCTTGTTCCACACCCGCCCGATCGCGCCGCTGGAGCTGGTCAACGCCATCCAATCAAACCTTTTGGTACGGCTTCGGCAGCGTCAGGTTCGCGATAATATCGAACGTGAGCGGGAGATTCGCCTGGAACTCAATCACCGCGTCAAGAACATTCTCGCCAGCGTGACCTCGATCTTCCAGATGACCAAACGTGGTGCCGCGACCGTGGAAGACCTCTCAGCCGACTTTTCAAGCCGCCTGCAGGCTTTAGCCGACGTGCACTCAGCAGTTTTCGAGGCAGGCGGGGAAGAGGTTTCGTTTTCGGCCGTCGTCGAGCTAACGGTCTCGCCATATATAAGCGGTGGAACCAGCCGGATCGTAGCGCGTGGCCCGGAACTTGTCGTCACTCGCGATGCCGCGACAACGATCGCTCTTTGTCTGCACGAACTGATCACCAACGCGATCAAGTATGGTGCGCTCTCTCAGCCCGCCGGGACCGTCGACCTCACGTGGACCGTCCACGAAACCGAGACAGGCGGCCGTTTTTTTATGAGCTGGGTCGAAACCGGGGGGCCGAGCGTGCGCGAGCCGACGCGGCAAGGCTACGGCACGCGATACATCCGCTCGGCTCTCGGATCGCTTTTCGGCTCAACGCCTGAAATGACTTATGCACCTGCGGGATTTCGTTGCCAGGCGGCAGGCCTGCTTTCACGGATGACTCCGGCAGATGCTCGGACGTGACAAGACTTATCACCCCCGACATGTTGGCTGATTACTGGATCGAACTGCCTGTACGCGCGTCACGCGATTTGTTGCGAAGAGCCAATGTCTTGTGTGGAGCGGGAAAAGATCGTGACGCCGCAGATTACTATCAAACCTCGTGGTTGAAGATGAAGTCATTGTACGCATGGATATCGCCATGTCGCTTGAGGAACAAGGCTTCGATGTTGTTGAAGCGGGCAATGCTGATGAAGCCGTCGATTTTTTGAATGCCCATTCTGATATTCGCATCATGTTCACGGACATCGACCTGCCCGGCAGCATCGACGGCCTGAAACTCGCAGCTGCGGTGAGGGATTGATGGGCGCCAGTCAGTGTCACGTCGGGTCACAGGCACATGACGGATGAGATGTTGCGGGTGGATGGGAGGTTTTTGGCAAGCCCAATGATCACTCCATAATCATAGACACGACCCGGAGAATGGTTGCCGCGGCATAATATGAGGATCTGGCTGTACCACCAGCTACAAACCGATGGGATGACGCAGGCTGCCACGCAGAGCGGCCCCTGTCGCAGTCTCGGTACTCGGTGCGTCGGTTCCAGGCGGGGTGACCCCACAATGCCGAGCGGTCAGAACTCCGAACGTGGACGTCATCGAGGCGCGGGGCGAGGAGCCGCTCGAGGCTACATTCAACAGTATCGATCAACATTTAATCGATACGGTAACTTGATCTGAAATTGCAGCTGTTAAGGAGGGCTACATTTTCGAGATGCCCCATGATGATCCTAGAATTGCAGAATGCCATTCTTGAAATGATTGCCAAAGGCGAACCGCYGCCGACCACGCTTTCGGTGCTGTGTACAAAGGTCGAAGCCGCGATTCCCGGTATCACAGTCACTGTCCTCAGATCAAATGGCGCTAGCTTGTCGACACTTGCGGCTCCGTCTCTCCCAAAATCGTATTCGGACGCGGTCGATAACCTCAAAGTCGGACTCTCGTCGGGGTCTTGCGGGGCCGCCGCCTACCTTGGATCGCCGGTCGTCGTCACCGACATAAAAACCGATCCCAGGTGGACCGATCACAGGGCACTCGCCCTCGCGCTCGGCCTGAAGGCTTGTTGGTCAAGCCCTATCAAGAGCGGCGACCGCGTCGTCGGCACATTCGCCTTCTACTACCGGGAGAACCGTGGCCCAAGCAAGCTTGAGCAAACGATCGTGGACGCTTGTGTGCATCTCTGCTCCATTGCAATCGAGCGTGAGGAACGGGTGGCGGAGCGTCAGCGTCTGACCTATACGGACGGACTTACGGGGCTGCGGAACAGAACTGCCTTCGATCTTGCTCTTCGAACCTCGCCGCTGCCTCCTAATAACGGCTGGGGAATCCTTGTAGCCGACGTCGACAATCTGAAGCTGGCCAACGACACCTTTGGTCACGCCGCCGGCGATGCTCTGATCCGCGTCGTGGCAGAACGGATCGCTGCAGCCGCAGGAAGGGAACAGACCTATCGGCTCGGTGGCGACGAATTCGCTGTCATCCTTGTCGGTGAAGGGGAACTCGATCTGCAGCGTAAAGCTGCTGAGATCCTGAGCGTACTTGAACCTCCCTCGGAGTGCGCGGGCCACGTCGTCTTTCCGGCCGTGACACTCGGCGGTGCCTTGGCGACAGATGGCGTGGATCCCGAGCAGGTCCGGCAAAATGCCGATATCGCGCTTTACCACGCCAAAGAGCATGCCCGCGGACAATTTATCGCGTTCCATTCAGGTCTCGGAACAGCGTTGACGCGCCGCTTCCGCGCAGTAAGGGACGTTAGCCTTGCGCTGTCGGAAAACCGCATCGAGACCTACTATCAACCGATCGTGCGGCTCGACACGCGAGAGGCCGTCGGCCTGGAGGCCTTGTGCCGGATGAGGACCCCGTCCGGCGACGTCATCGCGGCCGCTCATTTTCATGAGGCGACCAAAGACGCCCATGTCGCATCGGCGCTGACAGACCGGATGTTGAGCAGGGTTGCCGCGGATATGCGCGCATGGCTCGACGAGTCGCTTCCTCTACAGTATGTCGGTGTCAACCTCTCAGCCGCCGACTTCCGCAAGGGAGGACTACGAGAGAAGATATGCCGGATCTTCGAAGAGGCGGGTGTCCCTCTTGATCACTTGATTCTGGAGGTGACGGAATCCGTTTATCTCGGAGAGCGAGACCACGTGGTGGCGGATCAAATCAACGCCCTGCGATCCGAGGGCCTGAAAGTCGCACTTGATGATTTCGGGACCGGTTACGCCTCCCTGACCCATCTGCTGACCGTCCCTGTCGACATCATCAAGATCGACAAATCCTTCATCGACCGAACGAGACTGGGTGACGCCGGGATGGTGATTGTCAGGGGGTGCTTTCGATCGCAGCCGCGCTTGGTATTCGCGTGGTGGCGGAAGGTATCGAGGATGAAGATCAAGCACACCGTCTTGAAACATCTGGTTGCAAGCTCGGTCAGGGCTACTTATTCGCGGGAGCGATGGACGGCTTGAAGGCGGGACAGTTCCTGAATGCGCACGGCCAGCGGCCGATACGAGGTGGGCCCTTTTCGGAGCCCCTTCTGTACTCCAGCTAAGACATATTCCTGTTCATTTCATTAATAGTGCGAGACTTTCAGGAAGATCATACATGCTCAAACGCATCCCACTGAATCAGCTCCGGGTCGGCATGTTCATCAACGACATGGAATTCGCAACCGAGATCGATGCTGCCCGCTTCAGGCCTTTCTTGGTCTCAAAGGGAGATGATGTCAGAAGGCTTGCTGGCAGCCATGTCAGAAGCGTGGTCATCGACATTACGAAAGGCATAGATGTCGTAGGAGCTCCGACCCGGGAGGTTTCGGCGAGCTTCGAGGCCCAGTTGCTGAACGTATTTTCACGTGGAGAGATCAATCGCGCCAGACAATCCATTCAGGAGGTCGGACCGCATCTTCGTCATATGCTACAGGATGCTCGCGTAAACGGTTATTTTGCAGATGAGGCAGCAACCAGTGCGGTGGAGCGCATCATGCTGGAGACGCTCGACAACACCGGCGCGCTGGTTGCTGTTGCCAAGCTGAAGGAGAAGGATGAGACCACATTCCTCCACTCGCTCGCGGTCAGCGCTCTGATGATCGCATTCGGGCGCTGCCTCGGTCACGGGCAAAACGAGGTCCGCGTTCTGGGTCTTGGCGGTCTTGTGCACGATCTCGGAAAGATGGCCATTCCTGACGACGTTCTGAACAAACCGGGCAAACTGACTGCCGAGGAAATGGATCTCGTTCGCACCCATCCGCAAAAGGGCTACGAGATGGTGGCGAAAGCAGGCTCGGCGCCGCCTGAAGTACTCGACATCTGTCGTTTTCACCATGAGCGATATGATGGCGGCGGTTATCCCGATCGCCTTTCTGGAAGGAAGATCCCTTACGTTGCGCGCGTTGCTGCCATTTGCGACGTCTACGAGGTACTGACAACCGTCCGCCCCTACAAGCCGGCTTTCTCACAGGCCGAGGCCATCAATATGATGATGAACTCTCCCGGTCATTTCGACCAGAAGCTCTTGTCGGCATTCGTCTCGAATATGGTCATCAGTGGCACGCTGCACTGATATAGGCATCCGATATCTACGGCGGGTCGGGCGTCGAGCGGTTATGCGGCAGGTCGCCGCGCCGGCGCCCTCTTCATCATAGTCAGCGACCGTTCGCTTTCATCCTCAGGCTTTTGATTGGATCTGGCTAGGATAGTAGTGTGAGACCAGGCGAAAGCCGCGCGCTGCAGTCGGAGGTCAGCATTTCTTTTTCCTCACGACCTTGTTCCCTCGTGGCCCGCTCAGGGTCGGACTTGATCCGCAAAAAACAGGGATCATCCGAGCTGTTCCAGGGAAAAAGGAGTTAAAAGTTTTGTCTCGCCTACTTTTGCGCGATGCGTTTTGGCAATGAGTTCGCATAGGCGGCGGCTTCCCCAGAATACGGAAACTCGTCACCGATCTGGCGATCACCGTCGAAGACTTTGAAGGTTGGCCCTTCGAGCTCGACGATCTTGTATCCGTTTACGTATTCGAACTTTGGCGTTTTCCAGCCCATCGGAAGCCCTTCAGTCGGGCCACCATCTCGATTGCCGAAATGGTGGCGTATACCCACAGAAGCTTCCATGTATCAGGCGGATAGGTAAAAAACGACCAGCAAAATGCGGTGGACCAACTATCAGCCGCCATTCAAATTAGGTGTCACTGGGCGTCGACACCCCAAGTCGAAAAGATGGTCTAGCCTCTCAGATGATGTTGCGCCTTATTACTGCCGGAGCTTCCTTCCGCGCTCCTCCAACGCGATGCTTGAAAGGGTTCATCATGACCACTGGCACAGTAAAATGGTTCAATTCCACCAAGGGCTTCGGCTTCATCCAGCCTGACAACGGCGGCGCTGACGCCTTCGTTCATATCTCGGCTGTCGAGCACGCTGAATGCGAGATTGATCTCGAGGATCTGCGCTCTGAAAACATCATCTCCTTTTCCCGCCAGAACCGCTCCTACAGCGAGCGGTACTTTACCGAGAAGTTCGAGGAGTACGATCTGACCGACAATGTCGCCTATACCTGCGACGACACCTTCTCGCTGGTGTCGCTGGTCTCAGCCGGTCTTGGCATCGGCTTCGTGCCGGAATGGACACAGGATCTGCCAAACCGCGGGTTCGAACTGAAGAAGGTGAGGGGCGTCGCCGTATTTTGATAGCGTCTCGACCGGCTCCATGGGATTACGCTCGGCCTTCCAAGCGTCGAGCCGGTCATTCCAAACTTTAGCGGCCGCGATCAGCTGGTTTTGCGGAAGATTCTCGCCGAGCGCGGCGCTCAGATAGGGGCAGCCGGCTCTTCGGTACAGGCTAGGGTTCCACAGGCACCAACAGTATGCCTCCGGCACGCCGCTTACGCTTCCTGGTCGATCGCCCTGTCCAGATCGATCTTCCCCCACGCTCTGAACTTCCCTTTGYCTGTRCCGGTGTCGAGAACGGCTTCGGCCATATCGTACCCACACACGGCTCAGGAAGGCGTCAAYCGTCATCTCGCCGGCATAGGCGGCAGCATGCTCGTCCCTGAGGACAGCAGGCCAGCAATCAATGGGTATTTCAGCGTGCTTAGTCATTCTCTCCCCGGTTCCCACAGGGGGCTTCCACTGGTGCGCCAATGGTCTGACGTCACCTCAGA
>NZ_JBFTME010000038.1:0-27617 GCF_056396805.1 Rhizobium sp. 05N49
TTTATTGCCTAAATTTTCTTCGACCCTGCCAATTCGACCCTGCCAATCTGCCGACGCCCGGTCAGATGCTGAAGGATGCTGTTGGGGATTTCGACCACGAAACCTACGACCGCGAATGGCCGGCGCGGGCAGCGAAGACGATGTGGTGAGGTGAGGTTGCTGTGTAAGGCTCGTTTTAGAGGCGACGAGGAACCCGGCCCAAACCCTCCCCACAAGGGAGGGCTTAATTTGCGGCCCCCGCTCTCTAGACCTTCGAGGTTTGAGAGGAAGTAAGGAGTTAGCCCCTTCCACCTGTGGGGAGGAGTTGGGGAGGGGCCTTGCCGTGATGTCGTGAGGCTGCTTCCCTCCTCGGAAACAGCACAGCTTCCGACGCCGTCTTTACTCCATCAATCACAAGCGGCGCCCCGTACACCTCAGGCACTGCAATTCCCAATCTTCCATGCAATGCCACGGCTGAGCGCGGCAGAAACGGCAAGAGGCAGCGCGCCACCACCGCCACCCCATAGACCTGCTCGGCAATGCAGGCACCGAGGCGGTCGCCGGTCGCTTTCCTCTCCGCCGTCGTCAGATCCCCCGAAAGTGCCTTTGCATCCACCCACGGTGCACCCTTGGCGAAGCGCCGGTTCGCCTCGCCGACGAAGGCGAAGATATCCGCAAGGCCGACATGCAGCTCATAAGCGTCGAAGGCCTCAGCCACTTTCGCTGGAAGCCGTGCCGCCTCCTGCGTGAAATCACTCTCCTGCAGCGGCGGAGCGACCCCTTCGAAAGCTGAAGAGACCAGTGCCAGGACCCGGTTGGCGAGATTGCCGAGCTGGCCGCCGAGCTCTCCTGTCCAAGCTGCCTCCAGACGCTCGGCCGAGAAGTCGCCATCGTCGCCCGAGCGAATATGCCGGAGCAGGTAATAGCGCAGCGCATCCGGCGTACCGTAGGCATCGACGACGCTATTGGGATCGATGCCATTGCCGGCCGATTTGCCGATCTTTCTGCCGTCGACCGTCACATAGCCATGCACCAGGATCGACGACGGTGGCGGCAGACCGGCCGAGAGCAGGATGGCCGGCCAGTAGATAGCATGGAACTTGGAGATGCCCTTGCCGACGACGTGGATGCGCTCACCGCCAGCGGTCCAGTAGCGATTGAAGAGCTCTTCATCGGTGCCGTGGCCGAGCCCGGTCAGGTAATTCGCCAGCGCATCGAACCAGACATAGACGACCTCATCGCTCAGAGGCACGGGAACACCCCAACCGCGCGCCCGTTCGGCGCTACGCGAGACGCTGATATCCTCAAGGCCGCGCAGAAGCAGCGCCAGCACTTCGTTGCGCCGGTGGGCCGGCACAATCTTCAGTTCGTCGCTCTCGATGAGGTGCAGCAGCCGGTCGCCATAGCGGGAGAGGCGGAAAAACCAGTTCTCCTCCCGCACCAGTTCGAGCGGAATGCGGTGCTCGGGGCAGCGCCCATCGATGAGTTCGGATGCCTCGTAAAACTGCTCGCAGCCGACGCAGTAGAGACCTTCATAGGCCTTGCGGTAGAGGTCCCCATTGTCAGCACAGGCATTCCACAGGGCATGCACGCAGGCGACATGCCGCGGGTCGCGCGAAGTGCGGACGAACTCGTCGTTGGAGATATCGAGCCGTGTCCCCAGCTGCTCGAAGCGGTCGGCATTGGCATCGACGAAATCCGCCACAGGCAGGCCGGCAGCTTCCGCCGAGCGAACGTTCTTCAGGCTGTTGTCATCAGTGCCGCACTGGAACCGCACATCGCGGCCGAGCAGTCGGAAGTGGCGCGCATAGGCATCGGCCTGCACGAGTTCGAGCGCAAAGCCCACATGCGGGGCAGCGTTCACATAGGGGATCGAAGTGGTGATATAGATCTTGTTCATCGGTTGATCCTTTCGAGGGCTAGTTGCCCCGCGAGACGGATCGACTCATGAAAAGACCGCCTCGAGGGCGGTCGCTGGTGCRTTATGGACGCACGAAACCCGCCACGCTATGAGCGCGGCATCATCATCACCGACGTGCTGATCACGGTTCTGTCCATGCGGAATTGGTAACACCTGGAGCCGCATCCGACAAGCGGGCTGCTTTCGACGCATTGTCAGCTATTCTGCGGTGGCTTGATGCGTGGAGGAAGCGATGGCGACGGAAAGCGTGAGGATGGGTGGCTGTATGTGCGGCGCGGTGCGCTACGAAGTCGAAGGCGAGCCGTATCAGTCCGGGCTCTGCCACTGCACCAAATGCCGGAAGCTGACGGGCTCGATCTTTTCGGCCACAGCGAACTGGCGGCGCTCGAAGTTCAAGATGGACGGTGAGATCAGCACCTACGACAAACGGTCGTTCTGCCCGATCTGCGGCTCTCGGCTGTTCTTCATGCTCGACGACGCTGTGGAAGTCTTCATCGGCACCCTGGATCAGGCACCGAACGACATCCACCCGATGGTCGAAGTCTGGACTATCAGGCGCGAATCCTGGCTGCCCGCTGTACCTGATGTCCGGCTCTATGACGAAAACGAGCATGCGCCGTCAGATCAGCAGTTACGCTAGTCGTTAGTAGAAGGTCGATTTGAAGGGAACGATGGCCGAGCCCATGCCAGCGGCGTCTCCTGCTATGTCCGACACTATGAGTTTCGGGTGCGGGCGAGGCACGCCGTAGCGCGGGCGTCCGAAAAGTTCGGTGCGTTCGCTCAGCATCTGCGCCAATCCCGGCGGCACCTGGCCGCCGAAGACGATCGCCTGCGGGTCGTAGATCGCCCAGATGGCATTGACGAGACGGTTATAGGCGGGGGTGATCTCCTCGACCCATTCCACGACGCCTGGCCATTTCGGATCGAAATGCCGGCGCAGATAGGGGATCGACGGTACGTCGACATTGTGGCGCTTCAGCTTCTCCAGGAGCAGCTGCAGGGCGGGGCGGCGGGTGGTCTCCTCATCGTCAAACATGCCCGAGAATTCGCCGGCATTGCCGTTACCGCCGGCCAGGAGTTCGCCGTCGTTGATCAGGCCGCCGCCGAAGCCGTAGTTGAAGCTGAGATAGGCGAAATGCTTGATGAAACGCCCGACGCCGAACATCGCCTCGGCGACTGCGCCGGCGCTGCCGCCGTTCAGGAGCCAGACGGGCTTCTTGAAGAGATCGCTCAGAAGCGGCCCAAGCTCGATCAACGACCATTCATGCAGCGGCATCGAGGCATTATATTTTGTCCCTGATATCAGAGCGCCGGCAATGCCGAAGCCGATGCCGAAGAAGGTCTCGTCATCGAGGCCGTTCAACTGCTGCAGTTCGGCGATGCGGTCGCGCACGCGATCCAGCGCCTGGTTCATGCTGAGCTCCCTCAGCGAAATGTCGCTTTCGCCGAGCACATTGCCCGACAGGTCCACCAGGCAGATATCGACCACGTCGGAATTGACGGAAATGCCGACCGAATAGGCGTGGCGGCCGTTGAGGCTCAGCATGGGACTCGGCTGGCCGCGGCCGAGGCCGGGCTTGGGAGACCCTAGAGAAACGATACCGCGCTCGACGAGCTGGTCGATGATGCGATGGACCGATTGCTGTGTCAGGTCGGTGTGGCCGGTGATCTCGGATCGTGACAGGCCGGGATTGCGCCAGATGAGTTTCAGCAGGCTGCGCTCATTCGCGGAGACGACGATTTCTTCTCCCGGACGCCGGAAGCGGGCAGCAATCAACGGTTCAGGAGAATAAGGCATCACGCACCTCGAATATACTACAAAAGTGTAAATGCAACATAGATGGCAACCGCAGGTGCCTAGATACCGGGCCTTGCGTAACCGATCAAGCCAAATCTCGTCATCCAGTTGTTACACACAAAGTGTACTAAGCCGCCGTTCACGATCCGGACGCTGGTCCGGCGGGTCTCACATTTCAGGCGAGGGTATTATGAAGATCTCTATTCTGGTGGCTGCTGCCGCTCTGATGACGGCTGCGTGTAGTTCCGCGCAGGCTGCAAATTTCGAATTCTGGTACGGCAACACGGGAAGCGTCGAAAAGGCGATCCTTGCGCAATGCGACGCCTTCAATGCGTCGCAGTCGAAAGACCATGTGACCTGCGTCGGGCAGGGCAGCTATGAAGTCTCCATGCAGAAGGCGATTGCCGCCTACCGCTCCAATAAACATCCGGTGCTGATCCAGTTCTTCGATGCCGGCACGCTCGACCTGCTTCTGTCGGATGCCGTCGTTCCGGTTCAGGATGTACTGCCCGACGTCAACTGGAACAATTACATCAAGGGCGCGCGCTCCTATTACGAAACGTCAGGCGGCAAGCTCTATTCGCAGCCCTATAATGCTTCGACGCTGCTCTTCTACGTCAACAAGACGGAGCTCGAGAAAGCCGGCGTCACCGAGATGCCGAAGACCTGGGAAGACATTATCGAGGCTGCCCGCAAGCTGAAGGCATCAGGCCATGAATGCCCCTATGTCACCAATGGCGAGCCCTGGTCGATGTTCGAGCAGTTCTCCGCCCGTCACGGCCTGCCGATCGCCTCTAAGCATAATGGCTATGATGGTCTCGATGCCGAATATGTCTTCAACACAACCTTCTTTGCAAAGCACCTGCAGAACCTGATCGACTGGCGCAAGGAAGGCCTGGTCAAGATCGCCAGCGACACCAAGGCCGGCAACTATACGGCCGCATTCAATTCCGGCGAATGCGCCATGATGGAAAATTCCTCCGGCTCCTACACGGACTCTTCAAAGGCCTTTGCCGGCAAGTATGAGCTCTCCGTCGGCCTGACGCCGATGTACAAGGGCTACGAGCGCCACAACACCTTCGTCGGCGGCGCGTCCATCTACATCATGAAGGGTCACGACCAGGCCGAGATCGATGGCGCCAAGGTCTTCCTCGACTTCCTGCGCAAGCCGGAACAGCAGATGTTCATGACGGCTTCGACCGGTTACGTGCCTGTCACCAATGACGTGCTCGACGCCATCGCCAAAAGCCCGGATGCCCGTACCACCAAATATGCGACGGCCGGTGTCGGCATCGAATCCATGAACGAGCCGGGCACGCCCGATACACGCGGCATTCGCCTCGGCTTCTACGTGCAGTTCCGCTCGATCCTCATAGAGGAAACGCAGAAGGCATTTGCGGGCACACAGACCGCGCAGGTCTCGCTCGACAATGCCAAGAAGCGTGGCGACGAACTGCTGCGCCGCTTCGAGCAGACCTACAAGACGGCAAAGCTGCCCTGATCCCTGGCCGGTGCGGCGCTCCCCGTCGCCGCACCGGGTTTCCTCGAAATGGACATGCGTGATGACGTCGGAATCCTCGCTTTTCAGCCATCGCTGGCTGCCGGCTTTGCTGGCCGCACCCTTGCTGCTGTTGATCCTCATCTTCTTCTATGCGCCGATCGTGCAGGCCTTCTATTGGTCGTTCTTTCTGGAAAGGCCATTCGGCGGCGGGTCGGAATTCGTCGGCTGGGATAATTTCCGCCGCGTGCTTGCCGACCCGGAATTCTGGAATGCCGGTTGGCGCACAGTTATCTTCATGGTCTTTGCCTCGTCGCTCGCCGTCGCTCTGCCGCTGATCCTGGCGGTTGCCGCCGACCGAAAGATCCGTCTGTCGCTGTCAGCGCGTAACGTGCTTGTCTGGCCGAAGGGGGTGGCAGGTGCTTCGATCGGCGTCGTCTTCGCCTTCATCTTCAACCCGTTCGTCGGCATTCTGGCGCCAATCAACCATTTCTTTCCGGGCGCGTGGGCGCCCGGCCTCGATGGCACTGACGCATTCATCACACTCATCGTAGCCCATGTCTGGGGCGGCATTCCCTTCAATTTCGTCATCCTGCTTGCCGGCCTGCAATCCATCCCGCGCACCATGTTTCAGGCGGCGGCCATGGATGGGGCAGGGCCGTGGCGGCGCATTTTCGACGTGCAGCTGCCGCTGATCATGCCTCAGCTCTTCCTGACGCTGGTGCTGGAGTTTACCGAAAGCGTCACGTCGGCCTTCGCGCTGATCGACACGATCACCAAGGGCGGTCCGGGCGGCGCCACCAATCTGCTGGTCTACAAGATCTATACCGATGGCTTCAGCGGCTACGATCTCTCCGGCGCTTCCACGCAGACGGCCATCCTGATGGTCTTCGTCGTCATCCTGACCGCCGCGCAGTTCCTGCTTCTCGGCCGTAGCGTCAATTATGAACGGTAGGAGAGAGCCATGATCGAAAATGCCCGCTCGCTCAATTTCGTCGCCAGCGCCATCCTGCTTATCGGCATCGTCTTCATTCTCGGGCCTCTCTATCTGACGCTTGCCAATGCATCACAGTCCTATGAGTTTCTGCTTCGCAACGGGCTTGCCTGGTATCCGGGTGATCAGTTCGTCGACAACGTCAGGCGTGTCTTCAACGAAACCCGTATTCCGATCCAGATGCTGAACAGCATGCTGGTCGCGCTTTACGATGCTTTCTTTACCTGCGCGCTGTCCTTCCTTGCGGCCTATGCGCTGGTCTATTTCCGCATCCGCTGGGCAGGTATTGCCTTCGCGGTGATCCTGGCGACGATCATGCTACCGATCGATATTCGCGTGATCACCACCTATCAGGTGGCGGCCAATATCTTCTCGCCACTGAATGGATTGCTCGATCTGATCGGGGCGAACGCCTTGATCGAAAGCCTGTTCGGCGCCCCACTCCACCTCGAACTCAGTGTGCTCGACACGCATTTCGGACTCGTGGCGCCGCTTGTCGCGCATGGAACCGGTACCTTCCTGTTCCGGCAGTTCTTCCGCACGCTGCCGTCCGATCTCTTCAAGGCAGCGCGCATGGATGGAGCAGGGCCGATCCGCTTCCTCTTCCACATTCTGCTGCCGATTTCACGGAGCAGCTTTGCGGCACTTTTCGTGCTGACCTTCCTCAGCGGCTGGACGCAATATCTCTGGCCGCTCGTTGCCGCCTCGAAACCCGAGATGACCACCGCCGTCGTCGGTCTTACACGGCTCGCGCCCGATATGGAGGGCGAGATTCCCGACTTTCCGATGATCATGGCGGGTGTCGTGGTCGTCTCGATCATTCCCCTTGCGATGATTGCGCTCCTGCAGCGCTACCTCGTGCAAGGCCTTGTTCTTTCGGAGAAATGACGTGAACGCCATCGATACCGCTATCCGCAGCGCGGCCACCAACATCACGCTCGCAGGCGTCACCAAGGCATATGACGCGAAATCGACCGTCATCCCGCCACTCGATGTCGAGTTACGCGCCGGCGAATTCACCGTCGTTCTCGGCCCGTCCGGCTGCGGAAAATCCACGCTGCTGCAGATGATCGCAGGCCTCGAGGCCGTCAGCGGCGGCAAGATCCTGTTCGGCAACCGCGAGGTGCAGGGCCTGGAGCCGAAGCAGCGCGGCTGCGCCATGGTCTTCCAGAACTACGCGCTCTATCCGCATATGACCGTTTTTGACAATATGGCCTACAGCCTGCGTGTCGCCGGCCTGCCGAAAGCTGAACGCAGGGAACGTGTTGGCGCCGTTGCCGAGATGCTGGGACTGGCCGCCTATCTCGATCGCAAACCGGGACAGCTTTCAGGTGGCCAGCGCCAGCGTGTGGCGATCGGCCGGGCGATCGTACGCGAGCCCGGCGTGCTGCTCTTCGACGAGCCACTGTCCAATCTTGATGCGCAACTGCGCCACGACATGCGCGTCGAGCTTGCCGACCTGCATCGGCGCATCGGAGCAACGACCGTTTTCGTTACCCACGACCAGGTGGAGGCGATGACGCTTGCCGACCGGATCCTCATCCTCAACAAGGGCAATGTCGAACAGTTCGATACGCCGAAGGCGATCTATCATCGCCCGGCCTCGGTCTTCGTCGCCAAGTTCATCGGCGCGCCGCCGATGAATATCCTGCCGGTGACATCAGACGGGTCCGTGCTGCGGCTGGCAGACGGGCAGGTGGTCGCCGAGTACCACAGGCCGGGCAATTTCCAGCTCGGCATCCGCCCGGAAGATATCGCCATCAGCGCCGACGGTAGGATCAAGGGACGCCTCAGGCATTTCGAGGATCTCGGCTCGCATTCGGTGCTGGCCGTCGATCTCGCGGGCACTTCCATCCGTATCGCCACGCCCTTCGGCGCGCAGATCGATGCCGCCACGGAACTTTCCTTTTCCTTCCCACGATCCCGCCTGCACCTGTTTGAAAGCGAAACGGGGCGCGCCATTGCGGATGCATTCGCCGGCCATTGAAAGACCTCTCCATGAACTACACTGACTATGTGCGCAGCCCGAACAGGGACTGCGCAGTCGTGGCGCATCGCGGCATCTGGCGCGACGCACCCGAAAACAGCTTGCCCGCCATCGAAGCGGCGATCCGCGCCGGTGCCGATATCGTCGAAATCGACGTGCGCCGGAGTGCGGATGGCGGGCTCTTCCTGCTGCATGACGAGACGCTGCTGCGCATGGCGGGCATCGACGAGGCGCCGGAGGCGTTGAGCTCGGCGCAACTCGCAGGTCTCACGCTCAGAAACCGCGACGGTGGCGAGAATAACGCCATGACCGGCGAGAGGCTGCCGAGCCTGCAGCAGCTCTTCGACCTGACGCGCGATCGCATCTTCCTGCATCTCGATGTCAAGGATCGTGCCATCGTCCCCGACGTCATCGCCTGCGCGCGCGATCTCGATGTCGAATCCCAGGTGGATTTCTGGGGCAATCTTCGAACGCCCGAAGATCTTGCCTGGGTGCGCGAGACTGTTAGCCCGTATGGCGTGCTGTTCATGGCCAAGTCACGGATCAGCGCTACGCATGCAGAGGCGGAGCTTGATCTGTTGTTCCGGCTTGCGCCTGCCGTTTGTGAGGTCTGCTTCGACCGCGTTGAGGATATCGCCGCGCTCCACGCTCGCCAGACGGGCATGGCGCTCTGGGCCAATACGCTCGATTCCGTCGCCTTTGCCGGCTTTACCGACACGGCTGCCATGCAGGATCCCGATGCCATCTGGGGCCGTCTCATCGAGGCCGGCGTTTCCCTGATCCAGACCGACGAACCGGTCGCCCTCAAATCATACCTCGCCAGCCGCCGCGGCTGACACATAAGGAAAGACCATGAGCTACAAAGACTTCATCGCCGACCCGAACCGTTCCTGCGCTATCGTCGCTCATCGCGGCGCCTGGCACGGTGCGCCAGAAAACAGCCTGGCAGCGATCGAGAAGGCCATTGCCGTCGGCGCCGATATTGTCGAGATCGACGTGCGCAAGAGCGCCGATGGTGAGCTTTTCCTGATGCATGACGACACGCTCCTGCGTATGGCCGGCATCGACCGCGACGCGGAGACCTTCACCATAGCCGAACTGCAGACGATTGCGCTGCGCGAAGACAATGGCGGCGAGCACCGCACCACCACCGACCAGCGCATTCCCACTCTGAGGCAGGTATTCGAGACCATTCGCGGGCGTATCTTCGCCGATCTCGACCTGAAGGATCGCGGTCTGTTTTCGGAAGTTGCGGCCTGTGCCCGCGAGATGGGCGTGGCGTCCTCCGTCGACCTGAAGACAACAGTCATGACCCGCGAAGATCTTGCATGGGTGCGCGCCCAGAACATTGAAGGCGTGCCCTTCATGGCGATGGCCTATTTCACCGCCAGCGATATCAGCGAAAGGCTTTCGCTGCTCTCCGAAATCAGGCCTTTCATGTGCGAACTGCGCTTCGATCATCTCGACACGATCGCCGGCAACCGCCAGCTCTTCGAAGATGCCGATATGGCAATCTGGTTCAATACGCTGGATATGGCGGCGAGCGGCGAATGGACCGATCCCCGGGCGCTGATCGAACCCGACGCCATCTGGGGCCGCCTCATGGACGCCGGAATCAGCACGATCCAGACGGACGAACCGGCTGCGCTGCGGACCTATATCGAGGCGCGGAGAGCGGCGCAAAATCCCGTGACAACCCGGGCTGCGGGCTGAGCCTCCGCGATCTGCCGGCCATCCGCCAGCCGGCGCGGTGGCCCGCATCTTCCGCATTCGAGCGGTCCGACGCAGTTGGTCTGGAGTCCGTACTGAAATTCAAATCTGCTCGCCACGTATCCTTTCGGCGCGATCGTCCGTCTTGGTTATTGTTGGCGGTCGTCCTCGACGTCGCCCCTTAACGAATTGGAGCGTGACAATGGATAGCAAGCAGAGTTTGGCAAACAAGATATACTACGAAACGAACGCGGAAGCTTGGCGCAACGGTCGGGAATTGCCACCGGAAGTCTCCGAGTGGTCGGTTCTGACGGCGGAGCCGGGCGGCGTCGATTACATCGAGACGAACCTTGGCGGCAAGACCGCGCTGTGGGTGCAGCCCAAACTGGCGGCCAGGGATCGCGTCATGCTTTACGTACATGGCGGCGGTTATGTTGGCGGGTCGATCTGGACCCATCGCAAGATGGTCGGACACATCGCCAAGGCGGTAGGCTGCTACGCTTTGATCGTGAGTTACGACTACTCGTTTCAGAGCAAGTTCCCGCGGCAGATCGAGCAGGTCGTGGCCGCGTTGGAGTGGTTGGCCGAGCAGGGCATCGGGCCGGAGCACACTATAGGTGCAGGCGATTCCGCTGGCGCGGGCCTGATCGTTGCAGCAGCGATGAAACTTCGTGATACGGGACGGCCGCTGCCGGCCGCGCTCTTCAGCATCTCTGGCTGGCACGACCTGTCGGCGAGCGGCCTGTCTTACGAAGCAAACCGCGAAAAGGACGCTTTCTTCCAGAAGGCGACCGTGGATATGTTGGCATCACAGGTGCTCGGAGGGGCCGATGCTCGAAATCCATTCGCCAGTCCAATCTTTGCCGATCTCAAGGGCTTGCCGCCGATCTGTCTGCAAGCTGGCGAAGACGAATCCCTGCTTGACGACAGCCGAGTGCTCGCAGACCGTGCGAAGGCGGCGGGCGTCGAGGTGCGCCTAGAGGTATTTCCGGAGATGCTGCACTCGTTCCAGATGATGGCTGGCCGCGCTCCCGAAGYCGATGACGCGATAGAGCGGTTTGCACAGTGGGTTCGCCCCAAGCTCGGCCTGACCGGAGCCGCGGCAGCACGCCTTGAAAGTCGCGAAGTCGCATGACTCGTATCTATTTCCTCAACAACGCCAGGATGTGACAGGTGAAGGACATGCGGGAGCGACCGATCGGTCTATTCGATGTGCGATATCGAGCCTTCCTCGAGACGGTGTCAGACATTCGTGCCCAACTGCATCGCTACTGCGCCCGCATGACCGGCTCACGGCTCGACGGTGAGGATCTCATGCAGGAAACGCTATTCGAGGCCTACATGAAGATCGAGACCCTTGATGAGGCCCACAGGCTGAAGTCCTGGCTGTTTCGCATCGCTCACAATCGCTGCATCGACTTTTTGAGGCGGCGCGATGCGCGCGAGCGCGCGGAGAGCACCTATTCGGATGACATCGGAGTCGTCGCTGCGGAGCCGGCTGCGAGTGATGCACGTCGCGCCATCGAACGGCTGGTCGGCAGCCTGCCGCCCAAAGAGCGCGCCTGTGTCCTCCTGAAGGATGTGTTCGACTATTCGCTGGAGGAGACCGCAGAACTCGTGGATTCGACGGTTGGCGGCGTCAAAGCCGCGCTCTCCCGTGGACGGGCGAAGCTCGCCGGCTTGCCCGCTGAACCGACCGGCGAACCGAGCCGTCCGCTTGATCCCGACACGGCGCTGCTCCTGCAGCGCTATGTTGACCTCTTCAACCGCCATGATTGGGATGGTGTGCGGGGTCTCACCAGCGCCGATGCCCGATTGCGGGTCGCCGACTGCTTCGACGGTCTGCTCAGAAACTCTCCCTATTTCGTCGAATACGAGAAGAACACGGAACCGTGGACCATGGAGTTTGGGGCGATCGACGGGGAGCCCGTCCTGCTCGTGCTCTTCCAGCGAGGAGACCTGTGGCGGGTCGCATGGCCGGTTCGCGTCCATGTCGTCGGCGGCATTATCGACCGCATCGAAGACTATTATGCCTGCCCGTGGATCATTGGAAACGCCTCGGAGACCGTTCTGGAACTCATGGACGGGTCCGTCGTCTCGCAAAGAGGATGACGGAGGCGCAGAGGAAGGCTCGGCGATTGCGGGGTCCTTGGGGAGGCCACGGTTTCGGCTGATCCAGGCGAACCAGGCCGGCCACCCGCCATGGGCGCGCCGACCTGCATCTGTCACCAGGCTATTTCACCGGCACAACGAGCGGTGAGCCCTTCGTGACGATATAGGTTGCGAGTTCGGAGGCCTTGCCGTCGCCGACATTTCTGGCGGAATGGGCAACGCCCGAGGGGATGAACAGCGACTGGCCGGCTTTCAGCGTCACCGGCTTCTGTCCGTCCAGCTCATATTCCAGCGTGCCTTCGACCACATAGGCGATTTCCTCGCCCGGATGGTGATGCTTCACGGCGAAGGCGCCGGGGGCGAAGTCGACGCGAACCTGCACCGCCTCGTGACCAGGCACGTCGATGTCGTTCTGAACGAGATCGGTACGCTGGATGGGCTGCTCGGCGTTGGCCTTGGTCAGCTGCATTGCACCCGCAATGAGGAGTGCGCCTGCTGCCATGATCATGATGGTCCTCATCTGTCTGTCCTTCCGTCAGATGGCTAAAGGCCCGCAACCGGGCGACGGGTTCATCTGAACAGACGGATGAATTGGAAATGTTTCAGCGGAGGACGTTTTTTGTATCGCCGTGTATCTGCGAGATGCTCTCGTCACTGATTTTCTTGAAGTGCTTCGAGGTGCTGATCCAGCGTCGTCCTGCCCCAATGGCGACGGGTGGGCATTTCAAAGCCGGTGTCGATGGTGACCTCTGCCATCTTTGCGTAGCAACGGGCGGCAGCCCAGGAAAAGCCAAGTCCGAGATAATATTCCTCGAACCTTTCGCGAGGGATCGTCTGGGCTCTAACCGGGCGGCCGAGACGCGATGAAAACGCCTTGGCGACATCGGCGAAGGAATAACGCTCCGGACCTTCGACATGGTCTATCCCGATATCCTCGCTCGGGCTCCTGAGGCGTGCAGCGGCGGCTTCCCCCAGATCCCTTGGCGACACCATCGGTATCTTCATGTCCTCGGGGAAGGGAGTGAGCAGGCGCCCGGTCTCTTTCGCAGGCTGCAGAAGCATGTCGAGATTGGTGAAGTAATATGCACCGCGATTGATCGCCACCGGAATGCCGGTTGCCTTCACGAGGCGTTCGAATTCGTACAGCACCGAGAGATCGCCGATGCCGGCGCCATCAAGCGCTCCATAGGTGGACACCAGGACGAGCTTCTCCAGCCCGGATCCTTCAAGTGCGGCGGCAATACTGCTGGCGGTCTTCAGTTCCCCGGCGTTGGTGTCGCCCTTGATATCGGCCGGCGGGTTCAAGAGGAAAGCGCGACGCCCTTTTTGCAGGATCGATCGAAGCTGCCCGGTATCCGTGACATCGGCGACGACAGGTTCGATACCGTCGCGTGCGATGGCGGCGGCCTTGTCTGCACTGTGAGCGACAGCGATGACTTTCTCGCCCGACGCCCGCAATGCGTCGATAACGACAGAGCCTATATGTCCGGACGCGCCAAGGATGACATACATGGGTGAAACTCGCAGACAATCATCAGGATAACTGCGCACACCGCTTCGAGGTTCCGTCGCTGATGTCGCCGGAGCTGTGAAGTTTGACTTTCGGGTAGGGACGCCGCCTACGCACGCCAGAAGGGTCGGTGGCTCTGCTCGAAGGCGGCTTCACGGGTCATACCGAAATCCCTGAGCGTTTCATCAGGCAAAGTATCCAGCTCGCGTGCGAAGAGGCGACGTTCGGTCCAGCGTTCGCGCCACATGCGGAGCGTGTCGGTCACATGCATGATGAAATTTCCTTTCTCTGTTGGCAAAACTCACCTATGATTGACGAAGGTGGAGGCGAAGATTTCCACTCACTTTGCTCTTGTGTCATGGTTTTATGCCCATATCTGAATTCGAAAAAGCGCGTTATCTTCACGTCATCAGTTAGAAAAACTCACACAAGAGAAGACCATGGCCCGCCATCTGCCGCCGCTCTCCTATCTCCGGGCCTTCGAGGCCACTGCACGTCTCGGTTCGGTGACACGGGCAGCCGACGAGCTGGGGCGCACGCACGGTGCCGTCTCGAAGCAGCTGCAGCTTTTGCAGGAGCARCTTGGGCTTCCCGTGTTCGAGAAGTCGGGCACCGGCCTTCGGCTGAATGAGGATGGGGCGGCCTTCTTCACCACGGTGTCGCGGGCCTTCGATCTTCTGGAGGAGCGCTATCAGGAGCTGAAGTCGAGCCGGAACGAAGCGAGCGTGCATCTTTCCTGCAGCGCTACTTTCGCCATGGTCTGGCTGGTGCCGCGTCTGGCGGAATTCTACAGCCTCTATCCGAATTGCCGCGTGCAGCTGACCATGTCATCGAGCGCCCGTGACGCCGGCCCGAACCGGGCGAGGGACGGGGTGGATATCATGCTGAGCTGGGATCGGCTGTCACGGCCGCAGTTCAGGCGCGAGCATATCCCGCTCGCCTCCGTTTCCTTTGGCCTCGTGTCGGCACCGGATTATCCGTTCAGTACCGATGGCGATGATTTCAGCTTCCCGGCCCGCATTTCGCCCGACAGTTTGAGCGAGCAATGGACAAACTGGCAGGCGGCGACTGGGCACAGGATCTCGGCGCAGTCGGAGCTCTACTTCCCGCATATGTATCTTTGTGTCAGCGCCGCCGTCAGCGGGCTTGGCGTGGCTTTGGTGGAGCGGCGTTTTGCGCTGAACGAGCTGAAAAGCGGCAAGCTGGTGGAACGGTCGGAATTCCTGACTTACGAGAACGGTTTCGTGGCCGTCATTCAGCCTGGCCGTACGCTGTCGCCGGCAGCGGGCCATTTCCTCGACTGGCTGCGCAGCGCCTTCGTGCGGGAATAGGCCGGGTAAACTCGCTTTCGCTTCAGTGACGAAACAGATCCCGCGCAAGCCAGAGGCAGAGGGCGGCTGCGAGCAGCCAGACGATCACGATCGCAACAAGCCCCGAACGGCTGACCGGGCGCTGCGTGCGCTCGGTGGCCATGTCCCTGAATTCCGACATCAGCGGCGCGGGAATAAGGCGGATCGCGATGAGGATGCCGAGCGGAACGATGATGAGATCATCGAGATAGCCGAGCACCGGCACGAAATCGGGTATGAGGTCAACAGGGGAAAGGGCGTAGGCAGCAACCGCGCTGGCGACGATCTTGGCCATCAGGGGCGTGCGATCGTCACGCGCGGCAATCCAGAGCGCGACGACATCGCGCTTCACGCTCTGCGCCCATCGTTTTGCCGCCGTCAACCATTCTCCCATCATTGCGCCGCCTGTCGGTTCGAGGATTGGGATGATCGCACATGCAGTTTAACATTTGACCGATTGTACGAAGGGCGAGTTGAAGCCCGGATGTTTTCTGTTTGTTCTTTTTCGCCGTTCAGTTACATTGCATACGTGCGTGGCGTTTATTTTCGCGAAAAGAGAGTTGAATGAAGACGATTTTGTTTGGGATTTTCTTGCTGACGGCCGGGAGCGCGTCTGCATCGTGCGAGCTGGTTTCGGCTCCGTGTTCCACCGACAGTTCAGGCAATACCTATATCAGGGAGCAGAATCTCGGCGGCGGCTATAACACCTATCGAAACGGCGATCTCTATTCGCAGACGCATCAGCAGCTCAACGGCACCTATCGAGAGACCTATTCGAGCGGCGGCTACCGGACTTATTACAGCGACCCCAACCGCAGCAGCCCATATCAGGATGATTCGAAGGGTACGGTTGGCCGCTAAGGCGTAAGCGATCTGCCGTACACTTGAGACGTTGTCGGCAACACGGCGCTATTGCTGCTGCTCGGTACTCTCGCCTGAATTGCTCTAGTGATGCTTGAAGTACTGCACCTCGCGTTCATGCTTCTCAGCCGCTTCCCGGGTCTTGAAGGTGCCAAGGTTCTTGCGTTTGTTCGTCTTGGCGTCGGGTTTGCGGGAATAGAGAMGATATTCACCTGACTTCAGTTTGCGGATCATCGGAACCTCCTCTGCTGAGGGATAAATCCCCTCAGCCTCAACCGGTTCCGTTTTGCCGGAACGACCCTCCCTAAAGTCACCGTACGGCGACAACAGGCCTCAGCGCGTCGACAAGTTCGGTGGAGCCTTTTCGGATATCGCGCGCATTCGGCTCGACCTCGATGAGGCCGCCCCTGCTGTGAACCTCGTAGAGCTCGGTCAGAAGATCGGCAGCGCTGGCGCTCATCACCCGGCCCAGGCTTTCCCGCCATTGCGAGCGGGGCAGGGCTTCAGCGGTAATCGTGCGCCCCAGCAGCTGGCTCAGCGCTGCAGCCACGTCGCTGGCGCTATAGCGGCGCGGGCCTTCCGCATGAACGATCTGTTCGCGCGTCTCGATGTCGGGCCGAAGCAGGAGATCGGCGGCGATGCGGCCGACATCCTGCGCGGAGACGTTGGGGATCTGCTTTTCGACCGGGTCATGAAAGCTCGGCAGGATGCCGGTTGCGATCGCTATCGGCGCGACGCGGCCCCAGCCTTCCATATGCTCGGCCGACCGCAGGAAGATCCGGCGCATATCCAGCTCGCGAAGGCGCTGTTCGAACAGGTAGAACATGCTCGGCATGGCGAAGCCCTCGCCGAGATGGGCGCCGTAGTCGGAAATGGCAAACACGAGGGCAGGCCGCGCCTCTTCCAATGCCGAGGCAATGCTTTCGATCGAGCGGCGCATATCGCCTTTTATGTCTGCGGCCCGCGGGTCGGCCGGCAGAATGACCTGAACGCTGTCAGCATCCGATATCGCTGCGGCAAGCGCCCTGGCGTCCTGCAGATCGGCAAATGCGACTTCGCAGCCGATGGCGCTCAGGCGGTCAGCCTTTGCCGGATCGCGCAGGATGGCGCGCACGGGCACCCCTGCCTCGCGGAGCGTCCTGGCGGTCGAATAGCCGATCTTTCCGGCGGCTCCGAGGATTGCAATCATGTCTTTCTCCTTGCTGGTGACGCGCAAGGACTAGGGGGCAGCACCGAAGGCGTCGCACAAATTCAGGCCGGTCTTTGCAATTTCGGGCGGAATTCGCCCACTTCGCGCAAGATCTCTCCGGGTGTCTGGCCGATGAGCCGGCGCATGGTCGTCGCCATATGGCTTTGATGGGCAAAGCCTGCGGCAAGGGCAATCTCGCTTGCGGCCATATCCGTCGTCATCATCAGGGCACGGGCATATTCGACGCGGCGGCGGATGACATATTGGTGCACGGAAAGGCCGGTGCTGTTGCGAAACAGGCTCTTCAGCCTTGTGACGCTGACGCCGGCAACGACAGCCAGATCCGCCAGATGCAGCTTCCGGTCCAGATGGGTCTCGATGAATTCCGTCAACATCCGCAATTGCCGGGCCGAGAGTTTTTGTTCACGACCAATTCCTGGCCGGGGAGCGCCATCGCTCGACGTCTCGATCAGCCGGATGGCAAGCGCGTTGGCGAGAAGATCGATATAGAGCGGGTCGGACGGGATATCGGCCTCCAGATCCGCCTTGATTGCCCGGCAGATCGCCTCGATGCCGGCATCGCGCAGCTGGAATCTTGGCTGCAGCTCGATCTCGCTGAAATCCCGCCCGAGATCTTCCGCGACCTGCTGCAGCCGCGAGGGGGCGAGACTTACACGCAGGATCCGGCAATCGGCATCATCCTCCCAGGACCCGTCGAGGCCGGCCGGGACGACATCGATATCGCCCGGCTTCTGGACGCGGCGCATGCGCCTGCCGCCACAGTGGCAATCGGCATTGACGGGTGGACCGAAGTGGATGCCTAGACGATGCATGTCACCACCCGGTACGCGGGAGATTCCGCGCGGGATATGCAGGAACTCGGCCGCGAGCCCATTCCACGCCCGTCCGGCGCTGGTCAGCAGGATCTGCGGCGAGGTCTGCAAGGATGAAGCTGTCATGATCTGTCTTTGCTTTTGGCAGGGGCTCTTAGCTGGGAGCTTTCGGCTGGGGGCTTTCGGATTGAGGCGGAGATGCTATGTCGCAATCGCCGCCTTGCCAACCGGGGCCGTCTGAAAGCTCAGATGATCGCCTCGATGAGAAATGGCCCACGGCGCCTGAGTGCGCTTTCGAAGAGATCGGCAAATTGCTCGCAGCTATGCGCGCCCGCGGCATCGACGCCCATGCCCTTGGCGATCGACACCCAGTCCCAGGCCGGGTGATCGAGGTTCATCATCCGCCGGGCGTTCTCGCCGATGCCGTTGACGCCGACATTGCGCATCTCGGCATGCAGCACGGCATAGGCGCGGTTGGCGAAGATAATCGTGATCACGTCGAGATTTTCACGCGCCTGCGTCCACAGGCCCTGGACCGTATACATGCCGCTGCCATCCGCTTGCAGGTTGATGACCTTGCGGTCGGGACAGGCGACCGCTGCACCCGTTGCCAGCGGAATGCCGCAGCCGATCGAGCCGCCCGTGTTCATCAGGTAGTCATGCGGCGCCGCGCCGGCCGAAAGTTCGAAGAAGCGGCGGGCAGAGGTGACACCTTCGTCGCAGACGATGGCATTATCGGGAAGTCGCGCCGCCACCATCACGGCGATCGCATCTTCGGTCAGATGTCCGAACGGAACGATATCGTCGGAAAGCACCGGCGATCGCGATTGAGGCAGCGACTGCCTCACGTCGAGTTCATCCCGCAGCGCCTCCAGCGCGCCTTTCAGATCCTCGCCATGCCTGGCAAGGGTCAAAACCTTGCAGCCTTTGCGCACCAGCCGTCCGGGCTTTCCCGGATAGGCAAAGAAGGCGACAGGCTCCGGCGCGCCCGCCAGCACCAGCACATCGATATCGGCCAGCAGATCCAGCGCGGCGTCGATCGGGTAGGGGATGCGGGTGAGGGCGACACGGCCGCGGCCGCGCTCGACCCTTGGCAGCTGCATCTCACAGAAGAGACGCACATCCCTGGCGCCCGCAATTGCGCCCGCGATCTCCAGGGAGTCTGCGCGGGCTGCCGCACCGCTGAGAAGAATGCCGACCTCGCCTGGCGCATCTCTGATGGCGTCGGCAACCCCGCGCACGCTGTCCATGTTTACGGCATGAGGCTCCGGCCGGGGCAGCCTGATCGGCTGATCCACTTCGACATCGCCCCAGGCGGCATCTGCCGGCAGGATGAGCGTTGCCACACCGGGCGGTGACAAGGAGGCGCGATAGGCAGCCYCCGTCGCGCCGACAATATCTTCCGGGCTGCGGATGCGGTGCACCCAGTTGGACATCGTACCTGCCAGGCCCTCGATGTCGGATGTCAGCGGCGCATCGAGGGGCAGATGATAGGACGCATGGTCGCCGACAATGTTGATGACAGGTATCCGCGCGCGCCGCGCATTGTGGAGATTGGCAAGGCCATTGGCGAGGCCCGGCCCGGTATGCAGCAAGGTCGCGGCCGGGCGATCGGTCATGCGCGCGTAGCCGTCGGCTGCGCCCGTCACCACGCCCTCGGAAAGACCGAGGATGCAACGCATCTCGGGCTTGCGGTCGAGCGCCGCCACGAAATGCATTTCCGATGTACCGGGATTGGCAAAACATACGCTGACATCGTTTGCCAGAAGCGTATCACACAGGCTGTCTGCACCGTTCATGACAGTTACCTCCCGCTTTCAACAGCCTTGCACGGGAAGAGCATGAGCACAACCTCCAATAATGTCTCAGGTAAGCGCGTTTTCGTGACAGGGTCGAAAGCCGCCACTATAGTCATTGCGATCGCTGCGGCGGCAGCCATTGGTGGAGTTGGCGATGAGCATGCTGTTCAGGAACGAGTTGCATGAGGATTTCGGCAGCTGGCCGATTGCCTATATTCCCTATGGCGGGGCGGATTTCGGCGAGATCCGGGCTGTGGCGGAAGCCGTCGGCGATGGCGATGACGGCGCATTTTACCAGGCTTGGATTTCGGCCGGCGACCGGCTGAAAGAAGAGGCCGAGGCAGCGCTTTCCAGGCACCATAAGGTCAGCGCGCGCGAGCTTTATCTGAGAGCGAGCGTCTTTTATGCGGCTTCCTATCATCCGCTCTATGGTGCGCCCGTCGATCCGCGCCTGCTTTCCGCCTTCCGCAAGCAGACGGACGCACTGGAAAGAGGGCTTGCGCTCTCGGCTCCGACGATCGAGCCGCTCGCCATACCATTCGGCAAGACGCCGATGCCCGGATATTTCGTCCCGGCACAGGGTCTCGAGCATGAGGTGCGGCCGATCATCATCTTCAACAACGGCTATGACTGCACCATCACCGACACCTATTTCGCCTGCGCCGTCGCGGCTTCGCGGCGCGGCTATCACAGCCTGCTTTTCGACGGTCCCGGCCAGGGCGCCATGCTCTACGAGCACGGCATACCGCTGCGGCCGGACTGGGACGTGGTCATCAGGGCGGTGGTGGATTTTGCGGTCAACCATCCGCTCGTCGACCCTGATCGGATCGCGCTCAGCGGCTGGAGTCTCGGCGGGCTCCTGGCGCCGCGTGGGGCGGCGGGAGAGCCGCGCATTGCCGCGCTCATTGCCGATCCTGGCACGTGGAGCATTGCCGATGGTTTTCGCCGGGTCATCATCCAGAAATTCGGCGTCCCGGCGGAAGCGGCGGCCGATCTCGGCGCTCTCGACCAGAAACTGCTCGATACGATGGACGCTTTCCTGCGCGCCAACCCGGTGCTGAGCTGGAAGGTGGTGCAACGCGGTTTCTGGGTGCATGGAGTGGATAATCTCAGGGCCTTCCTCGCCTCGGCCGAACTTTTCACCATGCGGCGACATGCCGAGCGCATCCAGTGCCCGACATTGATCACCCAGGCCGAGAATGATGGGCTTGCTGCCGACGCCGGCTTCTTCTTCGCTGCATTGCGCGGCCCGAAGACGCTGATGCGGTTCACCGCCGCAGAGGGCGCGGATGGCCATTGCGAGATGAAGAACCGGTCACTGCTCAACAGGCGCGTCCTGGACTGGCTCGACGAGCAATTCAGGGCCTGATCGTCGGACACCCAGACATTGCTCAGGCCGATGTCAGATGGTCCAGAAGGTTGCGGGCGTGAACCGGCAGGTCCGCGCCTTGCGCCGTGCAGACCACCAGCCGTCGGGTTGCCCAATCGTCCGCCAGGCCGACAACGACAATTCCGCATGACCGCTTCGCACGGCGGGCGGCCGTATCCGGCACGATGCCGATGCCGGCGCCTGCACCGGCCAGCCGGCAGATGGCCTCGAAATCGCGCAGCCGCACGCGGATCTTGAGCCTGACACCGATGCGGCTCGCCTGGGCATCGATGTGATCCTGAAGGGCGCCGCCGGCAAGCGCGATGAAATGTTCGCCTGCGAGATCGGCGAAATGGACGCTGCTCTCCCGCGCCAGAGAATTGCCGCCGCCTACGATGACGACGAGCCGATCGGTCGCGAAGGGTCTCGCCGTCAGGCCGGCCATCTCAGCCGCGGCAGAGAGGATGCCGATCTCGGCGTGGCCAGCTGCGACACTTCTCGCAATCTCGACGCTCTGGCGCTCCTTCAATTGCAGATCCACCTGCGGGTTGGCTGCCATCCAGTGAGCCAGCTTTTCCGGCAGGTGTTCCGATATGGCGGCCGTGTTGGCGAGAATGCTGATCGTCGAGCGCAGCCCGCGTGCATATTCGCCGAGTTCGCCGTGCATCTGCCTGAGCTGGCCGAGGATCAGGCGGGCATGATGAGCAAGTGCCGCGCCGGCCTCAGTCGGGGAGACGCCGCGCCGGCCGCGCTCAAGCAAGGCGACTTCGCCAAGCGCCTCCATGTCGCGCAGGCGTTCGCTGGCAGCGGCGAGCGAGAGGCCCACGTCTGCCGCCCCATGGGTAATGCTGCCGGCATCGACGACGGCGAGGAACAGGCGAAGGTCGGTCAGATCGAAACGCATTTTTCAAGGATAGGCTATTTTCAGCCTTCGGACCAGCCGAAGGCTGGGCGAGGGACTTCCGCATTGTGCCGATACTGGAAGCTGCTACCGATGCGGCATGTCCGATCTTTCCATTACCTTTCTCGCAGCCGTCACCGCCACGTTCTTTGTCGCCGGCATCGTCAAGGGTGTCACCGGCATGGGACTTCCGACGGTCGCAATGGGTGTCCTGGGTGTCTTGACCTCGCCGCTGACGGCGGCAAGCCTGCTGATTGCGCCGTCGTCAGTGACCAATATCTGGCAGTTGTTCGCGGGGCCGAGCTTGCTTCCGCTTCTGCGGCGGTTCTGGCCGATGATGGCGGCAGTTGTTGCGGGAACGCTTCTCGGATCGGCATTGCTGACCACAGGCGATACCAGCCTGACGACCAGAGGTCTGGGCGGGGCACTGGTGCTCTATGCCGCCTATGCGCTGTTCAGCCGCCAGATCCGCGTGCCACCGGCGATGGAACCTTGGCTTTCGCCCATCATTGGCGCTGCCACCGGACTGGTGACGGGCGGTACCGGCGTCTTCGTTATTCCCGCCGTACCCTATCTGCAAGCGCTCGCGCTTGAGAAGGATGATCTGGTCCAGGCGCTCGGCCTGTCCTTTACCGTCTCGACGTTCGCCCTTGCGGCGTCGCTCGGGCTGCGTGGCGCCTTCGAAGCGGGCAATCTTGCGCTCTCCTGCCTCGCCATTCTTCCGGCGCTGGCCGGCATGTGGGCGGGGCAGGTGCTGCGAGGGCGAATTGCGCCCGACACATTCCGCCGCGGCTTCCTCATCTGCCTGCTGCTGCTCGGGGCGGAGATGTGTCTGGTGCCACGTTGACGCCGCTTGTCAGCGGCTTGGGCCGCCGGTCGCGGCAATCGCTTCGATTTCGATCATCGCCTTGGGGTCATAGAGCGCCGTGATTTCGGCGATCGTGTCGGCGGGGTAGGGCTCGGAGAAATATTTGCGGCGCAGTTCCACTACATCGGGGAAATGCCTCATATCCGTGACGAAGATCGTCACCTTGACAACGTCCTTCAAGCTCGAGCCGCCGGCTTCGAGCGCGCGGCGGAGATTGGCGAAGGCCTGCTCTCCCTGTGCACGAAAACCTCCGTCGACGATCCGGCCCTCGTCATCGGCGCCGGCCTGGCCGGAGATGAACAGGAGATTGCCGAACCTGATGCCCTGCGACAGCAAGAAAGGTTCATAATTGTCCGGTTGGGTGACGATACGTTCAAACATTGATTGCTCCTTGCGCGGCGATGGTCAAGATCAGATCATCTTGATGACCTCGGCTTTGTCGGGATAATGATCTGGAAATCCTGTGTTCGACAAATTCCAAATCATCAGCTGTCAGGTGAACTGAATTCATCCGTCATGGTCATGCGCAAACTTCCACCCCTGTCGTCGCTGCGTGCGTTTGAGGCAGCCGCCCGCTTGCTGAGCTTCAAGCGGGCGGCGGAGGAACTCGGCGTGACGCCGACGGCCATCAGCCATCAGATCCGGTCCCTGGAAGATCACACCGGCCTTGTTCTGTTCAACCGGCAGGTCCGCAAGGTGGTGCTGACGGAGGCGGGTGTGCAGCTCTATCCCGTCCTGCGGGACGGGTTCGATGCCGTCGAGGCCGTGCTCGACCGTCTTGTTCAGTCCCAGAGACGCGCCAGGGTGACGATTTCGGCCACCAGCGCGTTCACGTCCAAATGGCTCGTTCCGCGCGTGGCGCGTTTTCACGCCCTGTATCCGGATATCGACCTTCAGCTTCACGCTTCCGACGATGCGGTCAGTCTCACCGAGACCGGTGTCGATATCGCGATCCGCTACGGGAGAGGCCCCTATCCCGGCCTGAGTGCCGAGGTAATGTTTGCCGATGACTTCGCCCCCGTCGTCAATCCCCGGCTCGGTCCGCTGGGGATCGGCGACCTGGATAAGGTGCCGCTCATCCATTTTCAATGGCGGCGACAACACCCGCTCAATCCGACCTGGGAGCGCTGGTACTCGGCAGCGGGTCTTGTCCCGTCTTCGCCCCGTGGCCAGTTGCATTTTTCGGATGAAAGCCATGCTATTCAGGCCGCCGTCGCCGGCCAGGGTATAGCGTTGCTGAGCCTTGCGCTTGTGCGGGAGGAGCTGGCGGCCGGTCATCTGGTCCAGCCGTTCGGCCCTGCGGTTGCCGGCCATACCTACCATATGGTCACGAGCAGCGATCAGCCGCCCGGTGCCGGCGTTCGCGCGGCGCTCGACTGGTTGCGGGCGGAGGTAGGCTGATCGTGGGGCGTCGTGCTGTATGATGCGCGCCGCCTTGTTTTGGCCCCGCTCGCCTATCACTAAGCAGGTCCCACGCGATGGGYGATTCGACCGTTCAACAAGGGTTTGAAAATGATCAAGATAATGACGATTGCGGCAACCGCGATGCTGGTATCGGCCCAGTTTGCCGCTGCCTCCAGTGATGCCGCGTGGAATGCGCTTTTTGCCAAGGTGAACGGCACCTGCATCGGCCAGTCGGGCATGGATACGCCAGAGGCGACCGCTCCCATCGTCTTCGACGACGCGACGGGCAAGGTTGCCGTGCTGCTGCGCGGCTCGATGGGCAAGGGCAAGAGCAAGGTCAAGAACGTCAACCTGATCTGCCTCTACGACAAGAAGACCGGCAAGGCCTCTATCCAGGAATATCGCTGGCTCGGCCGGTAATGCCATGCGGCCATCATGCGCGCGCATGATGGCCTGCCGCCGGAGAAATATGCCGGCCCGATCGGATGACGCTTTTTGCAGCCGCAGGCTGGACAGGGTCGGGTCTAGAAGGAGGTGCCGTGCGGTATCAGCCTGATGGCGATCGCACCAGCCAGCAGGAGAAACAGAACGACCGCAGTCGTCAGGCTCGCCAGAAAGTGGCGATAGGTCTTCCGGTTTCGGGCGCTGCCGGCAATGATTTCGCGTTCACGCGCCAGGTAAATTACGCCGTTGCGGCCGAACATAGGTTTCTTCCTCGAGGTCATCGACTGGATTGCCGAGGGAATTTGCCCGAAAAGCCCATATGAAATCGATATTGCCGCGGGGCAGGGCAAATAAGAATTGCATAAGTGCCAAAGCGCGCTCGCTGCCACCGTCAGCGTGAAAACTCGCAGGCCCGGGTGTTCAAGCCCGATAGCGGTCGATCGCGGTGCCGAAGACCAGGGCGACGATATCCATCATGCCGTCGGGATTGGCCGGGCGCCGGTCCGGATCGAAGGCGACGCCGATGACGGCACTTTGGCCGCAGGCGTTTGCGACGGGCCAGAAGTCGAAGCGGGATTCGTCATAGGGGTAGACGCCGCCAGTGACGGCAAGGCGCGAATCCCACGCGGATCTTGCAGCCTCGATCTCGATGGCCGACAGTTGTTCTGCGCCCGTCACCTGCGGTTTGCCATCCGCCCGTTCTCGGATGATGACGACTGCCGGCGACTGGAAGAAGCCCGTGACGGCAGCAAGCGTCAGCGTCGTCGAGTCCTCCAGCGAGCGGCTTGTCGTCATCCTTCCCGCATAGGTCTTCAGAGCCGCCTGCATGCGGCGCGTTCTCTCGAGATCGATGCTCTTGTGACGTCCCCAGGCGGTGATGGCGCTGATGATGCAGGCGACGACGAAGAGCAAAACGATCGCCCAGATATTGGCGGTATCAGCCACAGCAAGCGAAAAGCGCGGCTCGGTGAAAAAGAAGTTATAGGCGAGCGCGCCGAGGACGGCGGAAAACAGCGCCGGCCCAAAACCAAAGAACACGCTGCCTATCACGACTGGAATGACATAGATAAGCGACAGGTTGGGAATGGCCTCATAGCGGTCGAAACCTGCAGCAATGGCTGTCGCCATCACGGTCATGAGGAGGCAGATGACATAACGGACGGCCGGCGGCACCTCCGAGAAATCCAGGCCTTCTTCGATATCAATGTCGGCAATCGAGGCTTCGGCCGGCGACGCAGTGAAATTCTTCTCAAGAGACATGACCACAATCCTTCTGAGAGGAAAGTGGATCGCCTCGTATTTGAATTCCATGCGGAAAAAGGCGGCGTTTCATAAAGGCCGCATAAAGCCTCTGCCGGACGAACGCGTCTTGGCGTCCTTATACAACGCTTATGCCGCTTCCCGTCTGCTCCAATCGAAAACATATGCGCGAACCGATAGCTTTGCATCGTCCGTTCGGACAAGTGCATTTTGATCGGAAGGAATGGCTATGTACGGTCGCTGGTGGGCTTATTACATGCAGGCGCGCATGCGCGATGTGACCTTGTCTCATCCGTCCAGGAATACGCAGAACAGAACCGGGGTCGCGTTCGATCACGCAGACGATCTCTGGATATTCGTCAGGCTCGCTCTGGTTCTGGCCGTCTTCTTTGCTGGCGTCGCCTGCATCCTGTGGGTGGCGAACTGACAGGAATGATGAAGTAACTGCAATGCCGTTGCACCTCGGCGGATCGATACCCGCCGATCTGCGCGGTCGACGCAAAGAATCCTCTCCGAAGGTGGACTTTTGCGTTTGATATTTGCAGCAAGATTTAACGAGCGATCTTAGTTCTGCTTATTTCCGACGAAAATCAGGAATTTCGCGAGCGAGCCACATGGGCCTGGAAAGCATCTGGTCGATCGGCGAGATGCTCGGCTACGAAATCCACAAAGGCCCGAACCTTCGGTGATAACTGGCGATTTGACGGCCAGACGAGGGACAGTGAACCAAACGCGACCATGTATGAGGCCAGGGCGGGAACGAGCAATCCTCCGCGAATATGCGTCGCCGCCACATAGACCGGCAAATGGGCAACGCCCAAACCATCCAGCGCGGCTTGCAAGCCCGCGTCCGTATTGTTGAACGTCAGGCTCCTCGGCAAGATCAGTTTTTCGTTCGGAGGAGCAAAAGCCCAGGGCGCCAGGCGACCGCTGGTTGGATATTTGAAATGTATGCAGGCATGCCCGGCAAGATCGGCTGGCGTTGTCGGCAGCGTATGGCGCGCGAAATAGCCGGGACTTCCACAAACGACAAAATGCTGCTCACCGAGACGACGGGCGATCAGACCGGTATCGGCAAGTTCTCCGCTGCGAATGACAACATCCAGCCCTTCTGTCACCAGATCGGCGACGCGATCCTCAAAGTCGATATCCAGCTCGATCTCGGGATATCGTTCGACAAACGCCGGCAGGATCGGCATCAGGAGATGATGACCGACGATATGCGGAACGCTGACGCGCAGGCGTCCCTTCGGGCGTTTCCGGCTTTCGATAATGCTTGTCATCGATAATGCGCTTGCAGCGTTCGTAGAAGGCTGAACCTTCCTCCGTCAGGCTGATATTGCGCGTCGTCCTGTTGAACAACCGGACGCCAAGCCGCGCTTCCAGGCGAGCGATGGCCTTTCCGATGGCCGATGGAGAAACACCGGCGACGCGGGCCGCCGCCACGTAGCTGTGTCGCTCGGCGGCATGAACGAATGCGGTAAGGCTGCTGAGACTATCCATGGTTACATCATAGAGGACATTTTGTCCTTTATGTAAGTCCATTCCCGGCGATTGATCCATATTGAAGACATAATATCGTTTCCTCCGACAAGAAGCCAATTCGGTTTCTGCTTTCCTTTAGCCGGAGAAAAAGATGAAGTTGACACAAAAGGAACGACAGTGGGCAGGAGCCAATTCATCACTGGCGGTGCTGCTAGTCACCTGGAACCAAAGTAAGCTTCATTTTGTTTGGCTCCTGTCACAAGAGCAGGAGTTTGATCGATGGTTGGCAGGCAGGCGGACCTCGTCGTTGTGAGCGACGCGGACAGAAATTTCCTCGAATCTCAGG
>NZ_JBFTME010000039.1:0-23876 GCF_056396805.1 Rhizobium sp. 05N49
CAGATCGCGGAAAACGCCGGCGCCGAAGGTTCGGTCATCGTTGGCAAGCTGCGGGAGAAGGCCGAGTTCTCCTTCGGCTGGAATGCCCAGACCGGAGAATACGGCGATCTCTACGCTCAAGGCGTTATCGACCCGGCCAAGGTCGTGCGTACCGCACTCCAGGATGCAGCATCGGTCGCAGGTCTCTTGGTGACCACGGAAGCAATGATTGCTGAAAAGCCTAAGAAGGACGCCGCTCCGGCAATACCCGCTGGCGCCGGAATGGACTTCTAAGCGTCACTGTGGCTCGTCCCACAGTATGGGACGAGCCATTATTGAGGAAGGTGAAACACATGGTTCAAGCAAGGCTTAAGCACTCACCCGAGCCACTCCACTCGAAAGACCTCGCGGTCTGCCGGAAAGTCTTCGACAAAATCCAATCGAGCGCCGGGTTCGTCAAGAAGTCGGAAGAAGCTGACCGCGTAGCAACCATCCTCGTGGAACTGTACCGGCAGGGCGTCCACGAGCCCGATCATCTCAAAACGATGGTTCAGGCCGCGCGAGGGATATTCGAAAACGATGTGCTCTGGGCCCCTTGAACAACTCCTAAAATGAGTTCCATAGAACCGATATCAGTGGAGCCAGACGATGAGAAAGGAAAACATAAAGTCCTCTGTCGCAATGGAAGCCGCAACGGCGATCAGCGTTGCGCATCTGCTTCATCCGGCCACGCAGTTCAATCATCCAAGCGATGTGCTTCACAACGAGCATATCAGCAAAGGCGAGAAGCGAGCCATTCTCGCTTCATGGGCCTCCGACATCTTTTCGGTCGAATCAATCCCAGCCCTTCGACTTTATCCCGGCACGAATAAAGCCGTGTCCTACGACGACATCATCGACGCTTTGAAGATCCTGGATAAGGACGGTGAAGCAAGCGGCGAACGCGTGTGCGCTCGCTCCGCCGTGCCCAGACGCCACCGCCGCAATCCGCGAACGCGCCGATTTGGCGGGCTCGGCCTGTGCAGTTATTGGAAAGGAGAACGTCGCCGACAACCATTCGAGATATAGCCACTTCGCACCTGCCGCGTGCCTCTGGAGGACGCGAACCTGATTTTTGCCGTCGACTCTTTTCTCAAATGAGGAGGTTTTGCCGATGAAGATCGCTCAGATCGCACCGCTCGCCGAAAGCGTTCCGCCCAAGCTTTATGGTGGAACCGAGCGCATTGTTTCCTATCTCACCGACACACTCGTCGCCCAAGGTCATGACGTCACACTTTTTGCCAGCGGAGATTCGATTACCGCAGCGAAGCTCGTGTCGTGCTCGGACGTCGCGCTGCGCCTCAACCCGGCAGTCAAGGATCACCTGCCGCATCAGGTTGTGATGCTGGAGGAATTTCGCCGGCGGGCGCACGAATTCGATGTACTGCACTTCCACATCGGTCTCCTGCATTTCCCGCTGATCCGGGAGTTTGCCGATCGCACGGTGACAACGCTGCACGGCCGTCTTGACCTGCCGGACCTCAAGCCCTTCTACTCGGCTTTTCCCGATATCCCGCTGGTGTCGATCTCCAATGATCAGCGCCGCCCAATGCCGCCGGTCAACTGGTCAGGGACGGTATATCATGGCCTGCCTCTCGACCTGCTGCCATTCACGGAAAGGCCCAAAGGCAACTACCTCGCGTTCCTCGGGCGAATATCGCCGGAGAAACGGCCCGACCGGGCGATCGAAATCGCTGCGAAAGTTGGCGTGCCCTTGAAGATGGCCGCGAAGATCGACAACGCGGACAAGGCCTATTGGGAAACGGTGATCGAGCCGATGGTCAGGAGCCATTCGAACGTCGAATTCATCGGCGAGATCAACGAGCGTCAGAAGGCCGCCTTCCTCGGCAATGCCGGCGCACTGCTATTCCCGATCGACTGGCCCGAGCCGTTCGGGCTCGTCATGATCGAAGCGATGGCCTGTGGCACGCCCGTCATCGCATTTAGCTGCGGCTCTACGCCGGAAGTCATCGACAATGGCGCGTCGGGCATTCTCGTCGACAGCGTGACGGAGGCCGCTGAGAACGTCGAATGGGCGCTCAAGATGGATCGAAAGAAGGTTCGTGCGACCTTCGAGAAGCGTTTTAGCGCCGAGCGGATGGCACAGGACTATCTCGACATCTATCGCAATCTTCCCGGCGTCCGTACCAAAGCGGCCCCGCTGCGCCGTGCTAACGGTCAGGACCTCGATCTTCAGATCGTGGCATAATCGGAGGCCATCAGCATGTCGATCTCTTCTGCACACGACGGTTCCGCGCCTGCAGGTGGCCAGGCACCGATCGCGCAATTTTTCATTCCGGCGACCGCCTCACTTCACGAGCGGCGGCCTCGCACCCTGAAGCACGGCGACACATTCGCCGTCTTCGATCACAATGGTGACGCGCTCTCCGGGCCCGGCAGCCCGGAAGGCATCTTCCATCGGGACACGCGTTACCTCTCGCATCTGCACCTGACGATCAGCGGCAAGCGCCCGATGCTTCTCTCGTCGACGCTGCGCGACGACAATGCCACGCTAACCTGCGATTTGACCAATCCCGACCTTTCTGATGAAAAGGGGAAGCTCACACTTGAGCATGATCTCATTCATATGCGCAGGACACGCTTTCTGTGGAATGCCGGTTGTTATGAGCGCTTGGCGGTAAGGAACTACGACGAGCGACGACAACAAGTGCGCATCGAAATTTCGTTCGGAGCGGACTTTGCCGATCTGTTCGAGGTTCGCGGAACCGTCAGGGCGAAAAAAGGCCGCCAGCTTCCGGCCGTGGTGGAACAGGACCGCGTTCTTCTGTCCTACATCGGCCTCGACGATCAGAAGCGCCTCACGCGGTTGTCCTTCGAGCCGCGCCCAGACGAACTTGGGAGCGGCCATGTCATTTATGATCTTGATCTCGCGCCACATGAAACGCGGTCGCTATTCATCCAGATCTGCTGCGACCAAGCCAAAGATAAAGCTCTAGGCTACCAGTCGTTTTTCCTTGGCCTGCGGGATGCCCGCCGTGCATTGCGCTCATCTTCCTCGCGCGCGGCATCGATCGTCACGTCCAACGATATTTTTAACGAGGTCGCCCGGCGAAGCGTCTCCGACCTTTACATGTTAATGACCGACAAGCCGGAGGGCCCCTATCCCTACGCCGGGATTCCTTGGTTCAGCACGGTTTTCGGACGCGATGCGCTGATCACGGCGCTGGAAACGCTGTGGCTTGATCCGCGCATTGCCTGTGGCGTACTTGGCCATCTTGCGGCGAACCAGGCGACAGAAGTCGATCCGGCAGCAGACGCCGAACCGGGAAAAATCTTGCATGAAGTGCGCTATGGCGAAATGGCCGAACTGGGCGAAGTGCCCTTCCGCCGATATTACGGCAGTATCGACTCCACACCATTGTTCATATTACTGGCAGGCGAGTACCTGAAACGAACCGGCGATTTTGCCACAATCAATCGCCTTCTGCCGAATATCGAGGCCGCTCTTACCTGGATCGATGAACACGGCGATCGCGACGGTGATGGTTTCGTCGAATACGGGCGGTTGACGGAGGAAGGGCTGATCAATCAGGCCTGGAAAGACAGTCACGACTCGGTTTTCCACGCCGATGGTACGCTTGCCAAAGGCCCGATCGCCATTGCCGAGGTTCAGGCCTATGTTTATGGCGCCTGGCAGGCAGCTGCCGCGATTTTCCGCCTGCTCGGCAGGCCCGAACGCGCGGCAAAATTTTTGGCAAGGGCGGAAGGTCTTCGTCGTGCCTTCGATACGAGTTTCTTCGACGAGGAACTCGGCACCTTTGTACTAGCGCTCGATGGGAACAAGCAACCTTGCAGGGTCCGGTCCTCGAATGCGGGCCATGCCCTCTTCACCGGCGTCGCGTATCCGGAGCGGGCCACACAGGTTGCCAAAACTCTGATGAGCGCCTCGTCCTTTTGCGGCTGGGGTATTCGCACCATCGCCTCCACCGAGGCGCGCTACAATCCGATGAGCTATCACAATGGCTCTGTCTGGCCGCATGACAATGCAATGATTGCCAGCGGTCTCGCCCGCTACGGCTACCGCACTGAGGCAGCTCGGATCTTCGAGGGTCTTTTTGCGGCCTCGACATATCTGGACTTGCGCCGTCTTCCGGAGCTCTTTTGTGGCTTGCCACGCCAGCGGGCTCAGGGGCCGACCTTCTATCCTGTTGCCTGCTCTCCGCAGGCATGGGCGGCCGCAGCCCCCCTCCTTCTGCTGCAATCCTGTCTCGGCCTCGACTTCGAGCCGAATGCCCGGATCATCAGCTTCGACGAGCCGCAACTGCCTCCGTTCCTGGACGAGGTGATGCTACGACACCTGCGGGTCGGAAACGGCCGGGCCGACGTCGCAATTCGCCGCTCCGGACGCAGTGTAGTGGTTGACACTGTCGGTCGCCAGGGCGAGGTTCGCGTGCTGACCACCGCATAGGCGAGGCTGCTTCCATGCAGGTGCCACGCCTACTCCAACTCCTCTTGGTCTGAGACGAGAAGGTCGATCAACAAGGCGGTCCTGCCTGTCGGCAGAGGCCGCCGTTCACTCATCAACGCTTCGTCGCTGTTGACCCACGCGAAGGCTTCCGCCAGTTCAGCTTGGTTGGCACCAGTCGCCACCACATCAGCTATCAAAGTTTCGTCGACAGGTCCGAGGATGGCGATGACGTCTTCGGAGGCCATTGTCATACCCATTGCTCCTTTTGTTTCATCACAGAAATCTGGTGGTCCAAACAGAAAAATCAAATTTTTCTACCGGGCAAATCCAAAGTTCTTGAAACCACAAGCTACTGAATTATATCAATATTGTCCGATCGCCCAATGGGGGTCGGCAAGTCCAGGAGGCGCCATGTGCTCTTGGCGTCGTCTTGTATCCATGTTGCTTACAAGGAGGATATGGCTATGAGAGCAAACCTCGATTTCTCTCCCCTGTTCCGGTCGAGCATTGGATTCGACCGAATGCTAAATGCGCTCGAAGCTGCAAGCCGCGTCGAAACGATCGACAACTGGCCGCCGTATGACATCGTCAAGTCCGGTGAGGACGCGTACCACATTGCCATGGCAGTGGCCGGCTTTTCGCAGGACGAACTGACGATCACGCAGGATCAGAGCATGCTCTTCGTATCCGGCCAGAAGGCAAATGCTGACGATGCACAGTATCTGCATCGCGGCATCGCCGCCCGCTCGTTCCAACGCCGGTTCGAACTTGCCGACCACGTCAAGGTCGTGGGTGCTGGCCTCGTCAACGGTCTGCTGACCATCGATCTCAAGCGCGAAATCCCCGAGGAAATGAAACCGCGCCAGATCGCAATCAGCACCGGCGAAGCGCTGCCCATGAGTGAGACGAAGCAGATCGAAGCCCACAAGCAGGCGGCTTAAGCCATCCATCGGCGCAAATGCGCGCCCAAGGCCCCGAACGACGCCTGGGGCCAGCAGCGAAGCTATGTCAAATGAACCACAAGATAAGGAGAAGAAACATGAGTGTTCGTGATCTGATTCCTTGGGGCCGAAGCAATGGCAATCAGGTTCCAAGTCTTCCGCGCGATGACGACCGTGATCCCTTCCTGTCGCTGCATCGCGAGGTAAACCGCCTGTTCGACGACGTCTTCCGCGGCTTCGGCTCCGGTCTACCGTCGTTCACCAGCACCTCCAGCCTCGGTTCCGGCTGGCCGAGCGTCGAGATCTCCGACACCGACAAGGAGATCAGGATCACGGCCGAAGTCCCCGGCCTGGAGGAGAAGGACATCGAGGTCCTCCTTAATGACGGCGTGCTGACGCTAAAGGGCGAGAAGCGCTCGGAGACCGAAGACAAGGATCGCCAGTTCACTGAGCGCTACTATGGGCGCTTCGAGCGCCGTATTCCGCTCGCCGTCGAAGTCAGGGAAGACGAGGTCGATGCGCGCTTCCGAAACGGCGTGCTGACCGTGACCTTGCCCAAGGATGAGAAGGCGCAGTCGCAGGTCAAACGCATCGAGATCAAACATTAAGGAAAGAAGCCGGAGGACGTCCTCCGGCTTCTTTCTGCGTTAGCATGTTCGAAACGAAGGAGGGACCATGTCTGCGTTCATAAGGCTCATCAGGCCATTGATTGTCGTCTTCACCGTCTCCCTGCTCATTGGCGGCGCTCCTGCCCAGGCACAGTTCGTGTCCGGGATCGGCGGCAGCGTGCCGACGCTTGCTCCGATGCTGGAAAAAGTCACGCCGGCAGTTGTCAACATCTCGGTTGCCTCGCAGGCGCCCGAAGAGGATAACCCGCTCTACAGCGACCCCTATTTCCGCCGCTACTTCAACCTTCCGGATAAGCCTCAGGCGGAACCTCGTCTAAGCGCCGGATCGGGGGTCATCGTCGATGCGACACGAGGTTACGTGTTGACGAACCATCATGTCGTCGCCAATGCCCGTAAGATCCTCGTGACGCTCAAGGACGGAAGGCGGCTGGATGCGAGGCTTGTCGGCTCCGACAAGGGTACCGACATCGCAGTGCTCCAGATACCGGCACGCAATCTGACAACGTTGCCTTTTGGCGACTCGGATGCATTGCGCGTTGGCGATTATGTTGTGGCAATCGGCAATCCGTTTGGGCTTGGTCAGACCGTCACGTCGGGCATCGTCAGCGCGCTTGGCCGAAGCGGTCTTAGCCGCGATGGTTATGAAGATTTTATCCAGACGGATGCTTCGATCAATCCCGGCAACTCGGGCGGCGCGTTGGTAACCTTTGACGGCAGGCTTGTGGGGATCAACTCCGCGATCCTCAGCCCGGCTGGCGGCAACATCGGTATCGGCTTCGCCGTACCGGCCAAGATCGCAAGATTGGTGATGACCCAGCTGATCCAACATGGCGAGGTCATTCGCGGCAAGCTTGGCGTTGCGATTCAGGATCTTGATTCCGATATCGCAGCTTCGCTCGGACTGGATGACGCGGGCGGCGCGCTGATCGCGGCGGTTGAGCAAGGATCTCCGGCCGCTGGTGCGGGTTTGAAACCGGGTGACGTGGTGGCAGCTGTCGATGGTCGACCGGTTCATGGCGCTGCTGATCTGCGCAATCGCATCGGCCTGACGCCCGTTGGCTCGCAGATCGAGCTGACCGTCAGGAGCAGTGGCTCGGAGCGTACGGTTAAGGCACGCGTGAGCGGATCATAAAAGTTGCCGCTTTTCATGTTTCCGGCCGTGGTTCGTCCACGGCCGGGAATGCTCATCAATATGCAATTCAATGGTAACAGCTTTCGTTGGCTGTTGCGAACGCTAAGAAGCACTCGATGAGCTCTAGCGGAAACCATCGCCTTGAACCGATACGAACCTACGACGTCTAGATCCACCTGTCGCTATCGCACCCAGGGATCAATCACTTTCAATCCAGCGGCCCCGAACGGGCTTGTGTCGCGATTTGCGATCGCTAGGCCGTTGGCTGCTGCTGGGCAGCAATATAGCCGTCAGCCGCGCCAATCGCTTTGCCAGATACTCGGACACGAGCCATCAGTTCCGAGTRGAATTGTGACATCACCACATTGAATGGCAGGATATGCTCGGAAAAGTGCAGCAGCACTTCACCCTCAAGGCGATCGCGAAGGATAGTTTGACGTTTTCCTGACGGCATAGCCGCGATCTCGAAGCGAAGTTAAGCGACCGTTATTGCCGAGGAACAGCGTCTCGATGGTTTGGGCATCCAACCACGCGACCACTGTCTCGTTGGGAGCCGGCTTCCATGGCTCCGATATTACGTTGGTGTCCAGCAAGATCATTCGAAGGTCATCGGCTCAGCAGCCATCTTGTCGCGACTTTTCTGCAGGGCTCCAACGTCACGGTTGGAAAGCTCAGCGTCACGACCGATAGCCGCCAGCAACGAGCCGAGCTTTACGCGTCCTGCGGGACGAACGGCCGCCTCGAGGATGTCACGGATCTCGGCCTCAGTACTGCGGCCGTGATGAGCCGCTCGCACCCGCAAGGCACGATGTGTTTCCTCAGAAAGATTTCGGATGGTAACCGCCGGCAATGATATCATTCCTACAGAAACGATGACTTTGATATCGAAGTACGCAGAATGAAGCAAAGTTTAAAGTGGCTTCGAAAAGACGCCTGCAGCACATGGGGGTCAAATCTCCCGCTTTCGCGGGATGCGAACCGGCCGCCCCGATTTTAGGCAGTTGATGGGATTTGACCGGAATCCCATCTCTTAGGCGGAACTGTTATGTTTCGGAATTTGTAAAACGGTCGACCTCCTGAAACGAAATGAAGCCTTTGGGGCGGCAGCTGGTACAGACCGGCGATATCACGACCCTTGTCCCTGCACCAGATGGTAATCACGTATCCCTGCTCGCAGAGCTCAAGGAAAGGATCGCCTCAGCCTGACAGAGCGCCCGCTCGGGCCGTTATGGCCCCCGGGCAAATGTGCAACAAGCTGTTGCACGATTTCTTCGTTTGGAAATGCCTCAGCAAAGCTCCGGCGGCACCGCGATCGTCATCGAGATCGATAGCGGCCAGTTCGCCGGGAAAGGCCGGATCCTTCCCGCGTGCGACGCGGACCACCGGATGGCCGGACTCGGCAAGGCGATGTGACAGCGCTCTGCCAATGCCCCTGCTCGCGCCGGTGACGAGAACCATTCGTGTCTTCATGGTCGTATTTTTCGTCTTATCGAGCGCGCAGGGCTCGACAATCCAACATCCGCAGTGGCGGGCTGAGGTGAACGTCGGCAGACCCGAAAATTCTCATTTGCTCAATGAGCGTGGTCGCACGCGTTTCCGCAGCGGCGAGGCTCGACTTTCCATCGGGAGCTGAGTATCGCCTTGCAGATGTCCAACCGCTCGAACGTTGGATCCTTAAACGCGAGCACGTCGTCGTTGAATGTACCGAACGTGCTCTGAGGACGATGTTTCATTCCCCGATAGAAGGCTTCAATAATGCCGTCTGCGAAAGCCTCCTCGCGAGGATACGCTGCGACGACAGCCTCGCGTTCCGTGGGAGAAAACTCCTCGAAGCCACGTCCCACTACGTCCATTCCGGCCCCCGCCTGAACCAGTGCGATCTCCGGGCGCATGAATTCCGGAATGCCGGGAGTGGTGTGAAGCGCGACAGCGTTCCAGACGATCTCGATCTGCCGCGGCGCGATCCCACGACTTCGGAGAAAGTCGGCTGCGGCATTGGCGCCATCGACCTCAAAGCGGAGTTGGCTGTCGCCATACTGCTCTGTCAGTCCGACGTCGTGGAACATGCAAGCAGAGTAAAGCAGTTCAGGGTCGAAGATCTTTCGCTTTCTGTTTCCGGTCATCGCTCCCCAGAAGTAGACCCGAACGGAGTGATGAAAGAGCAGGTCGCTTTGAGTGTCACGGATGAACTGCGTGACTTCGTGGGCGAGCTTGCTGTCAGGGATTCGTACTCCCTGGAGTATTTCCGACATGACGAAACCTCTTAGCTGGAGCTGCAATCGTCGCATGCCCACGGAGAATTCCGCATCAGGCAGCAGAAATCGCGGCGATTAAAATGAGGGTTCTTGTCCGCCATCACGTCGGCAAGACCTGTTCCCTGTGTGACCTCCGGACGATGCTCCAGGCCATCGTAAAGTGCCTGGAGCAGGTGTTCGATGAAGTTGGCTCCGCGGGGATATGTTGCTTCGAAGGCAGCTCGCTGGTTTTCGCCGAACCGGTCGTAGCCGGCGCCGACAAGGTCCATCATGACGCCTTCGACGGTCAGGGCGGCAATAGAATCTAGATGCGCCGAAATCCCCGGCGTGGTGTGCAGCGCGATCGCGAGCCAGACCTTCTGAATGTCGTCTTCCGACACACCGTGACTGCGAAGGAAATCACGGGCGGCGTTCGCGCCGTCGATTTCGAAGCGCAGTCTGCTTTCATTAAAGCGAGACGTCAGGCCGACATCGTGGAACATGGCTGCCGCGAACAGCAGTTCCGCATCGAAGTTGACGCCTCTCTGCCGCCCCGCCATCGCGCCCCAGAAATAGACACGCGTGGAGTGCTCGAAAAGCAACTTGCTCTCCGTCTCCCGGACGAACTCGCTCGCTTCGCGAGCCAGCCTGCTGTCCGGAATCCTGATGCCAGAAATTTCAACGACAGCCATGTCTCATCCTCCGTCAAACCTCAAGGACTGCTTGAGGTGTGTTGCGGAAGCTTATAGCCATGCGATTGTAGCTGTTCATCAGGCTGATGGCGATCGTCAGATCGACAAGCTGCTTCTCATCGAAGACCTGGCGCGCTGCTTCATATGCGTCGTCCGGAACACCTGTCTCCGCTACGAGGGTGACGGTTTCGGCCCAAGCCAGCGCAGCACGTTCGGTATCACTGAAGAGGCTTCCGCCTTCCTCCCAAGCCTGGACCAAGGCCAACTTCTCGATCTTGACGCCTCGCTTGATGAGTTCGCGGGTGTGCATGTCGAGGCAGTAGGCGCAATTGTTGATCTGCGATATGCGCATATACACGAGATCTACAAGCTCGCCCGGCAGACCGCTCTGCAGGACGTAGCCGTAGACGCCGCCGAGCGCCTTGGCGCCGTTCGGAGCGACCTGATTGTAGTCGAGCCTTCTTGTCATGATTCAAATTCCTTCTGTTACTTGACGGGGGTGGTGAGCTTCGTTTCGTCGGTATGGACGACGAACACGGCCAGCAGCTTTGCGGGTGCCGTCTTGCTGGCGTTGCGGCTGACCAGGTGCATTGCGCCCGGCGCCTCGAACCAGCTTTCACCCGCCTTGTACCGGCGGACCTCGCCGTCGTTGACCTTGGATTCCACCTCGCCTGCGAGGACGTAGGCGAAGATGAAGGCGGAGGCTGCATGCGTGTGGGGAAGGGACGAGGCGCCGGGCGCGTAGTCGACTTCCACGACGCGCATCGACTTGCCGGGGATATTGGCGATGGCCTGAGAAAACGTCGGAGTGACGCTTTCCCGACCGGCGTCGTGGGCCGACACCGGCCCAGCAAGCGGGATGGCAATCGCCAGTGCGGCCGCGGCGGATTTTATCAATCTGCTCATGGTTCATGCTCCTTCAGAGATGCATTCAAAATGCTCCCACCATGATGCAGAAAAAAGAACCAAGAATGCGAAGAAGTAGTGTACCATGAGTGAATGAGCACACTGCTGAAACTGACCGTGGACCGATCGGGGAAACATTCCCTGTCAGAGCAGATCCGCAGGGGAATCGCGAAAGCTATAGAAGACGGTGTACTGGAGCCGGGGGCACGACTTCCGTCGTGGCAGGATCTTGCAGCCCAGCTCGGCGTCGCGCGGGGTACAGTGCGGACTGCTTACGAAAAGCTTGCCGCAGCTCAGTTGATCCAAGCTGCGAAGGCCGCCGGAACGTACGTTGCCGATCGTCCACGGGCGACATCCAGAACCGAAGGGTCGCCTACGGCAGGTTCGTTCGTAGAGACATATCTTGAGATGACCCAGGGGCCAGCACTGTTTCAGATGGGTGTCCCCGCATCTCACACTATGCCCTCCAAGTTACTCGCACGACTGCGTGCAAGTGCCGTCCGCGCTGAGCTGAGTGCGCCGCCTCTGTACCCCGATCCTCGCGGAGAGCTGGAATTGAGACGGGAGATCGCCATGTATCTGGCCGTGGCCAGAGGGATCAACTGCTCGGCTTCTCAGGTCATCATCACCGGCGGCTTTGCAGGCGGACTTGGACTGACCCTCAATGTTCTCGGGCTGCAGGGCCACAGCGCGTGGTTCGAGGATCCGGGATTTCCCTGGACGCGGCGGGCCCTTGAGCTTGCTCAAGTGCACCCGGTTCCGGTCCCGGTCGACGGCGAAGGGCTCGACGTCGATCGCGGAATACGCAACTATCCTGACGCGAGGCTCGCGGTGCTGACGCCCGGCCAGCAAGCACCGCTCGGGGCAACTTTGTCTTTGCAGAGACGTCTCCTGCTCCTCGAGTGGGCGGAGCGCAGCGGAGCCTGGATCGTCGAGGATGACTACCTCAGCGAGCTCCAGTTGAGCGGGCGGGCCGCGCCGGCGCTCGCCTCGATCGATAACGGCGGCCGTGTCGTCCACATTGGTTCGTTCAGCAAAACGATCAGTCCGGCCCTCCGGCTCGGTTTCGTTATCGCTCCAGCCGAACTCGCAGGACGGTTCGCCGAAGTGGCGGCCTGCCTGTCACCGCCTCCCGGTCCATCGGTTCAGTTGGCGATTTCCGAGTTCATACGAGAAGGGCACTACATGCGACACCTGAGGAGGATCAAACGTGCCTACGCGGCGATACGGCAGCCGGTTCTCAACCATTTCAGCGACGCTCTAGGCCCGCGTTCGGTCTCGGCTCCGGGTCTGTCGGTCCTTCTTAAGCTGCCTAGGGGCGCACCCGACGTTGCGATCGCCAGGGATGCACTAACCTTCGGCACGTTTCCCGCACCGCTTTCACCATGGTATGCGTCCGCTGAAACGGCAAAGGCAGGACTGTTGCTCGGTGTCGCGACCGCACCTGTCAAGAACGTTGTGCGCACGTGCGAGCGCCTGATCGAGACAATCATGCGATGTTCATAGGCGCAACCAAATCGCCTTATTCGGTGCTTCTCCAATAGTGATCCGATCGAACGAGGAACTGACTGATCAAGCTGGAGATCGACAAGGTTCGCCGTGAACTCTACGGCAGCCGGTCCGAGCGTAAGGTGCGGCTCCCTGAGCAGATAGAGCTGCAACTCGAGGAGCTAGAAATCTAACCGAGGGTGTCTACAAAACGGGGCTATTCATACCCCGCCAACATAGGGACCCAACGGGTTACTTGTGGTAGCCTAATGCGTTTAGCCGCACTGAGCCCAATCACTGCCACCTTAACGCAACCAATCTTCGTTGATGCATCGCGAAACAACCGAAAAAATTGCCCGCGTTCAGGCTCGTTACAAGGTTTTGGCAGAAACTTATAACTCAGCTGCTCGATGGGGCGTTCAGGCACATTGGCAAGGCACAGCTCGCGAGCGCCGAACAGGCAGGAATAAGCTCAAAGTTCTTGATAATAGTTCATAAGTGATCTACATAGTCTTGGAAAATATGACGGAGAAACCGCATGATCAGCGCCGATCTGGGAAAGAAGCTTGAAAGTTATGTTCAGAAACTCGTGGAGACGGGTCGCTATGGCTCGAAAAGCGAAGTTTTGCGTGAAGGGGTGCGGTTGATCCAGGACCGCGAGGCTCGTCTCGCAGCGCTGGATGCCTCCATCATGCGCGGCATTGCTGATGCAGACGCTGGCCGGACTAAGTCGGCAAGCGATGTTTTTGACCGTCTTGATGCGAAATACCGCGCAATGGCTGACAATGCCGAAAAACCGGCATGATCCTTGAGTTTTCTAATGAGGCGGAAAGCGATCTCGAACAGATCGCAGATTATATTGCTGAGCGCAATCCGCAGCGCGCACTTTCATTCATCCGAGCGCTGCGGCGCAGGTGCGAAGATATTGTCGCTACCCCAAACGGCTTCGCCCTCGTCCCGAGCTATGAAAAATATGATATCCGGCGACGCGTACATCGCAACTACCTGATCTTCTACCGCGTTAAGAACGCAAAGGTCGTCATCATCCATATCCTTTATGGTGCCACCGACTATGGTGCCGCCCTCATTGGCGAATGAGAGTCGAGCTAGGGCGACACCGGGGCCACCGAGGGAGAGTCCGAGGGCTACGGCGGCGCGCATGTCGGCGTCGAAGCGCAGTTCTGCAGTGGATGCGAAATGAACTGGCGACCTGTTGCTTAGCGTCCTCATCCTTAAATCATAGGTGCTGGCCAGAGCAGTCAAACGCTCCGGAACGACTGATAGTGCTCGGGATCAGAGCGGGCAACGGTCTGGCCGATGGCTTGGCCGCACGAATGAGTTCCGAAACGAATGCTGGGACACTGCGCATGGAGACGAGGAAGCGGATTCAGCCCGCGAACGCAATCCGCAATGCCGACAATCTCGTTCGGCGCAATCGATTACGGTTGTTCCCTAACACCCGGCGTCGCATCGCGCTCATCTGAGTCCTCCAGATCACTTTTCACGATAAACGCGTCGGTATGCTCTCTCGCGGCTTCCCGAAGCGCTAGCGCGTCTACCCGGCCTGCAAGTCGGTTGAAGCGCTCGCCTTCGTCCGGATGTTGCGCGTTCCGGGCTTCCATACGGATCAGCGCGGTGATCATCTGAAGATTGTTTTTGACCCTGTGCTGCAACTCCTTGAGCAGCACGTCCTTTTCCGCCAGCGCGGTGGCCAGGTCAGTCCCGGTCTGGCCACTATTCGTGGCCGCGATTGCGACAAGACGAAAGAGAGGGGTGCCAGCGTCATTGACGATTGTATTCGCCCAGGCGTCAATATGCGACTCTGGCTCAGTCCTGGCGGATGTCGAAAACGTCCCCAGATACTCCTCGCCGGCCACAATCGCAGTCGCAAGGTCTAGGTCTCCACTTACAGAGCGCGCCAGCGGAAGCGATGACCATGGCTTGCCCTGCAGCTCCTCTGCTGAAACCCCCATCAAACGCTCGAATTCAATATTGGCGTATACAAGCACCTCGGTCGACGCGAGTTCCGCCACGGCCACTCCGAACGGCACGTGATCGAGGAATTGGCGGAAACGGTGATCATCCAACGCCTCATCAAGATGAGGAAGGTCCGCCACTGTTTCAGGGCTCATCGGTGATTCTTCAGTTTCAGTCATTTCCAACCCGCACCATTTATCCTGCGCTGCTTATCATGCCGGATGGCGCGGCTAAGGGATTCCGATTTTTGGAACGCCATGCCAATCAAGCGGTTCTTTGACCGGCTTTTAGCGCTTCGCGAGCCTCAATTGTTCCAGCTCCGGCCAGCCCGCTTCTCGAGCGTGGACAAGAGAGATGCGCTCGCGTTGCTGATCGTGATAGCTCTACCGCCATCTTTGCAGGCCGGTTCCAGTGAGACGGGACGCCTGAGAGTCCGCAGCCGCGAAGCGTCTGTCGGCGAGCTGCTTTCTGGCGTGTCCCAAATCTTTGGGTGGGCTTGGGTCGTTCGGCAAGCAGCGCGGATGTTGCAGACATCTGCTCGGCTCGCTCCCTGGGCATAGTCAGAGCAAGGCCGCAGATCCCAGCCCGATCTGGATGCGTGCAAGCGGCGCTGTCAGCTTCCAGACGATCAGTCCGTCCGTGAAACTCCATTGCGCTTGGCCGGACAAGGCGGATGGCACCAGCTTACCAAGAACGAGGGCGCCGAACCCGTCCTCATGCGCCAGTAGATCGGCGTAAGGCACCGCCGGCTCAGACCAGACGAGCTCGAATATGTCGCCGCCCTCTCCGCTCGTCAGCCCCCAAGTGACGGATATTCCGCCAACATCCGTAACCCCGAAGCGCATCGCATTCATGATCAGTTCGTGGAAGGCCATGCCAAGATTGAGGACAGCGTTGGCGTCAAGTACGATTTCCGGGCCCAGAATTTGGACCGGCTGTAGAGCCTCGAAGGGTTGGAGTTGATGCGCCACGAGATCGGCGAGCCTCACCCCCGCCCAATCGACCTGTGACAGCAGATCATGTGAATGAGACAGGGCCATAATACGTTCGCGGACCCGCTTCTCAAATTCTTCGATTGAGCGGGAGCGTGTCGACGTCTGCCGGATAACGGCAAGGACGACGGCGTACTGATTTTTAACGCGATGATTGATTTCTCGCATCAACAGGCGAAGCCGGCGATCGCTTTCGCGTGTCTCCGAGATGTCCCGGGCGATGCTCGATGCACCCACGAGTTTCCCGGCCCGACTTTTGATTGGAGAAATGGTGATCGAGATCGGGACTATCCGTCCGTCTCGGTGGCGGCGCGTCGTCTGAAACGGCTCGATCGGCTCCCCCAGTTTCAGCAGGCGCAGGATGTCCGCCTCCTCATCCCGTTTGTCGTCGGGTATGATCAAATAGATCGATTTTCCGACCACCTCGGTTTCCGGATAGCCGAACATGCGTTCGGCCGCCCTGTTCCAGCTAACGATCGTGCCTGAAAGATCCTTACTGATGATCGCGTCGAAGGAAGACTCGACGATGGCTGCGAGGCGTTCTGCACTATGCTCTTCCATGCCCGACCGCTTGGCTTATTGCTGCCTACTGGGAGTGATTTAGGCGGTCGCCTTGCAGATCAACCTCGAAGACCACAAGAAAGTTCAGGTACGCTACCGCTTACCCAGAAATTCGTGACTCGGACGACCGTGAACCCTGGTCAGGCACGGTCATAGGTAAAGGACGTCAAGAGCGTCGTCACGAAATTGCTGGCCCGTTCCTTGACCAACATCTCGGTCCACTCGTTAGTGCCGCGAAGCCTCAAGTCCGTCTGGATGCTGTCGACGGCCGCTTCTTCGATCCGCTTGATGTGGGAGCCGAAGGCCGCTTCGCCAGCACCATGGTACATGTCACGTATCACCATGCGCAGGATTTCCTGGATCGCTATCTGCCAAGCTGTATTGATTGCCTGTAGCTCGTTCGTGTCCGGTGCCATAAAAGGCTCCTAAGGAATGAGTAAGTTCGAGCGTGACCGTATATCACGCCCTGATCTATTCCACGGCCCTAACCATCAAAATGTGGGCGCCCGGACGCTAAGCCCGACGGGCCTTGCGGGCAGCATAGCGTCTGTCCCGCTCAGCCTTGCGAGCGGCCTCGTCTTCCACGACGAGCGATATCCGGGCGTTTTCGGCGGACTTTTGCGCCTCAATCTCGGCCGCCTCCATGGCTGCCTGCTCTTGCGCCGCAAGAGTTTCTAGGCGCCTACGCTCCTCGGCTTTCAGTCGTTCCCGTTCCGCACGGCGTGCCTCGCGGGCTTCAACAAGCGAGATGCGCTCCGTCTGTCTGGCGGCTTGTAATGGCTCTGCCGCTGTCTTTGCTGCTCGATATGCTTTGAGAAGGGCTGCTTTGGCGTCCGCAGCAGCGGCGCGTCGGTCGGTGTGTTCGTTGTTTCTGGCGTGTCTCAATCTATATCCTGACTCTTTGCGTTTGGGATGATCTCAGCTGGACTTCGATCGTTTGGCAAGGAGCGCGGATGTTGCGGAGATCCGGTCAGCTTGCTCCTTGGCGAGCCGCGCTTCGCGCAGCCTGATGGTCTTGGCATCGCGCGCCTGAGCGATCGATGCGAGCTCTTCCGCCGCATTGTTCTTGGCGAAAAACTCGGCCTGGAGATTTCCGAAGGCCGCCTCGGCCTGCCTGCGAGATTTGCTATACGTTTCTGTCATCGAATTTCCTCGATCTGGGCTGTGAGGCCAAAACGAAAGAGGCCAGGCGAGCCCGCCTGGCCTCAAACTGATACATTGCTCCCGGCAGTGCCAGTACATCCGTGGTCAAGGGGAAGCAGGATATCGATTAAGCGGACTGCAGATTGCAGGCCGACATCTTGCCCGACTTACGATCGCGCTCGAGTTCGAAGCCGATCTTCTGGCCTTCGACGAGTTCACGCATTCCGGCGCGCTCGACAGCCGAGATGTGAACGAAGGCGTCAGCGCCGCCGTCGTCAGGCTGGATGAAGCCAAAGCCCTTGGTGGAATTGAACCATTTTACTGTGCCAGTGGTCATGATGAACCCTTTCAAGCATAAAGTTGAGAAACCGCGAAGCTGATGCCACGCGGACGAAAACCGACTATTTTTGAAAGGGAAGTTCGCTTAAAGCGCGGTGCCAATCGCGCGGTAGACAAAGCTCGGCAAGCAAAAGATCGATGCGCCTTGTATACGGCAGGCGGGCGGGTTCGTCAACGGTTAGTTTTCTAAGGTAGTGCTATTCTCCTTATGGTTGCTCCTTCGCGAAGGACCCGCAGCCGGCCGGACTAGAGCGGTCCTCACCGGACTGCCTCCAGCGCTCCTCTCAGATCATCGATACCGCCTGCAAGGGAGGTCTTTTATCAGTCGAAGCCGCGGACCAACCCTGTAAGGTCGCCCTTATGGGCAAGAAATCGAGATTGGCCTGCTGCCGGTTTCGTGGACACCGAGTTAAGGTGTTTCCAATGAAACTGGAGCGCATGAATGCAACGAAGGAAATTCGGCCGCGAGTACAAGCTTGAGGCAGTGAAGTTGGTGCGAGAGCGCGGGGTCAGTGTTGCGCAAGCCGCCCGCGACCTGGATATTCATGAGAATGTGCTGCGCAAGTGGGTCAGGGAATACGGTTCAGACCCGGCGCAGGCGTTTCCTGGTCCCGGGCAGATGAAGCCCGAGCAGCTTGAGATCGGGAAGGAAGGGTTGATATGACTGGACATCGCTCCTTTAACGACTGCGTAACAAAATGTCGCCTGGACGTCGGGCTCGCAACGATGACGCGACGAGGGCGCCTCTCAAGGGAATGGCACTGTACGAACTGCGTGTGGCGCGTGAACGCGCACTCCATGTGAAGCAAACTATGTCGGTCGGCAGGTTGAAGACAGGCTCTGTCCGAGTGCCACAGCGCTCTGGTGACGAGGAGCCCCATGCACCACGCTAAAAAACTTTAGCATTCACGAAAATAAAAAAATATTTTTAGAAGAACGGTGATACGATACGTTTGTAGAATAAATTTTTAAACAGGAAAACCATGCGATATTATTTTCCAGACTTTACGGGACGGCAAATCACTCTCTTTCTGATCGAGACGTCAGTGCTCACAGCCGCGCTCATTGGCATCCTCGTTGTTACCATACCTATGATCTGAGCCAGGCGTCGATAAAGACCGTTAAGGTGTATTGGCATGAGCAAATGCCCAGCCAGTTAACTCGGCCAAACTTGCTCTCAGCTGTTAGTCACCGTTCGTGTCGCCCGACTACTTCCCCGATCGGACAGATAATGTGGACCATATGCCAGACAAAGAACTAGACCGGTTACTCTTTGACCGGATTTGGGCTCTCGGCGCCAAGGCTGTGCAAGACAATCGCATTTCTGCGCTCGCTGATGCCACCCTCACTACCCCTACCTTGGAAGAATATCAGAATAGCCGCGGCGAGCGGATGAGCGATTTTATCAAGGTCATCAAACTCGGAATCGCGCAACTACGCTAACGCCCATTGCTGATCTGTCTGTTCAGAAATCACCATTCGGCAACTCACACCTCAGAAAGTCTTTAGATGAATGACCGCAGTCGGATGGCTTTCATGCCAATCAAGCAGCAGAAAAGTCGCAGTTCCCGAAAGAAAGAACTGAGGTTCGCCGAAAACAGGGTCGACAAGATAACAAAGCTTCTTGTCAGTCAAACGGCGATTGTCAGAGCGCGCAGGGCCAGCCGCGCTTCAGCGGAAACGGACAACGCGCTTCTGGTAAGGATTTGTGATAGCAGGCGTCGCGCTATGGATTATCTGTTGCGTGTTCAGGCTTTTGCTAAGCCACCATTGGATCTATGTCCGAATGGTGATGGAGCTGGTGATTTCCCTTGCTGTTTGTCTTGAATATACGCACGGGGAGACGTCATGTCGAAACTCAATCGGGTATTGTTGGTCGTAGTAGTCGCCGCCCAGCCCATCAGCGCGCGCGCCGAGCCACTCGAAACGCTTCACCTCAAGGAAAGTATCGATGTGGTCGGGCAATCGTTGGGAACTAGTCGCTCCTACAAAATCACCACTGGTACATCGCGGACAATACTGTTCTCCGTCGTTATCGATGCTTCCTGTCACTACACGCTGCAGAAGGGAGGACATAGAAACATCCAGCCACGCGCCGAAAACATTCCCATCGAATTTTCGGATAGAGCTTCGATTGCGGAATTTTATATTCTCTCCTTTTCTCAAACTCGCCCCGCCTGGCAGGCAAGCAGACCTTGCGCGTATTCATTCTCACTTAAATGAGGGGCGGCCTTCGAGGATCAGCCGAATTGATTCGCTAATACACGTGCCCTGTGAGCCTACTGTCTCGCTTGGCCGTTTGGTACCTGTTCCGGCATCTAAGCTTTTTGGAGCCCCCCACACCCCTGGGAGGGCTTTTCTTGTATCGCGAGGAATGGCCGCAGATCCGGCGTCCCCACATGCCCCGTGATGTGGGGTGGGCGTGGCCAGGGAAGAAAACGAGGGGGCGGTTGCGGGAAGATGATCGACCTGAGCTTGCGAGGCGGTTTTTGGTCAGACAAGCCGCATCGAGACCGCGGTGGGTTGCTTGGGGAAGGGTCGGACAATGGCTCTAAGGGCGGGCGTGGATCCGGACGGTGTTTTCGGAACATCCCTGCTATCGCTCCCAGAAGGCCTGTCCTAACGCTGGCGTGATCTACGACATTGGAATTCAGAGCGTGGCGGATGAGATCGGTTGGGTTGAGGGAAGATCCGACCGTTCCGCCGGCTAGGTACGGTTGACTGCCGCCTGCCTGCGGCTTACCGCCGCTTGCTTGACGATGCCGGCGATCTCTTTCAGGAAGGCCGGGCTGAAGCTGCCAAGTGGCCTGCCCGTTTCGAAGTCGAAAGCCTTGTCGAGCTCGACGCGGTTGTATTCGTCGAGAATGATCCAGCAGGGAAAATCAAGGCCGGCGCGGCGGCATTCGATCTCGCGGATCGGCAGGAACAGGCGACCCTCAGGCGGGACCTGCGAGGTGATGGCGAACAGGAAAACGGCGCCCGGGACGGCGGGTGTTCGCACGACGACGCAGACCGGACGAGCCTTGCGACCGCTCTCCTCGCGGCGTCCGACTGTCGCTTCCAGAGGTAATGGAAGCGGACGACGTTGCCTGCATTAAACATGATCGTCCTCAAGCAACGCGTCGAGGCCGGTCATCAGCTCCGCATGGATTGCGTCGGGAGCATCGTCGAGGCCATAGGCCACCGTATGCGAGCCGCCGATAAGCCTTCGGTACTGTTCCGCCGTCAGGATGACGAGCTTTTCCTTGCCACGCTTGGTGAGTGCCACCGGCTCGATCAAGGCCGCCTCCAGGATCTCTCCCGAGGCCCGGTTCATATCGGAAAAAGAAAACTGCTTCATAGGCACCTCCAGGCAGTTACGTAAAATACGTATTTTATGCGGTTCGCGCAAGCCGGCTGCTTGCTGCAACCAGTCGGCTTTCATCAGTGAGCTAGAAGAGCGGATCGAGGAATGTTCTAAGCACACAGCGCAGCCGACAAGGATAAGAAAATATTTGTCGCTCCTGCGGGAAATCGATCAAGGCGCAGCGCTCTTTTGTCAGACCTGTCTCATCGATGTGGCCATAAAGACCGTTCCCTGGTCGCGCAATCTAAGGATTTCGCGAATGGCAGCGCCGTAGACATTGAATGCACGCGAAAACCCGGTACTCCGCATTGACTTTAAATGGCGACGAAACAAATGCTTCGCCCGCCTAACAGAGGAGAACACTGATGGCTGACGAAACCACGATCGAGACCACTGCCACGACCGAAGCGCCGGCCGTAGCCGCCGCTGAAAAGAAAACCCGCAAGTCGCGCACGCCGAAAGCCGCCGCCGAACCCGGCACCGTCGATCTTACCTCTGCGCCGGTAGAGAAACCCGCCAGGAAGACGCGCGCGAAGCGCGGCTCCAAGACGGCTCCTGTCAAGGCTGTAACGGCTCCTGCCGCACCGAGGGCGCCCGCGGCTCGCGCGCCCCGCGTTGCTTCCACCGCTTCCGCTCCGGTCGCTACCGCTGTTGACGTTCTCGATGATATCGCGGACCTCATCAAGCTTGAGGAAGAGAATAAGCAGCTTCGAAGGGAGCTCTCGGAAAAGCTGCGCGCCGAAAATGCGGATCTGCGCAAGCGCCTTGGCAAGGGCTGAATTCTGGTCTGAGCGGCGCCACGTATTTCAATCCGATGGCGCCGTGGACCTTTCGCCTGGTTCGACCAGGATCAATGCGGTCCTCTTGGTAACAATGAATGACCGCGGCAATGTCCCGCCATCATGCTTTGAAGGTTGAATGCAATGAGAACGCCATGGAGATTTGTAGCTGACCTGGTGTTGCCTAAGCCGAAGACACATGGTCGTGATGAGAGCGCAGCAGTCGCCCCGAAAACCATTGCTCTCGAACACAAGCCTGTGCCCGAGGCGGAACAACCTGGCCTCGATGTGACGGCACTCGACCGCTCCGCTCAGGTCGAGGCTAGCCGATCCCTATCGGATACCGATCCGCCTGAGACCGGAATACCGGCATCAATTGAAGACGCTCCTGCGGTCGCAGTCGCTGACGACAGGCCCGCAAACCTCGCCAGCAAAGACAAAGCCGAGGAAACTTTACCTGCGTACTCCGAAACCGCGGCTGCCAAAGCAACGACTAAGGCAGCGCCCACGCGCCGGAAGAAGGTTTCTTCGCTCGCGGCACCGGCTGGCTCGATCGGCCCAGCTTTAGACGAAGCTCCTTCTATCCCTACCGGGCCGAGATCCTACATGGATGAAATGGCCGACCTTGATGCTGAGGTCGACGCGTTGCGGCGTCAGCTTGCAAAGAAGCTCAGCGAGCAGAACGCTCAATTGCGCAAGATGCTCGCCAGGTTCGATCCGCGCTAATCGCGGCCTACCAATTCCGCTAAACGGAAGGCTCCGCCGGAGACGGAGCCCATGGTCTTCATTATTCCCAGTTGGGGTGATGACAGCGGACGATCTCCTTCGACAGCTCCAGCTCGCTGATCATCCTGACCGAGCGCTCGTAGAAGGAAGCCCCTGCCCTCGTCAGTTCCACCCGCCGCGCCGTGCGCAGCAAAAGTTTCACAAACTCACTCGACGACGGGAACCAAACCGATTGCATGTAAGTCCTTGCGTTAGGATCGCGTAGCGGCATATCTTGCCCTTCCCTCTGTTAGCCCTGAGGCCGCGTGATCCCACCTCCAGCTTGATTTCGCCCGGAAGGGTTATTGACGGAACGGATCACCGCCGCACCTGTTGAGTCGCGAATCAGTCATGCGTGAGGTGATGAAATGGCCGAGCTCGAACTGTCGCCCGTCCGTATCAAGAAAATATCAGTGCAGATCGATGGACAAGGATATCGAGACTTTCATACTGTCTCGGGCCTCTCCGGACTGCTGATGTCCGAGAAATGGCCTAAGAAGGCTGGGAACACCATGTTCCAGCGCGCCTTAGCCCAGTGCTTTAGAGCATCGGCAACGCATGGCGGCGGGGCACGGGCGAGGAAAGCCTTCGTCGACGCGGCTCGGGATGCCAGAATCACTGTGCTGCCGGACGACGCGCCGAAGGCCCGTAGCGCTCCCGCACCTCGTCGTAAAACCCAGCGCAGCGACCGTTCTTCTGATCTTCGGCATCAGCGATGAACTCCCAGCGGAGCTTGCCGAGGATCCCGATCATCGGCGATCTAACGGCGGCCCGCGTCCATACCTATGCGGCCAGCAGCTCTCGTCACTAGCGGCGTGGAAGCAACCAGTCTTCCGCATCGCGATCGCGCATTGCTCGGGGCTCAATTCTTCTCCCAGTTCGCGCCAATACATTGGAGCGACCTTCTCGCAGTAGATATCAGGGTTCATTCCAAACGGTCTCCGCCCCGCGAGGCAATGGAGCCTAACCCGCTCAACGAACCGCTTACAGAATTCCTCTCTCGTCACGGCGACAGCTTACGACAGACCGTAAACCTCGGAAATTGCGGAAACTACGGAATGTCCCCCACGCCCTCACCGGAGGAGGCGATGCCCTTTGACCTCATATCGCGTTCGCAAAACGTTCAAGTTGCGCTGCAATACCGCGGAATATGTGTTGGCGGCCTCCGGAAAGACCGGATCGTGATGCCGATGTGGCTAGATCTAAAACGCTTAGGGAAGAACCGCCAAAACAGCAGGAGCCGGAGAGTGGATCACTTTCCGGCTCCATGGTGCGAATCGGGTTCAGTTAGCGGCAGACATTGGTCGTCCGCGTAACGCGCTCACCATACCGATACGTCGTTACCCTTTTGGTGAAGCAAGACGGGTGGCGCCGTTAATCTTCATGGACCATTCGAGCTCTCCACCCACGGTGACCGTTATACCAGCCACGATGCTCGCCACGTTCCCAGCCGCGATGCGGCCCCGGACCGTCATCAGTACGAATGATGACGCTGTCCGCATAGG
>NZ_JBFTME010000040.1:0-23800 GCF_056396805.1 Rhizobium sp. 05N49
GATCTATCCCGCGCTATTCAAGCTATTGCCGCGTTTTCGCTGTCCTCGTGACGAGCGGCCGGTAGACAATTTTCATAAGCCGGAAGAGGGGGCTTTGCCCAACCATTCCGGTAAGAACAAGAAGGCGACCTGATATGATTCAGATGCAAACAAACCTCGACGTCGCGGATAATTCCGGCGCACGTCGTGTCATGTGCATCAAGGTGCTGGGCGGCTCGAAGCGCAAGTATGCCTCGATCGGCGACGTTATCGTCGTTTCGATCAAGGAAGCTATTCCGCGCGGCCGTGTGAAGAAGGGTGACGTGATGAAGGCGGTTGTCGTTCGCACCGCCAAGGACATCCGTCGTCCGGATGGCTCTGTCATCCGCTTCGACACCAATGCAGCAGTCCTCATCGACAACAAGAAAGAGCCGATCGGCACCCGTATCTTCGGACCGGTTCCGCGCGAATTGCGTGCGAAGAACCACATGAAGATCATCTCGCTGGCTCCCGAAGTACTGTAAGGAGCGGGAACGATGCAGAAGATTCGTAAGGGCGACAAGGTCGTCATGCTCGCAGGCAAGGACAAGGGCCGTACCGGCGAAGTCCTCCAGGTCCTGCCGAAGGAAGATCGCGCCGTCATTCGCGGCGTAAACCTCGTAAAGCGCCACCAGCGCCAGACACAGACCCAGGAAGCCGGGATTATTTCCAAGGAAGCTTCGGTCCACCTGTCCAACGTCTCGATCATCGACAAGGACGGCAAGCCGACCCGTGTCGGCTTCAAGGTTGTTGACGGCAAGAAGGTCCGCGTGGCCAAGCGTTCGGGAGAAGTGATCGATGGCTGAGGCAAAGTACGAGCCGCGGCTCAAGAAGGAATATGTCGAGCGGATCCGCAAGGCGCTTCAGGAGAAGTACTCCTACGCCAACGAGATGATGATCCCGAAGCTCGACAAGATCGTTATCAACATGGGTGTGGGCGAAGCCACGGCTGACTCGAAGAAGCCGACCGTTGCTGCCGCCGATCTGGCCGCCATTGCTGGTCAGAAGCCGGTCATCACCCGCGCACGCAACTCTATCGCTGGCTTCAAGGTCCGCGAAAACATGCCGATCGGCGCAAAGGTCACCCTGCGCGGCGCCCGCATGTACGAGTTCCTGGATCGCCTGGTCAACATCGCGCTTCCGCGCGTTCGCGACTTCCGCGGCCTGAACCCGAAGAGCTTTGACGGCCGTGGCAACTTCGCCATGGGCATCAAGGAGCACATTGTGTTCCCAGAAATCAACTACGACAAGGTTGATCAGATGTGGGGCATGGACATCATCGTTTGCACGACGGCCACGACCGACGACGAAGCTCGCACGCTCCTCACGGAGTTCAGCTTCCCGTTCCGTCAGTAACCGTAACGACGAGCGTAGAAAAGGAACCTGACATGGCGAAGACAAGCGCAGTTGAAAAGAACAAGCGCCGCCGTAATACGGTCGCAAACCAGGCCGCCAAGCGCGCTGCCCTGAAGGCGATCATCATGAACCAGGCTCTTCCTATCGAAGAGCGGTTCAAGGCCTCGATCAAGCTGGCATCCCTGCCGCGTGACGGATCGAAGACCCGCATTCGCAACCGTTGCGAAGTGTCCGGTCGTCCGCGCGCTTACTACCGTAAACTGCGTATGTCGCGTATCGCGCTGCGCGAACTGGGCAATCTCGGCAAGGTGCCGGGCATCGTCAAGTCGAGCTGGTAAGGAGCAGGTTAGATGACAATGACTGATCCGTTGGGCGATATGCTCACCCGTATCCGCAACGGTGCTTCGCGTCGCAAGTCGTCGGTTTCGACGCCTGCTTCCAAGCTCCGTGCACGTGTTCTCGATGTTCTCCAGTCCGAAGGCTACATCCGTGGCTATTCCGTCGTCGATTTCGGCAACGGCAAGTCCGAACTGAACATCGAACTCAAGTACTATGAAGGCGCATCGGTGATCCGTGAGATCGGCCGTGTGTCCAAGCCGGGCCGCCGGGTTTATGTCTCGGTCAAGTCCATTCCGCAGGTCGCGAACGGCCTCGGCATCACCATCCTTTCGACCCCGAAGGGCGTGATGGCCGATCACCAGGCTCGCGAACAGAACGTTGGTGGCGAGGTTCTCTGCTCGGTCTTCTAAGACTGCGCAGGGTCTCCATAGCGAACAGACAGGATTGAAACATGTCTCGTATCGGTAAGAAGCCCGTTCAGGTGCCTGCTGGGATCACGGCTACGGTCGATGGCCAGAAGGTTACCGCTAAGGGCCCGAAGGGTGAGCTGTTTTTCGTCGCAAACGACGAAATCAGCGTAAAGCTCGAAAACAATGCGGTCGTCGTAGCGCCGATCAGCCAGACGAAGGAAGCTCGTTCGAAGTGGGGCATGTCCCGCACGATGATCGAAAACATCTTCAAGGGCGTCAAGGACGGCTTCGAGCGCAAGCTTGAAATCAACGGCGTTGGTTACCGCGCTTCGCTGCAGGGCAAGAACCTGCAGCTGGCTCTCGGTTTCAGCCACGACGTGGTCTATGAACCCCCGCAGGGCATCACGATCGCTGTGCCGAAGCCGACGGAAATCGTCGTCACCGGCATCAACAAGCAGCAGGTCGGTCAGGTCGCCGCCGAGATCCGCGAATACCGCGGTCCGGAGCCCTACAAGGGCAAGGGCGTCAAGTATGCCGAAGAGCGGATTGTCCGCAAAGAAGGCAAGAAGAAGTAAGGATCACGCGAAATGGCTAGCAGGAAAGAAGCACTTGCACGTCGTGCCAACCGCGTGCGCCGTCATCTCAAGTCGGTGGCCAATGGCCGTCCGCGCCTGTCGGTTCATCGCTCGTCGAAGAACATTTACGCTCAGGTTATCGACGATGTTGCTGGCAAGACCCTTGCCGCTGCATCGACGCTCGATAAGGATCTGCGCGGTTCTCTGAAGACCGGTGCCGACACCGCAGCAGCTGCCCTCGTTGGCAAGCTCGTTGCAGACCGCGCTTCGAAGGCAGGCGTGACCGAGGTCGTATTCGACCGTGGCGCCTTCATCTATCACGGCCGCATCAAGGCCCTGGCGGATGCAGCCCGCGAAGGCGGTCTGACCTTCTAATAGTTTCCGGCCGAAGCTTTCATAGTCTTCGGCCGGATTTCACCGGACCGCAAATCGTTCCCTCGCGGAAGCCGATGCGGTCCTCGTTTTGTTTGCCGATTGCACCCGGAAAAGAAAAAGGAAGAGGACAATGGCACAGGAAAGAAGGCCGCAGCGGGAAGACCGCCAGAGCCGCGAAGAGCGCGATAGCGAATTCGTCGACAAGCTTGTCGCGATCAACCGCGTCGCCAAGGTCGTCAAGGGCGGCCGTCGTTTTGGTTTCGCAGCACTCGTCGTCGTTGGCGACCAGAAGGGCCGCGTAGGCTTCGGCCATGGCAAGGCACGCGAAGTGCCGGAAGCCATCCGCAAGGCTACCGAAGCCGCCAAGCGCGAACTGATCTTCGTACCGCTGCGTGACGGCCGTACGTTGCATCACGACGTTCATGGTCGTCATGGCGCCGGCAAGGTTCTGCTGCGCTCGGCCAAGGTCGGTACCGGTATCATCGCCGGTGGTCCGATGCGCGCCGTTTTCGAAACGCTCGGCGTCCACGACGTCGTCGCCAAGTCGACCGGTTCGTCGAACCCCTACAACATGGTTCGCGCCACCTTCGACGCTCTGAAGCACCAGGTTCACCCGAAGGACATCGCAGCACAGCGCGGCATCAAGTATGCTACGCTTCAGGCTCGCCGTGCCGCTTCTGGCAACGCCTCTGAAGAATAAGAGGAGCTGACCAATGGCCAAGGCTACCAAGAAGGCTGAAGCGAAGACTGTCACGATCGAACAGATCGGCAGCCCGATTCGCCGTCCGGACGTCCAGCAGCGTACGCTGATCGGTCTCGGACTGAACAAGATGCACCGTCGCCGCACGCTGGAAGATACTCCGGCCGTTCGTGGCATGATCCGTGCAGTCCAGCATCTCGTTCGCGTCGTCGACGAGAAGTGAGCCCGGAGTAACGCTCATGAAACTCAATGAAATTAAAGACAACGAAGGCTCTACCCACAGCCGCAAGCGCCTCGGCCGCGGTATCGGCTCGGGCTCCGGCAAGACCGGTGGTCGTGGTGTAAAGGGTCAGAAGTCCCGTTCGGGCGTTGCCATCAACGGCTTCGAAGGCGGTCAGATGCCCATCTACCGTCGCCTGCCGAAGCGCGGCTTCAACAACATCTTCGCAGCCGACTACGTCGTCGTATCGCTGGGACGCATCCAGGCTGCCGTCGATGCCGGCAAGCTCGACGCGAAGGCAACCGTTGATGCAGCTGCTCTGAAGGCTGCCGGCGTCATCCGCCGTGCCAAGGACGGCGTTCGCGTTCTCGCCGACGGCGAGCTCAAGGCCAAGATCACGCTCGAAGTTGCAGGCGCTTCCAAGCCTGCCGTCGAGAAGATCGAAAAGGCTGGCGGCAAGGTAACGCTTCTTTCTGCCGCAGCGGCAGAATAATAAACTGATGATATATCGCCCGGGGTGCTTCACACCGGGCGATTTTGCTCCCATATGTGAGCCTCACAAAAACCTGCTTGGACGCGTCCGCGTCGAGACGGTAAGACTGGAAACGAGGGTGAGGCATAGGGTTGCGCCAGCAATCCGTCCGAAGCCCGGTTTTTAAAAGAAATTCATACTGATTCCGGTGCCGGCCGACTCGAGAGCGCCCGGAATTGGTAGCGCGGAGAAACGCATGGCTTCTGCAGCGGAACAACTGGCTTCAAACCTCAATTTTTCGACCTTCGCCAAAGCTGAGGATCTTAAGAAGCGCCTGTGGTTCACACTGGCAGCTCTCCTTGTGTACCGGCTGGGCACCCATATTCCGCTTCCAGGCCTCAATCCGCAGGCATATGCCCAGGCTTTCCAGGGTCAGGCAGGCGGTATTCTCGGCCTCTTCAACATGTTCTCGGGCGGCGCTGTGCAGCGCATGGCGATCTTCGCCCTCGGCATCATGCCCTACATTTCCGCTTCGATCATCGTGCAGCTCATGACCTCGGTCGTGCCGGCGCTCGAAAACCTGAAGAAGGAAGGCGAGCAGGGCCGCAAAATCATCAACCAGTATACCCGCTACGGCACGGTCATCCTCGGTGCGCTCCAGGCCTACGGCATCGCCGTTGGTCTCGAGAGCGGCAATGGCCTCGTTGTCGATCCGGGCTGGTTCTTCAAGATTTCGACCGTTCTGACGTTGCTTGGCGGCACCATGTTCCTGATGTGGCTCGGTGAGCAGATCACCTCGCGCGGCATCGGCAACGGCATTTCGCTGATCATCTTCGCGGGCATCGCAGCCGGTCTTCCGACCGCCCTTGCCGGCACGCTGGAACTCGGCCGTACCGGCGCGCTGTCGACAAGCCTCATTCTGCTGGTCATCGTCGTCGCGATCGCGGTCATTGCCGTCATCGTCTTCGTCGAACGTGCGCAGCGCCGCCTGCTGATCCAGTATCCGAAGCGTCAGGTCGGCAACCGCATGTTCCAGGGCGACACTTCGCATCTGCCGCTGAAGCTCAACACCTCGGGCGTCATCCCGGCAATCTTTGCATCCTCGCTGCTTCTTTTGCCGGCGACCCTTGCAGGCTTTGCGAGCTCGACGGCAATGCCGGCCTGGGCCACTTCGATCGTTGCAGCACTTGGCCACGGTCAGCCGCTCTACATGGTTCTATATGCCGGCCTCATTGCCTTCTTCGCCTTCTTCTACACGGCCATCGTCTTCAATCCGAAGGACACGGCCGATAACCTGAAGAAGCATGGCGGCTTTATCCCCGGTATTCGCCCGGGTGATCGTACGGCCGAATATATCGACTACGTGCTGACCCGTATCACGGTGATCGGCGCAATCTATCTCGTCTTCGTCTGCATCCTTCCTGAGATTCTGGTGTCGCAAACCGGCATTCCATTATCCCTTGGTGGGACTTCGCTTTTGATCGTGGTTAGCGTAACTCTTGATACGGTGGCGCAGATCCAGGGCCATCTGATTGCACAGCAGTACGAAGGCCTGATCAAGAAATCGAAGTTGCGTGGAGGAAAGAGGGGGCGATGAGACTTATACTTTTGGGGCCGCCGGGCGCGGGTAAGGGGACCCAGGCCCAGCGGATCGTGGAAAAGCATGGCATTCCACAGCTTTCCACGGGTGACATGCTGCGCGCCGCCGTTCAGGCAGGTACTGAAGTCGGCAAGCGCGCCAAGGCTGTCATGGACGCCGGAAACTTGGTCTCGGACGAGATTGTCAACGCCATCGTATCCGAGCGAATCGACCAGCCCGATTGCGCTAACGGCTTCATCCTCGACGGCTTCCCGCGCACGCTTGTGCAGGCAGATGCCACAGAGGCGATGCTGAAGGCCAAGGGTCTCGATCTCTCTGTCGTTATCGAATTCCGTGTCGACGACAAGGAGCTGGTCCGCCGGGTGGCAGGCCGTTATTCCTGTGCCCAATGCGGTACTGTCTATCACGACTCCGACAAGGTCCCGGTCAAGGAAGGCGTCTGCGACAAGTGCGGCTCGACCCACTTCAAGCGTCGTCCTGACGACAATGCCGAGACAATGACCAAGCGTCTCGAGGTCTACTACAAGGAAACCTCGCCGCTGATCGGCTATTACTACGCCAAGGGCAAACTGAAGTCCGTGGATGGCATGGCCGAAATCGATCAGGTTACCACCGAGATCGAAGGCATTCTTTCCAAGCTTTAAAGCTTTGAAAATAAACTTGGCGGGAACGGTTGCTTTTTTGCACTGATTCCGCTAAACCGCGCCAACTCGCGACATTCCCTGCGATCGGCGCGGATTTCCCGAAGGAAATCCGGGTTCGGTCGTTTTGCGATGTTACGAACCCGAATTTGAACGAGCGGCCTTTGGCTGCATAACGAAGCCCTATTGCCGGATGGCAACTGGAATGCAAGGAGAATAGGCGTGGCACGTATCGCTGGCGTCAACATCCCGACTGCAAAGCGCGTCGTCATCGCGCTGACCTACATTCACGGGATCGGACAGAAATTCGCGCAGGAGATCATCGAAAAGGTCGGTATTCCGGCTGATCGCCGCGTTCATCAGCTCACGGACGCTGAAGTTCTTCAGATCCGCGAAACCATCGACCGCGACTACCAGGTCGAAGGTGATCTTCGTCGCGAAACCTCGATGAACATCAAGCGTCTGATGGACCTTGGCTGCTACCGCGGCCTGCGTCACCGTCGCGGCCTTCCGGTCCGCGGTCAGCGCACGCACACCAATGCCCGTACCCGCAAGGGCCCGGCAAAGGCGATCGCTGGTAAGAAGAAGTAATTTCCGGGAAACCGGGATGGGGAGGCTGGCGGTCTGCGCCGGCCTCTTTTGAGTTTGGAGCGGGGCCATATAGGCGCTGTTCCGGTGTAGCCGCTGGGATTACGGCGGTGAAGAGATCCAAGAAAGGAATACCATGGCTAAGGAAGCCGTCCGCGTTCGCCGTCGCGAACGTAAGAACATCTCGTCGGGTGTCGCTCACGTCAACTCGACCTTCAACAACACGATGATCACCATCACCGACGCGCAGGGCAATGCGATTGCCTGGTCGTCTGCTGGCGCCAAGGGCTTCAAGGGCTCGCGCAAGTCGACCCCGTTCGCTGCCCAGATCGCTGCCGAAGACTGCGCCAAGAAGGCTCAGGAACATGGCATGAAGTCGCTTGAAGTCGAAGTCTGCGGCCCGGGTTCCGGCCGTGAATCGGCTCTGCGCGCGCTCCAGGCTGCCGGTTTCATGATCACGTCCATCCGCGACGTGACCCCGATCCCGCACAATGGCTGCCGTCCGCGCAAGAAGCGCCGCGTCTGATCATCGCTATCGTCACCGGTGAGCGCCTCTGCGCTCCCGGTGGTTTTCAAGCTCGGTTGCCACGATTGGATGGTGGCAACGAACGGAAGGCTAAAACATGATTCAGAAAAACTGGCAGGAATTGATCAAGCCGAACAAGGTGGAGTTCTCTTCGAGCTCGCGCACCAAGGCGACTCTCGTTGCAGAGCCGCTCGAGCGCGGTTTCGGCCTCACCCTCGGCAACGCGCTGCGCCGCGTTCTGCTCTCCTCTCTGCGCGGTGCCGCTGTTACGGCCGTGCAGATCGACGGCGTGCTGCATGAATTCTCGTCGATCCCGGGCGTTCGTGAGGACGTTACGGACATCGTACTCAACATCAAGGAAATCGCCATCAAGATGGATGGTGACGATGCCAAGCGCATGGTCGTGCGCAAGCAGGGTCCGGGTGTTGTAACGGCTGGCGACATTCAGACGGTCGGCGATATCGAAATCCTCAACCCCGAGCATGTCATCTGCACGCTCGACGAGGGTGCCGAAATCCGCATGGAGTTCACCGTCAACAATGGCAAGGGCTATGTGCCGGCAGAGCGCAATCGTGCGGAAGATGCTCCGATCGGTCTTATCCCGGTCGACAGCCTCTATTCGCCGGTCAAGAAGGTGTCCTACAAGGTTGAAAACACCCGCGAAGGACAGGTTCTCGACTACGACAAGCTGACCATGACCATCGAAACCGATGGCTCTGTCTCCGGCGAAGATGCCGTCGCTTTCGCGGCTCGCATCCTCCAGGACCAGCTTGGCGTCTTCGTCAACTTCGACGAACCGCAGAAGGAAGCCGAAGAAGAAGCAGTCACCGAACTGGCCTTCAACCCGGCACTCCTCAAGAAGGTGGACGAGCTCGAACTGTCCGTTCGTTCGGCAAACTGCCTGAAGAACGACAACATCGTCTACATCGGCGACCTCATTCAGAAGACCGAAGCAGAAATGCTCCGCACCCCGAACTTTGGTCGCAAGTCGCTGAACGAAATCAAGGAAGTTCTCGCTTCCATGGGCCTGCACCTCGGCATGGAAGTGCCGGCATGGCCGCCCGAGAACATCGAAGATCTCGCCAAGCGCTACGAAGACCAGTACTGAGCGGCGTGAGGAAAAGTGTGAAGCGGTTTTCCGCCCGCACGCCGATCGCAGAACATAACAAAAAGGCAGGTTCTTAACGGCTGCCTTTTCCAGTCAAACAGCAGGCATATCGCCTGCATGTGCCAGGAAACGGCAGGCCCGGTAACGAAGTAAGGGCACTGCATTAAAGGAGAATAGCAATGCGCCATGGTAAAGCCGGCCGCAAGCTGAATAGAACTGCAAGCCACCGCAAGGCGATGTTCGCCAACATGGCGGCTTCGCTCATCACCCACGAGCAGATCGTTACGACCCTGCCGAAGGCCAAGGAAATCCGTCCGATCGTCGAGAAGCTCGTCACCCTCGGCAAGCGCGGCGACCTGCACGCTCGTCGTCAGGCGATCTCGCAGATCAAGGACGCTGTTGTCGTCAACAAGCTGTTCGACACGATCGCTTCGCGTTACGCTACCCGCAACGGCGGCTACCTGCGTATCATGAAGGCCGGCTTCCGCCAGGGCGACAATGCCGCTCTCGCCGTCATCGAATTCGTTGACCGCGACACCTACGCAAAGGGCGCAGCCGACAAGGCTCGCGTCGCTGCTGAAGAGCAGTCTGTCGCTGCATAAGAATTTCCGGTTACGGAAACAGGAAAGCCGGGCTCTGCCCGGCTTTTTTCGTTTTGCGATTGAGATCGCTCCCGCTCAAGCTTTCTCAGGCGGCTGATTGATCATGGCTTCGATATTGTAGCCGTCGGGATCGAGAATGAAGCAGGCGTAATAGTGAGGCGTGTAGTCCGGGCGCGGGCCAGGTGCACCATTATCTTGCGCGCCGGCTGCCAGCGCGCTTTGATAGAAAGCATCGACTTCCGCCCTGTCATTGGCGCGGAAGGCCACGTGAATACGCGTCAGAGGCGCAGTGCTATCGGTTTGCTGGATCTCGAACAGGCAGCCATTGCCGATGTCGAAAGCCCAGAATACCTCTTCTTTCCCAAAAGACAGCGTATACCCCAAAGGCGCGAAGGCTTTCTCATAAAAGACCCTGCTCTTCGTGAGATCGCTGACGGCGACGGTGATATGGTCAATCAAGTCTCATCCTCCTCATGGACTGAGAGGTTCAATCGGGCACGTGGATCTTGTGTTTGATGTGCTTCAGATTGGCGACGATCGTGAACGTCATGATTACCAGCAGGCACCACGAACTCCATTTGCCGATGTGCACGGTCGACCAGGCGCCGATCTGGTTCGGATAGCGCCACACGCCGAAGAAGGTGCTGATGTTCTCTGCAAGCCAGATGAAGAAGCCGATCAGGCCGAAGGCGAGAAGCAGGGGCATTTTGCGGTCCCGATCATAGGGTCTGAAGACCACGGTCGTTCGCGCATAGAGGCCGAGCGTGCAGGCGGCAATGTACCAGCGATAGTCCCCGATATAGTGATGTGTGAAGAAGTTGGCATAGATCGCCAGGGCCATCAGCCCGGCCATCCAGTAAGGTGGGTGATGTCTCACGCGCAGATCAAAAAGGCGCCAGGCCTGAATGACATAGCTGCCGACAGCCGCATACATGAAGCCGGAAAAGAGTGGCACGCCAAACAGCTTGGTGTAGGCGAAATCGGGGTAGCTCCATGATGGCGCGTTGCCTGAAGTCTTGAAGACCTCCAGCGCAAAACCGACCAGATGGAAGACCGAGATCGCCTTCAATTCGTCGATGGTTTCGAGTTTTGCCCAGACCATCCATGTCTGGATGGCAAGAGCGATGATCAGCAGCAGATCGTAGCGCGGGATGCCGATGATGCCTGCACGCGGCACCAGAAAAACCGACAGAAAAAACAGACCCGCGAAGAGGCAGGCCCGGGCTTCCTTGACGCCGAAATAGAAGAATTCAAGAACGAAACGTTCAATGCCGCTGCGCAGAAGATCGGCCGGTTGGTCGATCAGATGCTTGTCCAGTAGAGGAAGCAATCCTTGAAGTGCGGCAACTTTGGGCATGTTCTTGCGACTGATCCGGGCTCGTTTCGAAGCAGTAGGAAGCTATCAGGCTCGGTTAAGCCAGGACAGCACCAGCTTGATAATTTGCTGCTTCGCAATTAGGCGTTCAAATCAGTTGAGATCATGGTGGTCGATTGCAATTGAGCGGAATGATTCAAGGCAGGCAGTTGCAGCGCCTCGCAGCCCTATTCCTGATCATCATTTCGGGCCTGATGCTCAGGCGCTTCGGCTATTCCGTCGATTTGCCCTTCGTCTTCGTCAAATATGGTGGATCACTGCTCTGGGGGGCGATGGTCTATTTCCTGCTGGCCGTTTTGATTGCGGGTCCCCATAGGGGAATTCGACCGGCGGCAATTGCCGCGACGGCGCTTGTTGCCGCCATCTGCGTCGAGCTGTTCCGTCTATATCATGCGCCCTGGCTGGATGCCTTTCGACTGACGACCGCGGGTGCCTTGCTGTTGGGGCGGGTATTCTCGCTCTGGAATATCGTCGCATACACTATCGGGATCGCAGTCGCTTACGGGCTTGACCCCGCGCGCAGGTCATCATCGTCTTTGCAGGTCGACGCAGACCTCTAAGACGCTGTCGATGCTGCAGTACGGCCGCGTGGCCGCACTTGTCCCTTCTTGCGGCTCCGCCCGATCGGCTTGTAGGAGCGGTAGAGAATGAGAGCGATGATCAGTCCGATATAAATATACTGCTCGAGGTCGAGGATCTTCGTCGACAGCGCAAAGTGCAGCGCGGCTGAGGCACCGATGATGTAGACGAGGCGATGGAGCCAGATCCAGTTCTTGCCAAGCCTGCGGATCGAGAAATTGTTGGATGTGATGGCAAGCGGGACGAGCATCGCCAATGCACCCATGCCGAACATGATGAAGGGACGCTTCACGACGTCGTCGATCACAGCAGCGATATCCAGCGCCTGATCGAGTACCATGTAGACGGTGAAATGCATCAGCGCGTAGTAGAAGGTCAGAAGACCGAGCGCGCGGCGATAGCGCAGGTAATTCCAGCCGAGAAGGTCGCGGGCAGGGGTGACGGCAAGCGTCAGGATCAGGAAACGAATCGTCCAGATGCCGAGAAAGAGCTCGAATGTCTTCACCGGATCGGCACCGAGCTGATCCGTCGCGCCGAGGTAGAAATACCAGGCGGCGGGCACGAGCCCGACGACATAGAGCAGCCAGACTGAGGCAGGCTGCCAGCGCTTCGGAATGGCGAGCGAAAACGCCGTCATCAGAAATTCACCCTCAGATCCATGCCGTCGTAGAGGCTGGCAACTTCGTCGGCATAGCCGTTGAAGGGCAGGGTGGGGTGGCGACTGGCACCAAAAAAGCCGCTTTCGCCGATGCGCCGCTCGGTCGCCTGGCTCCAGCGCGGATGGTCGACAGCAGGATTGACGTTGGCATAGAAGCCGTATTCCTGCGGATTGGTGACCTGCCAGGTATTCTTCGGCTGCTGGTCGGTCAGCGTGATGCGCACGATCGATTTGATGCCCTTGAAGCCGTATTTCCACGGCACGACGAGGCGCACCGGCGCGCCATTCTGGTTCGGCAGCGTTTCGCCATAGAGTCCGACGGCGAGCAGCGTCAGCGGGTGGCGCGCCTCATCCATGCGCAGGCCCTCGACATAGGGCCAGTTCAGCGACTGGAAGAGGCCGGCCTGGCCGGGCATCTCCTCCGGGCGCACGACCGTCTCGAAGGCAACATATTTGGCACTGCCCTGCGGCTCTACCTTGTCGAGAAGTGAGGCGAGCGGAAAGCCGTCCCACGGAATGACCATCGACCAGGCCTCCACGCAGCGCATGCGATAGACGCGCTCCTCGATCGGGAACTCCTTCATCAGCGCCTCGATATCGAAGGTGCCGGGCTTGTTGACCATGCCGTCGACCTTGATCGTCCAGGGCAGCGGCTTGAATTTGCCGGAGAGTGCCGCAGGATCGCCCTTGTCGAGGCCGAATTCGTAGAAGTTGTTGTAGGTGGTCACGTCTTTGATCGGCGTCAGCTTGTCGTCGACCGTGTACTTGCTCTTGACGGTCGTAAGCGCTGCCGCACTCGCCTTGCCGGCGCCGTAGAGCGCCATCGCGCCAAACGTCGCAGCGCCGAGAAATTCCCGGCGCTTCAGGTAGGCCTCGCGCGGTGTGATCTCCGAGGAGCGGATCTTGGGCGGACGATAGGCTGGCATTCGAATTCCTCCTGGGCGGGGCGACCCGTGAATCTTTAGACGCAGATAGCGCGCTTTGGATCAGTGTGTATGCCTTGAATCTTAGGGACGAAAAGCCAATTTTTTGTGTTCGTCCGTGATGGAATAGACGGTAACAAAAGTGCCCTGGTATCCGTATGTGCCTGATGGTGCGGCCCGTACCGCTTTGGGCATTCGCGGTAGTGACAGCTTGGGCCGATTGGATTAGGACAATTCCAAAAAGCAGCGACTGCCCGGCCTTCGCAAATCCCTTGCCGCCCGGCATCGCCAGACAATTCCTGGATATTGAGGAAGACACCGATGCCAGCTTATCGTTCCAGAACCACCACCCACGGCCGCAACATGGCGGGCGCGCGCGGCCTTTGGCGCGCCACGGGCATGAAGGATTCTGATTTCGGCAAGCCGATTATCGCTGTGGTCAACTCCTTCACGCAGTTCGTGCCCGGCCACGTGCACCTCAAGGATCTCGGCCAGCTGGTCGCCCGCGAAATCGAAGCGGCGGGCGGTGTGGCCAAGGAGTTTAACACAATTGCCGTCGATGACGGCATCGCCATGGGCCATGATGGGATGCTCTATTCGCTGCCCTCGCGCGAGCTGATCGCCGATAGCGTCGAATACATGGTCAATGCGCACTGTGCCGACGCCATGGTCTGCATCTCCAACTGCGACAAGATCACACCCGGCATGCTGATGGCTTCGCTGCGCCTCAACATACCCACGGTCTTCGTCTCCGGCGGCCCTATGGAAGCCGGCAAGGTCGTCCTGCATGGCAAGACCCATGCGCTCGACCTCGTTGACGCCATGGTCGCTGCTGCCGATGACAAGATTTCCGATGAAGACGTCAAGGTCATCGAGCGTTCGGCCTGTCCGACCTGCGGTTCATGCTCCGGCATGTTTACCGCAAACTCCATGAACTGCCTGACGGAAGCGCTCGGCCTTTCGCTGCCCGGCAACGGCTCGACGCTTGCAACGCATGCGGACCGCAAGCGCCTCTTCGTTGAAGCCGGCCACCTTATCGTCGATCTCGCTCGTCGTTATTACGAGCAGGAAGACGAGAAGGCCCTGCCGCGCGTGATTGCCTCCAAACAGGCTTTCGAGAATGCCATGGCGCTCGATATCGCCATGGGCGGCTCCACCAATACGGTTCTGCACATCCTGGCAGCTGCGCATGAAGGCGAGGTGGATTTCACCATGGCCGACATCGACGCGCTGTCGCGCCGCGTTCCCTGCCTTTCCAAGGTCGCGCCCGCCAAGTCCGATGTTCACATGGAAGATGTTCACCGCGCCGGCGGCATCATGTCGATCCTCGGTGAGCTCGAGAAGGGTGGCCTCCTCAACCGCGACTGCCCGACGGTTCATGCCGAGACGCTCGGCGATGCGATCGATCGTTGGGATATTACCCGCACCAACAGCGATACCGTCCGCAACTTCTACCGTGCCGCTCCCGGCGGCATACCGACACAGGTTGCCTTCAGCCAGGAAGCCCGCTGGGACGAACTCGATACCGACCGCGTAGGCGGCGTCATTCGTTCCGTGGAACATCCCTTCTCCAAAGATGGCGGCCTTGCTGTCCTCAAGGGCAATCTGGCGGTTGACGGCTGCATCGTGAAGACCGCAGGTGTCGATGAATCGATCCTGAAATTCTCTGGCCCGGCCCGCGTTTTCGAAAGCCAGGATGCTTCCGTCAAGGCGATCCTCGCCAATGAGGTCAAGGCCGGCGATGTCGTCGTGATCCGCTACGAGGGCCCCAAAGGCGGCCCCGGCATGCAGGAAATGCTCTATCCGACGAGCTATCTGAAGTCGAAGGGCCTCGGCAAGGCGTGTGCGCTGATCACCGACGGTCGGTTTTCCGGCGGCACCTCAGGTCTTTCGATCGGCCATGCTTCGCCGGAAGCGGCAAACGGCGGCACGATCGGCTTGGTACGCGAAGGCGACATGATTGATATCGATATCCCGAACCGTACGATCAGCCTGCGTGTCGACGATGCGGAACTTGCCGCCCGCCGCGCCGAGCAAGATCAGAAGGGCTGGCATCCGGCCGAGCCGCGCAAGCGCAACGTCTCGACCGCGCTCAAGGCCTATGCGGCCTTCGCAACCAGCGCCGATCGCGGCGCGGTACGCGATCTGAACGCGCGATAATCGGGCTTTTCGCAGATTAGTTGGAGCAGCTGATTAAGAGTCAGCTGCTCTTTCTTTTTCAGAGATGTCTCGTTTCGGCCGGAACGGTCCACCAGCTGTTGTTCCTGCCGTCGAAATATTGCATCGGCGCCTCCACAAGCTCGGCGGGATCGAGATCGTCAAGGCAGGCAAGATTGATCGAGACATAGGCGCCGCCCATTGCCTCGATGTAACCGTCGCCATATGCAGGCACCCCGCAATTGGCGCAGAAGCGATGATGCCCGGAGAAGGTTCCGAACTGATAGTCGCTGATGCCTGTCTCCTCGCACAACAGGCGGAAATCCTCTGGCTTGATGTTCGTGCCCCAGTAGCGGAGCTTCCAGCAGATCGAGCAATTGCACTTTCCCGTCCCGGCCTGAATGTCGATATCGGCCTCGTAGCGGATCCGGCCGCAATGGCAGCTTCCGTGATAGGTCTTCTTCATGTGCTCCTCCTTGCGCATAGCCATGTGATATGACAACATATTGTCATTATCAATGAATGACAATATGTTGTCAATATGATCAAGAAACGAACGCCTGAAGGCGATGCCTTTGCCGCTCTTTCCATCGCCGTGATCCGGCTCTCGGCCCACTTGCAGACGGAAGGCGATGCGCTTGCCAGGCCCGCGGGGCAGACCAGCGCGCGCTGGCAGGTGCTCGCCGCGGCCGACCATGCGCCCATGTCGGTTGCAGATGCTGCGCGTGCGCTTGGCCTCGCACGTCAGGGTGTGCAGCGTATCGCCGATCTTCTGGAAGGCGAGGGGCTGATTGCCTACCGCGTCAATCCCGTCCACCAGCGCGCCAAACTCATGGAACTGACGGAGGCGGGCAAGAGCGCTCTTGCTGATATCGCAGCGCGACAGACGGTCTGGGCGAACGAACATGGGTCCAACTACGGCGAGGACCGCCTTCACCAGGCAGTCGGAATCATCAACGAAATGATCGCCGAGTTCCAGAGCGGAAGAGATCAGGGCTGAACATCCTCAGAGCGGGCGATTGATGTTCTTGTAGGTCTCGCCGAGCTGCTTCAACCGATCCTGATAGGCCGCGCCGATGCAGGCTGCATCCGCGCCACAGGCCTGCCGCTTCTTGAGCCATGCGGTCTGCTCGTCCTGCAGCGTACCGCGCGCGCCCATGGCCAGCAGACCCGACAGCAGCTCGAAAGTCGTCACCATCTTCACATCGGCATCATTGAGCGACCGGTCCTCGCAGATCACCTTCTCATCCGGCTGCAACTCCTTCGCATCGCAGTTGAAGCTTGCCGCCCGTGCGCCATTCGGTGCCAGGGCGAAGAGGGTGGCGCAGATGGCAGCGGATAGGATGGTGGTCTTCATATTCTCTCCAATTGTAAGGGCACTCTGTTTCGGCCTCACGGCAAAGATGATGCAACTCCGTCTTACGGCAAGGATCGAACCCATCGGCCTGCTTCCAAGCTGATGTCCCTGATCGGTGACTGCGTCCTGCATTTGAGCTTAGATATCAGTAACCTGCTTGATTTTGCTGATTCAAATTCCCAAATCCGCGATGCCTCTACCTTCCATGCTTCCGCCCCCTTTCCTTTCTAGCGTCGGGCGCTACAACATTTTTCGTAAGAGCATTTCAAAAGGATTCCCATGCAAGGCCTGTCCAAGCACGCCTCCGTTTCGCTTCTGGCACTAACGCTCCTGCTGCCCGCCTACGCCCAGGCGCAGACCAAGACAGTGCCGGAAAGCCAGATGCAGATGCAGCTTTCTTTCGCGCCGCTGGTCAAGCAGACCTCGGGCGCTGTCGTGAATGTCTATGCTGAAAAGACTGTTCAGCGGCAGTCGCCCTTTGCCGGCGATCCCTTTTTCGAGCAGTTCTTCGGTCAGCAGATGCCGAACCGCTCCGAAAAGCAGTCTTCGCTCGGCTCCGGCGTCATCGTCGAGGGGAACGGGACCGTCGTGACCAACAATCATGTCGTCRAGGGCGCCGACGACATCAAGGTGGCGCTGTCGGACGGTCGCGAATTCCCCTGCAAGGTCGTCCTGCGTGACGACCGCCTCGATCTCGCGGTCTTGAAGATCGATAGCAAGGCGGATTTCCCGACACTGCCGATCGGCAATTCCGATGCAGTGGAAGTCGGCGATCTCGTGCTGGCGATCGGCAATCCTTTCGGCGTCGGCCAGACCGTCACCAGCGGCATCGTTTCGGCACTTGCCCGCAACCAGGTGGTCAAGAACGAGTTCGGCTTCTTCATCCAGACAGATGCGTCGATCAATCCTGGCAATTCCGGCGGCGCGCTGATGAACATGAAAGGCGAACTGATCGGCATCAACACTGCGATCTTTTCCCGCGGCGGCGGATCGAACGGTATCGGCTTTGCGATCCCCGCCAATCTGGTCAAGGTTTTTCTCACCTCTGCCGATTCAGGCGTCAAGTCCTTCGAGCGGCCCTATATCGGCGCTACCTTCGATCCGGTGACCTCTGAGGTCGCAGACGCGCTCGGCCTCGACAAGGCACGCGGCGCGCTGATCGCCAAGGTCACTGCGGATAGCCCGGCAGCCAAGTCCGGCCTCAAGGCGGGCGAGGTCATCACTGCAGTCGATGGCGTCTCGGTGGAGCATCCGGATGCACTTCTTTATCGATTGACGACAGCTGGCCTCGGCAAGTCGGTCAACCTGACGGTCATGGAAAACGGGCGTGAGCAGCAGATAGTGCTTGCCCTTGCCCGTGCGCCGGAAACCCAGCCCCGCGATCAGCGCACGATCGGCGGACGCACGCCCTTTACAGGTGCGGTCGTGGAAAACCTTTCGCCGCGTGTGGCCGATGAGCTGAGGATGCCGCTCGATTCGACGGGTGTGGTCATCGCCGACGTCGAGGGCGGTTCTCCCGCTTCCCGGCTCGGCTTCGAGCCGAAGGATATCGTCGTGTCGATCAATGGGGCCGAAGTCAAAACCAGCCGTGACCTGCAGGAGATCGCCGATTCCGATCCCAGCCTCTGGCGGGTCGAGATCGAACGCGATGGTCAGCGCATCAGGCAGTTCTTCCGATGAGTGATGACCTCTTCGCGCCGCGTGTTCCGGAAGAGGTCGCCAGCCGGCGGCCGCTTGCCGATCGTCTGCGGCCGAAGACGCTTGGCGAAGTCACCGGTCAGGAACATCTGACCGGTGAGGATGGCGTTCTGCGCCGCATGATCGAGAGCGGCTCTCTCGGCTCCATGATCTTCTGGGGGCCACCCGGTACGGGCAAGACGACAGTCGCGAGGCTGCTGTCGGGCGAGGCGGGCCTGGCCTTCGAACAGATCTCGGCAATTTTCTCCGGTGTCGCCGACCTGAAGAAGGTTTTTGAAGCAGCCCGTATGCGCCGCATGGACGGCCGCCAGACGCTGCTTTTCGTCGACGAGATCCATCGCTTCAACCGCGCCCAGCAGGATAGTTTCCTGCCAGTCATGGAGGATGGCACGGTCATTCTCGTTGGCGCCACGACGGAAAACCCGTCCTTCGAGCTCAACGCCGCTCTTCTGTCGCGCGCCCGCGTGCTGACCTTCAAGTCGCATGAGGAAGACAGCCTCGAGGAACTGCTGAAACGCGCCGAGATGGTCGAAAGCAGGCCGTTGCCGCTTACCGAGGATGCGCGCGCCAGCCTGATCCGCATGGCCGATGGCGACGGCCGCGCGGTGCTGACGCTGGCTGAGGAAGTCTGGCGCGCCGCCCGCGAGGGCGAGACTTTCGATACCGAGGGGCTGACGCGCATCGTCCAGCGCCGAGCCCCGGTCTATGACAAGGCGCAGGACGGTCACTACAATCTGATCTCGGCGCTTCACAAGTCGGTCCGCGGCTCCGACCCTGACGCCGCGCTCTATTATCTCGCCCGCATGTTCGATGCCGGCGAGGATCCGCTCTATCTCGGACGGCGGCTGGTGCGCATGGCTGTGGAGGATATCGGGCTTGCCGATCCGCAGGCCCTGGTCATTTGCAACGCCGCCAAGGATGCCTATGACTATCTCGGTTCGCCGGAAGGCGAGCTGGCGTTCGCGCAAGCCTGCGTTTATCTTGCGACCGCCCCGAAATCCAATGCCGTCTATACCGCCTTCAAGGCAGCGACGATCGCCGCCAAGCAGAACGGCTCGCTGCTGCCGCCGAAGCATATCCTCAACGCGCCAACGAAGCTGATGAAGGGCGAGGGATATGGCGAAGGCTACCGCTACGATCACGATGAGCCGGATGCCTTTTCAGGTCAGGATTATTTTCCCGAAAAGATGGGTCGCCAGACTTTTTACGATCCGCCGGAACGCGGTTTCGAACGCGAGATTCGCAAACGGCTGGATTGGTGGGCAAAACTTCGCAAGGAGCGCAATCTGCGCTGAAAACGGGCCGCGCCGAAATCGGGCCGCGCTGAAATTGGGCTGCGCAAAAATCAGGCGCGCTTCTGTGCTGCTGGAGCAGCGATCAGCTTGACGGAAGAATCCGCCAGCCCATGATGGCCTTCCATGTCGACAACGATATGCCAGTGGCCGTTTTCGGGGATGGCGAGCCTGACCGGTGACTTGCGCGCGACGCCGCCGATATATTTGAAATCGAGCACTTCGGTGAACCGCTGAAAATTAGGAGCCGTCATCAGCCGCACATTGTTCACGGCGCTCAGTGACACCTCGACGATCGTTCCGGCGCGCTGTTCCTTGATATCGTAATGGGTGAAGCGGAAGTTCGGTTTCGGCATCGGTCTCGCGGCATATGTAGTCTCTGCAAGCGGGACTCTATCAGGCTGGCGGTTAAGGAAAAGTTGGAAATCCTCGGCCTGTTGCCGTTCCTGCTGTTTCAAAATGGCAGGAACGGCACAGTATTCAGTGGATGTTGCCGGTGCTGCGCGCAACAGGTGCAAAATCGAGCACGATGCCCGTTGCCGCACGGCAGATCTCATCCGGATTGTGGTTGCATTCTTCCGCCGCGAAATGGAGGGCTGCAGCTTCATTGATGAAGAGACCTCCTACCAGTCCCTCGCGATCCTGGACGATCCAGCGGCCGCCCTTGTCGCGACCGACGGTGAAGCGGGCGGGGCGGATTGTGACGGGAGCCGGAATCTGCCGGCGTTGCTGTGCATTTGCCATGGTCGTGATCCTCTGTCCGGCTCTTACTGAGAAATCAGGTGGAAGCTCATCTGCACGAGCCCGGCGAAAGCCATGACGGCGCCGAGCCGCGGTGCAACGGCGACCAGGCCGGCAAACAGCGGATGAGAGGGATCAGTCGAACCTGCACAGGCGCTTTCGCTACGTTGCAGCGGGTCAGTCTTGGCAGGCGTATCAGTCAGGCGTGACATCGTTTGTCCTTTCGAAGTCTAACTCAACCGCCGTAAGATGGCTGCGGCGGTGTCACGATCATCAAGATAGATGCCGGCGGATAGGGTTTCCATTTGGCGCCGCAAGCAAAAACATTAAAATCTCATAGGGATAGCGCGATGCGCTGGGTGCCGCCACCGACAAAGGGAGAAAGCGCCGATACGATCGCAAAGCGGCTATCCGCGTCGGCCGGTACGAGTGGCAGGCGAAGATCGGCCTCCGCGGCGCGCAGCACCTGCAGCGCGTATTTCAGCAGGGCAGGATCACTCTCCGACCCAAGCGCCGTCAGCAGAGGATGCAGCCTGTCGCTGAGCGCAAGTGCAGCGGAGATATAGCTCCCATAAGCCGCCTGCTGCAGCGAGGTGACGAGGCGCGGGAGGATATTGGCAGCCGCCGATACGATGCCGTCACCACCAGCAAGATGAAATGAAAGCGCCGTGCCGTCATGACCGGACAGGAAGCGGAACCGATGTCGCAGTGCCGGTGGCAGGTTGGCGAAGCGGGCGATATCCCCGGTCGCATCGACGATGGCGACAATCGCATCGAGCTCGGCCAATCGCCCCAGCGTTTCCACCGTCAGATCACTCGCCGTGCGCGATGGTGCATTCTCGACCAGAATTGGCAGATTGCTTGCAGCGGCGATTTGCTGGAAATGATGGAGAATGCCCTTTTGCCCCGGCTTGGAATAATAGGGCACGGTGACAAGCACGGCGCGCGCGCCGCATTCTTCCGCATCGCGTATCAGGGCGATCGTGCCTTCGGTGCAATTGGTACCGGCCGCGGCGATCACCGGAATACGGTCCGCCGCGGCCCGGACGCAGATGTCGAGCACCATGCGGCGTTCCTGCGGTGAGAGGCTGAGCCCTTCACCCGCCGCCGTGCAAAGAGCGAGTCCATCGACGCCGCTCAGCACCTGCCATTCAACGAGAGCTTCCAGTGCCGCCCCGTCGACCTCGCCGTTGTGGAACGGCGTAACGAGCGCGGTGATTGCGCCGCCCGGGCGCAGTCTTCCGGTATTGTTCATGATAAGGCCTCAGAGCGAGCCGAGGATGACGTAGAGTTCCACGCAGGCGAGCACGATGCCGAAGATCGTCAGCGCCTGAGCCGTGCGCTTCTCGCGCATTTGCCGATTGCCGCGTGTGATGCGGTGCGGGCGAAGCGGCAGATATTGAGGGGACATGACATCTCGCATGGCGGTAACCTTTGCTGTTGTGGCAAAGGCTACTGCCGCCTCCGATAGGAAATCCATTCGGAGTGGAAATCGAAGATATAGGAATCACATAAAGATGCGACATCAGCCGCCGCGCTGGTTTTCCTTGTCGAGCTGCGTTACCAGCGCCAGTACGACCTCCGAGACGGGGGTCGGCACGTTGGCGGTACGCCCGAGTGCCACGACCATACCGACGAGCGGCACGATTTCCAGCGCCTTGCCGGCGAGCAGATCCTGCAGCATCGAAGTGCGCACCGGGCCGATGTGACGCGATTGCTGCAGCCTTTCCTCGATGCTGATGCTGAATTTTGCGCCAAGCGCGCTGCCGACCGCGCGCACTTCGTTCATGATCTTGCCGACCATCTCGAACAGCGCGGGATCGGCCATGATGTCGGTCATCAAGGCTCGCGTCAGTGCGCTGATCGGGTTGAACGCCGCATTGCCCGTCAGCTTGTTCCAGATCTCGTCGCGAATGCGCTGTGTGGTCGAGACATTGAGGTCGGCCCCGGCAAGGAGGCCGGCAACGGATTCGAGATCGGCTGACATTTCGCCGGAGGGTTCGCCGAGCACGAAAYGGCCTCTATTGGAAAGTCGGATCTCGCCTGGGTTGATGACTTCCGCCCCTTGCATAGCCACGCAGCCGATCACTCGTTCCGGGCCGATCAGGCGCCACAGTTTCCCGCCGGGATCCAGTTCGTCGAACTGCAGCTCGGCATGGCCGCTTTGCGTATCGCGATGAAAATACCACCAGGGAATCCCGTTCAGGACCATGACAACGCGTGTATTGCCCTTCAGCAGCGTGGCCATGCCCCCGGCCGCCGGTCCCAGCTGATGGCCCTTGAGGCCGGTGATGATGAGATCCTGCGGTGGGAGCGTGGTCGGATCGTCGGTTGCTGTGATCCGCACATTGATCGGTTTGTCCGAATCCGCTTCATGCAGGGAAAGACCGTTCTTCCGGATCGCTTCCAGGTGCGCGCCACGGGCAACGACGGAGACTGTAGCATTGTCGCCGAGCCGGCTTGCAAGCTTGACGGCGATCGCGCCTCCAAGAGCGCCTGCTCCGTAAATACAGATCGATGTGCTCGCCATTCCTGTCTCTTCCTGTTGCTGATGACGCGGTAGACATAGGCCATCGACGTGGCAGGACGAATGAAAATCTTGACCTTTCGAACGCTCTTCACGCGGAAATGAAACAAGCGCGCCGACAGGCACGCTTGTTGTTGTCGGGAAAGGCCAGACCGTCTTAGGCCGTCTGTTCGAAGTCCGTGGAGACCGCGAGCTGACGCCACTGAGCCAGTTCCTTCTCCACGCTGGCATGTTCCTCTTCGATCTTGGCGACCGTATCGCTGCCGAAAGGCATGCGCAGCGGCGGGTTGGCGGCGTTCACCATTTCGATAATGCCGGCGGTTAGCTTGGCCGGGTCGCCCGGTTGAGCGTGGTTGGCGCTCGCCGCAAAGTCGCGCATGTTGCCAGCTGGCGTACCGGCATAATCGGGGATGGAAGCCGGGCTGATCGCCAGCGAATTGTCATGAAGGAAGTCCGTGCGGAAGAAGCCGGGCTCGATGATCGTGACCTTGATGCCGAACGGTTCGACCTCGGTCGCCAGCGATTCCGACAGGCCTTCGACGGCGAATTTCGTGGAGCCATACACACCCCAGCCAGGAAAGCCGTAATAGCCGCCAATCGAGGAGAAGTTCAGGATATGGCCCGAGCGCTGACGGCGCATATAGGGCAACACGGCGCGGGTAACCTTCAGGAGGCCGAAGACGTTGGTGGCGTAGATCCTCTCGATCTCCTCTGCCGTTGCTTCCTCGACGGCGCCGAGCAGGCCGTAACCGGCATTGTTGGCGAGGATGTCGATGCGTCCGAAGCGGGCAACGGCAGCAGCGGCGGCCTCTTTGGCCTGGCCTTCATTGGTAACGTCGAGAGCGACGGCAAGCAGGTTCGGATGATCGCCGAACTGTTCGGTGATGGTCTTCGGGTTGCGGGCGGTGGCAACGACAGCGTCGCCGGCAGCAAGAGCGTCCTTGGTCATCAGCGCGCCAAAGC
>NZ_JBFTME010000041.1:0-25912 GCF_056396805.1 Rhizobium sp. 05N49
AGGCACGGAAATGGTTATGCCTGGCGACAACGTCACGGTTGACGTCGAGCTGATCGTTCCGATCGCGATGGAAGAAAAGCTTCGCTTCGCTATCCGCGAAGGCGGCCGCACCGTCGGTGCAGGCATCGTTGCTTCCATCATCGAGTAATCGGAATTATCCCCGATTTTAGGAAAAACCCCGCTGGAAACGGCGGGGTTTTTTCGTTTTCCGGCATGCGGAAACGCTCATGAGATGTTGTAAAAATATCGTTAAGATGTCCCATAACAGTATTTTGTTCATCTAGCGTTCAGAAAGCGTTTTGCGTTCCGGCATTTTTAGTCCAGACTCCTCATTGTAGAGAGGAGAGTAGGATGATTCACAAGGCTACATTCGTTGCGACGATTTTCGCGATGTATGTTTTCACGATGTTTTTCATCGCTGCAATTCCGCAGGAAGTTGTTCAGGCAGCTGGCGTGCAGATAGACGAAATAAGCGTCGTTAAATAGTTGCGTAGCGAGCCGCCGGAGCGTCCGGCGGTGATTGAAATGGCAGGGCAGGCGCTTCCAGTTGGAAGCCCCTGGCCAGGGTAGGTTTGAACCTGCTGACGAGACGCTCGCTTGCTCTTCGCGCGGAAGAGTTTATCTATGCCTCCGATTTCATGACGCGGAGGATATTCCATGAAAAAGCGCATTCTCTTCACCGGCGGTTCGGGCAAGGCGGGACGTCATGCCGTGCCGTGGCTCGTCAATGCCGGATATGAGGTTCATAACGTCGATCTCGTGCCGCTCGAAAGCCCTGGTGTCACCAATCTCACTGCCGACATCACCGACAGTGGCCAGATGTTCAACGTGCTTTCCATGCACCGGGATTTTCCGGATCTGGACGCGGGCAAGGGTGTTCAGCCTTTCGACGCCGTTGTGCATTTCGCGGCAGTGCCGCGCATCCTTATCAAGCCTGATAACGAGACCTTCCGCATTAACACGATGGGCACTTATAATGTCATCGAGGCGGCCGTGAAGCTCGGTATCCGGAAGATCATCGTCGCATCGAGTGAGACGACCTACGGCGTCTGTTTCGCCGAAGGTCATCGCGATTTCCACCAGTTCCCGTTGGATGAGGACTATGATGTCAATCCGATGGATTCCTACGGCCTTTCCAAGGTCCTGAATGAGAAGACCGCGCGTGCTTTTGCTGAGCGGTCCGGCTTCGATATTTACGCGTTGCGCATCGGCAACGTCATCGAGCCGCATGAATACGAGAGGTTTCCGACCTATTTCGCCAATCCGGAAATGCGCAAGCGCATCGCCTGGAGCTATATCGATGCGCGCGACCTCGGACAGATCGTCCACCGCTGCATTGAGAAGGACGGATTGGGCTTCCAGGTCTTCAATGCCGCCAACGACACGGTCTCGGCCAATACGCCATCTCGAGAGCTCGCCAAGCGATTCTACCCGAATGTGCCGTTCACCCGTGAGATCGGCGAATATGAGGGCCTGCTTTCCAACCGGAAGATTCGCGAAGTGCTCGGCTTCAAGGAAGAGCACGACTGGCGGAAATACGTGAAAGTGTGAGTTTCACTGCAGAAAGTCCCGCGGTCGGACGCGTTCGATTTCGCGTCCGGTCGTCAAATGTGCTGCTGCAGGGGACTTCTTTCGATTGCCTGCGGAGAATGATCCCGAAAATCGAAAATCGCTCTTGCATATCCCGAGCCGCCGCCTTAAAGGGAGCGCCATGCTTTTCACCGGCTCATGATCGCAAGGTCAACAGGCTGAATGCAAAGCGTAAAGGGGTATAGCTCAGTTGGTAGAGCGGCGGTCTCCAAAACCGCAGGTCGGGGGTTCGAGCCCCTCTGCCCCTGCCATTTTCCTTGAACGGACAGCGCGGACGTCTCGCAGCGTTCCGGCGAGGATTGAGCATATGGCGACAAATTTCGTTAAACATCAGTTTCCCTCTTGTGTATCGGGAAATCGATGTTTATTTAGGGTTCAACAGACACGCGGTGCGTGGGGCTGATAGTTTCAGCTTTACGCGCCGTAATTGCGTGGGCAGTCGATGGCATCCAAATCCAATCCATTCGCGTTTCTGCAGCAGGTTCGCACGGAGACGTCTAAAGTTACATGGCCGTCGCGCCGCGAGACGATGATCTCGACGGTTATGGTGCTGTTTATGGTTGTTTTTGCTGCGCTGTTTTTCTTTGCCGCGGACCAGCTGATTGGCTGGGCGCTGAGCTTCGTGCTCAATACCGGCAACTGATACGGGTGGAGATGAAAATGGCGGCACGTTGGTACATCGTCCACGCATATTCCAATTTTGAAAAGAAGGTGGCTGAGGACATCGAGAACAAGGCTCGCCAGAAGGGGCTTGAGCACCTGTTCGAGAAGATTCTCGTGCCGACCGAAAAGGTGGTGGAAGTGCGTCGCGGCCGCAAGGTCGATTCCGAGCGCAAGTTCTTCCCGGGCTATGTCATGGTTCGCGCCAACCTGACGGATGAGGCCTATCACCTGATCAAGAATACGCCGAAGGTCACGGGCTTCCTTGGCTCTGACAACAAGCCGGTTCCGATTCCGGATTCTGAGGCCGATCGCATCCTCGGTCAGGTTCAGGAAGGTGTCGAACGGCCGAAGGCTTCCGTTACCTTCGAGATCGGCGAGCAGGTTCGTGTATCTGACGGTCCGTTCGCCTCGTTCAACGGGACGGTTCAGGATGTGGACGAAGAGCGTTCGCGCCTGAAGGTGGAAGTGTCGATCTTCGGTCGCGCGACCCCGGTCGAGCTGGAATACGCTCAGGTCGAGAAGGTCTGATTTTTTGAGATCGAGGCTCAGTCGCTTGTGGCTGATCCTCGTGCGGCAAATGCCGCATCGCGTGGAAGGTGAGGGGTCTTAGCCGGGCCTCAAGGATCCGAACCACGCAACCGCAGCCGCCGGAGCGATCCGGCATCAGGGCCGGGTGACCGGCCATCAGTGAAAGGCAGAGAGATATGGCTAAGAAAGTTGCAGGCCAGCTCAAGCTGCAGGTCAAGGCAGGATCGGCAAACCCGTCCCCGCCAATCGGCCCGGCACTTGGTCAGCGTGGCATTAACATCATGGAATTCTGCAAGTCGTTCAACGCGGCTACGCAGGAAATGGAAAAGGGTATGCCGATCCCGGTCGTCATCACCTATTACCAGGACAAGTCCTTCACCTTCGTCATGAAGCAGCCGCCGGTCAGCTACTGGCTGAAGAAGGAAGCCAAGATCCAGTCCGGTTCCAAGACCCCGGGCAAGGGCGCAAAGGCTGGTACCCTCACCAAGGCTCAGATCAAGACGATCGCCGAAGCCAAGATGAAGGACCTGAACGCAGCAGATATCGAAGGTGCAATGGCGATGATCGAGGGCTCTGCCCGCGCCATGGGCCTGGAAGTGGTGGGTTAAGACCATGGCAGGCAAGCGCACTCAGAAGATCAACGAAGGTGTTGATCCCACCAAGCTCTACGCTCTGACGACCGCCATCGGCATGGTCAAGGAACGTGCTGTCGCAAAGTTCGATGAAACCATCGAAGTTTCGATGAACCTCGGCGTTGACCCGCGTCACGCAGACCAGATGGTCCGCGGCGTCGTCAACCTGCCGAACGGCACCGGCCGTACGGTTCGCGTTGCTGTTTTTGCTCGTGGCGTCAAGGCTGATGAAGCCAAGGCTGCCGGCGCAGACGTCGTTGGCGCAGAAGAGCTCGTTGAAATCGTCCAGGGCGGCAAGATCGATTTCGATCGTTGCATCGCAACCCCGGACATGATGCCGCTCGTCGGCCGCCTCGGTAAGGTTCTCGGCCCGCGTGGCATGATGCCGAACCCGAAGGTTGGCACGGTTACGATGGATGTCGCTGGTGCCGTCAAGGCTTCCAAGGGCGGCGCTGTCGAGTTCCGCGTCGAGAAGGCTGGTATCGTTCACGCCGGCATCGGCAAGGCATCTTTCGATGCCAAGGCTCTGGAAGAAAACATCCGTGCCTTCGCTGACGCCGTCATCAAGGCAAAGCCGGCTGGCGCCAAGGGCAACTACGTCAAGCGCGTAGCGCTCTCCTCGACCATGGGTCCGGGCGTCAAGATCGAAGTTGGCTCGGTCACCGCAGCGGTTACCGCTGCTTAAGTTTCATCGGGCTTCGGCCTGATAACAAGAATTCCGGCCTCGTAAAGGGGCCGGAATATTCCGGAGAAATCCGGAATCCTGTCCGAGATTGCAGGTGGTTTTCCCTTAATCACTGTTGCCTGCATGAGACGGGTAAGACCCGAATTGCATGAAGTTCTGCTTCTAGGAAATCGGTTCGAGCCTTGGATGCCTTGTGCCTCTTTTGCCTTTACTGGCGCGGAGCGCGAGGGGACAGGATCCTCAAGCGCCGCTTGGGATCTATTCTGATCCCAGGAGGCAAAGGCAACCCGGTGGGTCCGTTCAACGGTCCCGCCAACTGGAGATAGGCAGTGGAAAGAGCGGAAAAGCGCGAATTCGTCACGGAACTGAACGATGTCTTCAAGGCATCGGGCTCGGTTGTCGTGGCCCACTATGCTGGTGCTACAGTCGCACAGATGAACGATTTTCGTTCGAAGATGCGCGCTGCTGGCGGCACCGTCAAAGTCGCGAAGAACCGCCTGGCCAAAATTGCCCTTCAGGGTACGGAAGCGGAAGGGATCTCCGATCTCTTCAAAGGTCAGACCCTCATTGCTTACAGCAATGATCCGATCACCGCTCCGAAGGTCGTCATGGATTTCGCCAAGACCAACGACAAGATCGTTGTTCTCGGTGGCGCCATGGGAACAACCACGCTCAATGCTGAAGCTGTCAAGTCGCTTGCGACCCTGCCTTCGCTCGATGAGCTGCGTGCGAAGCTGCTGGGCATGATCCAGACACCGGCTACCCGCATCGCTGGGGTTGTTGCAGCACCGGCAAGCCAGCTTGCCCGCGTGTTCGCGGCCTACGCCAAGAAGGACGAAGCCGCTTAAGGCGGTTTTTCGCTGTACAAACTCAACAGTTCGAACCGAACAAAAGGAACTAGAAAAATGGCTGATCTCGCAAAGATCGTTGATGACCTCTCCTCGCTGACCGTCCTGGAAGCCGCTGAGCTTTCCAAGCTGCTCGAAGAAAAGTGGGGCGTTTCCGCCGCTGCTCCGGTAGCTGTTGCTGCCGCTGCTGGTGGTGCAGGTGCTGCTGCTCCGGTCGAAGAAGAAAAGACCGAGTTCGACGTCATCCTCACGGATGCCGGCGCCAACAAGATCAACGTCATCAAGGAAGTCCGCGCCATCACCGGTCTCGGCCTCAAGGAAGCCAAGGACCTCGTCGAAGGCGCTCCGAAGGCTGTCAAGGAAGGCGTTTCCAAGGCTGAAGCTGCTGACATCAAGAAGAAGCTTGAAGACGCTGGCGCAAAGGCTGACGTCAAGTAATCTTGAACTGCTTTTGGGAGGCGGTGTTTGCCGTCTCCCATTTGCCGTTTTTTTGAACGAATTACCCAAAAGCCGCGTGAAAACGGCTTTTGGGTAATGGGTTCTTCAAGAGCATGGTCTCGAACCGAGGCACCAAGGCAATCCGGCCTGGCTGTTTCGGGAGGTGGGACGAGGTTGAACTACTCATTGGTTGACGGGATCGACTGGCCATCGGTTCCCGTCCGTTGCAGGCCCGGATGCAATTTTTGAAGGAGCGACGATGGCTCAGACCCTTTCGTTCAATGGTCGCAGGCGCGTACGCAAGTTTTTTGGTAAAATCCCCGAAGTCGCAGAAATGCCGAACCTCATCGAGGTTCAGAAGGCGTCCTACGACCAGTTTCTGATGGTTGAAGAGCCCAAGGGCGGTCGTCCCGACGAAGGCCTCCAGGCTGTCTTCAAGTCTGTTTTCCCTATCACCGATTTCTCCGGCGCTTCCATGCTGGAGTTCGTGTCCTATGAATTCGAGCCGCCGAAGTTCGACGTCGACGAATGCCGCCAGCGCGACCTGACCTATGCTGCGCCGCTGAAGGTTACTCTCCGTCTCATCGTGTTCGATATCGACGAGGATACGGGCGCGAAGTCGATCAAGGACATCAAGGAACAGTCCGTATACATGGGCGATATGCCGCTCATGACGAACAACGGTACGTTCATCGTGAACGGCACCGAACGCGTGATCGTGTCCCAGATGCACCGCTCGCCGGGCGTCTTCTTCGACCACGACAAGGGCAAGAGCCATTCTTCCGGCAAGCTGCTCTTTGCTGCCCGCGTCATTCCGTATCGCGGTTCCTGGCTCGATATCGAATTCGACGCCAAGGACATCGTCTATGCCCGTATCGACCGCCGCCGCAAGATTCCGGTGACGTCGCTGCTGATGGCCCTCGGCATGGACGGCGAGGAAATCCTCGACACCTTCTACACGAAGTCGCTCTACAAGCGTGACGGCGAAGGCTGGCGCATTCCCTTCAAGCCGGAAACGCTGAAGGGTGCAAAGGCGATCACCGAGATGGTCGACGCCGATACCGGCGAAGTCGTGGTCGAAGCCGGCAAGAAGCTGACCCCGCGTTTGCTCCGCCAGCTCTCCGACAAGGGCCTCAAGGCTCTCAAGGCGACTGACGACGACCTCTATGGCAACTACCTTGCCGAAGACATCGTCAACTACTCGACGGGCGAGATCTATCTCGAAGCCGGCGACGAAATCGACGAGAAGACGCTTGGCATCATCCTCGCCAACCACTTCGACGAGATCCCGGTTCTCGGCATCGACCACATCAATGTCGGCGCCTACATCCGCAACACGCTGACCGCAGACAAGAACGAGAACCGTCAGGACGCTCTGTTCGACATCTACCGCGTCATGCGTCCGGGTGAACCGCCGACCATGGATTCGGCCGAAGCCATGTTCAACTCGCTGTTCTTCGATGCGGAGCGTTATGATCTCTCCGCCGTCGGCCGCGTGAAGATGAACATGCGTCTTGACCTTAGCGTCGAAGACACCGTTCGCATCCTGCGCAAGGACGACATCCTGGCCGTGGTCAAGATGCTTGTCGAACTGCGCGACGGCAAGGGCGAGATCGACGACATCGACAACCTCGGCAACCGCCGCGTCCGCTCGGTCGGCGAGCTGATGGAGAACCAGTACCGTCTCGGCCTGCTTCGCATGGAGCGCGCGATCAAGGAACGCATGTCCTCGATCGAAATCGACACGGTCATGCCGCAGGATCTGATCAACGCCAAGCCGGCTGCTGCAGCCGTCCGCGAATTCTTCGGTTCCTCGCAGCTGTCGCAGTTCATGGACCAGGTCAACCCGCTGTCGGAAATCACCCACAAGCGCCGTCTCTCGGCTCTTGGCCCGGGCGGTCTGACCCGCGAGCGCGCCGGCTTCGAAGTCCGCGACGTTCATCCGACGCACTACGGCCGCATTTGCCCGATCGAAACGCCGGAAGGCCCGAACATCGGTCTCATCAACTCGCTGGCGACCTTTGCGCGCGTCAACAAGTACGGTTTCATCGAAAGCCCGTACCGTCGTATCGTCGATGGCAAGGTCACGACCGACGTGCTTTACCTCTCCGCCATGGAAGAGGCGAAGTACTACGTCGCCCAGGCCAACGCCGAACTGACGTCGGACGGCTCATTCGTCGACGAATTCGTCGTCTGCCGTCACGCTGGCGAAGTTATGCTTGCCCCGCGCGACAGCATGAACCTGATGGACGTTTCGCCGAAGCAGGTCGTTTCGGTCGCAGCCGCTCTCATTCCGTTCCTGGAAAACGACGACGCCAACCGCGCTCTCATGGGCTCGAACATGCAGCGTCAGGCCGTTCCGCTTCTGCGCGCTGAAGCGCCGTTCGTCGGTACCGGCATGGAACCGGTCGTCGCCCGCGACTCCGGTGCTGCCATCGGCGCACGCCGCGGCGGTGTGGTCGACCAGGTCGACGCGACGCGTATCGTTATCCGCGCCACGGAAGACCTCGAGGCCGGCAAGTCCGGCGTCGATATCTACCGCTTGCAGAAGTTCCAGCGTTCGAACCAGAACACCTGCGTCAACCAGCGTCCGCTGGTTACCGTCGGTGACGAGGTCAACCGCGGCGACATTCTCGCCGACGGTCCGTCGACGGATCTGGGCGATCTGGCTCTCGGCCGCAACGCGCTCGTCGCGTTCATGCCCTGGAATGGCTACAACTACGAAGACTCGATCCTGCTCTCCGAGCGTATCGTTGCCGACGACGTGTTCACCTCCATCCACATCGAAGAATTCGAAGTGATGGCGCGCGACACCAAGCTTGGTCCGGAAGAAATCACGCGCGATATCCCGAACGTTTCGGAAGAAGCGCTGAAGAACCTCGACGAAGCCGGTATCGTCTACATCGGTGCCGAAGTTCAGCCGGGCGATATCCTCGTCGGCAAGATCACGCCGAAGGGCGAAAGCCCGATGACGCCGGAAGAAAAGCTCCTGCGCGCCATCTTCGGTGAAAAGGCATCCGACGTGCGCGACACGTCCATGCGCATGCCGCCCGGCACCTACGGCACGATCGTCGAAGTGCGCGTCTTCAATCGCCACGGCGTTGAGAAGGACGAGCGCGCGATGGCAATCGAGCGCGAAGAGATCGAGCGTCTGGCAAAGGACCGCGACGACGAGCAGGCGATCCTCGACCGTAACGTCTACGGCCGTCTGATCGACATGCTGCGCGGTCAGTCCTCCATTGCAGGCCCGAAGGGCTTCAAGAAGGGCACCGAGCTGTCAAACGCCGTCGTCTCCGAGTATCCCCGCTCGCAGTGGTGGATGTTCGCCGTCGAGGACGAAAAGGTCCAGAGCGAACTCGAAGCACTCCGTGGCCAGTACGACGAATCCAAGTCGCGCCTTGAACAGCGCTTCATGGACAAGGTCGAAAAGGTCCAGCGCGGCGACGAAATGCCTCCGGGTGTCATGAAGATGGTCAAGGTCTTCGTCGCTGTGAAGCGCAAGATCCAGCCGGGCGACAAGATGGCCGGCCGTCACGGCAACAAGGGTGTCGTTTCGCGCATCGTGCCTGTCGAAGACATGCCGTTCCTCGAAGACGGCACGCATGTCGACGTCGTTCTGAATCCGCTCGGCGTGCCCTCGCGCATGAACGTCGGCCAGATTCTCGAGACGCACCTTGGCTGGGCTTGCGCCGGCATGGGTCGTCAGATTGGCGAGATGCTGGAGGCCTACAAGGCCGGCGGTAACATCGAGCCGCTTCGCAAGACGATCGGCGACGTTGTCGGTGACGGTCCGAAGGCCGAACAGGTCAAGGATTTCGACGATGAATCGGTCCTGCGTCTGGCCGACCAGTGGAAGCGTGGCGTGTCCATCGCGACCCCGGTCTTCGACGGTGCGAACGAAGAGAACGTCAATGAGATGCTGCGTCTGGCAGGTCTCAAGGATACTGGTCAGTCGACGCTGTACGACGGTCGTACCGGCGAGCAGTTCGACCGCCAGGTTACGGTTGGCTACATCTACATGCTGAAGCTCAACCACCTGGTCGACGACAAGATCCATGCTCGTTCGATTGGTCCGTACTCGCTCGTCACCCAGCAGCCGCTGGGCGGTAAGGCGCAGTTCGGTGGYCAGCGCTTCGGCGAAATGGAAGTCTGGGCGCTCGAAGCTTACGGCGCAGCCTATACGCTGCAGGAAATGCTGACCGTGAAGTCGGACGACGTTGCCGGCCGCACCAAGGTCTACGAAGCGATCGTCCGTGGCGACGACACCTTCGAGGCCGGCATTCCGGAAAGCTTCAACGTTCTCGTCAAGGAAATGCGTTCGCTGGGTCTCTCGGTCGAGCTCGAAAATTCCAAGGTCGAGGACCTGCAGGGCGCAAGCCAGCTGCCGGATGCTGCCGAGTAACCACTTGATAGGGTGTGCGCCTTAATAGGGCGCACACTGTTCCCGCCGTGGCCCCGTAACGTGTTGGCCGGGCAGGGACGCTTTCGCCGCATTTTGCGGTTATTGTCGTTTAAGCGATGGCGCGGCTCCCGGGAATTTGCCGCCAACCTCGCAAGCTAAGGGCGCTTTCGCCCATGAAGGAGACAGGCATGAACCAAGAGGTCATGAATCTTTTCAATCCGCAGGTGCCTGCACAGAATTTCGATTCCATCCGGATTTCGATCGCCTCTCCGGAGAAGATTCTTTCCTGGTCCTACGGTGAGATCAAGAAGCCGGAAACCATCAACTACCGCACGTTCAAGCCGGAACGCGACGGGCTCTTCTGCGCGCGCATCTTCGGGCCGATCAAGGACTACGAATGCCTGTGCGGTAAGTACAAGCGCATGAAGTACAAGGGCATCATCTGCGAAAAGTGCGGCGTCGAAGTCACGCTGTCGCGCGTTCGCCGTGAGCGCATGGGCCATATCGAGCTCGCCGCTCCCGTTGCCCATATCTGGTTTCTGAAGTCGCTGCCGAGCCGCATTTCCACGCTGCTCGACATGACGCTGAAGGATGTCGAGCGCGTTCTCTACTTCGAAAACTACATCGTCACCGAGCCGGGTCTTACTGCCCTGAAGGAGCATCAGCTTCTTTCGGAAGAAGAATACATGCTCGCCGTCGACGAATACGGTGAAGACCAGTTCACGGCCATGATCGGTGCTGAAGCTATCTATGAGATGCTGGCATCGATGAACCTCGAAAAGATCGCTGGCGATCTGCGCTCCGAGCTTGCCGACACCACGTCGGATCTCAAGCAGAAGAAGCTGATGAAGCGCCTGAAGATCGTCGAGAACTTCATGGAATCCGGCAACCGTCCGGAATGGATGATCATGAAGGTCGTCCCGGTCATCCCGCCGGATCTGCGCCCGCTGGTTCCGCTCGATGGCGGCCGTTTCGCGACGTCGGATCTGAACGATCTGTACCGCCGCGTCATCAACCGTAATAACCGTCTGAAGCGCCTGATCGAACTGCGTGCTCCGGGCATCATCATCCGCAACGAAAAGCGCATGCTGCAGGAATCTGTCGATGCGCTCTTCGATAACGGCCGCCGCGGCCGCGTCATCACCGGCGCCAACAAGCGTCCGCTGAAGTCGCTGTCCGACATGCTCAAGGGCAAGCAGGGCCGCTTCCGTCAGAACCTGCTCGGCAAGCGCGTCGACTATTCCGGCCGTTCGGTCATCGTGACCGGTCCGGAACTGAAGCTGCACCAGTGCGGTCTTCCGAAGAAGATGGCGCTCGAGCTCTTCAAGCCGTTCATCTACGCCCGCCTCGACGCCAAGGGTTATTCCTCGACCGTCAAGCAGGCCAAGAAGCTGGTCGAAAAGGAAAAGCCGGAAGTCTGGGATATCCTCGACGAGGTCATCCGCGAGCATCCGGTTCTGCTGAATCGCGCACCGACGCTGCACCGCCTGGGTATCCAGGCCTTCGAACCTACCCTGGTCGAAGGCAAGGCCATCCAGCTGCACCCGCTCGTCTGCACGGCCTTCAACGCCGACTTCGACGGTGACCAGATGGCTGTTCACGTGCCGCTGTCGCTCGAAGCCCAGCTCGAAGCCCGCGTTCTGATGATGTCGACGAACAACATCCTGCATCCGGCAAACGGTGCACCGATCATCGTTCCGTCGCAGGACATGGTTCTCGGCCTTTACTACCTGTCGATCATGAACCAGAACGAGCCGGGCGAAGGCATGGCCTTCTCCGATCTCGGCGAGCTGCACCACGCCCTCGAAACCAAGGTCGTGACGCTGCACACCAAGATCCGCGGCCGCTTCAAGTCGATCGGCGAGGACGGCAAGCCCTACTCGAAGATCTATGAAACGACGCCGGGCCGCCTGCTCATCGGTGAACTCCTGCCGAAGAACGGCAAGGTGACCTTTGATATCTGCAACCAGGAAATGACCAAGAAGAACATCTCCAGGATGATCGACGCGGTCTACCGTCATTGCGGCCAGAAGGACACGGTCATCTTCTGCGACCGCATCATGCAGCTCGGCTTCAGCCACGCCTGCCGCGCCGGCATTTCGTTCGGCAAGGACGACATGGTCATCCCGGACACCAAGGCCAAGATTGTTAACGACACCGAAAACCTGGTGAAGGAATACGAGCAACAGTACAACGACGGTCTCATTACCCAGGGCGAAAAGTACAACAAGGTTGTCGACGCCTGGGGTAAGGCCACCGAAAAGGTCGCCGAAGAGATGATGGCCCGCATTAAGGCTGTTGAGTTCGATCCGGCGACCGGTCGTCAGAAGCCGATGAACTCGATCTACATGATGTCACACTCGGGCGCCCGCGGTTCTCCGAACCAGATGCGTCAGCTGGGCGGCATGCGCGGCCTCATGGCCAAGCCGTCGGGTGAAATCATCGAGACGCCGATCATCTCGAACTTCAAGGAAGGCCTGACCGTCAACGAGTACTTCAACTCGACGCACGGTGCCCGTAAGGGTCTGGCAGACACCGCCTTGAAGACCGCAAACTCCGGTTATCTGACCCGCCGTCTCGTCGACGTCGCGCAGGATTGCATCGTCACGCACGTCGATTGCGGTACCGAAACTGGCCTCACCATGACCGCCATCGTCGATGCCGGCCAGGTCGTTGCTTCGCTCGGCGCCCGCATCCTCGGCCGTACGGCTCTCGATCACATCGACCATCCGATCACCGGCGAGCGCATCGTCGATGCCGGCAAGATGATCCTCGAGCCAGATGTCGTCGAGATCGAGAAGGCTGGTATCCAGTCGATCCGCATCCGTTCGGCCCTGACCTGCGAAATCCAGACGGGCGTCTGCTCTGTTTGCTACGGCCGCGACCTTGCTCGCGGTACGCCTGTTAACATGGGCGAAGCCGTCGGCGTCATCGCCGCTCAGTCGATCGGTGAACCGGGCACGCAGCTCACCATGCGTACGTTCCACCTTGGTGGCACGGCAACCGTGGTCGACCAGTCGTTCCTGGAAGCTTCGTACGAAGGTACGGTGCAGATCAAGAACCGCAACATCCTGCGCAACTCCGATGGCAATCTGGTTGCCATGGGCCGCAACATGACCGTTCAGATCCTGGACGAGCGTGGCGTGGAACGCTCCTCGCAGCGTGTTGCCTACGGTTCGAAGCTGCATGTCGACGAAGGCGACAAGGTCAAGCGCGGTCAGCGTCTGGCAGAGTGGGACCCCTACACCCGTCCGATGATGACGGAAGTGGCCGGTACCGTTCAGTTCGAAGACGTCGTCGATGGTCTCTCTGTTCTCGAAGCGACCGACGAATCCACCGGTATCACCAAGCGTCAGGTTATCGACTGGCGTTCGACCCCGCGTGGTTCGGACCTGAAGCCGGCCATTGTCATCAAGGATGCCAGCGGCAATGTCGCAAAGCTCTCCCGTGGTGGCGAAGCCCGCTTCCTGCTTTCGGTCGACGCGATCCTGTCGGTCGAGCCGGGCACGAAGGTCTCCCAGGGTGACGTTCTTGCTCGTTCGCCGCTGGAAAGCGCCAAGACCAAGGACATCACCGGTGGTCTGCCGCGTGTCGCAGAACTGTTCGAAGCCCGTCGTCCGAAGGATCACGCCATCATCGCTGAGATCGATGGTACGATCCGCCTCGGCCGCGACTACAAGAACAAGCGTCGCGTCATCATCGAGCCGGCAGAAGACGGTGTCGAGCCTGTCGAGTACCTGATCCCGAAGGGCAAGCCCTTCCACCTTCAGGAAGGCGACTATATCGAAAAGGGTGACTACATCCTCGACGGTAACCCGGCTCCGCACGACATCCTGGCGATCAAGGGCGTGGAAGCCTTGGCTTCCTACCTCGTCAACGAGATCCAGGAAGTCTATCGCCTGCAGGGCGTTGTCATCAACGACAAGCATATCGAAGTGATTGTCCGTCAGATGCTGCAGAAGGTGGAAATCACCGATGCAGGCGACTCGACCTATATCGTCGGCGACAACGTCGACCGTATCGAGCTCGAGGACGTCAACGACCAGCTCATCGAGGAAGGCAAGAAGCCTGCCAGCGGCGATCCGGTTCTGCTCGGCATCACCAAGGCATCGCTGCAGACCCCGTCCTTCATCTCGGCCGCGTCCTTCCAGGAAACGACCAAGGTGCTGACGGAAGCTGCGATCGCCGGCAAGACCGACGGCCTCCAGGGTCTGAAGGAAAACGTCATCGTCGGCCGCCTGATCCCGGCCGGTACCGGTGGCACCATGACCCAGATCCGCCGCATCGCGACGGCTCGCGACGACCTGATCCTGGAAGAGCGCCGCAAGGGTACCGGGGCAGGGGTGGCAACGCCGATGCTGCAGGACCTCGCGAACGAAAGCGCTCCTGCTGCCGAGTAATCGTCAGTTCGAGACATCCAGAATAAAAGCCGCCCGGAGAAATCCGGGCGGCTTTTTTTGTCGGGAGTTCGGTCGATGAGCTATTGGGAACGGTTCCACGCCGGGAGGTTCACGGCAGCAAATGACAAAGACGCCGGAAACGACCCGGCGGCTTCTCCGAAATTATCGCTAAAGCTTAGAGGCCGAGCGCGCTGCGCAGCTCGGTCTTTGCCGCTTCATATTCGGCCTTGTAGTCGTCGTGCTGCATGATCGCCTGGGCGATCACGATGCCGGAAATCCGGCCGGCTTCGATATCGGTCGGGTAATGGATGCCGCCGACGACGCGGTTCCAGCCATACTCCCAGGCACGGGCCATGATCGCATCCTTCTTTTCCGGAACCATGTCGGAGAGCACGACACCCATCAGCGTGCCGACTGTGGTGTGGCCGGACGGATAGGAGCCGGACTTAGAAAGCGGAACGACCGGCTTGACGAGTTCAGGATAGAGCAGGTGCGGACGCGTGCGCTTCCACACATCCTTGGCCGGATCGACGACAGCGGCTTCAGTTTCGACGACACGGTCGAAGAAAGCGGAGAACTTCGGCAGGTTTTCCTTGGTGAACTTCGGATTGTTGATCACGTCGGAATAGCGCCAGACATTTTCTTCGGCGTCGGCAACGGCGCGATCGACCATTTCGGGCGTGCGGGTGACCTGGATGGTCAGGACCTCACCGATCTCGGCCTTGGTCTTGGCCGAGTCATTGGCCGGCGGCGGCGGCAGCAGGTCGAGGAGATTGACTTCCTTGGCATCGGTGAAAGGCTTTGCCTTGTCTTCGGCAAAAACCGGCGATGCGATCGTGACAGCAAACGCAAGGCCGAGCGCGACGAATTTCGAGATATTCCGCATGGTAGCTCCTTTGGGGCAATGATTACAATCAGGCTCTAGCCAATGATTGTTTTGTTCGCGTGACACTTCGCATGGCCTCTGCGCCGTCGGTTGGTCGAGAGATGGATTGTCAGCGACCACCTCAAATGGAAGTCGATATCTACGGTTGCCGGAAGATGCCCGAACGTGGACAGAGCGCTGCGGCGGTGTACATTTTGAGGTGCGCAGAAGGATGGATGTTGAACTTGTTGGGCCGGTGGCGAGGGTATCGCGGGAGCCCGCCGCGCTCATTGATATCGGCCAGCGGAAAGGCGAGGGCGGGAGGATTAGGCCCGCGCCGGCGCGCAGGCTCTATTCTTTATATATAGGCTTAGCTGAAGCGGATGATCGAAACTTCGCCGTCCAGGGCACCCTGATAGGCAGAAGCATGCGGCTCTTCGGAGGGGACTTCGGTCAACATGCCGATCTGGTCGAGATCGGCCTCGATAAAGCCCTCCTCGGCGAGCGCGTTCAGAGCCTCGCGCACGGCGCTATCGTCATCGGCGGCCTTCAGCATGACATGCAGGTCTACGCCCTCGCTCGTGTCGGATTCGTAGCCCTTGCCGATGATGATGAAGATCATCGGTCCGTCGAAATTGTTGTCGTTGTCCGGTGTACCGATCATCTTTTGTCCTTCGGCTCTCTAAGAATCGCAATATGCAGGTCCCATATAAGGGCTTGATGTCTGCAAATATTGATTCCTATCTGTTTTTGCGGCAATGCCCAAGTTTATCTTGGGTGACATCCTTAATCGACCTGAAGACCCTCGAAACAGGGCGTTTACCGGGCTTTTCAAGCCATTGAGCCGGAGATTATTTCTTAACCGGCCTTGACGAACTGGGTGGAAACCAGTAGTACGCCCGCCATCAGATCCAATGTGAGGTTTGGCTGTTCGGGGCGACGCGCTCTGAAGATCGCCTCAAACAAGGTTCTAAACGCACGTTGAAGTCATGATGCTGCACGCATGACGCACCTTTATTGCGTCCTCTGCTCTATGTGGTCCATCTGCGGAAGCGGATCGGGCCATATTTTGCGCATTGAGGGAAATATGTGTGGCAATGCCGGAAACGGCGAAGTTCGAGCCCGCAAGGGTACTGAGACAAACGTAAGGGATGGTTGAATGCCTACCGTAAACCAGCTGATCCGCAAGCCTCGCCAGGCGAACGTAAAGCGTAACAAGGTTCCCGCTCTTCAGGAGAACCCGCAGAAGCGCGGCGTTTGCACCCGCGTCTACACCACGACGCCGAAGAAGCCGAACTCGGCTCTGCGTAAGGTTGCAAAGATCCGCCTCACCAACGGCTTCGAAGTCATTGGTTACATCCCCGGTGAAGGTCATAACCTTCAGGAACACTCTGTCGTCATGATCCGTGGCGGCCGCGTAAAGGACCTTCCGGGTGTCCGTTATCACATCATCCGCGGCGTTCTCGATACCCAGGGTGTCAAGAACCGCAAGCAGCGCCGTTCCAAGTACGGTGCGAAGCGTCCGAAGTAATTTCGCCCCGGGCGATACCGCCCGGAAAGGCTTGAAAGTGAAATCCCCGGCGCTGCGCGAAGTCCTCCGCGTGGTAGAGCGCCTTAACAGTTAAAGAGACGAGAAGTATGTCCAGACGCCATAAAGCAGAAAAGCGCGAGATCAATCCGGACCCGAAGTTCGGTGACCTCGTTGTTACGAAGTTCATGAATGCCATCATGCTGGACGGCAAGAAGTCCGTCGCCGAAAGCATCGTCTATGGCGCGTTTGACTCCGTACAGGGCAAGTCGAAGCAGGAGCCGCTGACGGTTTTCCATTCCGCGCTCGACAACATTGCTCCGCACGTTGAAGTCCGTTCGCGCCGCGTCGGTGGTGCGACCTACCAGGTTCCGGTCGATGTTCGTCCGGAGCGCCGCCAGGCTCTTGCTATCCGCTGGCTGATCGCTGCTGCTCGCAAGCGCAACGAGACCACCATGATCGATCGTCTTTCGGGCGAACTTCTCGACGCATCCAACAACCGCGGTTCCGCGGTCAAGAAGCGCGAAGACACGCACAAGATGGCTGATGCCAACCGCGCGTTCTCGCATTATCGCTGGTAATCCCGAACGATATCGAAAGGCAGTCCATAATGGCTCGCGAATATAAGATCGAAGACTACCGCAATTTCGGTATCATGGCGCACATCGACGCCGGCAAGACCACGACCACCGAGCGTATCCTTTATTACACCGGCAAGTCGCACAAGATCGGTGAAGTCCACGATGGCGCAGCCACGATGGACTGGATGGAGCAGGAGCAGGAACGCGGCATCACGATCACCTCCGCCGCGACCACGACCTTCTGGAAGGGTCGTGACGGCAAGATGCGCCGCTTCAACATCATCGACACCCCCGGCCACGTCGACTTCACCATCGAAGTCGAGCGTTCGCTGCGCGTTCTCGACGGCGCCATTGCGCTGCTCGACGCCAACGCCGGTGTTGAACCGCAGACGGAAACCGTCTGGCGTCAGGCCGAGAAGTACAACGTTCCGCGCATGATCTTCTGCAACAAGATGGACAAGACCGGCGCGGACTTCTACCGCTCGGTCGAGATGATCAAGACCCGTCTGGGTGCGATCGCTGTCGTCATGCAGCTGCCGATCGGCGCTGAAAGCGACTTCAAGGGCGTTATCGACCTGGTCGAGATGAACGCTCTCATCTGGCGCGACGAATCGCTCGGCGCCCAGTGGGACGTCGTTGAGATCCCGGAAGACATGAAGGCCAAGGCTGAAGAATATCGCGAAAAGCTGATCGAGACCGTTGTCGAGATCGACGAAGCCGCGATGGAAGCCTACCTCGAAGGCAACATGCCCGACAACGACAAGATCCGCGAACTCGTTCGTCGCGGCACGATCGACGTCAAGTTCCACCCGATGTTCTGCGGCACTGCCTTCAAGAACAAGGGCGTTCAGCCGCTGCTCGACGCCGTTGTCGACTACCTGCCGTCGCCGCTCGACATTCCTGCGATCAAGGGCATTGACTTCAAGACGGAAGCCGAAATCGAGCGTCATGCAGACGATGCCGAGCCGCTTTCCATGCTCGCGTTCAAGATCATGAACGACCCCTTCGTCGGTTCGCTCACCTTCGCCCGCATCTATTCCGGCAAGCTCGAAAAGGGTTCGTCGGTCATGAACACGGTCAAGGACAAGCGCGAGCGCGTCGGCCGCATGCTGCAGATGCACTCCAACTCGCGTGAAGACATCGAAGAAGCCTTTGCCGGCGACATCGTTGCTCTCGCAGGTCTCAAGGAAACCACGACTGGCGATACGCTCTGCGACCCGCTGAAGCCGGTTATCCTCGAGCGCATGGAGTTCCCGGAGCCGGTCATCCAGATCGCTATCGAGCCGAAGTCCAAGGGCGACCAGGAAAAGATGGGCCTCGCGCTCAACCGTCTGGCTGCAGAAGATCCGTCGTTCCGCGTGAAGACGGACCAGGAATCCGGTCAGACGATCATTGCCGGCATGGGCGAACTGCATCTCGACATCATCGTCGACCGCATGCGTCGCGAGTTCAAGGTCGAAGCAAACGTCGGTGCGCCGCAGGTTGCTTACCGCGAAACCATCACGCGCCAGCACGAAGAAGATTACACGCACAAGAAGCAGTCCGGTGGTACCGGCCAGTTCGCGCGCGTCAAGATCGTCTTCGAACCGAACCCGGACGGCGAAGACTTCAAATTCGAATCCAAGATCGTCGGCGGTGCTGTTCCGAAGGAATACATCCCGGGCGTTCAGAAGGGTATCGAAAGCGTTCTGTCTTCCGGCCCGCTGGCTGGCTTCCCGATGCTGGGCGTCAAGGCGACCCTCATCGATGGCGCCTTCCACGACGTTGACTCCTCGGTCCTGGCGTTCGAAATCGCTTCCCGCGCTTGCTTCCGTGAAGCAGCAAAGAAGGCCGGCGCTCAGCTCCTCGAGCCGATGATGAAGGTCGAAGTTGTTACCCCGGAAGATTACGTCGGCGACGTTATCGGCGACCTCAACTCCCGTCGTGGTCAGATCCAGGGTCAGGAAAGCCGCGGTGTGGCCGTTGTCATCAACGCCAACGTCCCGCTGGCCAACATGTTCAAGTACGTCGATAACCTGCGCTCCATGTCGCAGGGCCGTGCTCAGTACACGATGACCTTCGATCACTACTCGCCGGTCCCGTCGAACGTCGCAACCGAAATCCAGGCAAAGTATTCCGGTCAGAAGTGACCGGAATACCAATTGACCGATAACAAGAATTAGCGCCCCTCGGGGCCAAAGAATGGAGAGCCGAAAATGGCAAAGAGTAAGTTTGAGCGCAACAAGCCGCACGTCAACATTGGCACGATCGGCCACGTTGACCACGGCAAGACGTCTCTGACGGCAGCGATCACGAAGTACTTCGGTGAGTTCAAGGCGTATGACCAGATCGACGCTGCSCCGGAAGAAAAGGCACGCGGCATCACCATTTCGACGGCTCACGTCGAGTATGAGACGCCGAACCGTCACTATGCGCACGTCGACTGCCCCGGCCACGCCGACTATGTCAAGAACATGATCACGGGTGCTGCGCAGATGGACGGCGCGATCCTGGTCTGCTCTGCTGCTGACGGCCCGATGCCGCAGACGCGCGAGCACATCCTGCTCGCCCGCCAGGTTGGCGTTCCGGCGATCGTCGTGTTCCTGAACAAGGTCGACCAGGTTGACGACGCCGAGCTTCTCGAGCTCGTCGAGCTTGAAGTTCGCGAACTCCTGTCGTCCTACGACTTCCCGGGCGACGACATCCCGGTCGTCAAGGGTTCGGCTCTTGCTGCTCTTGAAGATTCTGACAAGAAGATCGGTGAAGACGCGATCCGCGAGCTGATGGCTGCGGTTGACGCCTACATCCCGACGCCTGAGCGTCCGATCGACCAGCCGTTCCTGATGCCGATCGAAGACGTGTTCTCGATCTCTGGCCGTGGTACGGTTGTGACGGGCCGCGTCGAGCGTGGTATCGTCAAGGTTGGTGAAGAAGTCGAGATCGTCGGCATTCGTCCGACCTCGAAGACGACGGTTACCGGCGTTGAAATGTTCCGCAAGCTGCTCGACCAGGGCCAGGCTGGCGACAACATCGGCGCTCTGGTTCGCGGTGTGAACCGTGACGGCGTCGAGCGTGGTCAGATCCTGTGCAAGCCGGGCTCTGTCAAGCCGCACAAGAAGTTCAAGGCAGAAGCCTACATCCTGACGAAGGAAGAAGGCGGCCGTCATACGCCGTTCTTCACGAACTACCGTCCGCAGTTCTACTTCCGCACGACGGACGTGACGGGCATCGTGACGCTTCCGGAAGGCACGGAAATGGTTATGCCTGGCGACAACGTCACGGTTGACGTCGAGCTGATCGTTCCGATCGCGATGGAAGAAAAGCTTCGCTTCGCTATCCGCGAAGGCGGCCGCACCGTCGGTGCAGGCATCGTTGCTTCCATCATCGAGTAATAGCGGCGACTAAACAAACAATAAGGTGGGTCAAAAGGCCCTGAAGAGTGGATAGGGGTGCCGTAACAGGCGTCTCTCTCGATCTTTGAAACCGGTGGTCCGCCTTAGGAAGAAAGAAAAACCCGTGTCTTGTCCAAAGACATGCGGAAAACAAACACAAGGATAACGTCGAATGAACGGCCAAAATATCCGCATTCGCCTGAAGGCGTTCGATCACCGGATTCTCGATGCTTCCACGCGCGAGATCGTGTCGACGGCGAAGCGCACCGGTGCTAGCGTCCGGGGCCCCGTTCCGCTTCCGACCCGCATCGAGAAGTTTACGGTCAACCGGTCCCCGCACATCGACAAGAAGAGCCGCGAACAGTTCGAGATGCGCACGCATAAGCGCCTGCTCGACATCGTAGACCCGACCCCGCAGACGGTAGACGCGCTGATGAAGCTCGATCTCGCCGCCGGTGTCGATGTTGAGATCAAGCTCTGAGCTTGCTCGAGCTGAGTTGGAAGGATTGAACCGATGCGTTCAGGTGTGATTGCACAGAAGGTGGGAATGACCCGCGTCTACAACGACGCCGGCGAGCATGTCCCTGTAACGGTACTGCGTATGGATGGCTGCCAGGTTGTGGCCCAGCGGACCGTAGAAAAGAATGGCTATACCGCGCTTCAGCTCGGTGCTGGCCAGGCCAAGGTAAAGAACACGTCCAAGGCTATGCGCGGCAACTTCGCCGTCGCTAATGTCGAGCCCAAGGCCAAGCTGCAGGAATTCCGTGTTTCGGAAGACAACCTGCTCGACATTGGCACCGAGCTCAAGGCCGGTCACTTTGCTGCTGGTCAGCTCGTCGATGTCACCGGCACGACGATTGGTAAGGGCTTTGCCGGCGCCATGAAGCGCCACGGCTTCGGCGGTCTTCGCGCTACGCACGGTGTGTCCGTTTCGCACCGTTCGCACGGCTCGACGGGTTCGCGCCAGGATCCGGGCAAGGTTTTCAAGAACAAGAAGATGGCTGGTCACATGGGCCAGACGCGCGTGACGACGCAGAACCTTGAAGTCGTTTCGACCGACGAAGATCGCGGTCTGATCCTGATCAAGGGTGCAGTACCCGGTTCCAAGGGTGCCTGGATTATCGTGCGCGACGCCGTCAAGTCGGCAGCGAAGTAAGGGAGCCAGACCAATGGAATTGAACGTCAAGACCCTCGAGGGAAAAGACGCTGGGAAGGTTTCCCTTTCGGAAGCGATTTTCGGCCTTGAGCCCCGCGAAGATATTCTCGCCCGCGTTATCCGCTGGCAGCTTGCCAAGAAGCAGCAGGGCACGCACCAGGCAAAGGGCCGCGCAGACGTCTGGCGCACCGGCGCCAAGATGTACAAGCAGAAGGGTACGGGCCGCGCTCGTCACCATTCGGCTCGTGCTCCGCAGTTCCGAGGCGGTGGTAAGGCTCATGGCCCGGTTGCTCGCAGCCACGAACACGACCTTCCCAAGAAGGTTCGTGCGCTCGGCCTGCGTCATGCGCTGTCCGCCAAGATCAAGGCAGATGAACTGATCATCATCGATGATCTGGTCGCCAACGAAGCAAAGACGAAGGCTCTGGCCGGCGTATTCGCAACGCTGGGCCTCACCAACGCCCTCTTCATCGGCGGCGCCGAGCTCGACGGTAACTTCAAGCTCGCTGCACAGAACATTCCGAACATCGATGTTCTGCCGATCCAGGGCATCAACGTTTACGACATCGTCCGCCGCGGCAAGCTCGTGCTTTCCAAGGCTGCCGTTGAAGCGCTAGAGGAGCGATTCAAGTGACCGATCTCCGCCACTACGATGTGATCGTTTCTCCTGCGATCACCGAAAAGTCCACGCTGGTATCGGAAAACAACCAGGTTGTTTTCAATGTCGCCAAGAAGGCGACGAAGCCGGAAATTAAGGCTGCAGTCGAGGCGCTCTTCGGYGTCAAGGTTACCGCCGTCAACACTCTGCTGCGCAAGGGCAAGACCCGCCGTTTCCGCGGTTTTGTCGGCAAGCAGCAGGACGTGAAGAAGGCTGTCGTGACGTTGGCTGAAGGCCAGACGATCGACGTCTCCACCGGTCTCTGAGGATTAATAAAATGGCATTGAAAACATTCAATCCGACGACCCCGAGCCAGCGCCAGCTGGTCATCGTCGACCGTTCGGGCCTCTACAAGGGCAAGCCGGTCAAGGCGCTGACGGAAGGTCTGACCAAGAGCGGCGGTCGTAACAACCTCGGCCGCATCACGGCCCGCTTCATCGGCGGTGGTCACAAGCGCAGCTACCGTCTGGTGGACTTCAAGCGTCGCAAGTTCGACGTTGAAGGCACCGTCGAACGTATCGAATACGATCCGAACCGTACGGCGTTCATCGCGCTCGTCACCTACACCGACGGCGAACAGGCCTACATCATCGCTCCGCAGCGCCTTGCTGCCGGCGACAAGGTCATCGCTTCGGACAAGACTGTCGACGTCAAGCCCGGCAACACGATGCCGCTGCAGTACATCCCGGTCGGCTCCATCATCCACAATGTGGAAATGAAGCCGGGCAAGGGCGGTCAGATCGCTCGCTCCGCCGGTTCCTACGCGCAGCTCGTCGGCCGCGACCAGGGCATGGCGATCCTTCGCCTGAACTCTGGCGAACAGCGCCTCGTGCACGGCGTCTGCCTTGCTTCGATTGGTGCCGTGTCCAACCCGGACCACGCCAACATCAACGACGGCAAGGCCGGTCGTACCGTTTGGCGCGGCAAGCGTCCGCACAACCGCGGTGTCGTCATGAACCCGGTCGACCATCCGCACGGCGGTGGTGAAGGCCGCACCTCTGGTGGTCGTCACCCGGTTTCTCCGTGGGGCAAGCCGACCAAGGGCAAGCGCACTCGGTCCAACAAGTCGACCGACAAGATGATCATGCGCTCACGTCATCAGCGTAAGAAGTAAGAGAGGAAGTCTCCAATGGCTCGTTCAGTATGGAAAGGTCCGTTCGTTGACGGCTATCTTCTCAAGAAGGCTGAGAAGGTTCGTGAAGGCGGACGTGCAGAAGTGATCAAGATCTGGAGCCGTCGCTCCACGATCCTGCCGCAGTTCGTCGGTCTCACCTTCGGCGTCTACAACGGCAGCAAGCATGTTCCGGTCAGCGTCAATGAAGACATGGTCGGTCACAAGTTCGGTGAATTCTCTCCGACCCGGACCTACTACGGTCACGGCGCGGACAAGAAGGCAAAGAGGAAGTAACGATGGGCAAGGCAAAAACAGAACGCCGGCTCAAGGACAACGAAGCGCAGGCAGTCGCCCGCACGCTCCGCGTCAGCCCCCAGAAGCTCAACCTGGTTGCTGCGGCCATCCGCGGCAAGAAGGTCGAGCGTGCACTCGCTGAGCTGGAATTCTCCCGCAAGCGTATCGCAGGTGCCGTCAAGAAGACGCTCGAATCTGCGATCGCCAACGCCGAGAATAACCATGACCTCGACGTCGACGCTCTCGTCGTCGCCGAGGCTTATGTCGGCAAGTCGATCGTCATGAAGCGCTTCCACGCCCGCGGCCGCGGCCGCGCGTCGCGCATCGAACGTCCTTTCGCTCACCTGACGATCGTCGTTCGTGAAGTGCAGGCACAAGAGGAGGCCGCATAATGGGTCAGAAAATCAATCCGATTGGTTTCCGTCTTGGCATCAACCGTACCTGGGATAGCCGCTGGTTTGCGGACAATGCCGAGTACGGCCAGCTCCTGCACGAAGACCTGAAGATGCGTAAGTTCGTGATGAGCGAACTGAAGCAGGCTGGTATCTCCAAGGTGGTTATCGAGCGTCCGCACAAGAAGTGCCGCGTCACGATCCACTCGGCCCGTCCGGGCCTGATCATCGGCCGCAAGGGCGCCGACATCGACAAGCTCCGCAAGAAGCTGTCGGACATGACGAACTCCGAAACGCATCTCAACATCGTTGAAGTGCGCAAGCCGGAAGTCGACGCAACGCTCGTTGCTCAGTCGATCGCCCAGCAGCTCGAGCGCCGCGTGGCTTTCCGCCGCGCAATGAAGCGCGCCGTTCAGTCCGCGATGCGTCTTGGCGCCGAAGGCATCAAGATCACCTGCGCAGGCCGTCTCGGCGGTGCAGAAATCGCTCGTACGGAATGGTACCGCGAAGGCCGCGTTCCGCTGCACACCCTGCGCGCTGACATCGACTACGGTACGGCTGAAGCCGAAACCGCATTCGGTATCTGCGGCATCAAGGTCTGGATCTTCAAGGGCGAAATCCTTGAGCATGATCCGATGGCTTCCGAACGCCGCGCGCTGGAAGGCGACGCACAGGGCCCGGCAAGCCGCGAACGCGACCGTGGCGATCGTCGCCGCGAACGCGACAACGCGTAATTAGCGCTGGCGAAAGATAAGCTCGGAGAAGTAAGAAAATGTTGCAGCCAAAGCGTACTAAGTACCGCAAGCAGTTCAAGGGCCGCATCAAGGGCGTTGCCAAGGGCGGTTCCGACCTTGCCTTTGGTGAATTCGGCCTGAAGGCTCAGGAGCCGAACCGCGTTAACGCTCGTGAGATCGAAGCGGCTCGCCGCGCGATCACGCGTTACATGAAGCGCGCCGGTCGTGTTTGGATCCGCGTGTTCCCGGACGTTCCGGTAACCGCAAAGCCTACCGAAGTCCGCATGGGTAAAGGTAAGGGTTCCGTGGAATACTGGGCATGCAAGGTCAAGCCCGGTCGTATGATGTTCGAGATCGACGGTGTCTCCGAGGAAATCGCGCGTGAAGCGCTTCGCCTCGGCTCGGCCAAGCTCTCGGTCAAGACGCGCTTTGTACAGCGCATCGCAGAGTAAGGAGAAGGCACGATGAAAGCCGAAGAAGTACGCGGCCTCACGGCCGACCAGCTCAAGGACAAGCTCGCCGACCTGAAGAAGGAGCAGTTCAACCTGCGCTTCCAGAAGGCGACGAACCAGCTTGAGAAGACCTCGCGCATCAACGAAGTCCGCAAGGACATCGCCCGCGTGAAAACCATTGCCCGCCAGAAGGCGGCAGAAGCAAAGGCTTAAGGAAAAAAGAACATGCCGAAGCGTATTCTGCAGGGCGTCGTGGTTGGTGACAAGAACGAGAAGACTGTCGTAGTTCGCGTTGAGCGTCGTTTCGCTCATCCGCTGCTCCAGAAGACCGTTCGTCGCTCCAAGAAGTACAAGGCCCACGACGAAAACAATCAGTACAAGATCGGCGATATCGTCTCCATCGAGGAGTGCGCACCGATCTCCAAGGACAAGCGCTGGACGGTCGTTGCCGCCCAGGCCAAGTAAGAATTTTGCGCGAGGCCTTGCGTCTCGCGGAAATTTCTATATGAAGCAGCGTCGGAACGCTCGAATGCCGGGCGTTCTTTTGCTTTAAGCGCACGGAAGGTCCCCACTGGGAAACC
>NZ_JBFTME010000042.1:0-20320 GCF_056396805.1 Rhizobium sp. 05N49
CTAGGCCGTCGACTCATAAACTCTGACACCAGATCCTTGCCGCGACGATTTTGACAGCAGCGAGATAATTTTCTGGGCGCTTGTCATAGCGAGTAGCTATACCTCGAAACTGTTTGATCTTGTTGAAGAATCTCTCCACGAGGTTTCGTTGCCTGTAAACCCAGCGCGAGAATGAGAAGGAGCCCTTGCGGTTTGCCTTCGGCGGGATGTTGGCCCAAGCCTTGCGCGCGGCCGCCTTGGCTCGGATGGCGTTGCTGTCATAGCCCTTATCGGCAAGCAGGATGTCGCCTTGGCCGAGGCCGTCCGTCAGCGCATCGGCCTCGGTGCAATCGGCAATCTGGCCGCCGGTCAGACGGAGCGTGACTGGCCGACCTTCGGCATCGACGAGCGCGTGGATTTTGCTCGTAAGCCCGCCGCGGGAACGTCCCATGCCACCGTCGTCTCGATCCCCCTTTTTCCCGTGGCCGCGTGCTGGTGAACGCGAACACAGGTCGAGTCAATCATGACGATGTCGCCGTCATAAGCTTCTGAAACGGCTTCAAGAAGCCGATCCCAGACACCAGCCTTCCGCCAACGGACGAAGCGATTATAGCAGGTGGTTGGCGGACCATACCGTTCCGGGACCTCCGCCCACGGCGAGCCTGTTCGAAAGCGCCAGAGGATGCCGTTCAGGACCCGTCGGTCATCAACACGAGGAACGCCCCGAGGCTTGTTCGGCAGCAGTGGCGAGATGATTGACCACTCATGGTCCGTGAGTTCGTAGCGGCGGCGCGTCATCGTAGCTCCTATTCGGAAGCCTTGAATCACGCCGCGCGAAAAACGCCAAGACAATTTATGGGTTTACGGCCTAACATGTTGGGCGCTGGGCGGAGAAATCGTCTCACCTTCCTCGATAAGTGTCCTGTTCACAGCGCCTACGACGCGGCGCGCATCTCCCTGCTTTAAGGCTGCCCTTCCCGTTTCCTGCGCCTTCGTTGCTAGGGCCGCCAGATATCGGTCCTGAAGCCCTAGTAGCTCGCGGTGGAACAGCTCCGCGTTTGCTGGGCTGTGTTCGTGCACTCCGACCAAAGAGCTGAGAATCTCTTCCTTCGTGTCCGGGAGACGGCCAGTCGGAGACGCCTCCAGGATAGAGCGAAGGTAGAGCGGGACGGACACCAACTCGCGCAGGCCAGGAATCCGCCATGCATTGTCCAGGACCTTCAACCCGGTTTCACCGGCCGTGGCTCCTGCGATCTCGGCTTGTTGACCTTGGGAAAGGCCAAGAACATCAACTCTTATCCCAGCGAGTGGCACGTCCAAAGTGTCTCGCCGGCTGGTCATCACAAGGTTTAGCAATGGGTAATCGCGTTGGAGGCCCTCTAACTCCTTTATCAGGCGGCGTCGGACGAGAACTGGCACCTCATTCCAGCCATCGAGGAGCAAAGCCAGGTCGCCGTGATGCGACAGGAACTTCAGATGATTTGGACTGAGACCTTCATAGCCGTGGCGCCCCACGAGCCAACCGAACAAGTCGACACCTCCCTCAGCCCACTCGCTGAGCGGCACGAACATTGGAACAGGCCCAGAATCGGTCATCGCGCGCGCGGCTTGATAAAGAGTAGTCGTCTTGCCGGTTCCGGGGCCGGACAGCAGTATGATTTTCTGACCCGCCATCAGCGACGGACCGAAGCGGGACAGCTCAAGCGGTTCAACCTGGTTACCCACTTGAACTCTGAGTTCCAGCATGACGGGGTGGCGGGGCCAGCGAGGGCTCGCCATAAAGGCCTCGATTTGAACCAAGGCGCCTGCCTTCACTTTTTCCCGCAATGCGAGGAGATTTGTTTCCTCCGGTAAGCCGAGTAGCTGGGTTAGCTCGCGAAGCTCGCCTGCCAGATCATCGACGGGGCTATACACTCGCGCGTACCCCCGCCCGCTTGAAAGCTGTTGGAAGGCGCGCCTTTCGGCTTCACGCTTCCAATCTCGTAGCATTTCCGCCGTGAAAGTCTGCTTGTCGTGATCAATGATGTGCGCATCATTTGCGCAGAGCCAGATCCCGTTGTCGTATGCACTTCGCTCCAAGGGTGTTTGGTGTTCGTCATAACGAGGTCCGCCAGGTGATGCGGCTTTGATGTGCGCCGCAACCCCAACTGACAGTGCACCTGGCTGGCCCATCTTAGGGCCGATAGTCGGTCGCCGGCAGTCAGGGTTGGAGCAAAGATACCCGACGCGCTGCGCCAACATGGTTTTTGTCGCAGCCTTGAAGTCGTCTCTCTGCTGCTTCTTTTCCTCAGCAACAGAGATTTCCACTGGGGGACTTGCTTCACTGGAAGTCGGGAGCAGGCTGTCTGGGCTCATAAGATTTTTCTAATTGTTAGCTTCCTGCAAAGTTTTCCGAATGCAGATGCCGCAGGTTAAATAGAAATCGAAGCAACCTTCGTTCACCACAATCAGGATCGTAGGCAGTCAGCCACCCATAAATTTCAGAGGGCGCCCTTCCAAGCTTCATCATGGTCGCTGAAAGTAGTTTCAAAAGCAAGACCACACGTAAGACTTGTGCCTATCAGCCGGTATCTCAAATTAAATGCCACGTTTCAAATCAAGTGCCGGGCTATCTTGTTGGAATGTGGGACTGCAGTCTTACGATCAAATGCAAAGCAACACTTGGCTCCAGCAGACTTAAATCCAACACTGTGACAGCTGTATTCACCCGACGTTATGACCGGCATTTCCATCACGGCGGGTTATTGGTGCTCGAAGATTTCCAGGAAATAGCCAGACGCGCCGACCTATACGATGCGGAACACGCGAAAGACGGCGATGCCATTTACATAGGGTCCAACGATAGATGAGATAGACCCCTATTACCGTCCTAGCGCCCTGCCTTGGCCGCAAACCTGCGTGAATGCCAGTCATTTCGTATAGAATGTCATATTTCCGTTGCGTGCCCGCGAAACCCATTCGATATCGTTCGCGGTTAGCTTCTTGGTCTTGAGCTGGGCCGTAAGCCATTTGTTCGCGCGAATTGCATCGCGGATGGCTTTGACGTGCTCTTCGCTTCCCTGTGTCGGGTGTGAGCCGGTCTCGGAAAAATCGGCCGTACGATAGCTTACAATCGTAAAACGTCTCTCGTGATAGGTTCGCACCGCCTCAGGCAGATTCTCACTCCAGTTCATTCGTCGAAATTCGCGCCTACTTTGCTGGGCCTCTACGGGTGCAATCCCAGAAGCGGCAGTCATTAAGGCAAGTCCAATGATCATAGCCACTTTCATCGCAAAAACTCCAGAGGACGAAATGTTGTTCGCTTTCCAAAGATAGCGCATGCACCGGCGCCGGGCATTGCGTGCGATCAATGCTGTTCAGAATGGTCTTCCCGACTGCTCGTGCGCGCCAGAGCGCAATGACAAACGGTCGTTACTTAGTAAGATCGGTTTAGGCTCCGTCGGCATTTCCGCTGTGACATCCAAGCAGGAGAAGAAGCCGTGTGCCCGGTCAACAAATAGATTTTCCATACAGTCTTGGCATCGATGCTCGCTTAAGACGCCGTGAGATTGGGAGTAGTCGCCCTCGCGCGATTGTCATAGATATCGCGGTAGAAAAGGACTTCGTATCAAATCATTTGTCGGCCGGGATGATTTCGGGAGCCTTTCCAAATCGGGCAACCGAGGCATCACGAAATTCGATAAACTCCTTTGCGGTGAGCGGCTTGGAGAAAAGCCCGCCTTGCCCGAACGAAACGCCATATTTGCGAAGATAGGCGGCTTGCGCTTCGGTCTCGACACCTTTCGCCACGGAGAACAGCCCAAGCTCTTTTGCCATCGCGATTATGTGCATGGTTACCGAACTCGTCGCCGCGCCTCGTCCGATCGTCTCGATAAACTCTCGTCGACTTAAGCGCATCTACAGGCAAACCTTGAAGGTACTGAAGACTTGAATACCCGGTGCCAATGTCATCAATGGCGATCAAATGGCCAGCTCTTCGCGCTCTGTCCAAATTGGCGCGGGCGGCATCTACGTCGACGAAGCCTCTTTCGGTCGCCTCTAGCCAGATTTGCTCGTTGCGAATGCCCGTGTGCTGGAGCCTTTCGGCTATCATGTCCATGAAGTGGCCCGATTTGATGTCGGCCGCGGAGAGGTTGATGGCAATATTGAGCCCTCTGTCGCCGACCAGAACAGTGTTCAGTTCTCGGACGACCTCGTCGAGTACCTGATCCGTGATCGGCGCGATCAATCCCGTCTCCTCCGCCAGTGGAATGAAGAGATCAGGCCTGACGAGGCTGCCGTCTCGCCGCTTCCATCGCACCAGCGCTTCGGCACCCACACAGATGCCGGTCGCTAATTCGACGATGGGCTGATAGTGAACGATCGAATTGCCGCTTGTGGATTGCAAACTCAAGCTCGGCACGTGGCGACAGCCTGTCTCTGGAAAACACCACGACCATAACCACGATGAACGTGGCAATGAACAGGCCGACCGGGAGAAACAACGCCAACTCGCGACTGAGCTGACCGTAAACCATCCTTGTCTGCTCTGATGCCACCGCGACGCCGTCCCCCACTACCGACGCGAACATTCTCTCGCCGTCAATCCCGCTGTCACCATTGCTCAGATGCGCGCGCACAAACGAAACATCGGGATCATTAAGCCCGACAGAAGGTTGAGGATTGCGCAGCACGTGCAGATGCCGGCCACCGCACCAAATATGGCGGTTACCTCCATGATCAGCGCGCGACGGCGCGGATACGTCAGTTGCCGGTGACGGTTCTGCCTTGGCAGAGGGTTGTCGGTAACCTCGTTCAGCCTGTCTGACACCCATCCGAGACGAGTGACGTAAATGCCGACAAAACGCCGGTGCGTGCCAGGAGGAATAGGGGTCTAACGAGGTTTGAATACTTGGGCATAATCCACCATGATTTCGGGGGTATCCATTCACGCTCCTGAGACCCTGTCGATCGCGAAGCCATGACCACCGCCTTTGGTTGCCATTTACGATCTTATTACCCTTATGCACTTCACAGCTCGTCAGGATCGTGTCATCGCTGTTATTAAGAATGTACTAAACAACAAGCTGTCTCCAGAATGCGCATGATGGCTTGCAATTCACTGTATTTCTCGACGGGGAGCGGCAATGACAGGTGCAAACGCGGATACCATGCGCTCCCTTGAACCTTCTCCGGATCAGGTCAGGGTCGGAACCGTATTCCCTGACCCACTTGCGCAGGACATTCTCATGAACATCCAGATCGCGGGATGCCTGCGCAACGTTGCCCCCACGCTCTCGCACCAACTTCACTGCCTCAAGCTTGTACTCGCGGCTGAACTTCCTTCGTTGCATTCATGCGCTCCAGTTTCATTGGAAACACCTTAACTCGGTGTCCACGAAACCGGCAGCAGGCCAGTGGCAGCCTAATCGAGGTGGAAATCCACTTAGCGAAGCGCCATAAGCTGTTCAGAGAATCCGAGCCACCTCTGTCCGCCAGGTGGATTTCAAGAAGCCATACGAGCCCGATGGCTAGCTCCCACCCCCAATTGCCATTCTGTTTCAATGGCTTCCGCTGCAGTGGATGACTTGGCTGGACAAGCGCCTCCACCATCGCGTTCTGACAATGCAATCTTGGTTTCGAGCCACGAGATTAGTTGCCGCACTTCTTGCCGTGTGAGCAATACTGCAGTCACGTCCACTTCCGCCGGCAGCCCACTCTTGGTATCGACGACATTGAAAAGGCCGAAAGCTGCCGGGACGCAGACGTATCTAGGTTTTCTTTTCGATTGTAACATCGCTCGCCCCTGGGTTTTCCACCTTCGAATATGTGGCCCGCCACGTTTATTCGTGGAAGTTTTGCCGACCCGAGAGTCCGCTCGGAGCGGTTTTCCCTGAAGGCTATCAGCCCCGCGTGCAACGGGCATTGAGCGAGATCAAAATAAGAACTGCCTGTTCTTGATCGCTATCAATGCAAGACACTCGGGATTTTGATTGATTATGGGAGGGCAGGATCCCTCCGATCGGCGATTCCAGCAGAGAGTTCACCTGATGCGTTGGAACCAATGGTACAGCTTCAATAGCTACATCCGATCCTCGCTGTGGATCGTTCCGTTTATCGCTCTCGTGCTTTACGTCGGTGCAATCCGTTACGCTTACCTGTTCGATGCCTGGATCCTGTGGGCAGATGTTTGGCCTTGGGGCGTCGAGGGAACCCAACGCATGTTGGAGACGATCATCACAATGACGCTAACCTTTGTTGTATTTACCTTTGGTTCGCTACTTGTGGCAATTCAGGTCGCGGGAGGTCAGTTAACGCCCAGGATCATCGCAACGGCGCTTCTGAGCGATAATGCCATCCGGTTTACGGTCGGCCTTTTCATATTCACGCTGCTTTTTGCAACGGGGGCCCTCGCAAGGCTCGTCACCACCGTTCCACACGGCATATCCGGAATTGCCGGGATGCTGGGCTTTTGTTCGATTGCCGCGTTTCTTTACCTTATCGACTATGCCGCGCGCCTGCTGCGACCGGTCAGCATCATCCTGAAGGTAGGTGAAAAGGGCCATCGCGTCATCAAAGATGTCTACCGCCAGGGTGCTAAGCATGAAGATACGCATGGAGGCGTTTTCGTTCTGTCTGACGTGCCCGACCGCATCGTGTACCACAAGGCGAATCCGGCGATCGTGGTGGCCGTTAACTTGAACGCCCTCGTCGCGCTCGGCGAGAATAAGAACTGCGTTATCGAGCTTGTCCCAAGAGTGGGTGACTTCGTCGGGACTGACGAGGCGCTGTTTCGGCTGTTTGGCCCAAGACTGCCACGCGACCGGGCGCTGAAGGCCCTTGTGGCCTTCGGACCAGAGCGAACCCTCGAGCAGGATTCGACATTTGCTTTTCGAATCATTGTGGATATCGCCATCAAGGCTCTCTCAAAGGCGATCAACGATCCAACGACGGCAGTTCTCGCCATAGACCAGCTTCAGCGCCTTCTCTGCTTTGTCGGCAGAAGGCAGCTTCTCGGGGAGGAAATTCGCGGCAAGTCAGGAAAGTTGCGGCTCATCCGCAGGACACCGAACTGGGAGGACTTCGTAGAGCTGACCTTCAGCGAGATACGATTGTATGGCGCGGAAAACTTCCAGATCGCGCGGCGATTGCGCGCCGTGATCGAATACGCCCTGCAAGTATTGCCGGATGACCGTCATCGAGCGCTGCTTAACGAACTAGACCTGCTCGACCGGATGCTGGAGCAAATCTACGTCCTTCCGGAGGACCTGATACTTGCACGAACACCAGACACCCAAGGCTTGGGTGGCGCGGGCAGGAGGTCGAATCTTGCCACCGCCGGACTCGATCCGCCTTTGCGCCATACGTCGAGCCATTAGGAGCACTGCCCCCTATCGAAACTCGGCGGAGGTGCCAAGTTTGGATAGGGGGTGTTTTGGCAATGTCCACGCATGAATCGACAATGAAAAGTCGCCACGGCTGAAAACAAAGGTAACCGGTGTTCTGGCCCCACGTTGTCCTGTCCTTCCTGATCTGTGATCGCTTTTCCATGGACGAGCAACGGGAGTTTCTCCATGGTGAGAGCATTGGTGCAGGGATCGAATTTCAACGGTTACCGGCTATGAGTGTTTGATGGCGGGTACCGATCTATGTCAGGATCGGTAATGGCATGGCCGAGGCAATTCGAGGTCCCGAGGAGGCGTGGAGTTATCTCTTGAACAGGTGGCCCTCCGAGCGTGGAAAGCACTATGGGCTCGCAAAGCTTGCGTGCGCCGGAGCCATCGTAAATTTGGGTTCTGTCGAAACGGCGAGAGAGGCCTTTAGGGTCGCCGCTATCGAAGTGAATATCTTGGCTTAGAGGCATGAGCGCACCTCCCCGGTTGAGGGAGCACGGCGCATCGACTCCGATTGCACCGAAGCGTACAGTTCAGTGGATGCGCCAAGGGAGCGCGTAAGGGTGCGACATGGACGACGACCCAGACGCGCTGATCTCCATCTTGAAACGGCTGTCGAGACATTGCGTGTCCAGCGAGGCTGATGTTGCTCGGCTCGCGGAGCGCGTACTTCAGGCGTTGGTTGACGATCCCTCGCTTCTTGATGGCCCTGACATGGACCGGGCTTTACTCCTGCTTGTCGATAGGATCGCAAAAGAGGGCCAGTGAACGTCAACGTTTGTACTTGTGGAACGAGCGGCGGGATGTCGGACGTTAGTCCGATTGAATCCGGGGGCGAAATAGCTAGTTCGTCAAGAATGACACGGACTGAAACTCTCATTGTCGTTGGCCTATTGGTGCTCATCATTTGCACCACCTTGGCCGTGGGGGAATTGTGGAGCCTCTTGGCTCTGCGACACTAGAAAGTGTGAGATCGCCACCACATGATGATGGGGCGGTGGGGTCCCACCAGAATAATTTTCCCGTGCTTTAGCGGATATCATTACGCCACGGCGCTGCATGATGATCGGGTGCGCCTGGAGCCGTCGAAAAGCAGCAGGCGAAAGGTTCATTTACAGTAAATTACGCGCGTTTTAGTCGCGATAGGTTATTTTACCACCGTAACGAGTTTGGAGCTGCGGAACGCGGTGGTGTCACAGGCCTCAAAAGTTTCACCTTCAGTTGACGAAGTCCGTGATCAATTGGCGACACTTGTTCAACGGGGAAGCTTCCAAGTACCGGATCGGTTGGTGAGGTTTCTGGAGTACATTGTCAATGAGACTCTTGCTGGTCGAGAACAGCGTATCAAGGCATTCACGGTTGCAATGGACGTCTTCGGGCGTAGCAGCGATTTTGACGCGCAAACGGACCCGTGCGTGAGGACTGCCGCGATGCGCTTGAGAAGTGAGCTTGAACGCTATTATCTCACCGCCGGCAGGGCAGACCTGATTATGATCGACATACCCAGGGGCACATATGTTCCCCATTTTACAAAGCGATCGCCTGCGCGCGATCATGAAGGGCCGACCCGATCGGACACGAGCGCATCATATCCGCCGCCCCTTCTCGAACCAGCCAAGAGTTTGGTGGAACCGCTTTCGCGTCCTCGCTTCATGTGGGCCGCGGTTGCTCTTCTGATAATCTGTGCGCTCCTGCCTGGTTATGAGAGCAGCAAGGCGCGGCCACCGACCACCGGGCCAGAACCTGTAGTGTGGGTCGGTGACTTCGATACGATTGGAGACGTTGCTGCTCTGCTGCCCGTGGGCCTCACGGATGAAATCATCAGCGGATTGGTAAAATGCGACAAAGTCATTGTCAAAACCGGAATGGCATACAAAGTGCGGACGAATTCTCAATCGTTTTTCCTCGAAGGAACGATTCAAAATGAGGGCGATTTCCTCTCGGCCTCAGCGAGGCTGGTCCGAAGCGTTGATGGCGTCATCGTCTGGGCAATTAATGTTCAGACGGATTTGCAGTCGGCCCGGGTCATGCAAGCGCAAACTGCGGTGGCCGCTAGAATCACCGACGGCATTTTGAACCAGTCGGGCATCCTGTTGACCCGTGGCGCCCAAACCGATTGCCAGCCGCACGATCCGATTCCTCGCACAATCTACTGAGGCAGTCTCCCCGCAAAGCGTGGCTGGCGGTGCGCGATCAGCTGCTGTTCACGCTTCAAGGTGGCATTTCCGTGGGTCTACGCCCATAAATTCGCCATGTTCGAGCGGCACATTTACCTCTGTAAGCGCCGTTGATGTCTGGCCCGCAGGGACTCCCCGCCGTGCGAGCCTTTTTTGCACCATTACCCGGCGATGATGGGGCGATGGGGACCAGACTGCGTTTCCCCGTACTTTAGCGGATACCATTTGAAGATCTGACGTCGCATTGTGCGCGCACGTCGAGCATGGCTGGTTACCACGGCGTAGGCGCTGGGGATCTGCGCGGAAACAGGTCATCAGCGCCGCTTGTGATCGGATAGTCACCGTGATACCCACTTGCATATTAGCTATGTCGCATATACAGTGGTTAAGTCACGACCCCGACGACCCGTCAAGAGCTCGCTAATCAATGATTGGCGGGCTCTTGAATTATTGCGTCTGTGTATTCGCGCTTCGCTATAAATCCCGCAATGCAAGTCGGGCGTCAAGAACGCCTCGTGAACCAGATGATGTCACGCTTTTGTCACGAGACTCTCAACCGGCGATGTGCTTATTGCCACCGGCAGATGCGCGCTGGCCGAGCTGCAAAAGGACTTGTCTTTGTATTGAGTGGCGAGCTCTTGATGATGGGGCGGTGGGGTGGAAGACTACTTTTATCCGTACTTTCGCGGATATCATTTCGGGGCCAAGCGTCGCACTCTCTCGATGCGCCGAGCTGGCTCGTTACCACGGCGTAGGCTTTCCGCCTCGGCCAGCGTGAACTTGGAAATAGCGCTGGCCGAAAGCTTGATGGTGGGGCGATGTGGTCGCGAGATTTGACAATTGCTTGCGCCGCCACATCTACTTGTGCGGTGCGGAAAAGGCTCGTCTCTACCGGAGGGAAATTCGAACACTCACTCCGTCACGCCAACCGAAGAGGCGTGGGCACTGCCTCTATACGGCCCATGCCCGGATGATGATGGGGCGGTAGGGTCTGTTCCCGCTTTGAAGGGACTGTTAGCAAACTCTAAATTGTAGTTGCTGGTTGGTTCATCAAGCGTTCATGAGCCTTTTGGGTGATGATTATTCGGGAAATCCCTTTTTAAGCTGACGGGATTACGCCGTTTTGTTGCGTTGCATATTCTTGTATCTCCGCATCTCTTAGCTGTGCCGACCCCGCAAGTTACGACTCCTAGCAGACGGCTTCCAAACTCTCGCTAGCCCGAAAGGGGCGGGGCCGGCACCCGATGATGGGGCGGTGGGGTGGAAGACTACTTTTATCCGTACTTTCGCGGATATCATTTCGGGGCCAACCGTCGCACTCTCTCGATGCGCCGAGCATGGCTCGTTACCACGGCGTAGGCTTTCCGCCTCGGCCAGCGTGAACTTGGAAATAGCGCTGGCCGAAAGCTTGATGGTGGGGCGATGTGGTCGAGATTTGACAATTGCTTGCGCCGCCACATCTACTTGTGCGGTGCGGAAAAGGCTCGTCTCTACCGGAGGGAAGGTCGAACACTCACTCCGTCACGCCAACCGAAGCGGCGTGGGCACTGCCTCTATGCGGCCCATGGGCGAGTGTTGAGCAAAGAAGCTTGGATCGAGAGCCACATTGTAGAAGCCGCTTCAATCGCAATGCCGCGTCGACATCGCCGGGCGAAGACCGACCGTATCGACGGCGAAACGCTGATCCGCGCATTGATGGCATGGAAACGTGGCGAGCCTCGCGTGTGCTCAATGGTCAAACTTCTCTCACCCGAGGAAGACGACAATCGACGGCTTGGACGGGAGCGGAAAACTCTGATTGCGGAACGTGTCTTCCACGTCAATCGCATAAAGGGGTTGCTCTTCACTCAAGGAATTCGGGAATACCAACCGGTCGATCGAGATCGACGGCAACGTCTCGACGAGCTTCGGACTGGCGATGGTCGGCCGCTCTCAAAACACCTGAAGGCCGAAATCTGCAGAGAACTCGATCGCCTCGAATTGTTGCTCACACAAATCAAGACTGTTGAAGCCGAGCGAGATGCCTTGATCGTTCAGGAGACGCCGGAAACGCCGAAAGAAGCGACCGCGCTTTTAGGAATCAAAGGAATAGGTCCAGAGTTCGCTACCATACTTTACACTGAAGGCTTGTTCCGACACTTCGACAATCGGCGGCAAATCGCTTCCTATGCGGGCCTTGCACCCTCCCCTTGGCAAAGCGGTAACGTCAATCGCGAACAGGGCGTGTCCAAGGCAGGAAATCCGCGTTTGCGAGCCACCATGGTCGAGCTCGCCTGGCTATGGTTGCGGCACCAACCGAAGTCGGCACTAACTTGCTGGTTTAAGGAACGCATCGCTCAAAACAGCGGTCGTCTAAAAAAGCCGATGATTGTGGCGCTGGCCCGAAAACTACTGGTCGCACTGTGGAAGTATGTCAGTTCCGGCGTCGTGATTGAAGGCGCAGTCGTGAAGAACGCCTGAAGCGCTTGCGCCTGGGAAAAGCAGATCTAATCCTCAGGGAGTGATTAGCCCTGACGGATCCAGGTGAACGGACCGGGATTCCTTTTGGCTTCAACCGCCGGTCTTGAGATTGGTCCCGTTCTCCTGAGCCCGCGCCCGCGAAAGCGGGAAATTGGTGCCTGCCGCCAAGCGGCGACCGGATGTGAGGTTGTACAGGCCCGAGAACCGGGCCGGTAATCGCTATGGGCTCAGACCGCGGATCCGCTTACCTAGGAGAAATTCGATGCCACTCGAATGAACAATTGACAAAAAGCCTGATGTGAAAGGAATCGAACCGCCAATCTCGCTGTTCTCGCCAAAGCCAAACGGCCATCTTCTTCAAACAATTACATAAAGTTCTCGCGCTAAAAGCCGACGGTGGGTCGGGCGCCAATCACTCCAAAGGACCCTACACCTGTGCGACGATCTCTGTAGTCAGAGTTGTCTCGACCGCCGCATAGAGATCAATCGCGGCACCAGGAGCGCGAATGGTCACGATCAGCGAGTATCGCGCCTGCTCGTTGTATCGGTCCAGGTATGGTTTTTCTTTCCACCAACCACCAACTGGAAAGATACCGATGGCGTCACGCTCGGCAAGATCAGCGGCGGTTCCGCGCCAAAAATCCGAATGCAGCGATCCGGTGTCGCGGAATGTACCCAATAGCCAGCTTTCGCCGACATTGACCGGTGCACCTTCTTCCTCGTTTCGGGCAGCCTGGTTAATGCGGGCCCGGAACTCGTCGATGGATTCCGTGGCTGTTTTCATCTGGAAGCGCAATCCGTGCGAGGCGTACCTGTGACGCCTGGTCCAGCCACGCTCGCCGGGATTTGGCTCAACGAAATAGGACAGCGTGACCCGTACCTCTACAGGCTCAGCGCCCAAGGCCAGCAAGTCCTCCTTTGGCCATGGAAGCAGATGAAGCTTCATATCTCTCGTTTTGACCGATCCACTCCCTTCCCGCTGGAAGGGTCGAATATCGTCCTCGATCATCAACGTCAGGTCGTTACTGGCGGAAAGCAGCGCCCGGCCGAGGTCAGGCACGCCGTAACCGTAGCGGCGCAAAATCGCTTGCAATTGGGTTTTGTTGCCGTGGCAGGCCGTGATGCGGGTGGCCATCGCAGGTGTCCATTCAGCGGAATGGACCAATAAAGCACGGACAGTCTCAGGCCAGAGCCCCGGCCGGCTGACCATGATCTCCGCTGCGAGCTTGGCAGCTTGACCGGTTGCGGAACTGGTGTCGCCGATCGTAGAGAAGTAGCGATTTTCTGGACGGAAATGCGTCGTGAGGATGCGAAGATCATCGATCGGCTCGCCCGGATTCACGCCGTCATGCGCGAGGTTGCCGCCCTCCATGACAATATCCGGCTTGACCGGCCACTGGCGATCCCAGCTAACGGAGGTCCTACTCGCCGGAGACAGTTCTCCAGCTGGCGCGATCGGGGCGTAGCCGGCGAAAGCTACATCGACCACGTCAACCTTGTTGGTGAAAGCTCCGATAGTGATTGCGTTCCAAGCCTGCGCGGGATCGTCAAGCGGCTCTATGTCGTTGCGAACAAGGAGATCCGCCGGAGTTAGATCGATGCGTATGTTTCCGGCTGATATCAGGATCAACCGCTGCGCATCGGTTTCAAAGGAGAGCTGGTCGATCGATGAAGACCAGGACGAGGCTCGCCCACGCGAAGGGGTCGTGCTTGTAATGGCAGTCGCAATGACGCGGCTTCGGTGCGGCGCTTGGATTTCGGCCCGTGCGATCGCCTCGCCGGTAATCGCGCCGTAAAGATCAGGCTGGTTTTCTTCTGCGTCGCCAGGCGGCAGAATTCTAACACTCTCCAGACGATATCGCAGTTCGACGGGATCCTGAGCGGCCAGCGGATCGATCAGATCGTTATAGAGAGCGACCCCCGCCATGCGCGTGCCGTGCCCCTGCCACGCTGGCGTGTCGTCGGCGCCCCAGTCAGGATTGATTGTGTGCCAATCATCGACCGATAATACCGGCTCGATCAGGGGATGCGTGCGACGCACTCCACTGTCCAATAGACATATCGCAACGTCATCGGCGGCTTCCGAGACCTGAACACGATCAGCGAGATCGTCGGTCCAGGCTCGTTGTTCGGCACCCCCAAGACCAGTAAAAAACGCTGGTGTGTCTTTTGCTCGCCGTAACTCGGCAATGGTGTCGCTACGTGCGACCACACGATCCACAGTTGCCGTGCTCGCAAGCGCCAAAACAACCTCACGCTCCGGAAAGCGGATGGCGTGCTGGCGCATCTGTATCTCCAAGGCAGCAGCAATGGCTTCAAACTTTTCACGCCTACCTTCGCGCAGCCAGACTTCCCACCACACCGCCACGTCATCGTGCAGCGGAAATAGCCCTTCCTCATCAGTGAAGAGGGAGCGTGCCGATGCTAGTTGAGCTGTGTCGATCCTGGATATCAAAGGCTCATTTCGTGGGCGTCCTTTGTCTGTGTCCGTCGTTCGATACTGTTCGATCTTGTTCAAGAAGTAGTTTTTTGCGCGTTCCGGGACAAATACCGCGGCCTTAAGACCACCGGCATCGCCGTCTGCCTCGCGGACAGCGACCACCTCCATTTTTTGTTGTCTGTTCGCGAGCTGGTCGATTCCAGCCCGTTCTGAGGCAGGAAGATCAAACTCGAGATAGAATCCCCGTGTTTCGAATGCTGCCACTCCGGGCGCGGCGAGCTGCTGTTCTGCCGCGGCGACCGCAACCCCGATGGCTTGCGCCAACGCGTGAGCATGGACCTGCCTATTACGCTGAGGCAGCACCGGTGGATCAATTTTCCGGTTGGGGCGCCGGTATGGCTCTACCGCGCCGTTATCTTTGAGAAGGAAATGCGGGCGATTGCGTGGTCCGATTGCCATTATGGCCCGTTGACCGCATCCATGGCTTCGGCAGCGGAGCGGCGCTCGGCAAGCGCGTCGAGTATGCTTTCAGCTGTTACTGCGCCCGAGTTATCCAGAATGACGGACTTAGCGGCGTCGTCAGCCACGCGCGCAATATCCGCCGGTGAAAGTCCGTGCGCGGAGGCCGCAACTTCTGCCCATGATACGTCGGATGTCGCAAACCGATCGAGTCTGTTACGAAGGATCGCTTCGATAAGCGATACATCCGGAAGCGTGTATTCAATGACGTCGTCGAACCGACGGAAAAGCGCCCGATCCAACAGCTCAGGATGGTTGGTCGCTGCTACGATTAAGGAGTGGCTTTCATCCTGTTCCACAAACTGCAGGAAGGAATTGAGCACGCGTCGGATTTCTCCAACGTCCTGCCTGTCGCCCCTCTTGGCTCCGATCGCATCAAACTCGTCGAAAAGATATACGCCACGTGTTGCCGTGATGGCATCAAATACTAGGCGCAACTTTGACGCGGTCTCGCCCATGAATTTGGTGATCAGACCGTCCAGAAGGATGGTGAACAAGGGTAGGTGAAGTTCCCCCGCCAAGGCGCTTGCCGTCATCGTCTTGCCGGCGCCTGGCGGACCGACGAGCAAGATCTTACGGCGCGGCTGGAGTCCGTGGCTACGCAGGTTCGCCTGCTGACGTTGTTCGGCCAAAATCCGGTCGAGCCGTTGGCGAAGCGGGCGCGCAAGAACCATGTCTGTCAGGCGGGTGTCCGGATAACGGGCACTTAGCAGACCGGCGAGCTCGCCCTTCGGCTGCACAAGTGCGACCGCTCCACCGGGTCGGCGCATACTCGGCTCTCGCGTTTTTGCTGTATCAACGAGATCTTTCACCTCCTGTGCCAGCTTCCCGTGTCCTTGCCGCGCTTCATGCGCGGCCAACTGCAGAGCGGTCGACAGGAAACGCTCCTCATCGCCGGCGATGTGGCTTTTTAAAAGGGTCACGATGTGGCGAGACGTGGTCATATTGATTTGCCGTTTCGTTCTGCTTTTGGACTACCAGTTGCAGCGCAATTTGCAACGTAATTCCCAGCCTAGATAACAACCAATCCGTTACTATCCCGTTCCGGATAGACTGAGCGGTGGTCTAGCGGCCTATTCTCATCAGCATTTCGTCCATTCTCTGAAAGAGCAGATTTTCGGGTGGATCCCCGAGATCAGCTCCTTCGAGCATGGCGCATAGGTCAGAAAGCGTTATGACCATGATGAACTTTCCGTTCTCGCGGAGCTGAGTTTCGGTAAGTTTCGAGGCATTCTGATCTCGTAGTCCGCTTTATCCATGACGTTGACCGCCGCCGCTGGAACAAGATCGTCGGCATGGGTCGTGAGAGATGTGTTTATCGACACGATGGTCCCGGTGGGCTTTGACCAGACAATCTTAAACACCGTAGAGTAGGTGCAGAGCGCATAGTGGGAATCGTTACTGCACGGAACAAGTTCGCTATACCTTTTTGAGGCCGTGCAAGAAACCGAGCGTGCTGGTGCCGCCGTTGCATCCTGGCGTGGAAATATTGACGGGGAGCGACTTGCGTGAGGTTTCATGAACACGGACCAGATATTCCGGACGAACTCCTTGTCGCCCGTGATGAAGGCAACGTTCTGTTTTTCTGTGGTGCTGGCGTCTCTTTGGCTAATGCTAAGCTCGCCGATTTTCTAACGCTGGCCAAGAACGTTATTGATGACCTCGGCTCATTGACCGGCAGCCAGGCACGACGTCTCTACGATGCGGCAAGGCCCCCATCGGGTGCCAAGTCTTACGTACCCGTCGACCGAATGTTCAGTTCGCTCGACCTTGAGTTCGAGCCACGGGAGGTTCGGGATGCCGTGGCGCAAGCGCTTACGCCGAAGCCAGACGCCGATCTGCGTGCCCACCGCACGCTGATCGATCTTTCGAGAGGCGCTGACGGCCGCCCACGCCTGATTACGACCAATTTTGACCGTCTGTTCGAGGCGTGTGACCCCGCCTTGAAAAGCTGGGGTCCGTCCAAACTGCCCCTCCCGGATCGTCCTGTGGCCTTCGAAGGCATTATCCACGTCCATGGCCGGGTGGATGAAGACTATGCTGGTATATCCGAAGCTGTCGTTCTCTCCAGTGCCGATTTCGGTAAGGCATATCTATCTGACGGATGGGCGACCCATTATATCCGCAGTCTGATGAACCGGTTCAAGATCGTTTTCGTCGGCTATTCTGCCGATGATCCGCCGGTGCAGTATCTTCTCGAGGCACTCCGCGAGGAGCAGTCCCCAGTCGCCAATGTCTATGCCTTCCAGTTTGGCGGGGAAACGGATGCCCAAGAGCAATGGCTGCAAAAAGGGGTAGTCCCCATCGCCTTCGGCAGTCAATACAGCAATCTCTGGGATACATTGGAGGCCTGGGCAGACCGGGCGCGAGATGTGGATGCCTGGCGCCGAGAGACTATAGCTGGCGCGGCTGGCGGACCTGCCGAAGCTTCTCCAGTATTTCGCGGCAAGATCGCGCATCTGGCATCGACCGCGGCCGGAATGAAAACCCTCTTGACGGGTGAGCCAGCTCTTCCGGCGACTTGGCTCTACGTATTCGATCCGCATGTACGATATCTGAAATCTCTTCCGCTGAAGCGGTTCGATTCCGACGCCGGAACTTTCGATTGTTTCGGGAACCTTGGGCTGGACTGCGACGAGGCCCCAACGCCGATCGATCCCGACAATCCTCATCGGGATCGCGAAGTGCCGAAGTCCGCTTGGAACGCCTTCATGGCCCATCCGCCCGACTTGGATGGTATCGCAGCAGAAGAGGCGGGCAGCTTCTTCGGTCGCGCGGCTATGCCTCGCCGGCTGTGGTTGCTTGCGCGATTCCTGATTAACAGGATGAACGGAACCCCTGCACTATGGTGGGCCGCCGGACTCCGAGCGGTTCATCCCAACCTCGCGAGGGGACTGGAACAGCATCTTCGGTATCAGTTGAAGAACTGCAACGGCAAACTCCCTCAATATTGGCGGTATCTCCTTGCGCTGTGGAAAGAGCCAGAGCGGGAACCCGATCTAATGTTTTATCATATCCAGGATCGCGTCAAAAGCGAGGGATGGTCGACAAGACTGATCCGGGAAGCAGTTGCGTTGTCACGACCCGTGATCATTGTTAATCGCGCTTCCGGCATCGCGCCGCCGATGGCGGGCGATGCTGATCCCGCCGAATTCTTGACACTCGATGTCGAATATCCTGCTCCACATGAAGATTTCGATTTCCAGGCAGCCGACCTACCTTTCGTGACCTCACTATGGCGGGGGCTCCTCGTCGAAGCCGAGCAGATGGAAACGGAGATCGGCGCTTATATTTGCCTAGATACTACGCGGCCCAATGATGGTGAGAAGCTTGGCGGCGGTGCCTATGGACTCACAAGGCCGTTGATCCGCTTCACGCAACTGATGGAGGCTCTGGAGGCGTCGGACAAGAATGCCGCGCGTAAGGAAGTGCGGAGCTGGGATACGTATGACGGTTTAGTCTTTGAGCGGCTTAGCGTCTGGGCGGCCGGCCGCGCCGGATTGATGCCAATTGAGGACGCCGAGAGCGTTTTCACGACAATGAGCGACAGAACGTTCTGGGGTTTCGAACATGAGCGCGATCTGTTGTATTCCATCAGGGACCGATGGGCAGAGATGTCCGAAAGAAGCCGAGCCTTGATAGAGGCCCGAATTCTGCAAGCTCCGATCTCGCAATTTGACGGATATGAGCCGGATGAAGCGAAGGAGAGCACTGCACATGTGCGACTCAATGTACTGCAATGGCTCTCAGCCAATCGTATCGAATTCGGATTCGACATAAGCGCCGAAATGCGCCGACTTCGGGCGATCGCGCCGAGCTGGCGCGAGGAGGCGGCTGAATACACCGCTCAGCCGAGGATCGGTCCTGTCCGTTCGGTCAAGACGGACAACGACCCGTCCAGCATCCTGGATTTTCCTCCCAGTCGGCTTTTGCCCATAGAGGCGGGAGAACGGCGGGGGCGGGACTATACCGAACACGATCCGTTCGCCGGATATTCCGTCAAGAAGCCGGCAAGCGCTATTCTGGCTTTGCACAGTGCAATGCGCCGCAACGTCGAGACAGCTTGGCGCTACTGGCATACTTTCCTCAGAGCGACGAGCGAAACAGCAACCACTCAACGCCAAAACGCAATTGTCGTCGCTCTGATCCGAAAAGTGCCCCCCGACGATATTGCTCGGTTCTGGTACCCGTTGATCGAGTGGCTTTCGAGACGTGCAAACCGGTTCGAGGCACGCCGGCAGGGCGAGTTCGATGCGATCTGGGACAAGGTCATTGAGGCAGCCAACCTTCATCCGTCCGTTTACAAGCAGAAACCAGGGCGAGACTGGGCTTTCGAGGCTCTGAATGCTGTTGCCGGCAGGCTGGTAAACGCGCTCATGAACGTGACTTTGCCGGAAGGACAGACTGAGGTTCCGGCCACCTGGATTGCCCGCCTGACCAAGGCGCTCAAACTGCCCGGCGATCACGCACGGCACGCGCTTTATCACGTGGCGCGCAACACGAACTGTTTTACTTCCACCAGAAGGCATGGATGGAGGAATATGTCCTGCCGTTCGCCTCCGACAACGGGCCCAATGGCGATGTCTTCTGGGCCGGATTCTCGGGTATGCATTACATCCCTGATCCGGAGCTGCTTGTACAGTTGAAGCCTGCGATGCTCGCCAGGGTAGGTTCGGGCGGCAGGGCGGAACAGAACCTTGTCGGATATTTACTGAGCGGGTGGGGCAGCAAACGGCACGATCAGATCGTCTCGGACGCCGAACTTCGCGACATGTTGATCCTCGGCGATCATACGCTGCGGCAGGCAGTGCTGAATTTTGTCGGTGACTGGGCAGCCGACGCGCTGGAATGGCGAGACATGGTGCTGCCGTTCATCAACAGGATTTGGCCGAAACAACGCACGGTGCGGACGCCGGAAATGTCAGCTGCCCTGCTTCGATTCGCGTCTCGCTTCCCTGATCAGTTTGCAGCGATCCTCGCCGTGGTGAACCGCCGCCTTGTGACTGTCTCAGGCCCGCATAACCTGCACCTCAAATGTGAGGTAGCAGCTCTTGATGAAGAGGCGACTCACGCATTGATCGCCGCTCTAGAGAAACTGCTCCCGGACGAGCGGAGTGCATGGCCCTACAATTGTAAAGAGATCATCGACGCCTTGGCGGCCTCCGGGCGCGCGCCCGGCCCAAGCCTCGACGGCCTTGTTCGCAGGGCGGCAGAGCGCTGGGCCTAGTCACCTGGAACCAAAGTAAGCTTCATTTTGTTTGGCTCCTGTCACAAGAGCAGGAGTTTGATCGATGGTTGGCAGGCAGGCGGACCTCGTCGTTGTGAGCGACGCGGACAGAAATTTCCTCGAATCTCAGGTGCGCCGGCATAAA
>NZ_JBFTME010000043.1:0-18509 GCF_056396805.1 Rhizobium sp. 05N49
GGATTATTACGCCGAAGGCAAATCCCTGCTGGATTCGGCGATAGAAGCCGCCCGCGTCCGCTTCCGCCCGATCATCATGACCTCGCTGGCCTTCACCCTCGGCGTCGTGCCGCTGGCGATCGCGACCGGCCCGAGCGCGGCGAGCCAGAACGCCATCGGCACCGGCGTCCTCGGCGGCATGATATCAGCCACGGTTCTGGCCATCTTCTTCGTCCCGGCCTTCTTCGTCTTCGTGCTGAAGCTGATGTGCACGAAACGCCCGGTTCTGGACGAGGAAACCCCGCAGCAAGAAACCCGACCAACCGCCCCGGCCACCCACCCCTGACCCGATGACCGGCGCGCTACCTCCCGGGCTTCGAAAGGAGCCCGGGAGTTTTTGTTTGTGAGAGCCAGGAAACGCGTCGGAGAGACTCTTCACAAAGAGGCAGATGTGGTCTGAGCCTGCCGCTTTGCCCGTTTCCGTCGCGTGCGAATGTCTACGCCGGATAGGCAGAAACAGGCGAATCGGATTGCCACTCTTCCAATGTCCTGAGAGCATTCCTGATCAACTGTGGCGCGGATATCTCCAATCCCTGCTCCCAGATCCAATCGAGCAACGGCTTAGCACCGCCTTCCTCGCCCCGCCCTGCTGCCTCGGCTGCATCAACCACGAAGCCCTTGACGGTCTCCAGGTCACATACAAGGCGATGGACCATTTCTTCCAGATATATGGTGAAGCCCAATTGCTCCTGCGGGAAAATGCTTTCCTCGGCCAGACTGATCAAAGTCTGTTGCCACATTTCCTGAAATTCTGGTCTGTTCACGTAGTTGATGTCCGTCCCAGCCCTGCGGATTGCCACAAGACCGAAACAAAGCAGCCATGTCTTTTCCCTGAGCTTGACATACTCCAGCAGTTTCGTGCTGTTCGCCCAAGTCTCTTCCTTGTTGTCGTTATCTTGCTTTGTATAAAATGGCTTCGGGATCAATTCGAACATGTTGCGAGCGCGCCACATGATTTCCTTCGAGAGAACCCTGGCATACAGAATGAGAATCTTGCGTTCATCATCATCGACTTCGGAAGAGCCGACATCCTGTGAGGAGCTGGCGTCGGGCACGGATTTTCGGGGCGCAGGCCCCTCGGATATGAGGCTCATAGGCGAGGCAATTTTGGTTACTGAACCCTCTTCCGGCATCGGCAGTGCACCCACCAGCCAGAACGCTAGGGCGACGATCAGGTACAAGCCCCAATCGATTGCCTCAACGCCATTCCGGGCAAATGACAGCAACTGAAAAAGGACGACGACCCCCGCAATGGCAATGCAGACATAACGCGACACCATCGCCGGATTGATTCTCATATGTTCCCCCTGCACAAGCGACGGGACCATAATGCCCGGCGCGGCGCAAAGCTACCGTCCCCACCAATGGATGCATCGCGCCTTCTCGATGACCGGATAAGACAAGCCGGTTGGCCGCCCGGCTCGCCCCTAGCGGCTGATCTGCATATACCGGTCCGGGTGCTGCAGGACTTCAAAGCCGAGCTTGGCATAGAGCGCATGCGCATCGCTGGTCGACAGCATCCAGCGCTTGACCGTCGCAAGATCGGGATGGTTGATGGCGCTCTCGGCAAGCCACATGCCAAGCCCCTTGCCGCGATGCTCCTTCAGCACGAAGACATCGCGCAGGTAGGCAAAGAGCGAACCATCCGTAACCACCCGCGCAAAACCCGCCTGCGCCCCATCAGGGCCGTAAAGACCGAAAGGCATGGAGCCTGCAATCGCCTTCTCCACCAGATCGCGGGCAATACCCGGAGACCAGTATGCCTCCTCGGCAAGGAAGCGGCCGATCATATCAAGATCGAGGCGGTCGCGATCGGTGCTCACGGTATACCCATCCCGGCTCCACTCGAAAGCGCGGGTTTCATTCGGTAGAAGCTGCATGCTGTGATCCTGAATGTCGGTGGGGCCGGTCTGCGGACGCAGCGGTGATGCCGCACGATATGCCCAACGACATCGATTTCAAGCCGGCCCTCATCGCGATCATCGGCCTCCCGACAATGAACGCCATCCTGATCGTCGAATTCGCCGAGGTTTATTATGCTGAAGGCAAACCCTGCTGGACTCGGCGAAAAAACCCTGCCCGCGTCCGCCTCCGCACGATCATGATGACCTCGGTGGCCTTCACCCTCGGTGTCGGGCCGCCGGCGATCGCTTCAGGCCCGGGCGCGGCAAGCTAGAACGCCATCGCCACCGGCGTGCTTGGCGGCATAATTTCTGCAACGGTGTTGGACATCTTCTTTGTGTCGACCTTATTCGTTTTTGTGCTGAAGCTGACGCGCACCAAGCACCCTGTCCTCACGAGAAATCCCCTCGACAAGAGCCCCCACTCCTGACCCGGTGACCGGTGCACATTCATGCCGAAAACACAGGCATGTAACGCAATGGGCTCACTGGCGTGAAAACCAGTTAGAATCTGACGAGCCGAAAGCACATTCCTGATTGCAAGTATGTTTTGAACCTTAGTGCAGGCAAGTCTGTACCTAAGACGCAGAGATACGATTGAAAAACCAAGTTTCCGCAGCCATATTTTCTAACGTTAGTTGCGAAACACCCTCCGACTCAGGCACAACCGTAAGCACGGAGGCCTGAATGAGATATAAATCCTTTCACATCAAAAATTTCAAAGGCATCAAGGACACTACCGTAGCTCTCGATGCTATCGCAGGGGCTGGAGTTTTTGCTTTCGTCGGTCTCAATGAAAGCGGCAAGACTACAATTCTAGAAGCGATACATAGCTTCTCACCTGACTATGCCACCAGCGAGCTTCTTAGCGGCGCGAAGGATGTGGGAGTGCCGTTCAAAGACCGTGTACCGCGCCACCTGATTTCTGATTTCTCAGGAGAAGTTTCAGTCCAAGCAACCGTAATCTTGAGCGCTGAAGACAAAGCGGCCATCGCTCGAAGAACGCTGGCCGAACATCAGCTCTATCTAGATATTGATAGGTTGCCTGATGAAGTGATCTTGGAAAGGCACCAGCGGTTCGTTAACGGAGATTTTGTTAAGTCATTCTTCTCACTTCGCACTGGTGTCTATGTGAAGGGGAAGACACAACGGAAATGGCGTGACGCTAGTTCGCCTGAAACCGTTTTGATCCGCAATATGATCAACAGTTTTACTCCGGACATCGCCTATTTTCCGACATTTGTTTTTGATTTTCCAGAAGAGATATATCTCACTGATCGCGGTGGCGTCGTTGATAAGTTTTACCGGCACGTCTTTCAGGATATTCTGGATTACGACAGCCGTGGCCACACCATCGAAAAGGACATCGTCCGACGTGTCCGACGCGAAGAACTTACTCTTCCTTGGCTCAGTTTCTTGCCAATGTGGGGTAAGCAAGATGACCGCGAGAAAATCCAGCATGTCATGGATCGGGCAGGTGCGGCGGTAACTAGGTTAGTATTTGGGCGCTGGAATAAAATATTCGGTGAAGACACCAAAGGCAAAGAGGTCGTTATTTCTTTTGAAATTGTAGAAGGCGAGAAGACTGACAATGCCGGCAAAAAGACGAAGACCGAAGAGCACGACGTCAAGATAAAATTTCAAATCAGAGATGGAACTCGTCGCTTCAACATCAACGATCGCTCGCTTGGTTTTAGATGGTTCTTTTCGTTTATGTTGTTCACGCAATTCCGGGTCGCGCGCTCTAGTTCAGTTTCTCGGCCGCTTCTGTTTCTGTTCGATGAGCCGGCCTCGAACCTACACGCTGCCGCGCAGCAAAAGCTGATCGAAAGCTTTCCGGAAATTGGAAAAAATGAGAACGTTCTAATGTATTCGACGCACAGTCACTATATGATCGAGCCCAAGTGGCTTGAGCAGACATTCATCGTGACTAACCGTGCAGACGATCCGAGCTCATCTATTCTCGATGAGATCTCACTTGATGACGAATCCCTAGATATTCAGGTGGCCACTTACCGATCATTCGTGAATGAAAACCCGAGTCAAACCAGCTACTTCCAACCCATCTTAGACCGGCTCCAGGTCGTTCCATCCCGCTTCGATATTAAGCGAAATTCAGTCATCGTTGAAGGCAAGTCAGACTATTACGTGCTGCGCTATGCAACAAAGCTGCTGGCATTCAAGGACCTTGCCATATTGCCCGGTCTTGGCGCAGGAACGTTTGGCGCGCTAGCGGCTCTCCATGTTGGCTGGAATCTTAATTTCCTTTTTTTGCTAGACGGCGATGGGCAAGGAAAAATCGAGAGAGAGCGGTACGAGAAAGAATTCGGTGTTCCTGCAAATAAGTTAGCTACTCTTGACGAACTCGTCACCGGTGCGACCATGATCGAAGATTTGCTTGACGCGGAGGCAATGGAGATTGTTCGACAGTCACTCCAACTGGCCAAAGCGCCAACGAAGGGCCAGATTAGGCGCTTCTTCCAAGAGCGCTTGGCCAGCGATACCGCCGAACATCTGGGCGCGACCTTCGAAGCACGGTCTAAAGCTCTCCTCACAGAGTTGAAGAAACGACTGAAAGGCTGAGCACGCGCACAATCTCGAAGGCCAATTTATTATATCAAGCCATAGTTAGTGCGCTGGTATACCGCCTTTCAGCCAAATCTCCCTTTTACACAGCGAGTTACTGACCACAACTCTCCGCTCACTCCCCCACCACCCCTCCAGCCTTCCTCCAGGCATCAATCCCACCCTCGATATGACACGCACTCCCCATCCCGGCATCCTGCGCCGCTTGCACGGCCATCGCGGACCGCTCCCCGAACGCACAATAAAACACCACCCGCTTCCCCGTCGCCACCGCCAGCTCATGCAGCATCCCGCCCGCTGACAGGTTCTCCTGCAGATCCGCATAGGGCGCATGCAGCGCGCCCGGGATCACCCCATGCCGCTCCCGTTCGCTCCTCTCGCGCAGATCCACGATGACGACATCGCTGCGCCCCCTCAGCCCCAGCGCATCCCGCGCACTCACCGCCCAGCCCTTGCGGGCGATCTCGTCCTGGTGGAGCCCGATATGGATGTTGGCGGGCACGGCGACGTCCATCATCTTGGGGTTGGGCAGGTGCAGGTTGTTCATCAGGTCGACATATTCGTCGATCGATTTGACCTGCAGGCGCGGGTTGAAGCGTTTTTCCTCGCCGATGGTGGAGACCGTGTCGCCCTTGTAGTCGTGGGCGGGGAAGAGCAGCGTTTCCTCGGGCAGGCGCAAGAGCTTGTTGAAGATCGAGTCATATTGGGCGCGCGGGTCGCCGTTCTGGAAATCGGTGCGGCCGGTGCCGCGGATGAGCAGGGTGTCGCCGGTGAAGATGCGGTCGCCCATCAGGTAGGAATAGGAATCGTCCGTATGTCCGGGCGTGTAGAGCACGTCGAGGCTCATGCCCTCGATCGTCACCCGGTCGCCTTCGGCAACGCGCATGGCGACGACATCGGCCTTGGTCTGTTCGCCCATCACGGTGATGCAATGCGTCTGGTCGCGCAGCGCGCCGAGGCCGGTAATGTGATCGGCATGGAGGTGCGTATCGACCGCCTTGACCAGCTTAAGGTCCAGCTCGCGCACGAGCTGCATGTAGCGATCCACCTTTTCCAGCACGGGATCGATGATCAGCGCCTCGCCGCCGCGCCTGGAGGCGATGAGATAGGTATAGGTGCCGGAAACACTGTCGAAAAGCTGTCGGAAAATCATGGTCGTCTCCGTGATGTGCTCATCTCGATCTAGCCAAGCGAACGGATACCGGCTCCAGGGCGCGGTGCGTCCGTTCGGACGCACAATGGACGCTCTGTCTTTTCAATCTACGCATCAGGCTTTCCGAAAATCGAATCCGATTTTCAGGCCGATGTTGTGGCCGATGATACGCTCGCATGGAAAAAAGCGGAATATGGAACGAGGACGGATGCACACTCCCGCCCTCGCCTCTTTGGATGACCTTCCCTAAGGGCAAGCTATTCATTCCCTTACGGGAGGCAGGACCTTTCAGGTCAGGATCGGCTGCGGCACGATGCGGATATAGGGCTTCGGCTCCTTCCAACCCTGCGGATAGAGCTGCTTCGCCTCATCATTGGAGACCGACCCGGCGATGATCACCTCGTCGCCCGGCTTCCAGTTCACGGGCGTTGCCAGGCGATGCTTGGCGGTCAGCTGCAGGCTGTCGATCACGCGCAGGATCTCGTCGAAATTGCGCCCCGTCGTCATCGGATAGGAGATGACGAGCTTGATCTTCTTGTCCGGCCCGATGACATAGACATTGCGCACCGTCTGGTTGTCGGCAGCCGTGCGTCCCTCGGATGTCTCGCCTGATGCAGCCGGCAGCATGTCGTAGAGCTTGGAGACGGCAAGCGTGGGATCGCCGATCATCGGGAAGTTCGGCGCCATCCCCTGCGTCTCGGCAATATCCATCGCCCAGCCGGAATGCCTGTCGACCGGATCGACCGAGAGGCCGATGATCTTGACGCCGCGCTTGTCGAATTCCGGCTTCAGGCGCGCCATGTAGCCGAGCTCCGTGGTGCAGACCGGCGTAAAATCCTTCGGGTGGGAAAACAGGATGCCCCAGTCCTTGCCCAGCCATTCATGGAAGCTGATCATGCCGTCGGTGGTCTCGGCGGTGAAATCGGGGGCGATGTCGTTGATGCGCAGTGACATGGTCTTGGTCCTCTTGGTTTGCCGGCCGCCTCGGCCGGGGTCACGAAATCTGGGTCGATCCTCTCTGCGCTGCCTAGGGTGTGTTGCCATCGCCAGCGCCGGATGTACGATGGCGACATTACGCTTGCGCCCGTTCCTCCAGCGTTCCCCGAGCCAGCGTTCGCTGCGGCGGGCGGGAACGCCGGCACGGGCATTTTTTCGACATGGCATTTTCGAGACATTCCGGGCCGCGATCGGGCCTGATCTGACAGGGGCATAATGTGAAAATTTCTCTGGAGCTGCTCGGCCGCTTTGCGGTCCGCGTCGATGGTGCCGAAATCCCGGCCGCCGCCTGGAAGCGAGACCGCGCCGCCGCCATCATCAAGCTGCTGGCGCTCTCGCCAGAGCATCGCATCCACCGCGAACAGGCGATGGAGGCCTTCTGGCCGGATCTGGATGCGGACGCCGCCGGCGCCAACCTGCGCAAGGCGCTGCATTTCGCCCGCAAGGCGCTGGGCGCGCCTGATGCGATCGGCATAACCAAGGAAATCGTCGCCATCTCGCCCGACGTGGAAATCGACACCGATGTCATCAGGTTCGAGACCGCCGCAAAGGCTGCACTGCGCAGCAGGGATGCGGCCGAATGCGAGGCCGCGGCCGATCTCTATGGCGGCGCGCTGCTGCCGGACGACCGCTTCCTCGAATGGCTGGACGCACCCCGCCAGCGCCTGCAGCAGCTCTATGTGGAGACGCTGCGCGCTGGCAAGCTGTGGCGCCGGCTGATCGCGCTCGACCCGACCGACGAGGAGGCGCAATGCGCCCTCATGCAGGCAGCCCTTGATGCCGGCAACCGCACGGAGGCGATCCGCCAGTTCGACCAGCTGCGCGAAAAGCTGCATGCCGAGCTCGGCGTCGGCCCCAGCCGCCCGGCAATCGAGCTTTACGAGCGGGCGCTGGCTCTATCGGGCGCGCAGCCGGCAGCCCCGGTGGAGCGGATCCGCGCAGCCCTTGCCTGGGCGCTCGTGCATCTGCAGAGCGGCGAATTCGCAAAAGCTGCCGATCTCGCCCGCCAGACCCGCGCCGACGCGCTGGATGCCGGCCTCGGCCGCGAGGTCGGCGAAGCCGGCGCCATCCTCGGGCTCACGGCCCATATGCAGGGCCAGTGGCGAGAGCTTTTCCGCAGCGAATTCACCGAATGGGTGAGGAAGCGCAGCGCCTTCGTGCCCGCCGTCTTCGATGGCCATCTCTGCCTCGCGGAATTCTGCCTTTGTGACGCCCGCGGCCACGGCCTCATCCATGAGAGCGCCGAGGAGCTGCTCGGTGTCGCCGACGAGGCGAAATCCGTGGCCGGCCGCGGCCTCGCATGCCTCATCCTCGGCGAAATCGCCCGCTGCGCCGGCAATCTCGATGAGGCCGAGCGGCTGCTTGTTGAGGCCGAGCGCCTGCATGTGGAAGCCAATGCCATATCCGGCCGGGTGCTGGTGCTGGAGCGGCTGGCCGAGATCGCGCTTGCCCGCGGCCAGAAATGGCGCGCCGCCCGCTTCATCCAGAAGGCATTTGCCGATGCGCAGGCCTCCTGGCTGTCAGGCCACCTGCTCTTGCGCCTGCAGGCGCTTGCCGTGCGCTCCGCCACCAGCAAGGAAAAGGTCGCCGAAGCCATCCTCACCGGCGACCGGCTGCTGACCCCGGGCGCCTGCCAGCCCTGCTCCATGGGCCTGCGCACGGCATCCGCGATCGCGCTCGCACAGGCGGGCAATCTCGACCAGGTCGACCGCCGCCTGAACGAGGCCGAACGCATCGCCGGCATGTGGCAGGGCGGCCCCTGGGCGGCTGCTCTCTGGGAGGCCCGCGGCGTCCAGCGCCAGGCCCAGGCCAACAGAATCCGCGCCGTCGCCGCCTTCGCCGAGGCCGCCGCCCGCTATGAGGAACTCGGCCGGCCACTCGATCAGGCGAGATGCCTCGCCCAGATGGATGAGGCGCAGATGGCCGTGGCGGTCTGACAAGTCAAAAAGCCTGCCAAGTCTGCGTTTTAACTGTGCAAAAATTAAACAAATACCCGGCGGAAAGCTCCGCCGGGTATTTATTAAGCAACAGCTGAAATAATTTCGCCGCGATTTAAAAAGTGAAATTGCGGTTCCATTATTCAGGCCTACAATGTTCCACGCTGGATGCTGCAAACCCAGTGGAGAAGGGTTGCCCAACCTGTTGAACCGGGCGGCCCTTCTCCTTCCTTTACCGCAAGCGCGGATCTGTTGCTATTACATGCGTAACATCGTGAACAGGCATTGAAGAAATCCCCAGGGCGGACGGGGCTGCACGAGGACGTGATCTACTTTTCATTGAAGAACACAATCTGCGCCCTAGAACGTTCGGGGGGACGTTTGAGGGAATGTCGATGATAAGAGAGAAAATGTCGGCGAGTCAGACGCCGATGCAGGAAGAAGATGTCGCTCTTTGCCAGAGCGTCTATGACCATATCTGTGCGGCACGGCATATCGCCACGGACGGCGAACGCGAGGAACTGGCGATCCAGATCCTGCATTTCTATCAGCATGGCGTGAAGGACCAGGGCAGCCTGGAGCGGCTGTTGCTGTAGGTGGAAGACGGCGCATTGCGCAGGGTATCTGCCTAGGGCACCCCTACCCGTCGGCCGCTCCTGCGTAATGTCCCGGCCCAGCCCCGATCTCTGCAGCAAAGCAGACTGGCTTTCGCGCCTATGCTACACTCCCGCTCGAGAGCATGCTCATCGAGGGGACCGGCATGGAACGCAAGCTCGCAGCCATTCTCGCCGCCGATGTCGCCGGCTATTCGGCGCTGATGGAGCAGGATGAGGCCGGCACGTTCCAGCGGCTGAGGGCGGATCATAGAGAGCTGCTGGAGCCGGAAATCCGCCAACATAATGGCCGCATCTTCAAGCTGATGGGCGATGGCTTGCTGGCCGAATTCGGCAGCGTCGTCGATGCGGTGGAATGCGCCGCCGCCCTGCAGCGCGGCATGATCAGGCGCAATGCCGATGCTGCGGAAAGCACTCCGCTGGAAATACGGATTGGCATCAATCTCGGCGAGGTCATCGTCGAGGGCGAGGATCGTTATGGCGAGGGCGTCAACATCGCCGCCCGCCTGCAGGCCCTTGCCGAGCCCGGCGGCATCTGTGTTTCGGCCAAGGTTTCGAGTGAGGTTTCCGGCAAGCTTGCCTTTGCCTTCGAGCCGATGGGCGAGCAGCGGGTCAAGAACATTGCCGAGCCGATCGCCTGCTACCGCGTGAAGTTCGATCAGGGCATGTCTTCCCGCGCCGGGCCGCGGGCGCCGAAAAGGATCTCGATCGCCGTCCTGCCCTTCAGCAACATGAGCGGCGACCCGGAGCAGGAATATTTCTCCGACGGCATCACCGAAGACATCATCACCGACCTCGCGAAAATCTCCGGCCTGCATGTCATCGCCCGCAACACGAGCTTCACCTACAAGGGCCGGGCCGTGAAGATCGAGCAGGTCGCCCGCGAACTCGGCGTCGGCTTCCTGCTGGAAGGCAGCGTGCGCAAGGCCGGCGCCCGCGTCCGCATCACCGGGCAGCTCGTCGACGGCCGGGATGGCAGCCACCTCTGGGCGGAGCGCTACGACCGCGAACTGACCGATATCTTCGCCATACAGGACGAGATCGCCCACGCCATCATCGAGCAGCTGAAGGTCAGGCTGCTGCCGGATGAGAAAGCGGCGATCGACGCCACGCCGACGGAGGATGTCAAGGCCTACACCTATTACCTGCGGGGCCGGCAATTCCTGCACATGTGCTCGAGATCCTACATGCTGCTGGCGCGGCGCATGTTCTCGAAGGCGGCCGAGATCGACCCTGATTATGCGCGCGCCTATGCCGGCATCGCACTCTGCGATTCCGTTCTCCACTCCTGGCAATATGCCGATATCTCGATCGAGGGCATCCTCGCGACGAGCGCCAGGGCGCTGGAACTCGATCCCGATCTCGCCGACGCCCATGCCTCGCGCGGCCTCGCCCTGCAATATGGCGGCCAGCGCGATGAAGCCGCCGCCGAATTCGAGCTGGCGCTCACGCTCGATCCCGATCTGCATGAGGCAAACTATTTCTTCGCACGCTTCTTCTTCGAAAATGGAGATTTCGAACGAGCCGCCACCCTGTTTGAACGCGCCACGCAGCTGCGGTTCGACGACTACCGCTCCGCCGCGCTCCTGGCCTGCATCTATCTCAAGCTTGGCCGCCGGGCCGACATGCAGCGGGCCGGCCGGCTGGGCCTGGAGCGGGCCGAACGCGAACTCAGCCAGCATCCCGAGAATTCGAGCCCTGCCCAGCTTGGAGCATTGATGCTGGCCTATCTCGGCGAATGCGACCGCGCCAGGGAATGGGCGGCGCGCACGCTCGCCATCGACCCCGATGATCTCAACGCCATGTACAATATCGCCTGCGCCTATCTGAACATGGGAGACCAGGAAGCGGCGCTCGATCTCCTGGAAAAGGTCCTCCCGATCGCCTCCGTGCACCGCCACTGGTGGACCAGCGATCCGGACCTCGACACGATCCGCGATCACCCGCGGTATAGGAGGCTGGTGGAGGCCGTGACGGCGAGCGGGTGATCAACGCAGTTGACCTCCGCGTACAAGCCCTACCTAAACCCCGGCTGACATGCTGAGGAGGCTAAGGTGACGGCACTTATCGAGGATTACGCCCTTATCGGCGATTGCGAGACCGCAGCACTCGTCTCCAGAAACGGCTCGATCGACTGGCTGTGTTTTCCGCGCTTCGACTCTCCCGCCTGTTTCGCCGCCCTGCTCGGCACCGAGGAGAACGGCTTCTGGTCGCTCGCACCTTCGGGCGGCAAATACAACACCACGCGCCGCTACCGCGACGACACGCTCATTCTCGAAACCGAATTCCAGACCGAGACCGGCACCGCTGTCGTCACCGACTTCATGCCGTTGCGCGATGGCACCAGCGACCTGATGCGCATTGTCGAGGGCAAGAGCGGCACCGTCGCCTTCGACATGGAGCTCAACCTGCGCTTCGATTACGGCCGCACCGTTCCCTGGGTCACGCATGGCGAGGATGGCGGCATCACCGCCATTGCCGGCCCGGACAGGCTGACGCTGAATTGCGCCGTGCCGCTGGAAGGCCGCGGGCTGAGCACGGTCGGCTCTTTTGAGGTCGCGACCGGCGAACAGCAGATCTTCACGCTGACCTGGTCGCCCTCGCATCTGCCGCAGCCGGCCCAGCGGCAGGTGGAATATGCACTGCCGGATACGGAGGAATTCTGGCAGTCCTTTGCCGCGAAATGCCCCAAGGTGGGCAAGTGGACGGAACAGGTGAAGCGCTCGCTGATCACGCTGAAGGCGCTCACCTACATGCCGACGGGCGGCATCGTCGCGGCGGCCACGACTTCCCTGCCGGAAAAGATCGGCGGCCCGCGCAACTGGGATTACCGCTATTGCTGGCTGCGCGACGCGACGCTGACCCTGCTCGCCCTGATGAAGCTCGGCTACTACGAGGAGGCGAGCGCCTGGCGCAGCTGGCTGCTGCGCGCCGTTGCCGGTGCGCCGGCTCAGATGCAGATCATGTATGGCGTCGCCGGCGAGCGCAACCTGCTGGAATGGCAGGTGCCCTGGCTGCAGGGCTACGAAGGCTCCGCGCCGGTGCGCATCGGCAATGCCGCCGCCGAGCAGGTGCAGCTCGATGTCTATGGCGAGGTGGCAGATGCCTTGCTGCAGGCGCGCAAGGGCGGCCTGCCGCCGCATCACCGCGGCCGCGAACTGGCCATCGCCATCCTGCCCTTCCTGGAAAAGGTCTGGGTGCAGCCCGACGAGGGCATATGGGAAGTGCGCGGCGAGCGCCAGCATTTCACCTATTCCAAGGTCATGGCCTGGGTGGCCTTCGACCGCGCCGTCCAGATCGCCGAGGCGGACGGCGAGCCGGAAGAAGCCGCCCGCTGGCGCGCGATCGCCGATCGCATCCACGCCGAGGTCTGCGAAAAGGCCTTCAATGCCGAACTCGGCTGTTTCACTCAGACCTACGGCTCGAGCGCGATGGATGCGAGCCTGCTGCATCTCGGCATGGTCGGCTTCATCGCGCCGGACGATCCGCGCTATGTCGCGACCGTCGAGGCGGTGGAGCGCAAGCTGCTGCGCGACGGCCTGCTCCTGCGCTACGAGACGCAGGAAGTGGATGACGGCCTTCCACCCGGCGAAGGCGCTTTCCTCGCCTGCAGCTTCTGGCTCGTCGACGCCTACTACATGATCGGGCGGCAGGAGGATGCGCTGCAGCTGTTCGAGCGGCTGCTGGCGATTTGCAACGATGTAGGGCTGCTGGCGGAGGAATATGATCCGGGGTCAAAGCGCATGCTCGGGAATTTTCCGCAGGCGTTCAGCCATATCGGGTTGATCAACAGTGCGCTGAACCTGGCGCGGGCCGAGGGGCCGGCGGATCAGCGCTCGGCGTGATGGGTGGGTGGCGGCAACACCCGGAGCCCCCTCATCCGCCCTTCGGGCACCTTCTCCCCGCTGGGGAGAAGGGGTCTTTGCCGCGATGCCTTGTGCAACTTCAAGCGTCTCTTGTTGCAAGCGGTGCCGCGTGTTCCCAACTTCTCCCCTCGGGGAGAAGGTGCCCGAAGGGCGGATGAGGGGGCTGCAGGCGCAAACCTTGCCCATCTCTTTGACTCGATGGCGGGCGAAGCAACACCCCCACTATTCCAAAATCCCGAACGATTCATTCGTTTCCCTTTTGTACTCTCAACCCCTTCCATTTCCGCATGACAACAGCCATATTCCGCGCATGGTAAAATCTCCGAAGAAATCCCCCGCCTCGAATGGTTTCGAGGAAGCTCCCCAATCGTCCTTTGAAGGCGCCCCGCTCAGCGGCAGTGTCGCCGACTGGGTGAAGCAGCTCGAAGCCGATGCCGAGCAGGCAGGCGTCGAAAGCCAGCGCGAAATCGCCTCCAAGGCGGGCAAGCACCGCAAGAAGGTGGAGAACGAGGCGCGCAAGCATACGGAGGCCGTCAGCGTCAACAAGAAGGCCACCGTCAGCAAGACGGCGCGCGGCGTTTCCATCGGCGGTTCGAGCGACCCGAAGACCCGCGCCGCGGCCGGCCTGAACCCGGTCGCCGGTCTCGATATCTCGCTGGAAGATGCTGGCAGTCTCGCCAATGGCGGCGTCACCGCGACCGTCGAGGCGCTCTCCAAGCTGATCGAAAGCGGCAACCCGCTGCACAAGAACGGCAAGATCTGGACGCCGCACCGCCCTGCCCGGCCGGATAAATCCGAAGGCGGCATCTCGATCCGCATGGCCTCGGAATACAGCCCCGCCGGCGACCAGCCGACGGCGATCCGCGATCTCGTGGGCGGGCTGGAGACCGGCGAGCGCAGCCAGGTCCTGCTCGGCGTCACCGGCTCAGGCAAGACCTTCACCATGGCCAAGGTGATCGAGGAGACCCAACGCCCGGCCCTCATCCTGGCGCCGAACAAGACGCTGGCCGCCCAGCTCTATTCCGAATTCAAGAATTTCTTCCCCGACAATGCGGTGGAATATTTCGTTTCCTACTACGATTATTACCAGCCGGAAGCCTATGTGCCGCGCTCCGACACCTATATCGAGAAGGAAAGCTCCATCAACGAGCAGATCGACCGCATGCGCCACTCGGCGACGCGCTCTCTGCTCGAACGCGACGATTGCATCATCGTCGCCTCCGTCTCCTGCATCTACGGTATCGGCTCGGTCGAAACCTATACGGCCATGACCTTCCAGATGAATGTCGGCGACCGGCTGGACCAGCGCCAGCTGCTGGCCGATCTCGTGGCCCAGCAATACAAGCGCCGCGACATGGATTTCCAGCGCGGCTCCTTCCGCGTGCGCGGCGACACGATCGAAATCTTCCCGGCCCACCTGGAAGACGCAGCCTGGCGCATAAGCATGTTCGGCGACGAGATCGACGCCATCACCGAGTTCGACCCGCTGACCGGCCAGAAGACCGGCGACCTGAAATCGGTAAAAATCTACGCCAATTCGCACTATGTGACGCCACGCCCGACGCTGAATGCCGCGATCAAATCCATCAAGGAAGAGCTGAAGGGCCGCCTGGTGGAGCTGGAAAAGGCCGGCCGCCTGCTGGAGGCGCAGCGCCTGGAGCAGCGCACCCGCTACGATATCGAGATGCTGGAAGCCACCGGCTCCTGCCAGGGCATCGAGAACTATTCGCGTTATCTCACCGGCCGCGACCCCGGCGATCCGCCGCCGACGCTGTTCGAATATGTGCCCGACAATGCCATTGTCTTCATCGACGAAAGCCATGTCACCATTCCGCAGATCGGCGGCATGTACCGGGGCGACTTCAGGCGCAAGGCGACGCTGGCCGAATACGGCTTCCGCCTGCCCTCCTGCATGGACAACCGCCCGCTGCGCTTCGAGGAATGGGACGCCATGCGCCCGGATACGGTCGCCGTGTCGGCAACCCCCGGCGGCTGGGAAATGGAACAGGCCGGCGGCGTCTTCGCCGAACAGGTCATCCGCCCGACCGGCCTCATCGATCCGCCCGTCGAGGTGCGCTCCGCCCGCAGCCAGGTGGACGACGTGCTCGGCGAAATCCGCGAAACGGCCGCCAAGGGCTATCGCACCCTCTGCACCGTGCTGACCAAGCGCATGGCCGAGGACCTGACCGAATACCTGCATGAACAGGGCGTGCGCGTGCGCTACATGCACTCCGACATCGACACGCTTGAACGTATCGAGATCATCCGCGACCTGCGCCTCGGCGCCTTCGACGTGCTTGTCGGCATCAACCTGCTGCGCGAGGGCCTTGATATTCCCGAATGCGGCTTCGTCGCCATTCTCGATGCCGACAAGGAAGGCTTCCTGCGCTCCGAAACTTCACTGATCCAGACGATCGGCCGCGCCGCGCGTAACGTCGACGGCAAGGTCATCCTCTACGCCGACAACATCACCGGCTCCATGCAGCGCGCCATGGACGAGACGGCCCGCCGCCGCGAAAAGCAGGTGGCCTATAACGAAGAGCACGGCATCACGCCCGAAAGCGTCAAGGCCAAGATCTCCGATATCCTCGACTCGGTCTACGAGCGCGACCACGTCCGCGCCGATATATCCGGCGCCTCCGGCAAGGGTTTTGCCGATGGCGGCAACCTCGTGGGCAACAACCTGCAGGCMCATCTCAACGCGCTGGAAAAGTCCATGCGCGACGCCGCCGCCGACCTCGACTTCGAAAAGGCTGCCCGCCTGCGCGACGAAATCAAACGCCTCAAGGCGGTGGAACTGGCGGCCATGGACGACCCGCTGGCCCGCGAGGAAGCCAAGGCCATGGAAGGCATCAGGCGAAACGCCAAGGCGACCAGCGAGTCCCTTCCCCCCACCGGGGGGAAGGTGCCCGCCAGGGCGGATGAGGGGGCCACCCCCACCACCCCCTCCTACTTCGCCAAGCCCGAACTGGACGAAATGGGCGGCCGCAACGCCCGCCCGGTCCCCGCCGACGGCAAGACCCTCTTCCGCCGCAACTCGCTGGACGAGATGACGGTCGGCCGCACGGAAAAGCCGGTGACCGGCCATATGCCGGAGAAGCCCGATGCCGCGAAGGGCACGAACCGGTTTTCGCCGTTGCTGGAGGGGCAGCCGGAGCGGGATGATGGTGTGCGGCCGCTGGTGCGCGGGAAGACGGGTGTCGGCAGCTATGAGGATCCGGTCGATCAGAAGCGCAAAGGGCGGACGAAGAACAAGACCGGCCGGCCGGGGCGGTAATGAAGACGTTTCCTTTGCCGTATATAAACGCCTGACTTGATCAGGCGTTTTGTGTCCAGAAGGAAGGCGCCATGTCCGATACTATCCTGCGCTACGTCCCCACCGATCCTTATTGGCAACCAACCCCGGAAACCGCCCTAAGGCAGTCTCCTTGCTGGAAACGATCGCGCCCAATGCAGACGAGGTGAAAGCGCGCTTCGAGGATGAGGTGCGCTTCTTCGATCCCAATCGCCGAGCCTGGTACTAATATCAGAATAGATCTTCATCTCTATTCGCCCAGTGTCTTTGGCGCGCGAGCTCCTCTCGGAAAAGCGCTTTGAGGAAATCAAAATCGCGAATATCGACCACATCGTTACTGTGAATGTGCATAAAAAATGCGCATTCACCAATAAGTCTTCTTAGCAAACTCAGCGGATTAGGATCAGCTGTATTTTCTGCGTGACTAACAAGGCCGAATTTCTTCAGATAATATATTTCTTGTCTTAGTCGCCGGCGACGCAACCTTGGCACAGCAAGCCTTTTATTGACGACGATTCCAGTAACTATCTGCCTATTCGATTGCTTCAATATCCGTGTTTTGTCTTTATTTAATTCCAGGCCCAATTTACCAAGATGGTTCCTAACGAACTCTATCAGCCCTGCGACTGCAATATCCGTGCCCGAGAAACACATATCGTCAGCATATCTCGTATACCGAATTTTTCTCTCAGTGCAGAAGGTCAAGATAGCTTCATCAACGCTTCTCAATATAAGATTGCTTATACTTCCGCTTGTGGGAGAGCCTTGAGGAACAAACCCTTTATATGTGCATAGCTTAGATAGAAGAACAGAAACCGCTTTCGTGTAACCAAGATTAAAGAAAAAATCATAGACGTGATGAGAACTTATTCCGCCAAAGAAATCCTTGACATCTAGTTTTATAAGCTTTTCCTGGCCGAGATGAAGTCTGGCGTTTGATTTAATTGATCTACCAACAATATATGAATTAACGCATTTAGCCGGCGAAATTTTGGAGAGTATATTGTCTAATATCCATCGCTGGATCATTTTGAGGATCGGCAAGGGTTCGCAAATTGTGCGAAATCCGTCGCGTCTCTTAGGAACCTGAAAAACTCTGTAGTAGCGATCCGGATTATTGGAAACGCCATATATATATCGTCCATCCACACCGATCATCAAAGAGAAATGGTCGGCAGACAGGATAGCTGGCAACCCCTGCTCACTCAATTTTCCGCAGTATGCAGATAAATTTTCTTTCGCAGCAGTTCCAATACTCTCATCGAGAATAAGGTCGATTTCGCGAGTGATTAACATAGAGAAACGGGTTCGCTCAGTTACAAGTATATCATGATCGATAGAAGATCGATCCGCGACGAAGGAGCTTGGCGCATAAGCGAGTGAGCTCCTGCAAGCGAGTGTTGCGCCAATGGCTCGTTCTCTGCTTCATTTCAAATGCACGTCGACTCGACGTACGGCGGGTGGGTTACCCCTACTCGCCATTGCTAACCCTCTCGGCAATTTGCCGAGCGAGCGAACCCGTAACGCGATATTGCATAACAGCAGGGCTCTCATCAAGTAGCATTTCCCTAAGTGGATCAATCATATCAATCTTGTGCGACTTACCCAATTCATGAAGTCGGCTGACACCAAGTTTAGTCACTTGGTAATCTCCGGCAGAGAATTTTATATACCCGAGACGCTCCAAGCGACGACTTACAAGAATAACTGCTGATGGATTTAGATAGATATCTTGCGGTAGACCCTGCTTGAAAAAAATCGATCTCAACAGAGCATACTCTTTGCTTCTTACGCTCGCTTGAAAGGCGCCGGCCATTTTTTGTCCTTTCCGAGAGACCAGAAGATGGGCAGTGTGTTATTCGGTGTTCGTTTAAGGCTTAAGAGCGCCTCGGAGGCATTGCGTCCCCGCTGATCAATAGCATCTACTTCCAGTGGTGCTTCGATTTTGTCGTAAATGGCATAGCAGCTTGCGGTGTCGCGGCCTTCGGCGGCCAGATAATCAGCGATGGCGCGATCTTTGAGTTCCGAAGTAGCAACGTAAAAACCACCTTGCTGCAACCGCTGAGAACCTGCACGCATTGCAGCCACACAAGCGACACCCTGCAGTGATACTTGAGGATAC
>NZ_JBFTME010000044.1:0-19734 GCF_056396805.1 Rhizobium sp. 05N49
TTTCGCAGCCCGACCGGCATCTATTACGGTGCCAATCCCTGGCCGCTGGCCATTCCGGTCATTCTSGCCATCATCGTCGCCGGATATTCCATGACGACGGATCCGCATGACCTCGCCGGCGAYCTGCCGRCGCAATCATCCGCTGCAACGCCGGCTTTTGGYGGCAATGTGCCTGACGGCGAATGGCATCAATATGGCCGCACGCCCTACGGCCAGCGCTATTCGCCGCTTGACCAGATCACTGTGCAAAATGTTTCCACCCTCGATGAGGTRTGGCGCTACCAGACCGGCGACGTGAAGARGCCCGACGATGTCGGCGAGACCACCTATCAGGTSACCCCGCTGAAAGTCGGCAACACSCTTTATCTGTGCACGCCGCACAATTGGGCGATYGCGCTCGATGCCAAGACCGGCCAGCAGAAATGGAAATATGACGCCAATTCCGGCATGAACCCGGACCGGCAGCACCAGACCTGCCGCGGCGTGACCTATTACAGCGACGAGGCGACACCTGCCGGMCAGCCCTGCAAGGAGCGTGTSTACCTGCCAACTTCGGATGCRCGCCTCATCGCGCTCGACGCGACCAACGGGCAGGTCTGCGCGAGCTTTGCCGACCATGGCGTGCTGCAGCTACAGACCGGCATGCAATACAACCCGGCYGGCTACTACTACTCCACGTCGCCGCCGGTCGCYGTCGCGGGCAAGATCATCATCGGCGGGGCGGTCAACGACAACTATTCGACGAAAGAACAGTCCGGCGTCATCCGCGCCTATGACATCAACAGCGGCGCGCTGATCTGGAACTGGGATTCCGGCAATCCCGACCAGACGACACCGTTGGCCGAGGGCCAGCATTACACGACGAATTCGCCGAACAGCTGGTCGGTCTTCAGCGTCGATGACCAGCTCGGCATGGTCTATATYCCGCTCGGCAACCAGGTGCCGGACCAGCTCGGCATGAAYCGCAGCGCCAATGTCGAGAAGTTCTCGTCGTCGGTCGTGGCGCTCGACATCAATACGGGCCAGCTGCGATGGGTGCAGCAATTCGTTCACCACGATCTCTGGGACATGGACGTGCCGGCCCAGCCGGTGCTCGTGGACYTGACGAAGCAAGATGGAACAGCGGTGCCGGCGCTCGTCGCGCCTACCAARCAGGGCGACATCTACGTGCTCGACCGGCGCACCGGCCARCCGATCATYCCCTTCAAGGAGATTCCGGCACCCGGTGGCACGATCCCGGAAGAYCATAGCGCRCCGACCCAGCCGATCTCSGATCTCACCTTCTCCCCTGAGCCGCTGCAGGAAAAGGACATGTGGGGCGTCTCGCTGTTCGACCAGCTTGCCTGCCGCATCGAATTCCACCGCTACAAATACGAGGGCCGCTATACACCGCCCTCGCTGCARGGAACGATCGTCTATCCCGGCAATTTCGGCACGTTCAACTGGGGYTCGGTCGCCGTCGATCCGGAGCGCCAGGTGATGTTCGCCATGCCGACCTAYCTGGCCTTCACCTCGCGCCTGGTRCCGGCCGCCGATATTCCGCCGCGTGGCCAGGATGAGAAGGGCAGCGAACARGGCCTCAATCGCAATGACGGTGCGCCCTACGGCGTATTCATGGGTCCCTTCCTCGGGCCGCTGCAGATTCCCTGCCAGGCGCCGCCTTGGGGTTATGTCGCCGGCGTGGATCTCCGCACCGGCCGCATCGCCTACATGCACAAGAACGGCACCGTGCACGACATGACGCCACTGCCCCTGCCCTTCAAGGTGGGCGTGCCCGGTATCGGCGGGCCRATGATGACCAAGGGCGGTGTCGCCTTCCTGGGCGCCGCCGTCGACAACTACCTGCGCGCCTATGACGTGACGAACGGCCGACAATTGTGGGAAGCCCGGCTGCCGGCCGGCGGTCAGGCAACGCCGATGACCTATATGACCGATGACAACAAGCAATATGTCGTCATGGTTGCGGGCGGCCACGGTTCGGTCGGCACCAAGCCGGGCGACTACGTGATCGCCTACTCGCTCCCGTGAGCAGGGCAAATCCAAGAATAAGCAGGCCGACGAATTTGGCGGCAGTGCACGCAATCAGTCAGGCGCCGGCCTGCAGCCGAGCGCGACCCCGCCGTCGATCGCCAATACGATGTGGGCGGTACAAGCCGGCAACGAGACCTATATCAACCCGTCGGACGCGGAAATGGAAGCCAAGGCCGCACACAGGAACCTGGTCGATGAATTCACCGACTGGAGCAACATGGACCCGGCCGAATTCATCCGTGCCCGATACCTGGAATCACGCGGCCTGACCGAGGACGACCTGAAGGCCATGCCTGCCGATCAGCGCGAGGCGATCGAGAAGGAAATTGCCGAGCAGATCAAGCGTGAACTCGCCGGCATTGAGGATAACGGAACCGCGACAACAGACGACGTTCCAGCCGCCTGAGGCCGCAACACCAACCGACATGCGGCGGAAAGCACTCTCCGCCGCTTTTCTACTCCGGCAACCCCGCCATTCGAAGAGCCTCGATATATCGGTTACGGTCGTCCGGTCGCCGAAACGGCGGCAGGATATCGGCAAGATTCGAAAGCCGGAGCGCGGGATCCAACTGGCACAGGCGAGCGATCGTTCCCTGCGCTTCCGCACTCCGCCCGCTCATGACCTGACCTGCCGCCATAACACGCATCGCGCTCGGATAATTCGGCTGGTGGCGTAACGATCTCGCCGCCCAGACGGCGGCATCCTCGTAATGTCCGGCGCAGAAATGAGCCAGGCCGGTGTTGAACTGCCAGGCAAACAGGCGGGGATCCAAAGGGCTCAGACGCATGGCGAGGGCTGCATGTTCGACGGCCTTGTCGGGCTCGCCAAGGCAGGTCTTCACCCAGCTGCTGGTGCCCAGAGCAGCGGCGAGATTCGGATTGAGGAAGAGCGCGCGATCGATACAGGCCGCACTATCATCAAGGTCGCCGCCGACATAGCCGAGGACATATCCACCGTAAGAGAGCGCAACCGCATCGTCCCAGCCGAGTTCGACCGCTCTTCTCGCCAGTCGGGTCGCTTCGGCAATCTCCTCGGCGGGATTGGCCATCCAGCCATTGCTCTTTCGGGTCGCGTAGCATCGCGCCGCGCGGGCATACGCTATGGCAAACTCCGGGTCGCGCTCGATCGCCTTCATGAACAGCCGCAGGGCCTCATCGGTGACCGATCTATTGGTGACCGTCCGGTCAAACGCTGCCAGCCCGCGCAGATAATAGTCGTAAGCGTCAAGGCTCTCCGTCGGCTTGCGTTTGGCGCGCTCTATCTCCGCCTCCTCTACCTTCGGCGTTATCGCACCGACGATACTAGAGGCCACCTGATCCTGAAGATCGAATATATTTGCAAGCGTCCCATCAAAACGGTCTGCCCAAAGGTGCGCACCCGTCGATGTGTCGATGAGTTGTCCGGCAATGCGGAGCCGGTCTCCCGTCCGACGCACACTTCCCTCGACCACATAGCGCACGTCCAACTCGCGCCCGACCTGCTTGATGTCGACGGCCTGCCCTTTGTAGGTAAAGCTCGAATTCCGCGCGATGACGTAGAGATGGCGGAATTGGGCAAGGGCGATCGTGATATCCTCCACGATGCCATCGGCAAAATATTCCTGCTCCGCATCGCCGCTCAAATTCTGAAATGGCAATACCGCAACCGATGGCCGATCGTGATGCTTCGTCGGGGCTGAACCGGCCTGCATCTGCGACATGACGTCGGGCCTCGGTGCGGCCCGCTGATATCCGGGTTGTTGTCGCGACTGCAGCGAAACGGCCAGGGAGGACGTCTCCGCTTCGGGTTCAGCGCCGAGATGCTTCTTCACGAGGGCCCGGCAAGCCTCGAACTGGCGCATGGCCGCATTCTCGTGTCCGCTAAGAATATGGATCCGCATCAGGGCCCGGTGGGCTGGCTCTATCGTCGGGTCCGAGGCGAGCAATCTCTCGGCGAGCCCTTCGCAGGCTGGCTCTTCGGCGGAGCCCGGATCGGAGAGCATGAGGCTCAACCGCTCCACGAGTTGCAGCGCCTTGCGCCGATAGGTGCTCTGGTAAGGTCCGAACCACTCATCCAGCCCGTCCGGAATGGACTCGCCCGCAAGCACCTCACCGCGGTAGAGGTCTGCTGCAAAGGCAAGATCAGCGGCTCCGCCCGCCTCCAGCTTCCGGTCGAAGGTCGAAATGTCGGCTTCGTCCAGGCCGAAAATCAGGACGACCGTGTCCTGATCTCCGTCGATGTAGACAGTGGCTTCGCCGCTCGCCGGAAACGCCCGCCTGATATCGACCAGCGCCTGCCGCAAGCTATTGCGGGCCTGTTCATTGCCTCGTCCCGGCCAGAAGGCTTCGGAAAGCAATTCCCGCCGACAGCCGCGGCGCCCTGCAAGAACCAGAGCAGCAAAAAGAAGCGACGTCTTGCGCGTGGCGAAGCGTACTTGCCGGTCTTCCAGCGAGTTAATTTCGAGGCCGCCTAGCAACCTGATACGCACAGAAAGCCTCCCGATTTGGATCGCCGCTGCAGAATAGCATTTGGGAAGACGGATTTAACACCGATTTAGCGACGGCTTGTCGAAGTTTTCCTGGCCGTTCACGCCCAGCCCAACAGGCCGAAAACGCCCCCACGGCACATTCCCACTTACACATTTCACAAATAGGAGACTGGGAAATGGCTCACACGGAAACTCACGCCGCCGTCAGCGCGCCGATACAACAGGTGTCCGAGTCCAGGGTGAACAGCATCACAATATTGACTGCGGCGTTGGCCGCTGCCGTGGGGCAGTGGGGCAGAGCTGCCGCGAGGCAGAGGGTGCTGGCAGACCTGACGCCCGATCAGCTGAGAGATATCGGTCAACCCGAAATCAATCGCCCGATGCTCGAAGTCAAAGCAGGCCTGATCACGAACTTGATGTCAATGCGATAACCGGCGGGTTCAATTGCATTGCTGCGACGAAACCATGGTTGCTCAGCTGCTGCCGAGCGGCGGATCTTTCCCGTTTCAGACCATCTCGGTAATCATCTTGCCGATTTCGGCGAAGACGGGATTGAATTCATCCATCTTCACGGTCGCTTCTCCGATGTAGACGGCGGCGACGATCGGGCCGCGCTTGGGCGGCCAGATGATGGCAATATCGCCGGCGGAACCATTGTCGCCCGTGCCGGTCTTGTCACCGATCTTCCAATCGTCGGGCAGGCCTGCGCGCAGGCGTGCGCCGCCGGTCGTGTTTGCGATCATCCAGTCGATCAGCTGATTTGCAGAGGTTTCCGCCAGAACCGAGCCGAGCGCGATATTGCCGAGAGAATCCAGCATTGCATCCGGCGTCGTGGTGTCGCGCGGATCGCCTTTCGTGGCTTCGTTCAGCGCGGTTTCCATGCGGTCGAGCCTTGTCGTGCCGTCACCGATGGAGCGCAGCCAGTCGGTGAGTGCGGCCGGGCCGCCAAAACTTTCCAGCATCAGATTGCCGGCGGTGTTGTCGCTCAGCGTAATGGCGGCCTTGCAGATCTCGGCCATCGTCATGCCGTCGCCGCCCGCGTGCTTTTCGGTCTCGGGGGAATAGGTGACGAGCTTGTCCTTGCCGTAGGTGATACGCCGGTCGAGGCTCTCATCGCCCTTGTCGACACGGGCAAGAACGAGGCCTGCAGCCAGGACCTTGAAGGTGCTGCACATGGCAAAGGGCTCGCTGCCGCGATAGCCGAAGGAGACATTCGTGTCGCTGTCGAGAACGGAAACCCCGAGGCGCCCGCCAATGCGGGCTTCAAGCGCAGCAAGCCGCTTGTCGATATCGTCATTCTGTTGCTCGGCGCGCACGCGAGACGCAAAGCCCAGCGCAGGCAGCAGCAAGGCGGAGCCCATGAAGCTGCGGCGAGTGAGGCTGTGATTCATGAAGACCTCCGGGGAATCAGGATCTCAGGCGTAAGGCCCGATTGCGGCGGCATCTCGGCTTTTTGGCAGGATCAGGCAGCGCGCGTTACCTCTACCGTCACATGCGACAACTCGTCCAGGCTCGCGAGCCTCTCCTTGTAGAAGGCGGTATCGCGCGGCTGCGGCGTCAGCACCGCGACAATCGCTGCATGGTGGCCGGGACCGACCTGCCAGACATGAAGATCGGTGATGCGGTCGCCATCGCCTTCGATCGCTCCGCGGATTTCGTCCGGCAGCGTTTCTCCTTCCGAGAGCACGTCGAGCAGCACGGCGCCCGACGATTTCATCAGTCCCCAGGACCATTGCGCGATGATGAGAGCGCCGACGATGCCCATCAGCGGATCAAGCCACAGCCAGCCATAGAGGCTACCGAAGGTGAGTGCGGCAATGGCGAGCACCGAGGTCAAGGCGTCGGCGATGACGTGCATATAGGCGGAGCGAATATTGTTATCCGCATGACTATGGTGGCCATGATCGTGGCCGTGGTGATGATCGTGATCGTGATCGTGATCGTGATGGTGATCGTGCCCGTGTCCATGATGGTGGCCGCCGCTACCGCTCAGCATCCAGGCACTGACGAGGTTGACGGCAAGGCCGATGACGGCGACGGCGATCGCCTGGCTGAAGCTGATCGGCACGGGAGAGGTGATGCGCAGGAAGCTTTCCCAGCCCATCAGCAGCGCGATCATCGCCAGAATGATGGCACTCGCAAAACCGGCGAGGTCGCCGAGTTTGCCGGTGCCGAACGTGAAGCGCGGATTGCGGGCCTGCTTGCGGGCGAAGAGATAGGCGAGCGCGGAAATGAGCAACGCGCTGGCATGGGTGGACATATGCCAGCCATCGGCCACCAGCGCCATCGAGCCGTACATGGTGCCGGCGCCGATTTCGACGACCATCATGACCGCTGTCAACGCAATCACCAGCCAGATGCGGCGTTCGTTGCGGGCATGGTCCTGCCCCAGGAAGACATGCTCATGTCCGTAGCTATTCGTTCCGGCACTCATTGCCAGCTCCTTACCGATATCGATCCGGCTCAGCGGATATAGGTTCGCAATACTTCCGATATTTCCTCGACTGCCTCCGCCCTCGCCTTCTCGTCGGCGGCATGCAGCACGTGTTCGTGCAGATGGTCGTCCAGCACCTCGCCCGTGAGACCCGTCAGCGCGCCGCGCACGGAGGCAAGAAGCTGGAGGATCTCGCCGCAGGGGCGCTCGCCCTCCAGCGCACGTTCGACCGCCTCGAGCTGCCCGCGGATACGGCTGACGCGGGCGATGAGTTTCTTTTTCTGATGGGTCGTATGGGACATGGCAGTCTCTGATATAGTATAGGGGGGTACCCTATATTACCTTCACGAAAAACGAAAGCGGCAATCCATCGCAGCGGCTCTTGAATTTACATAGGACTCCTATATATTGAACCCATGGAAACGCCAAAAGACCCGACATCGATCGACAACCGAATCAGCGAAGGCCTGACCCGCATCGCGATCGCAATGCGCAGCGACGAATGGTCGAAGGCCGAAAAGGCCGGACTGAAGCCGACGCAGCTTGCGATCCTCGAATTTCTCGCCGGCCGCGATAGTGCGCGGGTGAAGGAGATTGCGGCGCATCTCGGCGTCTCGCAGCCGACGGCGACGGATTCGATTGCGGCACTGGAGCGCAAGGCGCTGGTCGCCAAGGCGAGCGCTCCCGGCGACAAACGTGCCACCGCGATCCGCATCACGACCGAGGGAAAGGCGGCGTTCGGCTCCGTTTCGCCGATCGAAACGGCAGCGATGGAAGCAGCCCGATCGCTTTCCCCGGGCGAGCAGGAAGGCCTGCTGCTGTCGCTCGTCAAGATGATCCAGCATCTGCAGGAGGCGGATGCCATACCAATCCAGCGGATGTGCACGAGCTGTCGTTACTTCCGTCCCTACCAGCATTCCGGTGCGGCCAAACCGCACCACTGCAATTTCGTGAACGCGGCCTTCGGCAGAAATGAACTGCGCATCGACTGCCGCGACCATGAAACCGCCGATCCGGCAACCCGGGCTGCCACCTGGGACGCCTTTGAAAAAGGATAGGCGCACTCTCCAGGCAAACTAAAAAGAGAAGGACGTTCAAAATGTTAAGGCAGTTTATCACCGGCGCGGCCATCGCCGGAACGCTATCGCTTTGGCTGGGCTCGGCCATGGCCCATCCCGTCACGGCCGAACCATCCAAGGGCGTGAAAGCCTCGTTCGACATTATCGAAACACAGATCGTTACCAAGGGCGACAAGGCGATCTTTTCGACGCGGGTGCGCGGCGATGCCGGCGTTGAAAAGCCCGCTGCAACCGGCAAGTTCGAAGGCTCCGGCGTCTATGCCTATGTCTGGCCGACCTCGCTCAACAGCGGCGATATCGGCTTCGACCGGGATCAGGGCATCGTGGCGCTGGCCGTGACTTTCCATCCTGACTTCGACGATGCCGCCAATAAGGGCAAAAACCGCGATGTCTGGCATCCGCACTGGGTCGTGCTCAACGAGGACAAGGCCTGCGCCGGCGGATTGAAAGTGACCGACATCCCTGACGGCGCCAAGCCGAAGCTTCCCGCCACATGGCCGGGCGTTCCGCTGCTGATCGACAGCCCGGAATATCAGACGGTGCTGAAGGGCGACCGTGTCGATGTCGCCATCCCGCTGTCGCTCATCGGCGGCATCACAGGCGCATCCTACGACGGCGTGACGGCAGGGCTGAAGGTCAACGGCAACCTGCATGCCCCGCTGCTTTGCGTAGATAATGTCTTCAAGGTCGCCTCCGGCAATCTCAGCCTGCCGGGCAAGGTCATGCCTGCGAAGTAACAGGGGCGCCGGTCCGCCGACTGCCATCGCCGGACCGGCTCTTTCCTCTCTCCAGGCAAATAGAGAAGAGAAAACACCAGGCAGATTTATCCCATTGCAGCCCGGATGCAACGGGTGGCGGGACCGCCTGCCCAACGACAATGGATTTCGACATGTCCGATCTGACACTCGCACCGGAGCTTTCGGTCAGCGAATGGTTCAACACATCGCAGCCGCTCTCCATCGCCGGACTGCGCGGCAAGGTGATCTTCCTGCACAGTTTCCAATTGCTGTGCCCCGGCTGCGTGGCTGAAAGCCTGCCGCAGGTGCGCCGCATCGAACGCATCTTCGCCAACACGGATCTCCAGGTCATCGGCCTGCACACCGTCTTCGAACATCACGAGGCGATGACGCCAACCGTGCTCAGGGCTTTCATTCACGAATACCGGCTGACCTCGCCCATCGGTGTCGATCAGGCCGACCAGCGCTCCGACATACCGGTGACCATGCGCCGCTATGGTTTCAGGGGAACGCCCTCATCCGTCCTGATCGGCCGCGATGGTGTGATCCTGCATCATGCGTTCGGCGTCGAGGACGATATAGCGCTCGGCGCCCGCATCGGCATGGCGCTTGCAGCACCCATCCCGACGGCGACGTCAGCTGAGGAGATTGAGGGCTGCGCGGCCGGTGTCTGCGCCGTACCGGCAGATGCGGCCTGAAACGGCTCCGATCCGGGCCCAAGCTGCCATTGACAAACGGGCGGTTTCGGACAATCAATGGCGCATGATGAAGAACGCGCACCATAACCGCTCGTATTTTTGGCTGTACCTGTAAAGGGCGGCCGAGACAGATCACAATGTCAACAAGCCGCCGTCAGGCGGCTTTGTTGTATCGGCAGCGTCCTGGCGGCATAAACGTAAAAAGGACGCGAAGACCATGCTTGAAATCGAAGACAGCGAAATATCGCTCATGCGCCCGCCGGTGGTGACGATCCGCGCCGCCAAACCCCGCGACATCTGCGAACTCCATGAAATGATCGGCCTGCTTGCCGCCCATCATGGCGACATCTCCGCCTCGACACCGGAACAGCTCGAGCGCGACCTCTTCGGCCCGACGCCCTGGATTTCTGCCATTGTCGCCGAAGGCAGCGACGGCCTGATCGGCTACGCGATCCTCGTTCCGCTCTACAGGGCGCAGGAAGGCAAGCGCGGCATGGACCTGCATCACCTTTTCGTGCGCGACGGCCATCGCGGCCATGGCACCGGCCAGCTTCTCGTCGACCGCGCCCGGGAAACGGCCCGCATTGCGGGCTGCGATTACCTCTCCGTCAGCGCTGCAACCGGCAATCTCAAGGCTCACCGCTTCTACGAACAGATGGACTTCACCCCTCGCCCGGTCACCGGCATGCGCTATATGCAGGCTCTGTCGTGAGTGGCTCCAGCCGCTCGGCCATCTTGCAAGGGAGGAAAGCATGACCCGACTGGCGGTGGTTCTGACCGAAGGCTTTGCGGACTGGGAAGTGGGGCAGCTTGCTGCCTCCGCTCGCACCCATTTCGGCTTCGATGTGGTGACGGCAAGTCCCGGCGGCGCGGAAATCCGCTCCATGGGCGGCATGCGGGTGGCGGCCGATACGGTGGCCGAGAACCTGCATGGCGACGCTTTCGATGCGCTTGTTATCTGCGGGGGCACGATCTGGGAAACCGAACGGGCGCCCGACCTTTCATCCGTCATCGACGACTTCATCACGCGTGGCAAGGTCACCGCTGCGATCTGCGGCGGGACGCTGGCACTGGCACGCGCGGGTGCATTGAACAATATTCCGCATACCAGCAACGCGCCCGACTTCATTGCCGGCGCTGAGGGCTATGGCGGCCAGGCGCATTATCGCGACGGTCCGCAGGCCGTAAGATCGGGTATGATCGTGACTGCGCCCGGTTCGGCGCCGATTACTTTTACGGCTGAGATCTACCGGGCGCTCGGCTTCGGCAGCGAAGAACTCGACACCTATGTGCAGATCCTCGGCGCGGAGCATCAGCCGAAGGCAGCCTGAGACGTGTCGAGCAGGCCGATCACCTCAGTCGTCGTACGCACATCGCCGAAGCTGCGATAGACCGAATAGAGCGCCATGTTGTGGTCTATGTCTCGGCGAGCGGCATTTGCGTCAGCCAGCATGATGACGCGGAAACCGCTGCTGCAGGCATCGCGAGCCGAGGATTCGCAGCAGATGTTGGTCAGAGTACCGGTAATGAGAACCGTATCGACGCCGCGCGATTTCAGCATGGCCGCAAGCGGAGCGCTTTCGGGGTGGAAGGCGCTGTAAGAAGTCTTCTCGATCAAGAGATCCCGCGGTTCGGGGACGAAATCCGGCGCAAGCCTGCCTTCGACCGGTCCTTCGCCGCCCGAGGTGCGGTAAAGTTCCGCGATGGTTTCACCAAAGAACTCGCGCGCCAGTTCGGGGTAGGTCTGGCGAGGAGCGGGCACCACCCAGACGATCAGCCCGCCGCACGCGCGCACCGCAGCAACGAGCGCCTGAATATTCGGAACGATGCCTTCCGCGTAGCTGCCCGGCGTCACGAAAAAGTGGATCATGTCGACGACGACCAGGGCGGTCCTTGCCGGCGTGAGGCTGGTGAAAGCGAAACGCCGTCCGCGGCGCTCTTCCTGCCGCGCGTATTCACGCGGCTCGATCTGCCAGGCATGTCGTTTCAAGACCATTCCTCCGTTTGGAGATTGAGGTCTCAACGTATACCGAGTCGCGGTGACGGCGGTGTCTCTTTCATCGGAGCATCCTCGGCGGCCACCTCATGCACCGGGCGGGTTGCCCATTGGTGCAGTGCTCTCTTGACGAACAGGAATGCTGCGGCCCTCGCCTGCGCCAGATCGCCGGGATCATCGAGGCGGCTGGCAATCTTTGCCTCCATCATCGCGAGCGTTTCGGAAAACCAGCGCGCAAGAACTGCATTGCGCGCGGCGAGCCGTTCACGCATGCGGGCAATTGCGGCGTCTGTTTCCTCAAGGGTCGGGTGCTTCATGCTGACAATGTGGCCGGCGGTGCTTGCCCCAGGCAGACGCTACTTGCTCGGAACCGCCTTCAGATAGGCGGAGATCGCCTCGATATCGGACTGCGGCAGATGGGCGATGTTCTGTTGAACGTCCACCATCTGGCCACCTGCGGAGTCGAAATCGGGGGTGAAGCCGGTCTGCAGGTAGTTGGTGATATCGGCCTCGCTCCAGGAGCCAACGCTCTTCGAGCCCGGCGTGATATCGGGTATGCGGCCCTTGCCTTCCGGGTTCGGCGCGCCGGCAAGCCATTGATCGCGGAGGAAGCCGCCGAGGAAATCGCGTGGGGTGTGGCATTCACCGCAATGACCGAGGCCCTCGACCAGATATTGGCCGCGTTTCACCTTGTCGTCGGCATTGGCAAGCACGACGCGGGGCTGATCATTGAAATAGAGGAGCTTCCAGCCGCCGAGCGCCAGGCGGATGTTGAACGGGAACGGCAATTCGTGCGGCGGGGCAACGTTGCTGCTCTTCGGCAGGGTCTTCAGATAAGCGAAGAGATCGTTGACATCCTTGTCGCTCATGCGCGTGTAGGAGCCGTAGGGGAAGGACGGGTAGAGATGCTGTCCGTTGGGGCCGACGCCGCGCTTTATCGCATTGCCGAACTGAGCCAGCGTCCAGCGACCGATTCCTGCCTGCTCATCCGGAGAAATGTTTGGCACATGGAAGGTGCCGAAAGGGCTCGTCAGGGCAAGGCCGCCGGCCAGCGTGAGCTTCGCATCGCCTTGCGCACCGGGCGTGGCATGACAGCTGACACAGCCGCCGGCCCAGAATACCTTCTCGCCATTCGCGACGTCAGGCGCGCCGAGATTGGCCCAGTGGCTTTCCGGAAACGGATCCGGCGCGGTTACGAAATAGAAAACTGCGCCGCCGATCAAGACGACGCCGATGAGACAGAGCACAAAGCGGATGAACCTGCGGACCATGCGCCGCCTCTCCTTACTATCAATGTTCAGGGGCGTTCCCCGGCCCCGCTGCCGGAAGAGAATAAGGCGATCCGCACCGGCGGCAAGGGCCGGTGCGGATGACGGGATCATGCGAGAATAGCTCTATCGCCTAGTCCTTCTTGATGCGATAGAGCTGATGACAGCCACCGCAATTGCCGCCGAGCGTGTTCAGCGCCGCACCAACGCCGGCAGCATCAGCCGGAAGCTGGGCGAGCACGGTTTCGGCGTCGGTGGACAACTTCGCGGCGCGCGCCTTGAAGTCATCCATGTTTTCCCAGATCTTCGGGCTTGCTTCTTCGTCGCCCGTCTCGGTGCCCGGCTTGAACTGGTCCGGGAAGGCCTTCGCCGTGGTGGCGATCGTCGTCAGCGCCGCCTTGACGGCATCCGCATCATAGGGCTTCGTGCCCTTGGCGATGGCGGACAGCGAGCCTGCTGCGCCACCGATCTGTTTCATCATTCCAATGCGCGCGTCATGCGTGCCGTCGGCCGCCATAACCGAACCGAGGGCAATGCCGGCGAGCGCCGCAGCCGCCGCTACTGTTTTCCAATTCATTATTCTCTCTCCATTGTTCCGCCGGCGAAGCCGGCCGAGGGCAATCTGCACCGCGATCATGACAAAATCCATGTGGCCGCATAGTCACGTTTGGCCGGATCCTCATAAAAACAACGTGATAAACATAGACGGAATCAGGCTGTCTTCCACCCCTGCCATAGACTGATCGCGGAGATGACGACCAGCAGCAGGCCCGCGAGACGGCCGATGACGGCAGTCGTATTCGGATTCGACAACAGGAGGTCGCGGCTGCGGCCGGCCGTCATGGCCAGAGTGCCGTAGACGGCAAGCTGAGTGAGCACAGTCATGATGCCCATGATCAGCCCCTGGAGCCAGATCGGCCCAAATTCCGGCTTTATGAACTGCGGATAGACGGCCAGTACGAAGATGTAGGCCTTGGGATTGACGAGGCAGGTAACCGCCCCCTGTCGGAACGCCTTCCAGGTGGAGCGCGCCGTGCCCGGGCCGACTGCCTCGACCTTGATGGAACTTCTCATCAGCGAGACGCCGATCCAGATCATGTAGGCAACGCCGGCAAAGAGCAGCAGGTTGAAGACACCTGGCAGCATGGCGACGAGAATGCCCACCCCCGCCGCACCATAGGCCGAGTGCACCGCCCCACCCAGCATGATGCCGCTGGTGGCGGCAAGGCCGCGCCTGGTGCCGCCGGTCAGGGCATTGGCGAGCACGAAGAGCATGTCCATGCCCGGCACGATGATGATGCCGAAGAGAAGGGTGAAGTAGAGCCAGAGGCTTTGGTGATAATCCATGTCAGTTGTCCGTCCCGCTTTCAGTCACGCTTTTGAGGAAGAGCTTTGAATTTCAATTTGATAGACAGCTCTATACGGCAGCCCAACTGACAGTGTATTGTCAGGAGCGTTGGAGAAAGGGCGGCAAATGCGCAAGGCCTCCAGGCTTTTCGAGATCATCCAGATATTGCGGCTGGCGAAGAAGCCGATGACAGCGGCCGTCATGGCCGAGAGGCTTGAAGTGACGGTTCGCTCGATCTACCGCGATATCGCCGCACTGCAGGCGATGCGGGTGCCGATCGAAGGCGGGCGCGGCATCGGCTATATCATGCGGCCGGGCTTCGACCTGCCTCCCCTGATGTTTTCGATCGAGGAGACGGAAGCGATCGTGCTGTCGCTGGCGCTCCTGGAGCGCACCGGCGATGAAGCGCTGAAGCTCGCCGCACGGCGGGTCAACCAGAAGCTTGTCGGCGCAGTGCCGCCGCCGCTGCGACAGGCGATGGAAAACAAGGCGCTCTATGCCTGGGGTACGGTCGCCCCGGCGCCTGCCGGTTTGGACCTCGCCATCGTGCGCGGAGCGATCCGCGACGAGCGCAAGCTCACCCTCTCCTATCGCGACGAAATGGGACGTGCGACCGAGCGGATGATCCGCCCGATCGCACTGATCTATTATTCCCAGACCGCCAATATCGTCGCCTGGTGCGAACTCAGGCAGGCGATCCGCAATTTCCGCAGCGACCGCGTGGAGGCTTGCGCTGAGGCGGACGTCTTTTTCAAGGGGGAAGGCGACGGCTTGCGCACGCTCTGGACCGAGAGCTGGACGGAAAAGCCGCTGGCAGCCAATGCTTAGAGCGCCATGCCGCCGGAAACCTCGATGCGCTGGGCGTTGACCCAGCGGTTTGCCTCTGTCAGCAGCGAGGCGATCATCGGGCCGATATCGTCAGGGACGCCGGCGCGGCCGAGCGCCGTCATCGAAGCAACCCTGCGGTTGATCTCCGGATTGTCGCGCACCATGCCGCCACTGAAATCGGTGGCAATTGCGCCAGGTGCGACGGTGTTGACGGCAATGCCGCGGGCACCGAGCTCATTGGCCATGTAGCGCGTCAGCACCTCGACGGCGCCCTTCAGCGATCCGTAGGCCGAGGAGCCCGGGACGGCGACGCGGGCAAGGCCGCTGGAGAGATTGACGATGCGGCCGCCATCGGCAATGACAGGCAGCAGCTTCTGCGTCAGGAAGAAGACGCCCTTGAAATGGACGGTGTAGAGCTTGTCCATTTCCTCCTCGGTCGTCTCCGTTATCGAGGCGTGGTAGCTGGTGCCGGCATTGTTGACGAGAAAATTGAAACGCTCGCGACCCCAGCCCTTCAGGACCGAGCGGACATTGTCGACGAAAGCATCGAAGGCGGCGACATTGCCCGTATCGAGCTGCAGTGCGGCGGCCCTGCGGCCAAGCGCCTCCACCTCGGCGACGACCTTATCGGCCTCTTCGCGGTTGGAATTATAGGTAAAGATTACGTCGACGCCATCGCGGGCGAGGCTGATGACGGTGTTGCGGCCGAGACCGCGGCTGCCGCCGGTGAGGATTGCGATTTTGGCATTTGCATTCGGATCGGTCATCTCAATTGCTCCTTGTTCGGATGACCAGAATCTAGGTCCGGCACCGCTTTTCCCGAATGCCGAAAGCGTCGAACTTCTTGCCTATTCCTCCAGACAGGTTGTCGCCTCGCATTCGTGGAGTAAGATGGGGGCCAAGGCGCGGCAGGATCCGCCACCGGAGAAGAATGATGTCCTCAGAAATCAAGACTGCGCTCAACCAGTACATGGACAGCCATGGCGGCGGCGACGGGCTTTATGCGACCGCCCTGCCCGGCTTCTACCTGATGCGCTCTTCCACGCTCACCATGCCGAAGCCGGCGATCTACAAGCCGGCGCTTTGCATCATCGTCGATGGCGCCAAGCAGATCATGTTCGGAGAGCGGCTTTTCACTTACTGTGCCATGCAGTCGCTTGTCATCAGTGTCGAGATGCCGGCCTTCGGCCAGGTGATCGAGGCAAGCCCGGAGCGGCCGATGATCGCGCTGACGCTGGAGCTCGACGTCACCATTCTACGCGAGGTTCTGGAGGCGATGGAAGCTCCGCCGAAGCCATCGGGAGACGGCGGTCCGGGCGTTTTCGTCCAGAATTTCGGAGCGGAACTGCAGGACTGCATCCTGCGGCTGATGCGCATGCTCGGCACGCCGAAATCTATCCCGATCCTGCGACAGTCGATCCTGCGTGAAATCAGCTTCTGGCTGCTCTCGGGCGAAAACGGCAGCGAGGTCTGCAAGCTGGCGCTGCCCGGCAGCCAGACGCGGCGCGTGGCCGATGCCATCCACATCTTGCGCGATAATTTCACGGTGCCCCTGCGCGTGGAGCAGCTTGCGGCGGCAGCGCGAATGAGCGCCTCCTCCTTCCACCAGCATTTCAAGATGCTGACCTCGATGAGCCCGCTGCAATATCAGAAGCAGCTCCGGCTTCTCGAAGCGCGGCGGCTGATGGTGGCCGACGGCATCAATGCTGCCAATGCCGCCTATCGAGTGGGCTATGAAAGCGCCTCGCAATTCAGCCGCGAATATGCGCGCATGTTCGGCACACCGCCGAAGAAAGATGCGCTGGAGCACCGGGCACAGCCTGTACCCGATGTGGCGGGAGCCGCCTAGTAGGGTAGCGTGCAGCTATCCTCGCGGCCGAATCCGCGGATTTCCATCCGGTCCGGATAGACATCGACGATCGCGAAGGTGTTTTCGCTCTCGGTATCGACCACGCCCTTGAAATTGACGAAGTGGCAGCCGGCCACCTTGCCGTAATTGCCGACATGGTTGTGGCCGTTGAGATAGGCGACGACACTTGTCTGCGAAGCCAGCAGTTCGACAATCCGCTCGCGGTCCCACATGTCGTGTTCGCAGGGTGGATAGACGGGGAAGTGATTCATGACGATCACCTTCTCGCCTGCGGCCTTCGCCTGTTCGATCTCGCTCGCCAGCCAGGCAAATTGTTCGTCGCTCAGCGATGCGTTCCACGCATGCGCGTTGCCGGCACCTGCTGCCGATAGAGCTGCCAGGCGCTCGTGACCGAGCCTATTCAAGGGATGGCCTTCCGGCGTCGCGAAAGTGCTGACCTCATTGCCGTTCAATACGATGAAACGGTAGTCGTGGCGCTTGAAGCTGTAATAGGGTGCCGGCATGCCGACGCGTTCAACAACCTTTTCCAGGTATTCGGGAGCAACGCCGAAATCGTGATTGCCGAGCAGGAAGTGCGCCTCATGGCGCAGCTTTTTATAGACCGGCAGGATATCGTCGAAGCTGCTGAAATCGCGGTCGATGATGTCGCCGAGCGTCATGACGAAGCTCAGCTCCTCGCCATTGAAAGTCTCGATGGCGGCACCGACCTTGGCCAGGCTGTTGGCGTAATAGCGCCCCATCTCGGCCTGCGGTTCGATGGCGGCATACTGCGGATCGGCGATGATGCCGAAGCGGAAAAGGGGAAGATCGGCTGATGACATGCGGCGTGATGTAGAGGCCGCGAATGACAGCGATGTGACGGCGCTGCCAGTCGCGGCATTTCAGTGAGTAGCTCTTGCGATGCCTCAGCTTGCGGCTGATGCCGGCTCACGCCTGCCCGTGAAATAGGGCAATGCGAACATGTAGAGGCCGCTGAACAAAAGCAGGAAAAGCGGCGGCAGCGGCGAGTAGACCACCCATGCCGGCGGGGTGCCGAGTGCCATGGTGGCGAAATTGGCTATGACGGTCACCGTGAAGATGATCGACAGCCAACGGTGGAGCTGGCGGATAGATTTATTCCAATTCATTGTTCTTCCTCCTCAAAAATCAGACGCCGCGCGTCCTGCATCAGTCGGCGCGCGCCAGGACCTGTTCCAGATTCTCGAAGAAGCGCTGCCAGCCGAACTTGGCGCCTTGGTAGGCCTGCTCCTGATCCGGGCGGAAGCCGGCTTGTTCCATGCGCAGGTGCGTGCCCGAGCCGATCGGTGTCAGGGTCCAGGTTACGGTACTTTCGAGGCCATAGGCATCCCAAGTATAGGCAAGCGTCCTGTTCGGCTCGATTTCCAGTACCCGGCAGTCGACGGAGCCCCACTCGGCGGTGAGCTTGAAACGATGGTCCGGAACGGGCTTGAAGTCGTTCTTCATCAGCCATTCCTGGATCAGATGCGGCTGGGTGAGCGCACGCCAGATCTTTTCCGGCGGGAACGCGATCTCCCGTTCGACGACGACGGAGCGGAGTTCAGTTGCGGTTTCGGTCATTGGTCCATCCTTTTGAGCAAATCTTCCAGGGCGTCGAACCGGCTTTCCCAGAAGCCGGCCATCTCGGTCGTCCAGTCGGCGAGCGGAGCAAGTGCGCGGATTTCGGCGCTGTAGTGCGTCTGGCGACCCTCATGGCGGTCGCGCACCAGGCCGGCGGTTTTGAGTACCGCGAGATGTTTGGAAACAACCGGCTGAGACACACCGGCGTGGGCCGTCAGAGCGCCAACCGTCTTCTCACCTTCACGGCACAGGCGCTCGAAGATGCCCCGACGGGTCGGATCGGAAAGCGCCCTGAACAGCGCATCTTGAACATTCGACATTTGAATTCATACCCGATTGGCTATGGATCGATTTATAGCCAACCGGGTATGAGTTAGTCAAGCCATCTTTGTTTGACAAATTGCAGGCCAACCGAAGCAGAAACGAAAACACCCGGCGCTTGCGGCGCCGGGTGCTGAAAAGCGGATGCTCGGATGCGCTTACTTCGTTGCCGCTTCGTAGCGTTCCAGGACGTAGTCCCAGTTGATCAGGCTGTCGACGAAGGCTTCGAGGTACTTCGGACGAGCGTTGCGGTAGTCGATGTAATAGGAATGTTCCCAGACGTCGACGCCGAGGATCGGGGTGGCGCCGTGAACGAGCGGGTTTTCGCCGTTCGGGGTCTTGGAGATTTCGAGCTTGCCGTTCTTGACGGAAACCCAGGCCCAGCCCGAGCCGAACTGGGTGGCGCCGGCATTGGCGAAATCCGCCTTGAACTTGTCATAGCCGCCGAGGTCGGAGGTGAAGGCAGCTTCGAGCTTGCCCGGCAGCTTGTTGCCGCCGCCGCCCTTCTTCATCCACTTCCAGAAATGGATGTGGTTGTAGTGCTGGGCAGCATTGTTGAAGAGGCCAGCGTTGGTGCCGAAGGACTTCTTGACGACGTCTTCCAGGGAGAGATCGGCCATGCCGGCTTCCGCTGCAAGCTTGTTGCCGTTGTCGACGTAAGCCTTGTGGTGCTTGTCGTGGTGGAACTCCAGCGTCTCCTTCGACATGAAGGGAGCAAGGGCTTCGTAGTCATAGGGAAGTTCAGGCAATTCGAAAGCCATATCAGATCTCCTCTTGGCAATAGATTGCGTCATCGGCAGGTGAGGCGGAACATAGGAGGGGAAGCATTGAGAGGCAACCGGCGAATTATCAAAAAACAACAGCTTCGAGGAAAAATTGCCTCTCGTGACGGGCTCTCCCAACACGCATAAATCACAGTGGATGCCGCGCTTTCAAGGATGCACAGGCAGCGCGACGAAAAAGACCAAGACTGCCGCGCACAGGAATAGATCCCTCCCCTCGCCGGCGTTCACGTCGCGCCCAAAAATGAGGCACGCTCGCGTCCCGTAGCCGCGCTTAGGGGACGCCGCCGATATTT
>NZ_JBFTME010000045.1:0-17057 GCF_056396805.1 Rhizobium sp. 05N49
CCCATATCATCCCGACCGCCGATTTCCTGAAGCAGAAGCCGAAGACGCGCCTCGCCACGCAATCCGGCCCGATGCTGCTCGTCGCCGGCAAGGTCAACCCGATCTTCATACCCGGCTCGACCGACCGCACGCGGCGCAATGGCGTCGGCCTTGCAGCCGATGGCACGCTCCGCTTCGTCATCAGCGAGGGCAACGTGAATTTCCACGATTTCGCAAGGTTCTTCCGCGACGAACTGAATTGTTCCGATGCGCTCTTCCTCGACGGCGGAAACGGCACCGGCCTCTACAATCCGGCGCTTGGCCGCAACGACACATCCTGGCACGGCGGCTACGGGCCGATCGTCGCGCTGGTGGGCGGCAAACCGGATTAGGCAGCCGCCCTTAGGCCGCCTCTGTCAGGCAGGCTGCATCGCCATCAGCTGCCGCGTCTCGACGATCTCGGCGAAATCCGATTTCAGGTGCGCCATTGTCACGTCGAAGATTTCCCGCGCCGAGAGATCGGCATCCGGCAGGTCGAAGCCGAGCACCGCGTCGCTGACGACGCTCATCTTGAAGCCGAGGTCGCTGCCGGCGCGCACGGTCGTGTTGACGCAGAAGCCGGCGACCGCCCCCGTCACGACCAGATGCGTGATGCCGACCTCGTGCAGATAGCCCTCGAGCTCGGTGGAGGCAAAGGCCGACGACGTGGACTTGATGAAGACGGGCTCGTTCTCCCGCGCCTTCGCGCAGGGCATCGGCTGGTATCCAGGCGCCTTTTCGTTAAGCGCCGACCCTTCCGCGCTGTCGCGGTGACGAACATGGATGACAGGCTTTCGGGCGGCGCGAAAGGCGCCGGCAAGGGCTGCGATATTCTCTCCCGCCTCGCCGTTCACGCGCTCGCGCCCGGCATCGAGCCGCTCCTGCATGACCATCTGCATATCGATGATGAGGAGTGCGCTGGTCATGGTTCCCTGGTCCTTTGCCGCTTGGAGGGCTTTGGAAAAGTTTAGCATCTGCTGCCGGCCAAGTCGCATGCAAAACAGGAAAACGGGCTCGACGGGTCATCACTTCTGCGACAGCAGACAGGAGCCTCAATGCCTCGCCCAGCCGGCGATCACGACAGGACGGCTTCGACGTCAGCCTCGTCGAGATCAGTCAGCAACGTCTGATCAGGACGTTCCCCGGGCCTTGGACCGGCTTCGACGCGCCGGGCTGCCCGATAGCGGCCGGGCGACAGGCCGTGGTGGCGATGGAACAACTTGGAGAACGCCGCGACGGTTTCGTAGCCGACGCGGCTTGCGATCCGGGCGATCCCCTCATCGCTTGATTCCAGCAGGAACGCAGCCTCCGACATCCGGCGTGCGATCAGGTAGCGCTGCATGGACTGGCCGACGAGCTTGGTGAAGCGAGCCGAAAACACCGAGCGGCCGAGCCCTACGCGATGTGCGAGGTCGCGAAGTGTCCAGGGCCGATCCGGTTGCTCGTGGATCAGCTCGAGCGCTCGCCCAATATAGGGGTCCGCCATCGCCCCAAGCCATCCGCCTTCTCCCGGCCGGAGGGATTTGATCCAGCTTCGCAACACTTCGACGAAGAGCACCTCGGTCATTCGCGACAGCGCGACGCGTTGACCGGGACGTGCAAGCGCCGACTCGCTCACCATGCGGCGCAGGATAGCCTCGAGCCAGTCACCATCCATCGCCGGCTTCAAGAGAAGGACGGGCGGAAGCAGTTCCATCACGCTGCCGCGCGCCGGCCACGACAGGATGAAATTGCCGCAGATCATCGTCGAGAGCGGCTTCGTGCTGCCTCCGTGATGAACGACGCCAAGATGCGCGGGTCGGTCGAGATCCGTCACCAGGAAAGGCGTCGTCCCGCTGTCCGAGTAGATCAGATGGGGCTCGCCGCGTGTGATGACGACGAGATCACCCTCCGCCATCAAGAGTTCTTGCCCGTGTTCGAGCGCAAGCGTGGCTGAGCCGCGACTGAGATAATGGAACAGGGCGTAGGGCCGCTGCGGCATGGCCAGGTTCCAGGGATGACCGAGCTCGAAGTGAAAGAGCAGGGTTCCGCTAAGGCGAACGCGATCGAGCACTTCGGCGAGGATGTCCATGTCTGATGTTAATCCGCCGTACGGTCGGACACAATATCCGGACGATCGGGGCCTAACCTCCCGGAACTCTTCGTATTATTTCGTGTCGACGTGAGCCGACAGGCCACCCAGCAAGCAATCTGGAAAACTGCCGCAACACGTACCCAAGCGCCTGCCCTTTCCCATGGGGCGGGGTTGTCGGCATCCCAACAGGAGCAAGCAATGCGAAATAGACTACTCTTAGCCGCCACCGTTCTCGCCGCCGGAGCAGCGTTTGCCGCACCCGCCCATTCGGCCAATCTACCCGCGGGGGCGGCGCACAATATCGTGCTCGTCCATGGCGCTTTCGTCGACCAGTCAAGCTGGAAGCCCGTTGCCGACATTCTCACGAAGAAGGGCTATAACGTGACGCTGGTCGAAAATCCGCTCACGTCGCTGGCTGCGGATGTCGATGCCACCAAGCAGGCACTGGCGAAGCAGGATGGCAAGACCGTCCTCGTTGGTCACTCCTGGGCCGGCGTGGTCATCACGCAAGCCGGTGACGAACCCGAGGTCTCGGCGCTCGTCTACGTCTCCGCCTTCGCGCCTGACGTTGGAGAATCCCTGGCGTCCCTGGCCGCGCACGGCCCGGCAACCGAAGGCACCAACGCCATTCATCCCGACGACAAGGGCAACCTCTATATCGATCCCAAGGTGTTTCCGACGGCGGTCGCCGCCGACCTTCCCCTGAAGGTCGCCGAGTCCCTGGCAAACTCGCAGCTTCCGCTGAACCACACGGCCTACGAGGCTCCGGTCGATATCGCAGCCTGGCACGACAAGCCGACTTTCTATGTGATCACCACGAAGGACAGGGTCATCGCGCCGGAGGCCCAGAAACTGTTCGCGGCCAGGATCAAGGCCAAGACCACCGAGGTGGCCGGCAGCCATGCCTCCCTCGTCGTCCACGCGGACGAGGTTGCCGCCGTCATTGAAAAGGCCGCGCTCGCGAAGTGACGATCCTGCTCCCGGTGCCACCGTGCCGGGAGCAGCTCTCCCCCGCCCCCACCCCAGACAGCGCCCCAAAGATAGCGGCCAAGATATCGCCCAAGACAACCAAGGGCTGAAGCCTCACAAAATACATTACACGCGCCGAAAAATGCGGCTATGATCCCGCCATCATAAGCCGGGGTGGTGAAATGATTTCGTCGCTTCAAAACCTGCTTGCGGGACGTGTCGACGTTTGTGTCGTCGGCTCGGGGCCTGTCGGCCTGGCGCTGGGCATCGCGCTTGCCCGCTCCGGGCTCTCTGTCGCGCTGCTTGAATCCGGCGGCAAGACCATATCCGAGAAGACGAACCGGCTGGCGGCAGCCGCCTCCATCAGCACCGACCACCATGCCGAAGCGAGCCTGACGATCCGCCGCGCGGTCGGCGGCACCTCGAAAGCCTGGGGCGGCCGCTGCGTCGAATTCGACGACAGCGATTTCGATGGCAGGCCGGCGCGCGGCGATGCCCGCTGGCCGATCGAACACAGCGCATTCAGGGCCTATTACGACGATGCCCGCGCCTTTCTCGGCGCCGAGCTGCCGGCAGTCGATATGCCCGACATGGACGGCGAATTCGAACCCTCGATCGAGAGCTGGGCCCGCGAGCCGGATATGGCAAAAGCCCACGGAGCGCTGATCGAGAACCTGCCGAACCTGCACCTCGTCACCCAGGCGACCGTGATCGGCCTCGATCTCGACCGCGAAGGCGCCCGCACGAAACGGCTGATGGTGTGGCATCGCGGCAAGCTGCATTCGCTCGGCGCCACGATCTTCGTTCTGGCCTGCGGCGGGCGCGAAAATGCCAGGCTGCTGCTGGCCGCACAGGAGATCGCGCCGCGGCTTTTCGGCGGCGTCGATGGCCCGCTCGGGCGTTATTACATGGGGCATCTGGCCGGCGAGCTCGCCCGCATCCGTTTTACCGACCGCAGCTTCATGGAAAAGATGTTCTTCCGCCGCAACGGCACCGGCGCCTGGTTCCGCGCGCGGCTGATACCGAGCATCGCCCTGCAGAACGAGCGCGACCTCCYGAACAGCGTCTTCTGGCTGCGCAGTCCACCGCTGGAAGAGGTCTACGCAACGGCAGGCGCGCGTGCGACGCTGAACCTGTTCAAGGCGATCACCGGAAGGCGCAAGATGCGCCGCATGTCCTTCAAGTCGAAAGTATCCGACGCTGCCTCGCTGTCCGATCTTGTCGCAAACCCCGTACAAAGCTTCAACGCCGCCCTGCAGCTGACGACATCAGCGCTCAAATCCGAGCGGCAGCCGAATTTCTTCGTCAAGAACGGCGAGCATCTCTACTGGCTCGCCTATCACGGCGAACAGCGGCCGGTCGCGTCCAACCGCGTGCGGCTGAGCTCCGAGGTCGATGAAACCGGCCTGAAGCGGCTCGCCGTCAGTTTCGACTTCGACGAGGAAGATCTCGCCTCGCTGATCAGGTGCCACCATGCGCTGGCGGAATGGATCGGCACAAGGCAGATCGGCACCTTCGAATGGCTTCACCCCGAAGACGGCCTGCAAACCGCCGTCCGCCGCCAGGCGCTCGACGGCTACCACCAGATCGGCCTGACCCGGATGGGCGCCTCGCCCCGCTCGAGCGTGGTGGACGGCAATTGCCGCTGTCACGACCTCGAAAACCTCTATGTCGCCGGCAGCTCGGTGTTTCCGGTGTCAGGACAGGCCAACCCGACCTTGCCGGCAGTGGCGCTGGCCTTGAGGCTGGCGGATCATCTGAAGGGGGAATTGCGGGCGGAGCGGGCGTGATGGTGCGCCTTGGGGCACCCCCTCTGCCTTGCCGGGCTGCAGGGGAAGAGCCACGGGTCTCGACCCGTCCTTCGCCCCCCACAAGGGTCACGATTTAACCGACGCCCCCGACGGCGACCCGAAACCGTTGCGCCTCTCAGAATTGAACCACGATCAGCTCGGGAGGCTCCTTGTTGAAATCGGAATATCGAATCCACCGCGGCACCGCTTTGAACAACACGGCCCCTCTCTCGATGAACTCCCTGGCGGCCGGAAGGCTGTTGAGATAAGCGTCCTGGTATTGTTCGATATCCGCGGCAGGAACTATTGTCGCCTCACCCTCGTATTGAACCGTGATATTGTCGTCCCATCCGACAACGAACGCGACGCCGGGACGCTCGGCGAGATTGTCGAACTTTCGCGTGTGCGTGAAAGTGCTGAACACGATCTCAAGATTGTCGCGCACCGAGAGGTCGATCGTAGCAGCCTCCGGCTCGCCATTACCATGGCAGGTCGCAATGACCGCCAGGGTGTGCTTCCTCAGGAATTCAAGGATCATGCGTTTCGTATGACCTTCGTCCATTGGCTCATCCCCCGGTGAGTATTCTCGATTTTTGTGCAGTTCCATTTGACAGCCTGCCGGCCTCAGCGGAGTTTGGCCGGATGCGCCGCGAGCTTGAGAGATAGGCGTTCACCGCCCGACCCGGCCATTGATGCGTCCGTTCTAATCCCGTGCCTTCCAGGACGATTAACACATTGCTCGTCCTCGTTCGATGGTGGTGGGCGGCAACTGCCCGGAGATCGAACGGGCAATCGTCGACCGGGCAATGTCAGCCACGGCTGCGCGAATGGCCTCCCGCATCCACGATCGCCCGAACGACCAGCGCGATGCGCTCGTCCCGCAGGCCGGGCCTGATGCGCCCTGCCCGTTCGAGCGCGACAAGCCCGTGAAGGGCTGCCCAGAATGTCTCGGTCACGATCTCCGCATCGGCGCAGAACGGAGATACCGCCGCGGCCAATGCCTCGAAACCGGCCCGAAGCTCCGGCCGCGTCTCGGCCTCGGCGAAGCGCAGCTGGGTCGGGAGGACAAACATGGCCTCGTAGAGCGACGGGCGGCTTTGCGCGAAGTCGAAATAGGCCATGGAAAGATCGGTCAGGGCCTCCCGCCTGCCCTTCGCCCTTTCCGCAGCTGCGCAAAGAGCGGCCGCGAGCTCACTGAATCCCTCGATTGCGACGGCTGTCACGATCGCATCCCTGTTCTCGAAATGCGAATAGAGAACCGGCTGGCTGTATTCGATCTCCTTGGCCAGGCGGCGGATCGTGACGGCCTCCCATCCCTCGTTCTCCGCAATGCCACGGGCTGCCGCGACGATACGATCTTCGCGATCGGCGCGTTCCCGGCTTTTTCGCTCTGCGATACCCATTCTCGACCTCCATGCCCTGCCGCGTGAATGCAGAGATCATATCACGGCTTGAATATCTAGCAACGCTAGCATAAATGTTAGCACTGCTAGATTATTTTAAACCGCTAGAAGGATGGCGTGATGGATTGGCTTCTGAATGGGATCGGGCTGCTTGTGGCCCTTGCAATTATCGCGATCGGCACCGGCTATATTGCGAGCCCGACGACCATGGTGCGCAGCTTCGGCCTGCCGCTCCCGGGCGATGACCCGAATTTCCCCGCATGGTTCCGCCTCAAGGGCGTTCGCGACATCGTCGCCGGATTGCTGGTGCTTGCCTTCATGGTCTGGGGTGTCCAGCGCGAGATCGGCATTGTCCTCTTGATCGAGGCGATCATCCCTCTCGGCGACATGCTGGTCATTCTCGCAGCGAAAGGCTCCACGAAAAGCGCCTTCGGCATTCATGGCCTGACGGCCGCGATCATGGTCCTGGTGGCCGTTCCCATGATTGCAGGTGCGCACTGAGATGGTTCATGTTCTCTCACTCTGGTTCCTCTGTGCCGCATTATCAGGCGCCGGCCTCGTCAACGTCATCGGCACGTCAGGGACACGAAGCGATTTTGCCCGCTGGGGCTATCCGCGCTGGTGGGGCATCCTGACAGGCGGACTTGAGATATCGGCGGCCGCCCTGATTGCGTTTCCAGCCAGTCGAAGCTTCGGCCTGGTGCTCGCCACGGTCATCATCGCAGCCGCGATCGTGACTGTTCTGCGCCACCGGGACATGCAGCACCTTCCGCCGCTGAGCGTCTTCGTCAGCCTCATCGCTCTCGCCGCGATCTCGTCTTGAAACGGCCTATACCCTCGCGGGATTCACAGGGTTGCACAACTCGAGGTAGCGCAACATCTGTTAGAACATTTCCCGGGCACCAATGATCTCTGACGGGATAATCCGCAATGGCTAATTGTTGTTATCGCGATCCCTGGTGCATCATTTCGCCGGCTGGTTGGGAAGACCAGCGGGAGATCATCGGCATCCAGGTGGAGGACGGAAACATGAAGCGCATCGCAGCTTTGGCAGTGGTCCTTGTCTTCGGCGCATTCCCCGCAATCGCCGCGACGGCGATGACGGGCAAGGAACTGACGGCCCTGTTGTCAAACGGCAAGGAACTCACCCTGGGCGGACCGAAGGAGGGGTATGCCGGCATGCTGTCCATATCGAAGGACGGGACCGCCAAGGGTCAGGTCAAGCTCGACAATGGCGACGTGATCCTGATCGAAGGCAAATGGCACATTGCCGGCAACAGGTTTTGCCGAACCTGGAAGGGTCGGGACGACGGAAAGGAAATCTGCGAGACCTGGAACAAGATCGGCCCGAACTCCGTGCGTGTCATGAACGGCAAGCGCGATATGGGCCTCAACTCGTGGTGATCGACGGCGAGGCCCCGTCCTCGCCTCAGTCAGGAGGTCACTCGCCCGGCAGGTCGCCGGCTGCCCGCAGTCTCGACATGCCGAGCTGCACGACCTTGATCATATGCGTCATTCGCAGCCCCCGGCCGGCCTGATACTCCTCGAGGCTGGGGCGCATGTGGACGAGATAGTCGAGTTCCCTGTGCCGCCCCTCCCGCGCCGCCTGGACGCCGGCGGACCAGATGCGGTCGAAAAGCACACGCGTGCCGTCTCGGTTGGACATATCAGCCTTTTCGGATTGCAGTTCGGAAGCGGAATAGAACGAACTGGAGCGGCCAAAGTTCCCTCAACCTCGCCCTTGGTACGGCAACGCACCCTTTCCCCGTCCGGGCAGCAAAAGACGGAACATTGAGAGCCTCGTCAGGTTGAGCCTCTGTCACAAAGCTCCAATTGAAGAGGCAATACCGATGTTTCTGAGAATCCTTGCAACGTCCGCCCTCGCCCTCACCCTGGCGGCCCCGGTCATGGCACAGTCTTCCGGCAGTTCAGGCGGCAGCTCGGGCGGCACATCCGGCAGCGGCAGCAGCACCTCCGGCACCAATGGCAACAGCAACGGCAACGGCACCGGCAGCAACATGAACGGCGGCGGCACCAACGGCGGCGCGACGGACAAGAGCACGACCGGCTCGACCAACAACGCCGGCAATCCCTCCAGCAACACCACCAATTCCGGCTCTTCGGGCGGCGACCCGAACGACTGCCAGCGCACGACCAACAGCGGCACAGGCAACCCGGCGCCGACCCCTTCGACGAATTCGGTCCAGCCGGATGCGGCGAACGCCTGCTGATCCTCCCCTCGCCATAGCCCGGCTGAAAGTGGCCCGGCTGCCGACGGATAAATGTCAGCCGGGAGCCGGGTCATTCATGGCGCGGTGAGCGTCACTTCGCCCGGACCGAGATGCTGGTCAGTTTCAGCCTGTCGTCTGCCGACAGCGGCTCAAGCGCCATGATCAGCGCCTCGCCGAGCGAGAACGCCTTCAGGTCAGACGTCCTGACGACGGTGTCGATCGTAAAGACAGTCTCGAAGACCTGGCGCTCCGGCAGGCCTATCGAATGTTTCTCGACCGCCAGCACCTGGAACGGATACGGCCTGACGGCGGCCGTGTGGACGGCGGCCAGCGCCATTTCGAGGTGTACGTTCACGAGATCGACGAGCTGCTCGATATTGCTGAGAATACCCGCGCGGTCCTTCACCTCGCGGTGATGAGAGCAGAGATTGCGCGCGTCGCGCACCCTTCTGAACATGCCCATGAAGACTTCGAGGTCCAAAGGCGCGCCGTGATGAAGCCTGTCCGGTATCGAGGTCTTGAACTGCACCCATTGTTCGCGGATCAGCTCTTCGATGTCGGAGAGCTTGCTCCTCTCCAGCATCTTCCTGCCATCGCTCAAGGTCGGGATCAGCGTTCCGTGCAGTCCCTGCCCATCTATGCCTCTCAGCATGTTCTCGATCACGCGAGGCGTACCCGCCGTGACGCTGACCCCGTTGATATCGGAAAAATCGGAGGATTTGCCGCCGCGCTTGATGTGGGTATAGATATCGCTCCACCATCGGGGCGTGCCATAATGATGCTCCATCCATGCCGACAGATGCGTGCGGTAGGCCGCTTCGAACAATGACAATGCCGGAAAGAGTTTCGATTGCTCGCCGAGCTTTCGATAATAGGTGCGGATGATTTTCGGGATGAGCGCGGCAGCTTCGCACTTCGTTCCCGCCGCCTCGGCACGAGCCTTGGCCTTCGCGACGCTTCTGGCGACCCCGCGCAGTTCCTTCAATGCGCTGGTGAGGAAGTCGCCATTGGCCTGCGCGCAAAGAGCAGTAAACTGAGCTCTCTCGTAGATTTCCAGCTCGATTTCAAACTCTGCCAGCAGCCCCTCGGCATGCTTTTCGACGACAGTTTTCATGAACTTGCAACCGCGTTTGCTTTACGGTAGCGTTACACCCAATGGTTTGGGTTGCATAGATAATTTGCAACTGAATGGGTGCCATGGGGCTTGACATTGCCGGGGTGAACACTTACTTTCGATGCACTCCGTTGCGATGCCCTTAGGGGGGCTGTGCGCATTCTGCAGAGATTGCGACGCGAATGAGTCTAAACAACCCAAAAGAGGCCCTTCGAGGCCTCTTTTATTTTTTGTGCCCTCTGCACGACCACTTCCCCTATTCCTCGGTCTCCTCGCCGGCAGGCTTGGTGCTGAACAGGTTCTTCAGCGCATTGGTCTTGGATTTCTGCGCCTTGCTGAGCTTCAGCGCGCGATTGGCGGCCTTGGCCTGTTCCAGCATCATTTCGATCTGGATCTGCTGGATCTCGGTCAGCCGCTCCCACTGCCGGTTCAGCAGGTGATCGACCTTTTCATGCAGGTGGCGGATTTCGAGTTCCGCCTTAAGATTGACCTTGTAATCGTTGAGCGCCCTCAGCCGGTCCTTTGCTTCCTGGCGGCGCTGGCTCATCATGATGATCGGCGCCTGCAGGGCGGCGATGGTCGAAAGGATGAGGTTCAGCAGGATGAAGGGATAGACGTCGAAGGCAGCCTTGTCGCCCAGCGCCAGGTTGATGCCCATCCAGACGGCGAGAAAGAAGCAGAAGGAGATGATGAAGGTCCAGCTGCCGCCGAAGGTGGCGACGACATCGGCGACACGATCGCCGAGCGAACGGCGTTCCTCGTAATCCTCTTCGATGTTTTCGGCGAGCGTGTCGTGGCTCTTCAGGCTCTCGACGACTTCATCTTCCAGGTTGGAGAGCTCGCCGCGTTCGTCGCGCAGCAATTCGGCAATATACTGGCCGCGATAATCATCGATCAGCTTGCGGCTGATATAATCGTCCGAACGGAGGCCCGGATGTTTCTGCCGCACGAAATCGGCAAGCGCCGGTCGCAGATCGTCGAAATGGAAGGCGTCCTTCTTCTTCAGCGTAGCGCCGGTGATCGCATCCACCAGCTTGACCGACTTTGCCTTCGCCTGCGCCAGGCTCTTGGAATAGTCGTCCATCTCGACGGTGGCCGCCTCTCCGTGCCCCGCATCGAAGTCGACGATTTCGCCCGTCAGGTCCAGGGGCTTCTCTTCTGCCATCTGCCGATCCTCGCTGCCGATTTTTCGCCCGTCTAGCCATCAATTCCAACAGGATTGTGACATGCAACCGTCTCTGAATTGAGCAATATCTGCGGCAAATTAGCCGCCTCAGCGCCGGGGGCAAGAAGGCGCGCCAAAGCCCCTTCCGCAATGGTGGCAATCCCCTCCCCAACCCCTTCCCACAGGTAGGAGGGGCGAACCGGTGGCACTGCCTCGCCGCTTCCGTGACGGCGAGATGTGGCAAGCAAGTACGGCGGGTTAAACCCAGCCGATGAAGACGGCAACCTGCGCCATTGCGTCGCTTCGTCGGTTCATTGCCGGTGCTGCGCAATGGCATATGTTTCGTCGCTGTGTTTTCGTCAGAAAGCGAGGACGTTTGATGTTCTGCGCATTGCAACGCCTGCCATTTGCCGGCTTCCTTTTTCTCTTCGGCCTGATCCTCGGCCCGGTATTTCTCCTCGGCCCGAAGGACGCTCATGCCGATGACCTCCTGACCTACCGATGGCAGGGCGTCGACCGCACCGCGATCCTGCATATTCCCGCCGGCGCGGCGGGGCATCCGGCCCCGCTCGTCATCGTCATGTACGGGTCCGACGACAAGGCCGCCAACTTCCAGAAGAACAGCGGTTTCGATGCCGTCGCCGATCGCGAGAACTTCATTACCCTCTATCCGGAAGCGATCGATGGCGCCTGGAATATCAAATCCAGAAAACCTGCCATCAATGGCGAGCCGGTCGACGACATCGGCTTTTTCCGCACCATGATCGACGATCTCGTCAGCCGGAAGATCGCCGATGGCTCGAGGGTCTATGCGACTGGCTTCTCCTTCGGCGCGCTGATGACCTATACGCTCGCCTGCGCGCTTCCCGACAGGATATCGGCGATCGCGCCCGTCGCCAGCGCGATCAACGAAGCGCAGGTCGAAGATTGCAAGCCCGGCCACCCCATGCCGGTCATGATGATCAACGGCACGAGCGACGACGTGCAGCGCTACGACGGCTATATCCGCTCCTTCGGACGGCTGCTTTCCGTGCCCGAGACGACCGAATACTGGCGGCGGATCGACGGCTGCACCGGGGAGACGTCAACGCCGCTGCCGCACCTGAACCCGCATGACCTCACCCGCGCCAGTCTCGTGCAATGGACCGGATGCCAGGCCGATACGGGCGTTCAACTGTATCGCATCGAAAACGGCGGCCACTGCTGGCCCCGCCTCGCCAGGCCCGACACCGGCTCCGGCATGGACGATCCGCCGGACGGACCGCGTTTCGGGGGATGCAGCAACGATATCGAGACGGCGGCCGAAGTCTGGAGCTTTATCAGCCGCTATCACGGCGAGTGACCGGGAAGCGGCATGGAGATCGGCAAGCCTATCCTGAGAGCGCGGATTTCTCAGGCGAAGCGGGCTGCCGATCGTGCTTTCGCCTTGGCGGCGACTTCCTCGCGGTCGCGGGGCGGTTGCGACGTCTCCATCGAATCGAGCAATTCACGGGCACAATTGGCAATCGCCATGACCGCGTTTTCGAAAGCTGCCTCGTTGCGTTTCGATGGCTTGTTGGTTCCGCTGAGCTTGCGCACGAACTGGAGCGCCGCATCGTGGATTTCCGCGTCCGTCGCCGGCGGATCGAAATTGAACAGGGGCTTGATGTTCCGGCACATGCCTTTGCTTCCCTTTGATATCTTCGCCACGGAGGGGCGTGGCTTCCCCCGAAAGTTAGTCCTGTGCGTGCCAATTGCAACGGACCATATCGCGATCATGCGGAAAGCAAAAATCGGCCGGATGGCTGTCGGTATTGCGCCACCTCGAACGTCCTTTGGTGCACAAGGCGAGGCCTTGTAGAGTGAAACAGCAGCCTGGAGATCGGGAATATGGCGCTCAAGCGAATGGACAATGTGGGAATCGTCGTCGAAGACCTCGGAGAAGCGATCGATTTCTTTCGCGAACTCGGCCTCGAACTCGAAGGCCGGGCCATGATCGAGGGAGAATGGGCCGGACGGGTCACGGGCCTCGGCGATCAGCATGTCGAGATCGCCATGATGCGCACGCCTGACGGCCATAGCCGGCTCGAACTCTCCCGCTTCCTGAGGCCGCAGGTCGTCGCCGACCACCGGAATGCCCCGGTCAACGCGCTGGGTTACCTCCGCGTCATGTTCGCCGTCGACGATATCGACGAGACGCTCGAAAGGCTGCGTGCGCGCGGCGCCGAACTCGTCGGCGAAGTCGTCCGGTATCAGGACACCTACCGGCTCTGCTACATCCGCGGCCCCGAAGGCATCCTCATCGGGCTTGCCCAGGAACTTGGGTGAGCTGAACGGCCAGGAGCGAGAACAGTGAGCTGCCGTCGGCGACTTCGCCGGAGGCAAGAGCATATTTCTCAGCGTATTTGCCTTCCGACACGCTATAGTCGCGGCTGGCTAGCGGGAGGCGCTCATGGCTGACAACGACCGTTCACGGCATATTACCCAAGGCATTGCCCGTTCCCCCAATCGCGCGATGTATTATGCGCTGGGTTATGCGAAAGCCGATTTCGACAAGCCGATGATCGGCATCGCCAACGGGCACTCGACGATCACGCCGTGCAATGCCGGGCTCCAGCCGCTTGCCGATGCGGCGGTCGCAGCCATCAAGGCGGCCGGAGCCAATCCGCAGACCTTCGGCACGCCGACCATCTCGGACGGCATGGCCATGGGAACGGAGGGCATGAAATATTCCCTCGTCTCGCGCGAGGTTATCGCCGATTGCGTGGAAACCTCGGTGCAGGGCCAGTGGATGGACGGCGTTCTCGTGATCGGCGGGTGCGACAAGAACATGCCGGGCGGCATGATCGGCATTCTGCGCGCCAACGTCCCGGCCATCTATGTCTATGGCGGCACCATCAAGCCCGGTCGCTGGAAGGACCAGAGCCTTTCCATCGTCTCCGCTTTCGAGGCCGTCGGCGCTTACATCGCCGGAAGGATGAGCGCCGAGGATTTCGAGGGTATCGAGCGCAATGCCTGCCCGACAACGGGATCCTGCGGCGGCATGTACACCGCAAACACCATGAGTTCGTCCTTCGAGGCGCTCGGCATGTCGCTGCTCTACTCCTCCAACATGGCCAATCCCGATCAGGAAAAGATCGACAGCACGGTCGAGTCCGCGCGCGTCCTGGTGGACGCCGTAAGAGCCGGCATCCGGCCGCGCGACATCGTCACGCGCAAGTCGATTGAAAATGCCGTGGCGCTGATCATGGCCACGGGAGGTTCGACGAATGCGGTGCTGCACTATCTCGCCATTGCCCATGCGGCCGAGGTGGAATGGACGCTGGAGGATTTCGAGCGGATACGCCGCAAGGTACCTGTCATCTGCGATCTCAAGCCGTCCGGCCGCTACATGGCTGTCGATCTCCACTCTGCAGGCGGCATTCCCCAGGTTCTGAAGCTGCTGCTCAATGCCGGCCTCCTGCACGGCGACTGTCTGACGATCACCGGCAGGACGATATCAGACGAGCTCTCGGCCGTGCCCGACGAGCCGTCTGCCGACCAGGAGGTTATCCGGTCGCTCGCGGCGCCACTCTATCGCGAGGGACATCTCGCCATCCTCACGGGCAATCTGGCGGAAGGCGGCGCGGTGGCAAAGATCAGCGGTCTCAAGAGCCCGGTCATTACCGGCCCGGCGCGCGTCTTCGACGACGAGCAATCCGCAATGGACGCTATTTTGTCGGACAGGATCAGGGCCGGCGATATCATGGTCCTGCGTTACCTCGGGCCGAAGGGCGGTCCGGGAATGCCGGAAATGCTCGCCCCGACATCCGCTATCGTCGGACGTGGCCTTGGAGAAAGCGTCGGCCTCATCACCGATGGACGCTTCTCCGGCGGCACATGGGGCATGGTGGTCGGGCATGTCACGCCCGAAGCCTTCGAGGGGGGAACGATCGCACTTGTCCACGAGGGCGACCAGATCACCATCGACGCCCATCGCCAGCTTCTGCAGCTCGACGTCCCCGATGAGGAGATTGCGCGACGCCGAAGCCTCTGGGTCCAGCCTCCACCGCGCTACCGGCGCGGCGTCCTCGCCAAGTTCGCGGCCCTGGTCCGACCGGCGAACGAGGGAGCCGTGACGGGCTGAGGCCCGCTTCGACCGTAAGGCACTCGCGTTACTGATCCTCATTCGCCGACCTCGACGCCGTCGGTCACAAGGACCACGGCTCGATGAAGGTGGAGTATGCCTGGACTTGCCCCTGCCCCTTGTTGACTCACCGACGGTTGAACAATAACTTGCTAATTCGGTCGTTAGGCTTGTCCTCATATGACGGATCAATCTCTTCAGCGTCGCCTTGCCGCCATCGTCGTTGCCGATGTGGTGGGATATTCACGCCTGATGGAGGCAGATGAAGTCGCAACGCTGGAGAACCTCAGGGAACTCCGTTCCGGCACGATCGAGCCGGCCGTGATGCGCCACAAAGGCCGCATCTTCAAGGTTATGGGCGACGGCTTCCTGATCGAATTCGGCAGCGCGGTGGAAGCGGTCGCGGCAGCGTTGGAAATGCAGCTGGCCACCGCCGCCGTCGAGGCTTCCGGAGACCGGAGCCTGCTCTTGCGCATAGGCGTCAATCTCGGAGATGTCATTGACGAGGGGTCAGACGTCCTCGGCGACGGGGTCAATGTCGCGGCGCGCCTCGAGAGACTGGCCGCGCCGGGAGGCATCTGCATTTCATCCAGCGTTCACGGCGAGATCCTCGGCAAGATCGACGACCGCTTCTTCGATGCAGGCGAACGCTACCTGAAGAACCTCACTCGCCCGGTCCACGTTTGGCATTGGCCGGATGCGCTGCAGAGCATATTGCCGCTGCCGGAAAATCCCTCGATCGCCGTATTGCCGTTCACGAACATGAGTGGGGATGAAACGGACGCGCCTTTCGTCGACGGCTTGACGGAAGACCTGATCACCGACCTTTCCCGCACGGCCGGCCTGTTCGTCATCGCGCGCAATTCCGTCTACGGCTACAAGGGCAAGCCGGTCAACGTGAAGCTGGTCGCCCAGGAACTCGGCGTCCGCTACGTCCTGGAGGGGAGCGCCAGACGCGCAATGGGCCGTGTCCGCATCAATGCCCAGCTGGTCGACACGCTTGCCGGCGGCCACTTGTGGGCCGAGAGGTTCGACAGGACCGTGGAAGATGTTTTCGAACTGCAGGATGAAGTCAACGCCAAGATCGTCGAAGCCCTCGTCGGCCGGCTGACCATCCCGCCGCAGCGCAATCGGCCGAAGAATTTTGAGGCCTACGACCTGTGTGTGCGCGCCCGCCTCCTGACGGAAGAGTCGCCGCAAACCGAGCGTGAGGCCCATATGCTGCTCCAGCGCGCGCTCAAGCTCGAGCCGTCCTATGCCGAGGCACTCGGCCTGCTCGCCTATAACCGCTGGCTGGCCTGGACGCATTTCGGAGAGCCCGAAGATCCCAACCGGGAGATGGCGACGACATCGGCGCAGAAGGCGGTCGACCTCGACCCCAACGATGCCGGCTGCCGTTACGTCCTGGGGACCATCCTGGCTTACGAGCGGCGATGGCAGGAATCGGAGGCCGCCTTCGCCAAGGCCCTGGAGCTGGACCCCAACCACGCCGACACCTGGGCCGCCATGTCGGACATTTCCGTGCTGGACGGCAGGATTGCCGACGGACTGGCGCAGATCGAAAAAGCCCTGCGGCTCAATCCCCGTCCGGCCTGCTGGTATCTTTGTCATCTTGGCCAGGCGCAATACGCCGCGCGCGACTATGAGGCAGCAGCCGCGACACTGCGCAGGGAAGACACCTATCGCACCAACTCACGCAAATTCCTGGCCGCCACGCTTGCGCAATTGGGCCACCATGACGAGGCGCTGCGAGAAGCAGAATTGTTCCTGATCGCCCACCCTCATTTCACGATCGCCCATTGGCTCAACTCCCAGCCGCTGCGCGATGCATCTGTGAGGGACCACTTTGTCGACGGTTTCAGGAAGGCCGGCCTGCCGGAGATGTGACAGGGGGCACAATCCGACGCCCATCGGCAACTGCTGCAGTTCGATGTCTCGGATGAAGAGATTGCGAGACGCCGTCAGACCCAAAGTTCGCTTCTAGCAACCTGGATCCAGAAACCGTCAGTCTGTTTTCGGCCCGAAGCGGACTTCCAAGCTGACCTGAGACCCATCGTCCCTCCAGTTTTCAGGAGAGTCTTGGGTTTTCAATTGGCCTTATGCGGCCTGTTTTTCCATAGCCATTTTCGTTGCGAATTCACTGGGTGTGATGTTGCCCAGTGAAGAGTGTGGTCTGTTTCGGTTGTAG
>NZ_JBFTME010000046.1:0-12000 GCF_056396805.1 Rhizobium sp. 05N49
GAAGCGGACGCGGGCGGCTTCTATCGCCGAATCCAGCAGGGATTTGCCTTCGGCGTAATAATCCTTGGCGAATTCCACGATCAGGATGGCGTTCTTGGCGGAGAGGCCGATGATCGCGATGAGGCCCACCTTGAAGTAGATGTCGTTGGGCATATCGCGCAGCATTACCGCCGCCACCGCGCCGATGACGCCGAGGGGCACGACCAGCATCACCGCGAGCGGGATCGACCAGCTTTCGTAGAGACCTGCCAGAAGCAGGAAGACGAAGAGGATCGACAGGCTGAAGAGGATCGGCGCCTGGCTGCCTGATGTGATTTCTTCGGCCGACTGGCCGGACCATTCGAAGCCGAAGCCCTCCGGCAGTTGTGAGGCCAGACGCTCCATTTCGGCGATTGCCGCACCCGAGGACTGGCCGGGTGCCGGCGCGCCGGAGATGCGCACGGTCGGATAGCCGTTATAGCCGACGATCTGCGGTGCGCCCTTCTGCCATTGGGCAATGGCGAAGGAGGAGAGGGGCACCATGCCGCCGCTCGCATTGCGAACGTTGATCTTCTGCGGGGCGAAACATGTGATCACCGTTCGCGGTATCGGCTGTGGATGGCCGTGTATTGCGGATATTATTCTCGTAATATTTGTAGGAAATATTCTGCGCCTTGTGCTTTGCCTTTTGGGAGATTGAACTTGATAAGGACGACTGTACTTCTCTGTGCCGCCGCGATGACATTGGCCGGCTGCCAGACTCCGGCACCACAATCTGTCTTGGATTCGCAGCGTCCTCCGCCCAGCTCGGTCAAGCGCGAGTATGTGGACGCCGTGCGCGGAACCATCAAACCGGGGAATTTCCTGAAGGCCGAGATTTCGAGCGTGGTGCTGCTCGATCCTGAAAAGCAGGTCTACGCTTATTGCACGCGCACGACGGAGCGTGCCAACCCGAGCTGGTCCTATATCGACCTTACCTTGAAGCAGAATATGATCATGGGCCTCTCAAAGAATGACGTCCGCTGCCGCGACGAGCGGCTGCGTTACTACGATTTTCCCGAGCTGCGGAATATGACGTACTGACGGAGCCGGGTTCAGCCACCAATACGGGCAGGCGGCGCTAAATCCGTCTTACGCGCTGCCACGCACCGCCCAGGCCACACTCTCGAACCCGCGCGGCCCGTCCTCGCTCCTCCCATCCAAATACGCCACCCTCAGCGCCTCCCGCAGCCGGTCCCGTCTCGCCTCCGGCAATGCCTCGAAAAAGGCTGAAAACCGTCCCTGCCCATAGACTTTCGGCAGGTAGAAATCGTCGAAATCGGCGTAGTTCATCGTGATCGTCAGCCTTGCCTCGGTGACATCGGCAAAGCCGGCTTTCGCAAAGAGCGCCCGCAACTCACCCTCCGCTGTCATCGGCCTCGGGCCGGAGGGGATGCCGTTGCCTTCGGCTTCGGGTTCGAAGACGCGGATCGTGTCCCAGAAGAGACGCCAGCTCGGCATGCCGTCATGGGACCAGACGGCGGCTGCGGCGGTGGCGCCGGGTTTTAGCACACGGCGCATTTCGGCGATGGCCTTGTCGGCATCGGAGACGAAATGCAGGACGAGCAGGGAATAGGCGGCGTCGAAGCTCTTGTCGTCATAGGGCAGGGCGCAGACGTCGCCCTGGCGGGCCGATATCCTCGGGTCATCCGTGCGGGCGCTGAGGGCTGTGACGAAGTTTTGCTCGAAATCCAGGGCCTCGATGGCGCTCAGTCCGGGATGGGTTGCGAGCGCCAGCGTCAGGCTGCCGGTGCCGCAGCCGGCGTCGAGGACGCGGCCGTGCGAGGGCACGCCTGCGAAGGCGAGGAAGGGGTCTGCAAGCTTGCGGCTCCAGCGGCCCATGCTGGCTTCATAGGCGTCGGCGCCCTTGGCGATGAAGGTGGATGGCATGGGGCGCTCCCAGCAATGGTGCTTTTGCGGGGGCAGATATAGGGCGGGGTGGATGCGGCGTCTATCGGAGGGCCGGGGTTTGCTCGGTTGTGCCGTGGAGACACGCTCTGGCCTCCTGCCATCGGCCCATGACATGGCCTCTGGCCGCCGGTTTTCATGGTGGCTCCGGCGACGGCTGAGAAGAAACCCCTTGGCTATGTTTCCACGCAATACCGACCGCTGGTTTGCCTCTTGATTAATGCTTGGTGATTATGTTCTTATAGTTGAATTATAGGTGACTCATGCAAGCTAGACGGTATCGTGTCATCACGCTGGGCATAGTGCTTGCTGTCGTCGGGGCGGTCGCGCCGCTGGCGGTCATGGCCTATGCCTCATGGCAGATTGCGATCGGCAAGGAACTGTCGGGCCTTCAGCGGCAGGCCGAAGACGCTGTCGAGCGGGCAAGTTTCACCTTTTCCGATGCGCGCGCAGCACTCGCCGAAGTGAATGCCGCAAATGTCACTCCCTGCTCGCCGCAGCATATCGCGCTCATGCGTGTGCTGACCATAAATACGGCGTCTGTGGAGGAGATCGGCTATTTCGAAGATGGCAAGCTCAAGTGCACGTCATGGGGCGTCACGGAAGCCGATATCGCGAAACCGCGTGTGGATTACACCACCGCTGACGGCGTGGAGGTATCTCTTCGCATTCTGCCTATTGTAAGCCGAGGGAAACATATGACGGCGCTGCACCTGGGCAATCACAATGTCCTTGTGACGCCTTCAAGGTTTGTCGATGTCGAGCTTGGCCGCGGCATATCGCTTGCGCTTTTCAACAATAGTGGGCTGCTGATCGATGGCCGCAACGATCCGGACATTTCGTTCGCCCGCCAGCATATCGACAACAAGGTCACGGGCATCGACGGCGAGAGGATGTTTGCGTCGGTATCCGGCGGTGGTGTCGTCGCTGTGACTTCGGAGCAGACAAGCATGGTCTACGGCCAGCTTCGCCGGGAGCTGACCTTGTTTCTTCCGGTCGGCCTTTTCATCGCCGCGTTCATCGTGGCTGTGGTCGTGGTGTTTTCCAGGGGAAAGCTGTTGCCGCGGGCCGAACTGGAGTTTGCGATCCATAGACGGCAGTTCATCGTGCATTACCAGCCTATCATCGAGCTGGCCACGGGTGTCTGCGTGGGCGCCGAGGCGCTGGTGCGATGGCGGCAACGGGATGGCAGCATGGTCCGCCCCGATCTCTTCATCCCCCTTGCGGAGGAAACGGGGCTGATTATGCCGATCACCGATCAGGTGGTCGAGGCGGTGGTGAAGGATATGTCGGCGGTTCTCGCCAGCGACAGGGGGCTGCATATCGCGATTAATCTCTGCGCGGCCGATATCAAATCGGGCCGCTTCATCGACATGATCGCCGAAAAGCTTCAGAACACGGATATTCACAACGAGCAGATCTGGCTGGAGGCGACAGAGAGGGGCTTCATGGACGTCGAAGCCGCCCGGACGAATCTGGAGAGGGCGCGAAGAGCCGGCCACTCGGTTGCCATCGACGATTTCGGAACGGGCTATTCCAGCCTCCAATATCTCCAGGGTCTGCCTGTGGATGCGCTGAAGATCGACAAATCCTTCATCGACATGATTGGTCGGGCCACAGCGACGAGTTCCGTAACCCTGCATATTATCGAGATGGCACAGGAGCTTGGACTGTTCGCCGTTGCGGAAGGTGTCGAAACGGAAGAGCAGGCCGCCTATCTGCGCGAGCACGGCGTCTCGTTCGGCCAGGGCTGGCTTTTCTCCAAGGCGCTTGCGGCGCAGGACTTCCTGGATTTTCGCAAGACCTCGATCGCCAAATTCGGACCGGCGCCGGCGATCATTCGGCTCGTCAAGTCGGTTTGATCCGGACATTCGAGATTTCCGACAACGCTATCGGGCACGTGGCCCGCCCTCCGACCTGCTGTTCGTGGGGAGGATTGGGGCGTTCGCGTTCGGCCCCATGTGGCGCATTGCTGTAGATCGGGCTTCGAAACTGCCTCCCAGGCCCTCAAGGGAGCCCGGGAGGCATGACGCACCGGCCGCTGCGGTCAGGGGTGGACGGTCGGGGCGTTTGGCGGGGTTTCCTGTGGTGCGGGCGTTTCCTGCTCAGCGACCGGTCGCTTCGTCCTCATCAGCTTCAGCACGAAGACGAAGAAGGCCGGGACGAAGAAGATGGCCAGAACCGTTGCTGATATCATGCCGCCGAGGACGCCGGTGCCGATGGCGTTCTGGCTCGCCGCGCTCGGGCCGGTCGCTATCGCCAGCGGCACGACGCCGAGGGTGAAGGCCAGCGAGGTCATGATGATCGGGCGGAAGCGGACGCGGGCGGCTTCTATCGCCGAATCCAGCAGGGATTTGCCTTCGGCGTAATAATCCTTGGCGAATTCCACGATCAGGATGGCGTTCTTGGCGGATAGGCCGATGATCGCGATGAGGCCCACCTTGAAGTAGATGTCGTTGGGCATATCGCGTAGCATTACCGCCGCCACCGCGCCGATGACGCCCAAGGGCACCACGAGCATGACCGCGAGCGGGATCGACCAGCTTTCGTAGAGACCCGCCAGAAGCAGGAAGACGAAGAGGATCGACAGGCTGAAGAGGATCGGCGCCTGGCTGCCTGACGTGATTTCTTCCGCGGACTGGCCGGACCATTCGAAGCCGAAGCCCTCGGGAAGCTGGGAGGCGAGGCGCTCCATTTCGGCAATGGCCGCGCCGGAGGACTGGCCCGGAGCCGGGGCGCCTGAGATGCGCACGGTCGGATAGCCGTTATAGCCGACGATCTGCGGTGCGCCCTTCTGCCATTGGGCAATGGCGAAGGAGGAGAGCGGCACCATGCCGCCGCTCGCATTGCGCACGTTGATCTTCATCACGTCGTCGATCTGCAGGCGGGCACGGTCATCCGCCTGCACGATGACGCGCTGCATGCGGCCGGTATTCGGATAGTCGTTGATATAGGACGAGCCGAGATTGGCGGTGATGGCGTTGTTGATGTCGGCGAAGGAGATGCCGAAGGTGTTGGCCTTTTCGCGGTCGATCACCATCAGCACCTGGGCTGCGTCCGGCATGCCTTCGACGCGTATGCCCGTCAGGACAGGGCTCTTGCCTGCCATCTGCATCAGCTGGCCGGCCGCCTCGACAAGTGCGGTCTGGCCCTTGCCGCCGCGGTCCTGCAGACGGAAGGAGAAGCCGCCGGTGGCGCCGAAGCCTTCGATCGGCGGCGGCGAGAGCGCGAATGTGGTGGCGTCCTTCAGGGCGAAGAGCTGGCCGTTCACGCGGTTGGCGATTTCCTGCACGGTATTGCCGGGGCCGCGGTCCGCCCAGTCCTTCAGCGTCACGAAGGCAAGCGCGGCATTGGCGCCGTTGCCCGAGAAGGAGAAGCCCTGGATCGCGACGATATTTTCGACGGCGGATTCGGTGCGGAAGATCTTTTCCACCTGCTTGATGGATTCGATCGTGCGGTTGGCGCTCGCTTCCGGCGGGCCCTGGATATCGACGATCATGAAGCCCTGGTCTTCATCCGGCACGAAGGCGGTCGGCAGGTTGATGAAGAGATAGCCGAGGCCGACGACGAGGGCGAGATAGACGATCATCATGCGCCCGGCGCGGCGCGCCATGCCGGTCACCGTCGTCGAATAACCCGCGGTGATGCGCTCGAAATTGCGGTTGAACCAGCCGCCGATGCCGCGTTTGCCATGATGGCCCTGCTTGATCGGCTTCAGGAAGGTGGCGCAAAGGGCGGGCGTCAGCGACAGCGCCAGGAAGGCTGAAAACAGGATCGAGACGACCATGGTCAGCGAGAACTGGCGGTAGATGATGCCGGTCGAGCCGGGGAAGAAGGCCATGGGAATGAAGACGCAGGAGAGAACCAGCGTGATGCCGAGGATGGCGCCGGTGATCTGGCTCATCGCCTTCTGGGCGGCGGCCTTCGGCGACAGCCCTTCCTCGGCCATGATGCGCTCGACATTTTCGACGACGACGATCGCGTCATCGACGAGGATGCCGATCGCCAGCACCATGGCGAACATGGTGAGCACGTTGATCGAAAAGCCCGTCGCATACATGACAGCGCAGGTTCCGAGCAGTGCCACCGGCACGACGAGCGTCGGGATGACCGTGTAGCGGAAATTCTGCAGGAAGATGAACATGACCACGAAGACGAGGGCGACAGCCTCGATCAGCGTGTGGATGACCTTCTCGATCGAAGCCGAGACGAAGGGGCTGGTATCGTAGGGAACGGAATATTCGATACCCGACGGGAAGAAGCGCGAGAGCTCCTTCATCTTCGCGTTGACGGCGTTGGAGACGGCAACCGCATTGCCCGTCGACGAGAGCTGGATGGCGATCGCCGCACTCGGCTGGCCGTTCAGGCGGCTGGTGAAATTGTAGGATTCCGCACCCTGCTCGACGCGGGCGACATCCTTCAGGCGCACGGTGGAGCCATCGGGATTGGCGCGCAGGATGATTTCGCCGAATTGCTGCGGCGTCTGCAGCTGGCCCTGCACGAGAACGGTTGCCGTCAGGTCCTGGGTGACCGGGTTCGGCGCAGCGCCGATCTGGCCGGCGGCGACCTGGGCGTTCTGGGCGGTGATGGCGTTGTTGATGTCGTCGGTCGTGAGATTGAGGCCGACCATCTTGTCCGGATCGATCCAGACGCGGAGCGCCCGCTGGGCAGCAAAGAGCTGGGCGCGACCGACGCCATCGATGCGGCGCAGTTCGCCGATGATGTTGCGGGTGATGTAGTCACCCAATGCCACTTCATCGCGCGTGCCATCGGTGGAGGTCAGCGCGATGAACATCAGGAAGCCGGAGCTTGCCTCTTCCACGTTGATGCCCTGCGAACGCACGGTGGCGGGCAGGCGGGCTTCGACGCGGCGGATGGCGTTCTGCACGTCGACCGAGGCCTGGTCGATATCGGTGCCGGCGCGGAAGGTGGCGTTGATGCTGACCGAGCCGGAATTGTCCGATGTCGATTCGAAATACATCAGTCCTTCGACGCCGTTCAGCTCATCTTCGATCTGGCGGGTGACGCCCTGATAGATTTCCTGCGGTGAGGCGCCCGGATAGGAGGTGGAGATCGAAAGCTGCGGCGGAGCGACCTTCGGATATTGCGAGACCGGCAGGAAGGGGATTGCAATGATGCCGGCAATCGAAATGAACAATGCGAAGACCCAGGCCAGGATCGGCCTGCGGATGAAGAATTGTGCCATGAGCTCTTACTCCGCCGTCTTTGCCGGAGCAGGGGCACTCGCGGAAGCATCCGCTGGTGCGGCGGAAGTGTCCGCCGGGGCGTCCGGCTTCCAGGGTTCGGGCGCGACAGTCGCGCCGGGCTGCACCTTCTGCACGCCATCGGCAATCACGGTCTCGCCGGGCTTCAGGCCTGTCTCGACGACCCATTCGGAGCCGAGAACCTGGCCGAGCGTGACCGGGCGAAGCTCCGCCTTGTTGCCTTCGGCGAGCACATAGACCTGCGCCTGGCCGGCCTCGTTTCGTGTCACCGCGCGCTGCGGCACGGTCAGCGCATCCTGGCGCACGGCCTGTTCGATGCGCACGCGCACATACATGCCGGGCAGGAGATCGCCATGCTTGTTGGGGAATTCGGCGCGCAGCGTCACCTGTCCGGTATTGGGGTCGACATTGGCGCTGGCAAAGAGCAGCCGCCCGGGCTCGGCATAGAGGCTGCCATCGTCGAAGACGAGTTCGACGCGGGCCTCGCCGGGTGCGGTGCTGGCAAGCTTGCCGTCGGCGACCGCGCGCTTGAGGTTCAGGAGATCCTGGGCCGACTGGGTGAAGTCGGCATAGACGGGGTCGACCTGCTGGATGAGCGCCAGATTGGAGGTGCCGTCGGCGGTCACAAGCGCGCCCTCGGTCACCAGCGCACCGCCGATGATGCCTGAAATCGGCGCGCGGACCTCGGTGTAATCGAGATTGATCTTGGCTTCATCGAGGCCGGCTTCGGCGCTTGCCACATCGGCATCGGCCTGGGCGACGGCGACGGCGGCCGTATCGTAATCGATGCCGGTCGCGATATTGCGCTCCTTGAGGTTCTGCTGGCGCTGCAGCTGCAGGCGCGCATTCTGCTGCGTCGCCTTGGCGCGCTGCAGCGTCGCTTCGGCGCTCGCGACGCGGACGCGGAAGATGCGCGGATCGATGCGGTAGAGCACGTCGCCCTGCTTGACCAATGTGCCTTGCTCGAAGACGCGCTCTTGCAGGATGCCGGAGACGCGGGCGCGCACTTCCGAAACACGGGTGGCGGCAATGCGGCCCGGCAGCTCGTTGACCACGGGCACGGCATGGGCCTTCAGCTCGACGACGCCGACGGCTGCCGGCGGCATCTGCATGCCCTCCTGCGCCAGCGTCTCGCCAGCGGTGAATGCGAGGAGGGCGGTGGCTGCCATGATCGCCTTGAGGCGCGGCAGTCTGGTCTTGCGCAACATCAGTCTTTTCCCTTTTTGGCCGCCCCCGGGCGGCTTGTTCAGGTCATTTTTCCCAAGCAGTTCCCATCGGAATGACCGCTCAACGGCATTCCCGGAACCGGTTTGGAGTTTAACTAGGGTCAGCTCTTCGTTTCAGGAGGCTCGCGAAACGTTGTGTAGACGTTACGGATATCCTCGAGCAGCTGCTGGCGCTCGCCACCGCTCCAGCGGTGGAAATCGAAAAGTTCGGTACAATAGAAGCCGGTCAGCGCCAGATAGGCCATCAGGGCTGCTCGCGGCTTCGGCCCGGCGGCCATGGCCGCCAGATCGCTCACCACCCATTTGCGGATGATCTGCTGCAGGTTTTCCTCGCTCGACATGGAGGCGCTGATCGCCATCGCCACGGCGCGGTCGGTATCGTCGAGCGTCTTGTCGGCAGCGGCAATGCGGCCGTAAAGCTCCGGGTGAGGGGTATCCGTCGCGGCGTCAACGCATTCCTGCATATGGGCGACATCTGCCCCGACACGGCGATCGACCAGCGCTTCCAGAAGCGCGCTCTTGGTCTTGTGGTCATAGACGACGCGCGACTTGCTGACGCCGGCTTCCTTTGCAACCGCATCGATCGAAAGCCCGGCCGCACCAGCGCGCACCACAACGCGCTCGGCAGCATCGAGAATATCGTCAGTGGTGATCTTGCGCGTTCGCGTCACAGATATGGGCCCCGGTTTTCATGGATAAAAATACGAACGTTCGGATTTAAATGCAAGCGCTTTTGTTTTTTGCCCGGCCGCGCCTGCGATTGCGCCTTTGTCGCCTGGTTGACCACGCCGCCGATCGCGGTGAAATTGCTGTGGAAGCTGGAGAATTCTCCGATCTGTATGCCGGCGCCGATGTCGAGCGGCTGGCCGGCGATGTTGTGGCGAAGGCAAAACTCCGTCACAAGGACCAGGGGCCGCTGTGCCGCCGGTTGAACGACGGGAAGAGTATCAATGACGTTCAGATCGAAAATCCTGGTCCTCGCTGTCGGCCCCCTGATCGTGGTTACGCTGGCGGTCACCATGCTGCTCACCTGGCAGTCTGCCAAGCTTGCACGCAGCAATTCGGCCGCGTTCGAGGAGGCGATGCTGCGCTCGAAGGAAGGGGAGATCGCCAATCTCGTGGGTGTGGCAATGTCATCCATCCAGTCGACCTATGACGGCGCGGGGGTGGATGACGACGCCGCCAAGGAGCGCGTCGCAGCGATCCTGAATTCGCTCGACTACGGCAAGGACGGATATTTCTTCGTCTACGACTATGCCGGCAACAATGTCGTCCATCCCCGGCAGGCGTTCCGCAACGGCAGGAACTGGATGACGCTGGTGGACCCTGACGGCGACCGGGTCATCCGCGAGCTTGTCGCCGCCGCCAGAAGCGGCGGCGGCTATCACCGCTACAAGTGGCAGAAACCCTCCACCGAAGCCGTCGCCGACAAGATCTCCTATGTGGTGGCACTTCCCAAATGGGGCTGGGTGCTGGGTACGGGCGCCTATCTGGACGATGTCGCGGTCCAGACCTCGGCGGCCAACGCGGCGCTGCGCGAGCGCACGCGGCAGAGTTTCATCATCGTCGCGCTATTTGCCGTTCCGGCGGTGGTGATCGTCTTTTCGACCTGTCTCTATCTGACGCTCGACGAGCGCCGGATGGCAGACGGAGCGCTGAAGCAGCTGACGCAGCGCGTGATCGACACGCAGGAATCCGAACGGGCGAGGCTAGCGCGGGAGCTGCACGACGGCATCTCGCAGGACATGCTCGGCGTGCGCTTCGCGATGGAGCTTGCGGGACGACATGCGGAAACGACGGAGCTGAAAGAGGCGATCGACGAAAGCGTCAAGGGGCTCAATGCCACGATCCGCGAGATCCGCGAAATCTCGCATGACCTGCGGCCGCGCGTCCTTGACGATATGGGGCTGGCTGCCGCCATCAAGAACCTGGCGGAGAAATTCGCGCTGCGCACCGGGCTGGCGCTGACGATGGACATGGAGACCTTCGTCGACGATCTTTCGCCCGACGCGCGCACGGCTCTTTTTCGCGTCACCCAGGAGGCGCTGAACAATGTGGAACGGCATTCGAAGGCCACGGCGCTGGAAATCAGGCTATGGAGCGAGAACGGGCGCGCCAGGATGCAGATCGCCGATAACGGCCTCGGCCTTCCGTCCGGCTTCATCAGGCAGAACGAAGGGCTCGGGCTGCAGAACATCCGCGAGCGTGTTGCGCATTTCGGCGGGATGGTGATTATCGGCGGAACGGAAAAAGGCACGAAATTGCAGGTGATGCTGCCGCGATCGGCAGCACGAACGGACGCCGCGACAAAAGCAGCATGAGATGGCCGCTTGAAGCGGTCGTGTGAAAGGGGCGGACGAAGATGACGCCGATCACCGTATTCCTGGTCGACAACCATCCTGTCGTGGTCGACGGGCTGAGGAAGGTTCTCGACACCTACGACAGCGTCAGCGTCGTTGGCGGCGCAAACGACGTGGCCGAGGCGCTGCCGCTCCTGCGGGCGCTGCGCCCCCGCGTCGTGCTCCTCGATATCAACATGCCGAAGACCAGCGGCATCGACGCCATAACGCTGATCAAGGCCGAGAGCCCGGAAAGCCGTATCGTCATGCTGTCGATGCACGACAGCCGCGAGTATATTTCGTCCTCGATCATGCGCGGTGCTGCGGGCTACGTGCTCAAGGAGGTGCCGACGTCAGAGGTCGTGGAGGCGATCGTGACGGTGGCGGGCGGGCAGACCTATTTTTCCAGCGGCGTGAGGGATCTGCTGCTCAACACTGGTCCGCTGCCGACAGGCGAACGCCTGACCCGGCGCGAACACGAGGTGGCGCGGCTGGTGGCTGCGGGCAAGAGCAATCGCGAGATCGGCGACGAACTCGGAATCAGCGAGGCGACCGTCGAGACGCACCGCAAGCATCTCAAGCGCAAGCTCGGCGTCTCCACGACCGCTGATCTCGTGCGCTTCGTCCTGGAGCATCCCGATGCGCTGGCGGAGCTACCCACCAGTGGGTAGTCCGGCGCCAACATCCCCGCCGCGCGTCTTGAGGCGCGTGCGCTGCCTGTTCTAGCATGGCTTGCGCACAGCGGAGGATCTGTGCCCAGGGGAGAAAAATCCGCCAGCCATACGACCCGCCGCGGCTTTGTCGCGGGGTCGGCCCAAGATCTTTCTCCGTCTGGCCGGGCAGGCGCCCGGGCGCTCAGGACGAGAGGATATCATCGTGAATCAGAAATCGACCGGGAAGGCGGCGCTCTGGCTGCTGCTCATTCCCTATATCGGCCTCCTTTGGGTGCCGTTCTACAATTTCCGCGAGCCGGAACTCTTCGGCTTCCCCTTCTTCTACTGGTATCAGCTGCTCTGGGTGCCGATCACCGCAGCCCTGATCTGGGTCGCCTACAGGAGCACGCGCGATGGGGAGTGACATCAACGTAACGGCGCTCTCCGTCTTCATCTTCTTCTTCGTCCTGGTCACGATCATGGGCTTCGTCGCCGCCCGCTGGCGCAAGCCCGAAACGCTTGCCCATATCGACGAATGGGGTCTCGGCGGCCGCTCGTTCGGCACCTGGATCACCTGGTTCCTCGTCGGCGGCGATTTCTACACCGCCTACACGGTCATCGCCGTGCCGGC
>NZ_JBFTME010000047.1:0-10304 GCF_056396805.1 Rhizobium sp. 05N49
CTCATCAGCCTGAAGCATATCCCCGCCCTGCATCGTTCGCGACAATGCAGCGCATATCCCCGCCCTGCATCGTTCGCGACAATGCAGCATGCGCCGAAATCTCAGTCGTCATCCATCTCTCCTCGTTTGACACGAGGGGTCAGTTCTACGTTTCGTTAGGGGGTCAATTTCTCATTTCGCCCGACACCGAAAAAGCCGAGTGGAGAAAGTGTGGAGGATAACTTCGCGGCTGAGGTGACGTCCAATATCGACCCGAGATGAGGAAACCACGTGCACATCGTGGCCACGTGCTGCTTGAGCATTGGCAAGGTCGATACAATAACGCTCCGATCCCGCGATTTCGGATGCGAACAGGATATGTAGAATCCGAAACTTCTTGGTTGAAGACGGAACCGAGACAGGTGTCCGATTGTGTGACCTGTGTCCATGGTCAGCGTCTAGATTCTCGTAACGCACGTAATCAGCTCCCGATAATTCGTGAGACAGATTAGGGCACGAAGAAACGTCGGCGTTTGTGTTGTGTTGTTAAGATATATTTCGAAACGTCCGAACTTCGGAGTATAAACCAAGCCTCGATGGCAATTTCATGCATATAATGGAATGATAATATTGCGCTGGGGGCGTCGCAGGTAAGCTTTTTCTTGAAAATTCGAGCCGGTTTTGAAGGCTATTTGCTGACAAGACGGCATTGTCGCAACACATCACGGCACCTCGCTCTGGTACACCCTGACAGAGTCGATATCCATGCTGACCGGGAATCTTTTGTCGTCGATCACGCCAGCCATGTCGGCGCCTATTGCAAGTTTGATCAGCAGATAATGACGGGTGTCGAAAGGCCAGCTCAATCTGCCATCGCCGGGGGTGTGCCATTTGCGACCGTCTATAACGGCGCATGCATGGCCGAGGTTCGGAGACGCAGCCTCTTCTTCCGGTTGATGTTCATAAGGCCGTCCTTGGAGGACCTCAATTCATGCGGTCGAACTGCCTCGACTGATCGCCCAGCAGACCACTACTAACGAGCGTGTTCGAAGCCGCAGTGGCGAGTTTCCGTTCGTGACGGAGCCGGACAAGCAATGGCTACTGGAAGCGATCGAAACTCTGATCGAGGCGCTGCATCCATAGACGGAAGTCATTGATCAGCAGAGCCAGATCGTAAAGCCATTCAGCGCGGAGGAGCTCGAAACGCCCCGCCATTCTATCATCGAGGAGCGCGTGAACCTTTTGCCTCAGATCTTCGAGCGTTTTATCCGCAGGATAACGCACCGCAGGACGCATTGCCGCGGGATTCGGTCGATTTTCCATTGAAATGAGCTCCTCTATGGTCAAGATCTCATCAATCAATTTATATCGTAATACGATATATTTAAGGCGAACGCCGGCAGACGATGGCGGCTTCAGAGCCTGAGTCCAACAGAGCCGCGCCTCTCGCCCGTGCGCCATCCTTGACTCGTCAACGGTTCGTCGCCATCTTCATTCCATGTTGATCTGGCACCATAATAGTGTTGTGAAGCGGGTAATCCTCATCGCGGGATCCTAATCCCCGGCTGGCGACGTCGCGCCTGCCGAGGGATACTGGCGTCCGACTTCGACATGTCGGCGCGCCACAGCGACATTCTCCTCATATCCGATCGTTTCGCTGCCGCAGAACAGATTTGCGGTCAGCTGGAGATTGCAGATGGCAAACAAGCGACCCCCAAACAGGCCCCCGATCATCATCGGTCACTGCGAGCACCGAAAATTGACGAAAATCGCCGAGGCGCAGCTTTCGAAAAATCCCGTCGTGTCCGACGAACTGCTTTACGAATTGGAACGTGCGCACGTTGTGGACGACCATCAGCTCCCGCGCGGCATCATCCGAATCGGTTCGACCGTGCGCTTCACCAGTGACCTCGGGGAAGACCGGACGGTGACGCTTGTATTCCCGGGGGAGGCAGACATCGCCGAAGGCAAGATTTCAGTCCTTACCCCGATTGGCACCGCATTGATCGGCCTGAGAGCTGGTCAGTCCATAGACTGGACTGCTCGGGACGGCCAACCGCACCGGCTGACTGTAGAAAGGGTGTCTGAGTCCGCAGAACTCGGCCAAATGCTATGATCATCGACAGACGCGCAAATCATCTTCCCGGAGGGTGCATCACAGCAGGCTCCTGACCCCTGCGCCGTTCGCGGCCAGGGGAACTCCACCCATTCGAATTGAGTGCCCGCATACGGGCGATGGAGACTGTGATGAGAGACCAATGCTTGCTGACCACGAAGGACTTTACCCTGCTCGAGGCGATGTTCGATGACCCCTTCGTTCGTGACAGCCTGCTGCACGAGTTACTGGAGCGGAAGATGGCCGCCGCGACCGTAGTGTTCAGAGAGGATCTGCCAGAAGATGCCGCAAGCCTGAACAGTCGAGTGACCTTCAGCATCGACGGCAGGCGGGACACGCGCATCCTCACCACTGGCCGCATGACGACGCCGGTCGGCATGCTGCTCCCCGTCGACACGCTTCGTGGCCTTGCCCTTCTTGGCTTAAGGGAAGGTCAGAAGATCGTTATCGAAAATGCAGATGGGTTTCAGAAACAGGTTCTACTGGAAACCGTCAACTACCAGCCGGAACGAGCGATGAGGGGATCGGACGGCTTTCAGGTGAGGATGAGGCTCGCTGGGAAGCCGACGCTGAGGCTGCTAAAGGGTGGAGCGCCCGGCAGACAGAGGCCAGCGCCGGAGAAACCGGACGACCCCGGTCCATCGGCCGCCTGAAGGGCGGGGAAGAAGTCGATTGGCGAACCGCGCGTCTCGCGGTCGCCGTTGGTCTGGTCGTGCATGTCGACAGGCTCGTCGCCCTGGCCGGCATAGCGTTTGGAAGGGCTAGCCAGCTTGCCGCGGTGAAATCCGGTCAATGAGGCCCATGGTTCCGCTCGCCGGGTTTGCCATGCGACGGGGCTTGGTTGTTCCGATCAGGCAGTAATGATCCTCGATCGCGCGTTCTCGGGCCTGCCCCTGGGTCGGGGAGCATTTCTAGTTTTCGGACCCGAGCGCGCGTGGCCAGCAATGAAGAGCGGCCAATGTAACAATGACTGTGGAGCAACAGCGAAAATAGCCGCTTTGATGAAATGTAAACCATCAACCGGCTCATCCGTAGGATGTTTCGTCTGGAAAGCGCCAGGAGCAGACATTCCGGCGCTGCGAGCGGTTCAAAGCCGCTCGAAGCGGAAATTGCGGATGCGACCACTGTTCATCAGCATGCCAGTGACCCGACCGTCGTCATCGCGGGCAAAGGTGAACCGGTCCCCATCACCGAGAAAATGGTCCGGAGCGACGGCTGTCAGCGCTATTTCCCGTGACTTCACGGATTTGAATACCAGCCCCGCTTCCCGAACCTTCACCTCGTAGGGCATGTCGTTTTCGACCGGACGATAGGTGCCTGCGAGATCGGCAAGCTCCTTTGGCGACGGCGTATAGACGGGCAATCGCCGGTATTGGTACAGGCGCTTGCCGTCGCGATAGGAGGTCAGCTCAGTTGCCGGCTCGCCTTCTCCTTGCTCCAGCGCGAGCTCATGGTTCGGGAAATCGCTGAAACGGAACCGGCGGTCATCCACCGCTTCAAGGCGATATGTGCCATATTCGATGTCATAGCCTATCAGCAGTTTTCCCTCATGCGCCACGAGGCGGGCGACGCGGCCGGCCAGTCGCGGTTCGGCGTAATAGCCGGTGAGCAGTTCCAATGCATCGGCGTCGGGTTGCGGAAACGTGCTCGGCAAAGATTCCGGGATCGGCTGCAACACATCTGCCAGATAGATATCGGCGATCCCCCGCGCGAGGTTGCTCGGCACGATCGACCCGAAATTGGCAAGGATCGCCACGGTGAAATGCTGCTCCGGAAAGCGGATGATATCGGAGCGGAAGCCGGCATCGCCGCCGGTATGTTCGACGATCGCAAGGCCGCGATACGTACCGACGCCGAGACCCGAGGCATAGCCGATTTCGCTGCCATCRTTCAGTCGCCCGCATTCGACCATCCTTGCGATGACGTCAGGCCCTCCGACACGCTTGTGGTAGAAATTTTCATCCCAGAGCGCGAGATCTTCCACTGTCGTCAGCAGGCTGGTCGCGCCGACCGTATCGAAGTTCGTGTTGGAGATCTCAACCCCGGTCTCCGTCCCGACATAGCCGTCAGCGACATTCCTGACAACTTCGGCATAGTTGTCGCGAAACAACGTGTTGTGCATGCCAAGCGGTTCAAAAATCCGGTCCGAGGTAAAGGCACGGAGCGACTGGCCGCTGACCACCTTCACGACCTCGGCCAGCAAGGCATAACCCGTGTTGCAATAGAGGTGCTCGTCACCCGGCTGGAAGTTCAGATCCTGCTGCCGGGAGACGATCGCGAGGATGTCGTCATCGGTGATCAGGTCCTTGGAGTAGCGCCAGCCGGCGAGGCCCAGCAATTCCCAGTGATCGCGCAGGCCACCCGTATGGTGCATGAGGTGCCTGAGGGTGATCGGTGCGCCGAAATCAGGCAGGCCGGGCATGTATTTCCCCACCACATCATCAAGCGACAATTTTCCTTCGGCCGACAGCAGCAGGATGGCAAATGCAGTGAACTGTTTGGAGACAGATGCCGAATGAAAGACGGTGGACGGCCCGATCGCGATACCATGGCCCAGATTGGCCATGCCGAAGCCCCGCTTATGGATAACCTCGCCGTCACGCATGACCGCAACCGCGCAGCCAGGCGAATGATCGTTAGTCCAGGCCTCGAACAGTTCATCAACGCGTTTTGCTTCCGTCATCCGTTCCTCCGAGATCACTTTCCGGTTGCAGGAAAGCTGAGAGCCGGGAAATTTGCAATGTATGGGAATGAGAACATTGAGGGCTGCGATGACTGCTTCGGGCCGAGAGGCGGCAAAGCCAACGGCTTGCCGTGTGCTGACGCCGCAGTCAGACGAGGACTGGTGTGATGCCACGCAAATCTCCGGTTACCTGATCGGCTAGTGCAAGGTTTGGACGAGGCAGCCCCTGCAATATGGGGTTGCCTTTCCGTTTCACGTTCATCTTTCATGAAACACTGAGAGCCATATGGATAACCGAACGTTCGACACCAGCCTATCGAAATACCGGACTCCGCTGAAGATTACAGACTATGTCTGGAGAACTCTTCCCAGCAATTTATTCAAGCCTCTTACCGAGGGGCAGAAAGCGGACGTGGCCGCAACGCGCGATCTGCCACTGTTTGTCGTTGCCCTTACGCCGCATTGTGTTCCATGGCCGCCGACCCCGAGAGATCGAACTGCAACTCGGCAAGCCTGGAATATGCACCGCCCTTGCGGATCAGCGCGGCGTGTGTTCCCTCCTCGATTACTCGCCCTCCGTCGAGCACCAGAATTCGATCCGCCTTGAGCACGGTGGCAAGCCGATGAGCAATCACGATTGTCGTGCGATTGGACATCAATTCGTCGAGCCCCCGTTGCACCAGCATCTCGTTTTCTGAATCGAGAGATGCCGTGGCCTCATCCAGCAAGAGGATCGGCGCGTTTTTCAGGACTGCACGGGCGATCGCCAGTCTTTGCCGCTGACCGCCCGATAAAGTGAGACCGCGCTCGCCGACAACGGTACGGTAACCATCCGGCAGCTCGGAAATAAACCCATGCGCTCTTGCCACCGTCGCTGCAGCCACGATCTCGTCCAGCGACGCATCCGACCGTCCGAGACTTATATTTTCTGCGATACTGGTTGCGAAGATGGTCACGTCCTGCGGTACGACGGCAATTTCGCCTCGTACTGCAGTGGTGGAGATCGTGCGCGCATGGCAACCATCGAGCAAAATGTCGCCCGCATAATCCTTGTAGAAACCGAGCATGAGCGAGAAGATTGTGCTTTTGCCCGAGCCGGAAGCACCGACAAGCGCGACTGTCTCGCCGGACCGCACGTTCATCGACAGGCCCGTGAGGACTTGCCTGTCCGGAGCGCCCGGATAGGCGAAATGCAGGTCTCGAATTTCGATCGCGCCTTTTGCGGGTTGGCTGAGCGCAGAACGCGAGGCCTGCTCGCTCTCACCGGCATCTTCATCGAGCAGTTCGAAAAGGCGTTCGGCTGAGGCCGCAGCCTGCGCCAGTTCGCCCCAGACCTCCGAGAGCGAGCCTAGCGACCCTGCCGCAATGACGGAATAGAGCAGGAACTGGCTCAGACTTCCGGCCGACAACGTTCCCGAGAGCAGATTATGGGCGCCGATCCAGAGAACCCCGACGACGCTTCCGAAAATCATTGCAATGGCAACGGCGGTCAGGAGCGCACGCGAGCTGGCGGCAAGGACGGCGCTGCGATAGGACGCCTCGACGTCATGCGCATACCTGTCGCTCGCCGCTGCCTCCCCGTTGAAGGCTTGGACCGTCCGGCTTCCGGCAATCATTTCGCTGGCGAAAGCGGATGCGGTCGCAAGAGCGTCCTGAGCCGCCCGCGATTTTCTCCGGACCGAGCGCCCGAAAAGGACGAGCGGCGCGATCACAAGCGGGATGGCACCCAATGTGATGGCGGAAAGTCCAGGGCTGGTGACGAACATCATCACCAGCGCGCCCAGGCACAGCAGCGAATTGCGCAAGGCCACCGATGCAGCGAGGTTCAATGCGGACTTGATCTGTGCGGCATCCGCGGTCAGTCGCGATGCGATGTCGCCGGATTTGTTGGCGTCAAAAAAGCTTGCCGGCAACCGCGTCACATTTCGGAAGGTCTTCACACGCAGGTCGCTGACAACGCGCTCGCCAAGCGTCGTGACAAAATAATAGCGGCAGGCGCTTGCTATGGCGAGCGCGATTGCGAGCGCAAGAAGCATCAGGAAATAGCTGTTGATGAAGCCACCGTCGAACTGTCCGAAACCATGATCGATCATCCGGCGGACCGCCATCGGCAACGCAAGCGAGATCAGCGCCGCGGCCGCGAGCGAGATCACGGCCAAGAGCACCAAGCCCCGGTGAGGCCGCAGCAGGGGCAGCAACCGGACGAGGCCGGAGACATTAGACTTCTTTTTCCCCCGCTGCGGTCTGGAGCCTGCAATCACGTCGGCGGGAGGAGTGGCGGATCGGTCGTGCGCGGCAATCATCAAGGTGAGGGTCTCCTGGACTGGAATGTCTCCTTCTTGGCATTTGCGCGGCGTTCGTCTTTGACCGCGATCAATTATCGGCCGGTTCCGCCAAGCGTTGCCGCGTCAGAAGACCTCGGCAATATGTCACGATGAGCCTGCTGGACCCGCGACCGAGGATCGGACTGTGATAACAGGAGAGCAAAATGAAAGACGCATGACCGCACCAATGGTCGCAGTTTGATCCCGGTCAATTAATATGACGGCTTTGGGCGCTAGAGCGGGCCATGACCTATGTCGAACGCATCAAAGACGACATCACCAGGCTTGCTCAGCCCGCCAGATTCCTGGAACTGGCCGATCGGGTCCTGCCTGGACTTTCGATCGTCACCACCCTCTGTTTCGCTGTCGGACTTTATCTGAGTTTTGTGTCCGATGGTGATTACCAGCAGGGCGAGACCGTCAGGATCATGTATGTCCATGTCCCGGCGGCATGGATGGCAATGTTCTGTTATGTGGTGATGACCGCAAACGCCATCGGCTCCCTGGTATGGCGCCATCCGCTTGCCGATGTCGCCGCGCGCGCTGCTGTGCCAATCGGCGCCGCCTTTACCTTCGTGTCGCTCGTGACAGGGGCGATCTGGGGTAAGCCGATGTGGGGAACCTGGTGGGTGTGGGACGCGCGCCTGACCTCGATGTTCGTGCTTTTCCTGATGTATCTCGGCCTGCTGGCGATCAACCGCGCAGTCGACGAGCCAACGCGCGCTGCTCGTGTCACGGCGGTTCTCATTCTCGTGGGCTTCGTCAACATCCCGATCATCAAGTTCTCGGTCGACTGGTGGAACACATTGCATCAGCCGGCAAGCGTGCTCAGGTTGGATGGCCCCGCTCTGGACATCGAATTCCTTCGCCCGCTCCTGACCATGGGCCTGGCCTTCACGGCGCTCTTTTTCACGCTCCTCCTGGCCTCGATCAGGAACGAAATCTGGCGGCGGAGACTCATGTCGCATCACCGCCTGGCGGCACGGGCCGCAATGCAAAAGGAGAATTAAATGACACATCGGGACTATGTGCTGGCGGCCTATGCCGCCGCATTCGCCGTCATGACCGCTATCAGCGCGACGACCTGGTTTCGCGGCCGCATCTATCGCCGGCAGGTCGAGATAGTGGCGAAGATCAGACATGGCGCGCGCCGCGAGGCACGCTAAAGTGCGCCGCTATCTGCTTGCCGCCGTGCCGCTGCTCGTCTTTGCAGCAATTGCCGGAGTCGCCGGGCGCACGCTCTATCGGGAGGCGGCGGAAGGATATTCGCCCTCCGCCCTCCCTTCCGCACTGATCGGTCAGACACGTCCGGCAATCGATCTGCCGCCGCTTGCTGGTCTGCAGTCTCCCGGACTTCAAGATAGCGGGTTTTCCGGCCAGGTCACGATCGTCAACATATTCGCGTCCTGGTGCGTTCCCTGCCGGCAGGAACATGGCGCGCTCATGCAGCTATCGAAGGATCCGCGCGTCAAGCTGATAGGCATCAATTATAAGGATGACAGCAGCAACGCTCTGGCCTTCTTGCACGAAAACGGAAATCCCTACGCTGCCGTCGGGGTCGATCCGACCGGAAGGGAAGCGATCGATTGGGGTGTCTACGGCGTGCCGGAGACCTTCGTCATCGACCGCGACGGCCGCATCCTGTTCAAGCAGGTCGGCCCGCTCGACGACAAGGCCCTGTCGGTCGGCCTTGGTCCTGCACTCGACAAGGCATTGGCTGCCGGCGGCTGACCGAAGCACCCGGCCTGCGACTCGATCAGTGGCTTGGATTTAAGCCTGTTGCGACCGCTTTTCCGGATCTGAATCTGCGACAAGCTGCAACCGATCGAGGCAGCTTCCCAATCCGAGATTCTCGACGAGCGCAAGCACGGCACGGCGCTGCAAGTCGGTTTCCACATTTCCTTCGAGCGTGATCTGTCCGTTATGGACGGAGACGCGGATCCTTTGCGGCGTCAGCCCGAGATCATATTTCAGGCGTGTGCAAACAGCGAGTAGGATCGCGTCATCCTCGCGCGGCAACCTGAGTGTCGGCGCGTCGGTTATCAGAGCGAGGATATCGCGCCGGCTGACGATCCCCACGAGCCGTCCGTCGTCGACGATCGGAATACGCTTGATGCGATGGACCTCGAGGCTTTCGGCAATATCCGAAACCTCGCTGTCCGGGCTGGCGACGATAACATCGCGCGACATGATATCTCTGACGGACCAGCCGTTGCCGCGAATGTAGCGGTCGAGATCGACATCGGACGTGATTTCCGCGTTACGCGTGGTGCGCGGCGCAAGCCGGATCTCGCGCCGCAGCAGCAGGTCGCCTTCGGTCAGAATTCCGCAGATCCGCCCGTCGTCGTCAACGACAGGCAGCCCGCTGATGTTGTTTTGCATCATCACCGCGACAGCATGGCGGATCCCTGCCGCAGGGCTGATCGAAACTGCGTTGCTCGTCATAATGTCCTTGGCCTGCATGCCTGCACCTCCCTTTCCGGAAACATCTGGTGCCATGAGAGTAGGACGGCTTGGACGAACTGACCTTGACCTCCGTCAAAGTCGCGGAGTCGGATCGAGCAATTCGGCAAGCCTTGCCTGCTCTTCTGCCGTCAGCTTGCTGCCAGTTGGCTTTCCAGCCCGCTTGCGGGCAAAGACGATGAGCGAAACCCCGCCGGCAAGGATCAGCAGCACCGGTGCCCCCCAGAGCAACAGCGTGCGCAGACTGAAGCGCGGCTTCAGCAGGACGAATTCCCCGTAACGCGAGACGATGTAGTTCAGCACCTGCTCGTCGCTGTCGCCATCGGTAATGCGCTCGCGCACCAGCAGGCGCAGATCCTTGGCGAGATCGGCATTGGAATCGTCGATCGACTGGTTCTGGCAGACCATGCAGCGCAGTTCGGCCGACAATGTTCGCGCCCGGGCTTCTAGGGCCGGGTCGGAGAGCATCTCGTCCGGGTTGACGGCAAAGGCCGGTGCGGCCGCCAGGATCAAGGTCAGGACGAGGAGGAGACGCCTGATCATTCCGCCGGCTCCATGGCAGGTGCCACTGGTTTTGCTGGCTTTGCCTTCCTGCTCGGAGCCCCGACGCGCAGGCGCCGGTCGGTCAGCGAGACGAAGCCGCCGAAGGCCATGATGAGCGCTCCGCCCCAGATGCAGAGGATGAACGGTTTCCACCAGATGCGCACGACGATGCCGCCGTCCTTCGTCGCGTCACCCA
>NZ_JBFTME010000048.1:0-6359 GCF_056396805.1 Rhizobium sp. 05N49
AGAGGCCAGATCGTCATCTTCGACAGCGCCCCCGTACTGGCCTCGGCCGATACGATGCATCTGACAGCGCTGACGGAGCGAACGCTGATGATCGTGCAATGGGCAAAAACCAGCCGCAGAGCCGCCGAATTCTGCCTGCAGCAGCTCAGGAGCGCTCGCAATGCCGACATCGTCGTCGCCATCAACAATGTCAAACCCAAACGTCACGCAAAATATAACTTCCGTGACTCCGAATTATACGCAAGATCCTTGATGAAATACCACGATTTTAAAATGTAAGCCTCGACATTACAAAGGATCCAATAGGCTCAGTCGATCGCTTGTGCTCTAGCAGGCGAAGGCCATTGATCATCACAACCGGCACCCCAAGGGATCACCAGACTACAGGGACAGGAGAAGCGTGATGACGGACTACTACGTTGCCACTGACGGAAGCGACATAGCCAAGGGCAACCTGTCAGCGCCATGGAAGACGATCGGCCGCGCCATGCAGGCGCAGCTCAAGCCCGGCGATCAGATCGTGGTGAAGGCGGGAACCTATCACGAGCAGATCATGATAACGAAGAATGGTACGGCGGATAATTACGTCACCATCCGCTCTGAATTGCCCGGCGGCGCTTTGCTCAGACCGCCTGCTTCGGACACCTACAGCACCCTGAACGTGCGGGCGAACTACATCAGGATCGAAGGCTTCGACGTCGTTGGCGGCGGGGGACATGCGATCGATATCGAAGGATCACACCATGTCACAATCAAGGACAATATTGCCCATGACAGCGGCGGCTCGGGCATTTCCAGCGCCAAATCGGATTGGCTGACGATTGAGGACAACCGGGTCTATGGCAACACTGCGACGAACGGTTATCAGTGCAGCGGCATTTCGCTCTGGCAGAACATGGACCTCGCTCCAGGCAACGCCGAGTTCCGCAACGTCGTCAGGAACAACATTACCTACGACAACGTGCAGGGACCCGCCATCAACTGGGAACATACCGATGGAAACGGTATCATCATCGACGGTTTTCACGATACCAAATACCGCTACGGCACTCTGATCGAGGGCAATGTCTCCTACGGCAATGGCGGCAAAGGCATCCACGTCTTCCTGAGCGACTTCGTCACGGTGCGCAACAACACCGTCTGGCACAACAACCATGACCATGCCAACAAGGGAAGCTGGCGAGGCGAACTGAGCAACGCCATGGGCAGCCACAATACCTGGGTGAACAATATTGCGGTGGCGGATCCGCGAACGGATTCCAGAAACCGGGCCATTAACGACGTCAGTACCAACGGCTACGTGAACGAGGATGTGAAGTGGTACAACAATATCACCTTCAACGGCACTCCACGCGAGGCATCGGTGCTTTCGGACGGCCATGCTCCGGATGCAGCGAACGGGAACCTGCTTGGACGTGATCCCCTGCTTTCAAATCCTGCCACTGGAGATTTCCACCTGAAGCCCGGTTCGCCGGCCATCGATGCGGGAACGACAGCTTTCGGGCTCGGATCTGCCGACCTGGACGGGCAGGCCCGCGCAAACGGCAAGATCGACATCGGAGCGGACGAGGCCGGTCCCAGTACGGAGACGCCACCGAATGCCGAGAACGTCTCTGGCTCGGTGCGGCGATAAACGCAGGCCCGCGAAAACATTTCGTCAATCACAGCCTAGTTATCGTGAATTCAGCGCGCGGATTGGCGCCTAACTGCAAGGTAACGAAACAGTTGGTGACGCGCGTCGCCAGACCTGGAAAGCCTGGAAGGTTTCGGTAACCTGAAAATGCTGGTCGGACAGGAACGCGGCCAGCACTCCTTCCGGATCGTAAATATCAGGCTTGCTGGTGACGACGAGAGTCGGAGCCTCCAGAGCGGCAGCAAAACCGGGCCGTGGCTCAAAGACATAGAGCGCGCTGCCACATCCCTTGCCTAGCGGCACATGGTACACGAGAGCGCCAAGTGCGTCAGCGCTCCACCAGACGCGATCGCCCCCGGTTAGGGCCGTGCGTACGACCGAGGCCGCAGCGCGATAATCGTCCTTGGCATGCCGCTGCGCGAATCTGATGCTCGCACCAGAAGCCAATGCCATTACCAGAAAGCCAACGACCACGAGCTTGCCGACAGGCCGGCGCCAGAGCAGCGTCGCACCTGCCGCCTGCAGCGCCAGGACGACGGCTATCGCAGGAGCAAGGTGGCGACCAACGACACGCCAATGCAGGATATATCCGGCGACCAGTATCAATGCTGCCGCAGCCGTGAATGCGATCGCGCATGCCGCGAGTGTGCGAGGCGGAATATTGCGAACGGCCTGAATCAGGCCGGCCAGCGTTACAGCAGCAACCAGGATCGCGTAGCTCGCGAGCGCAACGAGGTAAGACGAGACGATCGTCCCCTCGCCGGCGCGCAGATCCGTGCGCCCAGGACCGAGGCCTGCGAAACCCAGCAATTCGTAGGCCGAGAACAACAATGTCCGGGCGTCGGTCGTCGCCACTTTGGTGCCGCCCGCCCCCCCAAGTACGGTCCAGAGATAGTAAAGCCCGAGTGGCGCCAGCACGACCACGAGCAGAACCGACGGTCCGATGATATGGCTGTTCGCAAGCCGGCGAACGCGCCAGTGTACGGCACAAGCGGCGGCACCGACCGCGGCGGCGGCCCAGATCGCACCGAGCAAGCTGCTTCCAGCAAGAGCAATAAGTCCGAACGCAAGCAGCCAGACCTGATAGCGGCGAAGGAGCGGACCTTCCGCACTGCGATCGCTCGCCGCGACCACCGCGCGTTCGAGCAGGCCGAAGACCATCAGGCTCGCCCCGATCTGCATGCCATAGGGCCGCGCCTCATCGACATAATACCAGAGAAACGCACTGCTGGCGGCGACCAGAAGCCGATCAACCCGGCCATTGGCGAAGACGTAGAGGCCCGGAATAAGCCAAACGAGGTTCATCACCCTCAGCGCAACCTCGCCGTCGCCTGCGACCTTCTCCCAGGCCCAGATCGTCACGAGAAAAAATGGCATCTGCGCATCGGAGCCTGTCTCCGCGACCATGCGGGCCAAAAGCGCCTCAAAGTGCGGCTCCGCGGCACGCCACGCAGTGTTGGCCTCGTCTATCCAGTAACTCTGCCCGCTGATCGCGGTGCAAAGCGCAGCCAAGGCGGCAACCATGGCGAGCCACAGGATGACGTGCCGCGATAAAGGGTGCGACCTTTGCAAATGAGATATTCTGTTATTGACCGGGTTCGATGGTCCCGCGATCTCCGCGCCCAGCGCCGGATTGAGATCAGATATGCCCATACACGTACTCGTCCCACAACCGTGTCCAGCGCCCGGCCGGCAATAGATCCTTACCGGACTAGATCAGTTCCAAGACTAACTCGTTCTTCGTTTGAGCAACAATCAGCACAAAGTGGTACGCATACGTCTTATGGCTCGCTTTCGACCAGCCAACATAAAGAATAAAGTTCACTTCTACAGAGGCTTGCGTGTCATCACCGACAGGGATGTCGGGGTGAAATTCGATGAGCCTTGAAGCTTGCGAGTTCGGCAAGCTGAATGGAGCCGAGGATGGTCAAGAGTAAGACTATTGTAAAGAGTGATCGGATCGAACGGTTTCTTCGAAGGATCTACGAGCGGCGGCCTCGTTGCGCCGGCGGTCGTGCGACAGCAGGCGCATGTGGTCCAACACATTTCATCACATCGGGGGCTTAACATGTTGCCGCGCAGCACGGAATCCCCCCTCACATGGCCCATCACCAAGACTGATCTTTCGTCTCACGGCATGTCAGATATGGACGGCCTGGTACTGAGTATTGTGGTGCCGGTGTTCAACGAGGAGGAGACGATCGTGCTCTTTCTCCAGGCCATGGATGCACAGACCAACGCGATCCGCGCCGCTCTCGGACCAGGCGGACAGGTAGAGATCCTCTTCGTCGACGATGGCAGCCGCGATCGCACCGTAGACATCATCGAAGGTCTCGTGGCTCAGCGACCGGATATCGGACTGATCTGCCTGTCGCGGAACTTCGGCAAGGACGCAGCTCTGGCAGCCGGTCTCGCCCACGCCCGCGGAGATGCCATCATCCCGATGGACGTCGATCTGCAGGATCCGCCAGATATCGTCCCGGATATGGTGAGCGCCTGGATGCGCGGCGCAAAGGTGGTCAACGCACGACGCAAGAGACGTGTCAGCGACACCTGGCTCAAGCGGTGCAGCGCCGCGGCCTTCTACGGCCTCTATAACAGGATGGCCGACTACCCCATCCAGGACAATGTCGGCGATTTCCGGCTGCTGGATCGCAGCGTCGTCGATGTCCTCAACGGCATGCCGGAGCGTATCCGCTTCATGAAAGGGCTATTCTCCTGGGTTGGCTTCACTCAGGCGACGGTCGAATACGACCGGCCGAAACGTACGGCCGGCACCTCGAAGTGGGTATACTGGCGCTTGTGGAACTTCGCGCTCGACGGGATCACCGGGTCGACGACGATGCCTTTGCGCATCTGGACTTATGTCGGCCTCGTTGTCGTCTTTCTAGCGCAACTCTATGCGGCCATCATCATTGGACGAACGCTGATATTTGGCGTCGATATGCCCGGTTACGCCTCCATCATGGTGGTCATTCTGGTATTCGGCGCGTTCAACATGATTTCCGTCGGGCTTCTTGGCGAATATGTCGGCCGCATCGCAGTCGAGGTCCGACAACGGCCTCTTTATCTTGTGGAGCATCTGACAGGCCGGGCCGCTGCGGGGTCGGTTAATGGTGCCGCTGCAGATCAGACGCGACGCGACGCGGCCGCCGGTGCCAGCGCTCTGCGCCGGGTCGGCATCGCCGCAAGTCCAGCGTTGACGGGCGTGAGAACGACGGAAGGCCAGTTGAGCAGCCAGTATCCGGCAGAATGATATGATGGAGAAGGCTTGCTATCCGGCAGTCTACAGCCCCAAAGTCATCATGCCGTGGCGGTCAATGGAGTGCATCGGCGTCCTCATCGCGCTGTTCCTTCTGAGTGGCTGCATCTTTCCTCTCATCGACCGTGACGGCAACCTCGATGCCAGCGAGATGGCCAAGCTTCGCCTGCTCGGCATGCCCATCTATCTGATTTCTCTTGGACTCCTGGCTCGAAATCAGGCAGAGCTGCTGACTGCCATTCGCCGTAGCCTGCCGTTCGCCATCCTTCTTTTGTTACCGCTTGCTTCAGTGTTGTGGTCGTCGAGCCCCGCTCTCACCCTACAGCGGGGCGTTGCGCTCATCCTCTCCATTTCACTAGCATACCTTCTCGCCATCCTGTTCACGCCGCGGCAACTGCTGTTGCTGACAGTCGTGGTGCTTGGCACCGGCATGGTGTGCAGTCTTTTGATGGCTGTGGCATGGCCCAGTCGTGCGTTCACCTTTGGCGAGAGCTCCCTGAGAGGAGTTTTTGACAATAAGAACACCCTCGGGTGGAACGCAGCGATCGCGACTTTCGCGTGCAGCATGATGGCCGTGGATCGACGGGCTGGGCCTAGAATTGTCAGCATACCGCTGCTGTGCGCCAGTCTCTTTTGCCTGGTCGCGTCGCAGTCGATGACGGCCATGAACTCACTCGTCAGCGCGGTCCCGGCAACAGCTTTCTTCCTAGCCCTTTCAAAGACCCGCGACCTTGGACGGGCGACGCTCGTGCTGGTCTGCCTGCAATTGGTTGCGCTGGTCCTTGTCGGACTTAGCGAATTGCTCGTTCCCCTGCTCGAAGCGATGGGCAAGGATGCGACGCTGACTGGACGCGTTCCGCTCTGGCGGGAAGTGGATCTCGCAATCGGAAGACGGCTGTTGCTCGGTTATGGCTATCAAGCCTTCTGGGCCGACTCCAATGCCGACGGCTGGTACGTCCGCGCTGCAGCCGGGTGGCCTGCGCCGCATGCCCATAACGGCTTTCGCGACGTATTGCTGGGCCTCGGCCTCGTGGGTTTCATACCCCTGGCCTGGACGATAGTCCGCGCGCTTCGGCAGGGAGCGACGCTGCTGTGTGACGCTCCCGAAGAGGGTTGGCTGTGGCTGAATGTGCTGGTCATCATGTTCCTGGTGATGAACCTCACGGAGACGATCATCCTCACTCAGAATAGCATCCTCTTCGTCCTGTTTGCGACTGCTGTGATTATGTTCGCGATCCGGTTTCCAACCGAAGCGAGAGATATTACGTCTGGGTTACGCTTGATCCGTCGGCGGCTTGTTATGATCGTTGCGGTTATGATGGTGCTGATGGCGGCGTCGATCGTGCTGATCTCGGGCTTGAATCCGAGCTATCACGCCGCATCCCGGCTGATGATCCACAAACCGCTGGCAACTGCGCTCAGCACCGGCGATGCCGGCAACAATGCGCCGGTGAACGTCACATC
>NZ_JBFTME010000049.1:0-6246 GCF_056396805.1 Rhizobium sp. 05N49
GTTGCAGCGGATGATTGCGCCGGCAGGTCGCCGGCGAGGTCATGCGGATCCGTCGTCATGGAATATCCGGCGACGATGATGGCGAGAATGACCGGAATGGCCAGCGGCCAGGGATTGGCACCGTAATAGATGCCGGTCGGGCTGCGAAAGCCGAGCGGCCTGCGGATCCATGGCGTCAGCAGCCAGAGCCCGAAGAGGATGATCAGGCCGCCGCGCGGACCGAGCTGCCACCAGTCGAACCCCACCTCCCAGATTGCCCAGGCGAGAGCCACGACGACGAGTACCGCATAGACCCACAGCGCGACTGCCTTGCGCATGAGAAGCAGGCCTGCCGTCAGCAGGAACATCAGTCCCGCGAAGAGATAGAAGACGCTGCCGCCAAGCGTGACGAGCCACAGCCCGCCGCCGCCGAGCGCCAGTCCGAATATGATGAAGAGTATGGAGGTAATGAGGAGGGACATAGTTGTTCCGGGCGTTATTTCGATTAATCGGCGACTTGAGGAGAGGGCCCATTGTCGGAGCCTGGAGTCACAGCAGCCTCTGCGGTCCTCCCATGGTGTCTGAGGGAACTTGCTGCGGACGGCAATTTTGTTTCCAGCACGCCGTCCGGCGGATGGCCCGATCTGATGCCCTCGCCCTGCCAAACGCCGACCATATCGGCGGGCAGCACTGGCGAGCCATATGAACCAGGCGACTTGTCTGATAGTAGGTCCTCGGACATTGATCCTCAGCAAAGGTCGGATTTTGTCCAAACTGTCACCTCCTTGACATGTTCCCATGGCGCCAAAGGCTTTCCCTCGGAGGCAGAAAGCTGGTGAAGGTTGGGCGTGGTCGACTGCTAAACTACCTGATTACACCTTCCAACGCGGGCAAGCTTGGGCGCCGGCCGTGAGCAAACATCCTGGGGACGTCGGGAACAAAACAGGAATATTGGCTGGTGCCGAGTGGCGAATGGCGATAGGAAGGTAGACCAACGCATGAGGCTAGGCTCTTGGTCTATCGGTTCCTTCACACTGCTGACATTCATCTCGACTCTCCGCTTCGGACGCTGGCCTTACGAAACCTCGAGCTTTCCAAGTTAATCGGACTTGCGACCCGACGGTCGCTCGTCCGGATCGTGGACCTTTGTCTCGAGGAGCGGGTGGACGCACTCCTTGTCGCAGGTGACCTTTATGACGGCGAGCAGACGTCCATGAAGACCGCAAGGTTCCTCGCCGAACAGCTCGCCCGCCTTCACCAGGCCGGCATCGGCACTTTCATCATCCGCGGCAACCACGATGCGCTGTCGAAAATCACTGCCGAGCTGGTGATGCCTGATACGGTTAAGGTTTTCGGCGCCGCCGCGGAGACAACCCTCGTCGATCGTGACGCTTGCCATTTTCCCGTGGCCATCCACGGGCTCAGCTTCGCCAAGCCGCATGCACCCGAGAGCCTGCTGCGAAACTTTCCGCCTCCGTTTCCGGACGCCGTTAATATCGGTCTACTGCATACCAGCCTCGGCGGGTCGCCCGGGCACGATTTATATGCTCCATGCAGCGTGGCCGATCTTCAGCAAAGCGGATTTCGCTACTGGGCACTCGGCCACATTCACAGGCGATCGGCCGTCCAGGGCGGCGCCTCGACGATCATCATGCCCGGCATACCTCAGGGGCGCGACATCAACGAGGATGGCCGCAAGTCCGTGTCGCTGGTCACGATCAGGGATGACCGCTCGATCATCGTCGAGGAGCGCCACACGGCTATTGCGCAGTTCGAGAGACTTGTAATCGATATATCGCAGGCCGCTGATTGGAAGGACGTCGTCCTTGAGGTCAACAGCAGACTTGAGAGCCTTTCTTCAACGGCATCAGCCGACCATCTCGTGGCGCGCGTTGAATTGACTGGAACCAATGACCTTGCGTGGAGACTGCGACGCGATACGGACCTGTTGCGGACGGAATTGGAATTGCGCGCAGCGTCGGTGGGCAACATCTGGATCGAGAAGGTGGTCGCTTCGCCCACGATACCGGGTCAGAGCCGCGACCGCCAGTCCGGTGCGCTCCACGAGCTGGCATCGATTATCGACGAGGAGATCCTCGGTTCCACCGATTATGTCGGCGAACTGTGCTCCATCCTCGATGAACTGAGAGGGCAGCTTCCAGCCGAGCTTCGAGACACATTCGGCAGAGACGAAGCATCATTCGAGGCCCTGGCGTCTCAATTGGCCAGGAACGGCGCCTCGCAGGTTCTGGCGCGCCTACGCAGCGGCGAGGGAGAATAGCGTGCGCATCAATCGCCTTGATCTCACGCGCTATGGGAGATTCACCGACGCCATCATCGATTTTGGGTCGCGCCCGGTCGGATCGCCCGACCTGCACATCATCTACGGACCGAACGAAGCAGGTAAGTCGACCACGCTCGATGCCATCCTCGATCTGATCTTCGGGATCGGCAACACGTCGAGATATGGCTTTCTGCATCCCTATAATGCCATGCGTTTAGGCGCCAACGTCCAGGTTGCTGGCCAGGCGCGGGAGTTCGTGCGCATCAAACGGGCCCAGAACAGCCTGCTCGCCGGCGACGAGCGCAGCCTGGCTGACGCCGAGATCAGAGCCGATCTCGGAGGCATTGACCGCGATGCGTTCTCGACGATGTTCTCGCTGGACGACACCACGCTCGAGAAAGGTGGCGAGAACATCCTTGCAAGCAGAGGCGATCTCGGGGAATTGCTCTTTTCGGCCAGTGCCGGACTTTCGGATCTCAGTCGACACCTTGTCGCGATCCGCGCGGATGCGGACAGTTTCTATAAATTCCGCGGACGCTCCGGCCTGCTGGGTGACCTTAAGGCCCGCTTGACGGAATTGAAGCAGAAACGCGAGGAGCTCGACCTCCAGGTCACGGAATATCGCAAGCGGTTGACGGAACTGAACCGCCTTGACGCGCTCTACGATCGGGCCCTGACAGAAAGGGCAAGTACCAAGCGGCAGGCGGATGAGATCAATCGTGTCCTGAGCGCGCTCCCGACGATGAAAAGGCTCACAGCGTTGCGGGACCAGTTCGACGCCCTGGAGATCGTGTGCGAACCGCCCGCATCCTGGAGTTCGGAGCTTGTCGAAATTCGAAAGGGTGATATTGCCGTCCGCGTAAGGTTGGACGAGGTCGGCCGTTCGATTCAAGAGGTCGAAAAGGAGATAACGCAGACCGTAGATGACCGGGTCGCTCTTGATCTTTCTGCGCGTGTCGCCGACCTTACGAAAACCCTGGAACCGCGATATCTGACAGCTTTGGTCGATATCCCCAAGCTCAGCGGCCGGATTGCAGAACTCTCGGTCGAAGCACTCCTTCTGCAGCTCGGAAAAGGCGATGAAAAAACGCCGGCGAGATTGGTCCTAAATGCTGTCACCATCGGCAAGTTCAGGGCGTTGATAACCGAGCGGTCAGGCATCGACGCCCGCCTCTCATCTGCGTCGCAGGAGCTCATCCGAGCCCAGCGGGCACTTGAGGATGAGGGCGAGAACGTCACCCGGTTCGAAGAATTCCAGTCTCCCGGACGGATCAATGCGTTCAAGTTGCTCGCCGCGACAGTCAGGGCCCTGCCGCGATCGGACGACGCTCTTGCCCACCGGTCGTTGATGCGACGCTGCGAAAGCGTGGATGTGATTTTATCGCAGAACCTGGCGCAGCTTGCGCCCTGGCGCGGAACTGCCGACGAACTCGCGATGATGGCGATGCCATCACCCGCAAAGCTGGACGGCTGGAAAAGCCGATACAACGAAGGCCGAGATTGGGTGAAGGCGGCGCAAGCAGATCTCGGGCGGCTGGAGCCGGAAGTCCGGCGCATGGATGTTGAGATCGATCTCTTGCGCGCCAGAGCGGGCGAGATTGACGAGGCATCGGTCGCTGCAAGCCGGGCGGCGCGCGAGACGGCATGGATGTCACATCGCAAGACAATGGACGCGACCTCAGCCGCCGCTTTCGAGACGGCGATGAGGGCCGACGACCAACTCGTGACGCAGCGGCTTATCCACTTCGCTGAGGCAAGCAAACTGGCGCAATTGAAGCTCACGCGGGCATCTGTGGCATCGGATATCGAAATTGCGCGCGAGCGCCTTCATGCAGCCGAGCGTTGCCTCGCCGAAGTCAGAAGTGAGATGTCGGGAGCCTTGGCAGCGATTTCTTTTGGTGCCTCGCTCGATCCCGCGGAGCTTGAAGAATGGATCCGGAGGAGGACAATTGCCCTTCGAACGCGCGAAGATCGATTGGCGATCGGGCAGGAAATTGCCGACATTCGCGATAGGGTAGAGCAATCGAAGAAACAGCTGCTCTCCGCCATGCAAGGAGCAGGCGTGGCGGGCAATGTCGGTGCGGATCTGGCAACGCTTTTCTCCGCCGCAGAGCAAGGGCTGGACCTCTTCAACCTGGCCATGGATCATGGCGATCGTTTACGGCGTCTGAACGAAGAGATCACCGCGCGCACGAGCGCCAGGGACGACGCGATGAAAACCGCTCGTGAGTGGGACGCAAGCTGGCGCGAGCTTTGCGATGGTTGCTGGATCGGAGAAGAGCAGCAGGTCCCTGATGTCGGCGCCGTCAATGGGATCCTACAGGTTCTTGAAAAGCTCGCAACCGCTGTCGAAGCCAGGGACGGGTTGGTGGATCGCGTTCAGAAGATGGAAAAGGACCGCATGTCGTTCGAGGCAGCGGTCTTCGAACTGTGTGACAGGCTCAAGGTGGAGCACTCCGGTTCTCCAACCGAACTGGCGCGGATAATCGCCGAACGGGTCAAAGTGGCAGAGCGGAGCCAGGAGCAACGGCACAAGCTCGCGAAAGATCTCGACAGGAAACGCGAGAGTGAACGAGCGCTTGTTGTTGAGAGAGACATTTTCGATGCCCGCATGAATGAGATGACGACATTTTTCGGGTGTGCGAACGCAGATGAGGTCGAGGCCCGCATCAGTCAGTTCTCGAAGCGGCAGGCGCTGCAGAGCTCGATTGTCGAACTGGAGCAAGCCCTGGTCGAGATCAGCCGGGGGAAAGGCATCGCGGAGGTCGAGCAGCAGCTCGCGCTGGCGGATCGAGAGGCATTGGAGGAGCAACTCGAAGCCTTGGCGCCTGCGCTGGAGGATCAGGACAAGACGTGTCACGACCTATTTTACGAGCGATCTACAGCGCAGAAGGCGATCGACGCGGTCGGTGGGGATTCTGCGGTTGCGGAAATCGAGGAGCAGCGGCGAACGCTCCTGGTCGAAATCGAGGAACGTGCGGGGCGCTACCTCGAGCTTCGGGCAGGCGTTACGGCAGCCGAGCAGGCGCTAAAGCTCTACAGGGACAGACATCGCAGTGGAATGATGACGAACGCCTCGGAGGCTTTCAGAACTATCAGTCGCGGAGCCTATACAGGCGTCGCTGCGCAGCCGAGCAGGGATGGCGAAGTCCTGATAGCAATATCGGCGCACGGAGGGTCGAAGTCGGCCGATGAACTTTCGAAAGGGGCGCGTTTCCAGCTCTACCTCGCACTGCGCGTCGCCGGATATTTCGAGTTCGTCGCCAACCGGCCCCCGATTCCTTTCATTGCAGACGACATCATGGAAACGTTCGACGATTTCCGGGCTGAGGAAACCTTCCGACTGTTTGCGCAGATGGCGGAGCACGGGCAGGTGATCTATTTGACTCACCATCGTCATCTGACCGAGATCGCCCGGACGGTCTGCCCGGGAGTTCTCCTTCACGACCTGGATACAATCCAGTCTTCATTCCCTGTCAAGGCGATGGCAGCGGAGTAGGATGCTGTACGCCCGCCGCACATCATGTCCAGTGGGACAAAATCTAAACATCGTTTGCGTCGGGCCTCATCGTCTTCTGTCTCGTCAGAACAGGAGATCGCAATGGGCTGGCTTGGATGCCACAGATTGACGCCAGCTTGCATTCTTAAAACGAGGCGCTTGCGCTGGAGCGCCCCTTTTGCTCTCGATATGTTCAACGGTGCGGATTGGGCGATCAGATCGAGGCACTCAGCTGACGTTGCTCAATATAAAGGTCTTCCGGTCACCCAATGTCATTGTCAAAAAATTCATCGTCGTTCCATTCAAGCGAAATCGGCCGGTGGTCCCGGAAGAAAGTAAGCGCGATTTTCGATGCGCCTTGACGGCTTCTTCAGGGGTAATCGCGCACGGATGCTAGCGGTACCCAGCTTTATTGGGCATTTGTCTTGGAGTAGTTGAACGGCAAAAGGTCGCCGATTTCGGCCGCTTCTTTGCGCTGCGGCAA
>NZ_JBFTME010000050.1:0-6205 GCF_056396805.1 Rhizobium sp. 05N49
ATCAGCGTGTCATTGCCGGCCCCGCCGATCAACCTGTCGTTACCCGCACCACCGTCCAGAACGTCGTTGCCGGCGCCCCCGGTGATCGTGTTGGCCAGTATATTGCCCGTCCCGGAAAAATTGCCGGTGCCAGTGAAGGTCAGGTCCTCAACATTGGCAATGTTGGTCAGCGCGTAGGCAGAAAGCGTCGTCTTGACCAGATCCGTGCCTGCATTGGCAGCCTCGGTCACGACATCGGCCAGATCATCGACAACATAGGTGTCGTTGCCCGCACCGCCAATCAGGATATCGGCTCCCGCCTTGCCGTCCAGCGTGTCGGCGCCTGCCGCGCCAGTGATCACATTGACCGCAGCGTTGCCGATACCCATGAACGACGTGGTGCCGGTATAGGTCAGGTTCTCGACGTTGACGCTGAGTGTGTAACTCGAAAGCGCCGTCCTGACAGTGTCCGTTCCCTCGCCCGCGTTCTCGGTTACGACGTCGTTTGCAACGTCGACGATATAGGTGTCGTCACCCACCCCACCCGACATCCGGTCCAGTCCAGCACCGCCGTTCAATGTGTCGTCGCCGGCGCCGCCGGTAAGCGTATCATTTCCCGCATTGCCCCAAAGGGCGTTGTTCACCTCGTTGCCGACAATCGTATCGTTGCCGGAGCCTGCCTGAACATTCTCGATCAGCGACGCCAGGTTGTCATGATAGAGAAGCGCATTGAAGATGTTCCCGCGAGCATCGCCGCCATTCGAGCCGCCTCCCAAGTAAGCCAGCTGGAGTTGCGAAAAGACCGAGTACCCCCCTGGTCGCAGGTCGATTTGAAGGCTGGTGGTGTAGGCACTTAGATCGTAGGTGTCGATACCGCCGCCGTCCCAGATTGTTGCGAAGATCCTGTTCGCGTCTGGAGTAATGGCCGCGACTCCATTCACATAGGTCACGCCTTCGTTCGGCTTCCATTTGTAGACGGTATTGTCGCTGTTTGTCGTGTAATCCGCCCCGTACATTTCCTGCAGGGCGGCGATATCGAGCATCATGAAGGTCTGTGGCGCGCCATTCTGCTCGTATTTGTAACCACTCGCACTGTCTCCGACATATGTGCGGTAGGTCATGATCGTATATTCGACGGAATCGTAAGCACCGGGCACGACCAGCGAATTGCCTAGGTACGGTTCGTGACCGTGTTTCAGACCGAGAGCGTGACCCAGCTCATGTGCCAGCGTGTGGCCTGCGTAGTTGCCGAACTCCGGATAGCGATAATCATCCGCCGTACCGGCATATGTTGTCCCGAACCATATATCGCCAGCGGCACTATCCGGACTTGGGGTATACGCCCATGCAGTCGAGGGAAGCCAAGATTGTGCAAACCGCACCGACGCGGAGTCCGCGCTGCCGGCCACAAAATCGGCATTGGTAAATCCCTCTACGGAGAAGCCGTCATTTGCCGTGTTTCCGTAGGACTGCTCCATAAAGAACAAGGCAACAGAGCGCTGTTGCGAGGAAATCGCGGAGAAGCCGTAATCCTTCTCGCCACTATAGGAGTACGAAATCGAGCTTGTGGGAAACGCATAGGTGATCGTACCGTCCCAGGCGTAGCCGCTGAGAAGCCCGTCAATTTTCTGATCCCCCGTCAAGCTGACGTTCTTCGTAGGAGTAACAATGCCCGTCATGAAATCACCGCTTGCTTATACCGCCTCATCGTGTCCTGGGTCGGCTCATCTCCCCACGCGCAGGACACTCGGCTGAAAATTGAAGTTAAGTCCGGATACACAATAACGCGGCAGCCCTGGCAATTGGCTTCTCGCGCTGAGGCAAAAGGCAAATCACTTCAAGAACATAATTTGCAGAAAACACGCCTTCCAGCCCCTCAAATTCAAGATAAGTTCTACAATTATTCAAAAAATGAGCAGATCTACTGCGGTCAAAAAACTTCGTAGCCACTACCTTTATCGCTCATGGAGCGCCTCGTCAGCTATCTCAACCAACGGGGAAAACACATACTCCAATATTCTGCGCTGGCCGGTGCGCACCTCGGCGACAGCCGCCATCCCTGGAGATAAGTTAACTTCCGCACCGTCAGCTTGAATGTGATCGCTTGCAAGGCGCAGAGTGACCGGAAAGACCAAATTCTGCATTCGCTCCGCGCTACCGAAGGCTGTACTTGACTGCCTTGCGATAGGGTCACCCTCACGGCGGGCTGCGTCCGGCTCCGGAATGGCATCGGCTGCGACCTTCACGACGACGGCGGAAACGGTCCCGTAGCGGGTGAAGGGAAAGGCCTCGAGTTTTACGACCGCCTCCTGGCCCACTCTGATGAAGCCAATGTCCTTGTTCGGCATATAGACTTCAAGCTCGAGTGTGCTGTCTTGCGGTACGATCCGCATCAGGTCCTGGCCAACGGTGACTACCTGCCCGAGGCCGGCGACAGACGAGGATTGCACCGTTCCATCAATCGGACTGCGCAACGTCATCTGATCGAGAGAATTCTGTGCCTTCGCCAGACGCTGCTCCAATTCGTCCGCGCGGCGCTCGGCATCACCAAGCCTGTCAAGCTGATCACTTAGAAACGCGCCTTCTGCTTTCCGTTTCTCTTTTGCGAAGACATCGATTGCGGCCTCGGCGTCGGCAAGCTGCCCCTGCTGTATCGCCAGCTGCGTCACCTGTTCCTTCATTGTTTCGGTTGCATCGATGACGCTTGCCATCGTGCCGGCATCCTTCAAAGCAAGCATGCTGCGCATCGCAACACGTTCCTTGAGGGTTTCAACGAGGGATTCCTGCGCGGCCACTGTCACTTTGAGCCGTTCACGCTCCACTTCCTTCTGATGCTGCTGCGCGCCGAGTGAGGCGATAGTCGCATGATATTTCTCGATGTCGCCGCGCAGAATGCCGCTCTCGCGCTGCTGCAGCTCGGGGCCTGTATCCTTGTCCCAGCTCATTTCCGCAACCGACCCCACCGCCGGTTGCGAACGCACGAACCGGATGGCAGCCCTGCGCCGCTGAACCTCCGCCTTAACCGAGGCAAGGCCCTTTGCCGCGTCTCTCTCGTCTGCGAGAGCATCCGTAGGATCAAGTTCGAGCAGAATATCGGCGCGGCGCACGTGGTCGCCGTTTTGTGGTGGCAGTGTCTTCACCTTGCCCGTCAGCAACGGTTGCACGACCTTGACGCGGCCGGTCGGCTGGATCTTGCCTTGCGCTGCCGCGATAATGTCGATGCGGCCGAGATAGGACCAGACCAGCGCAACCGTGGTGAACAAACAGATGATCAGGATCAGCGCCATGCGTATGGGCGATGGTGGCGTTTCCAGTACCTCGAGGGCCGGCGCCAGAAATTCGTGATCGGCGCGCGTTGCCGGCCGTCGCGGAAGACCCAAATAGCGAGAGGCGTTCGCCGTTGCGCTCATGCCGCTCCCCTGTCGTTCTGCAAGGCCCAAAGACGCGAATAGAGCCCATCTGGACGCCCCAGCAATTCGTCATGGCTGCCGACCTCGGCGATCCGGCCGTCCTTCAGGCCGACAATCCTGCTGCATGGCCGGATTGCGGCAAGCCGGTGCGCGATGATGATCACCGTTCGACCGCTGGCGATCTGCCCCATGTTCGCCTGAATGACCCTCTCGCTTTCGTAGTCAAGCGCACTGGTTGCCTCATCTAAGATCAATATCGGCGGATTGGTCGCAAGAGCCCGGGCAATAGCGATCCTCTGGCGCTGGCCGCCGGAGAGGTTCGCGCCGCGCTCCTCGATCATCGAGTCATAGCCCTGTGGTAGCCTTGTGATGAACTCATCGGCGCCGGCGAGCTTGGCGACAGCAATGACTTGAGCCCGTTGCATTGCCGGGTTTGAGAAAGCGATATTGTCGTGAATCGTGCGGTTGAACAGAAGGTTCTCTTGGAGAACTACTCCGATATGGCTTCGAAGCCAGGCGGGATCGATTTGCGAAAGGTCTGCCCCGTCGAGAAGGATCTGCCCCTCTTCCGGAAGATAGAGCCGTTGGACGAGCTTGGTCAGCGTCGATTTTCCAGAACCGGAGGCCCCGACGATGCCAATCACCTCTCCGGGTCGGAGCTCGAGCGAGACGTTTTTCAGGACTTCCGGAGAGCCAGGCCGATAGCGGAAGGTGACATTACGAAATTCGATATGCCCCCTTGGGGTCGGCAACGACAAGCGGATACCGGGCGGACGCTCCATCGGGGTGTTCAGAATGTCGCCGAGCCGATCGACGGAGATCTGCACCTGCTGAAAATCCTGCCAAAGCTGGGACAGCCTCAAGACCGGCTGAGCGACCTGGCCGGCAATCATGTTGAAGGCGACCAGCGAGCCAACCGATAGATCGCCATCGATGACAGCCTTCGCGCCGAAGAGCAGAAGAGCTGCTGTCGAGAGCTTGCTGACATATTGGATGGCGTTTTGTCCGCCAGCACTAAGCAGCGTCGTATCGAAAGCTGTCCGCACATAGGCTGCAAGCTTCTCCTCCCACTGTGCCTGCATTACCGGCTCCACTGCGGCGGATTTGACCGTGTGGATGCCGACAATCGCTTCGACGAGAAATTGCTGGCTCGCAGCACCCCGGTTGAATTTTTCCTTGACGAATTCGCGAAGCGGCGGCCTGACGGTCATACCGATCAGGATGTAGATCGGGATCGCGGCAATGACGATCAGCGTCAGGCTCCACGAATAAGCGAAGAGAACCGCGATGAACACAAAAGTAAAAATGACATCAAGCGCCGAGAAAAGCCCCTGGCCAGTCAGAAATGCGCGGATCGTTTCAAGCTCGCGTACCCTTGCAACGGTCTGACCTGCCGAGCGCGTCTCGAAATAGCCGAGAGGCAGCCGCAGCAGGTGATGGAACAGTCGTTGCCCAAGTTCGACGTCTATCCGGTTTGTCGTGTGCGCCAACGCATAGGTTCTGAGATATTGAAGCACAACATCAAAGAGGCCAATGATCGCGATGCCTGCGACCAGCACAAAAAGCGTCGAATAACCTTTATGTGTCAGAACCTTGTCGACCACGACCTGAAAGAATAAGGGTGTGACGAGCGCAAATATCTGCACAAACAGCGATGCGAGCAGAACATGCGCCAGCGGCTTGCGGTATCGCCAGATGGATGGCACGAACCACTTGAAGCCGAATTCCCTGGGATCAGATCCCTCCCCGCCGATCTTCCGGCCGACGAGGATCACACGCGAGCCGATTTCCGCCAATATATCTGAAGGAGCAATTTCGCGATCAACACGCGTTATCGGATCGACGAGCCTGTACTTACCGGATGGATTCAAACCGCCGAGCACTTGAAAGGAGCCGCCGCGCATTTTGACAATTGCCGGGACCGGCATTGATCGAAGGCGCTGCTCCGATACTCTCTCCACGACACGCGCCTTGAGACCGATAATCCCGGCTGCTCGCTGGATGTCGATGGCTTCAGATGCACGTCCCTTCAGCGCCAGATCGTGCTGAAGGCGGTTTGGATCAGCGGCAATCCGGTAGAACGCAGCGATACCGCAAAGCGCACGAAGACCGGAGTCGTGATGCTGCGGACCGATGCCATCCATACGCGAAGTTATTCCCCCTCGAGTTGCAGATACTTGCGCCCGCCGAAGCGAACCATTCGCTTTGAGCCTGCACCCACGATGTAGCTTAGTCAGAGCTACAACGCTATGGGGATATTAACACGCACAAGTTTTCGGGATGGTTGTGGCTGAGAAATCACGAAAGACCACTAACAGAAGCTTGACGCTGCTTCCGCCTGTGCATCCGGCCTAACTCAAATTCCTATCCGGGACTTTGTAAAGTCCTCACACACTATCAACCTCAGGGTCGGACCCGCACAGTCTGCGCACCATGGACAGAGATCGCCTGGTGTTCGTTGGCCGAACGGGCGGGACTGTTTGTTTTGGTTGCGGTGTTTGCGGCATCCGCTTCACTTGGCCTTGAGGTTATGGTCCGCAGGACGGCGAGTTAGCCTCGCCAGCGGCGCAGTTGTTTTCGGGCCGGCGATAGTCACGGCGCGATGTCTTTGCCGGGATATTTAGACGAGATGGAAGTGAGGGGAGCTTTTGGTTTTGCTGCGTCGGCTTTGGGAGCTTATGCGGCTTTCGAGGCGTTGAACCTCGCCGTGTTATCAAACAAAAAAAAGCCCGCTTGGATGCGGGCTATATGTTTGGTTGCGGGGGCAGGATTTGAACCTGCGGCCTTCAGGTTATGAGCCTGACGAGCTACCGGGC
>NZ_JBFTME010000051.1:0-2500 GCF_056396805.1 Rhizobium sp. 05N49
AAAAAAAAAAAAAGCCCGCTTGGATGCGGGCTATATGTTTGGTTGCGGGGGCAGGATTTGAACCTGCGGCCTTCAGGTTATGAGCCTGACGAGCTACCGGGCTGCTCCACCCCGCGTTATCCGATTTTTGCCTAAGGCAAAATATCGTATTTCTGCCGAGCAAATTGCGAAGCAATTTGTCTCGTGTTCATGAGGCACCAAACACAAAAGGCCGCTTTGGTAGCGGCCCTTTGATCGGCTTTGGGCCGTAAGATTTCGTTCAGAGAAGATATTCACGAGTTGCGTTTAGCAGACCTGGCAGCGACCGACTCTCCCGCGTCTTAAGACGAAGTACCATAGGCGCTGGGGCGTTTCACGGCCGTGTTCGGAAAGGGAACGGGTGCAGCCACCCCGCCATGACCACCAGGTCAGCGAAGCGCAACTTGTGTGAGAAGCTGGTGATGTTTTCACATCGTTTATTTGAACACGTCTTCAGCATCATCACCCGAACAAACACTGTCGTGTTTGCCGGTGATGAGCATAGTCAATGAGAACGATCAAGCCAATCGAGCTATTAGTACCGGTAAGCTTCATGCGTTGCCGCACTTCCACACCCGGCCTATCAACGTGGTCGTCTTCCACGGCTCTGATAGGGAACACTCGTTTCCAGGTGGGTTTCCCGCTTAGATGCCTTCAGCGGTTATCCCGTCCATATATAGCTACCCTGCTATGCCCTTGGCAGGACAACAGGTCCACCAGAGATATGTCCATCCCGGTCCTCTCGTACTAGGGACAGATCCTGTCAATATTCCTACACCCACGGCAGATAGGGACCGAACTGTCTCACGACGTTCTGAACCCAGCTCACGTACCGCTTTAATTGGCGAACAGCCAAACCCTTGGGACCTGCTCCAGCCCCAGGATGCGATGAGCCGACATCGAGGTGCCAAACAACCCCGTCGATATGGACTCTTGGGGGTCATCAGCCTGTTATCCCCGGCGTACCTTTTATCCGTTGAGCGATGGCCCTTCCACGCGGGACCACCGGATCACTATGACCGACTTTCGTCTCTGCTCGACTTGTCAGTCTCGCAGTCAGGCGGGCTTATGCCATTGCACTCGACGACCGATTTCCGACCGGTCTGAGCCCACCATCGCGCGCCTCCGTTACTCTTTCGGAGGCGACCGCCCCAGTCAAACTACCCACCATACACTGTCCCGGACCCGGATAACGGGCCGCGGTTAGACATCCATGACGATAAGGGTGGTATTTCAAGGATGGCTCCACAGAAACTGGCGTCCCTGCTTCAAAGCCTACCACCTATCCTACACATGCCGACACGAATGCCAGTGTAAAGCTATAGTAAAGGTGCACGGGGTCTTTCCGTCTGACCGCAGGAACCCCGCATCTTCACGGGGAATTCAATTTCACTGAGTCTATGTTGGAGACAGCGGGGAAGTCGTTACGCCATTCGTGCAGGTCGGAACTTACCCGACAAGGAATTTCGCTACCTTAGGACCGTTATAGTTACGGCCGCCGTTTACTGGGGCTTCGATTCAAAGCTTGCACCTCTCCTCTTAACCTTCCAGCACCGGGCAGGCGTCAGACCCTATACGTCGTCTTGCGACTTCGCAGAGCCCTGTGTTTTTGATAAACAGTCGCTACCCCCTGGTCTGTGCCACCCCACAAGAGTTGCCTCATATGGGGTCACGCTTCTTCCGAAGTTACGCGTGCAATTTGCCGAGTTCCTTCAACATAGTTCTCTCAAGCGCCTTGGTATACTCTACCTGACCACCTGTGTCGGTTTCGGGTACGGTCTATACGGTGGAGCTATTTCCTGGAACCGCTCCGCTGCCCATCCAATCCAATAAGAATGAACAACTTGTGCGATCCGTCACTTCCACCAGGCCCACGAATATTAACGTGGTTCCCATCGACTACGCGTGTCCGCCTCGTCTTAGGGGCCGGCTAACCCTGCTCAGATTAACTTTAAGCAGGAACCCTTGGTCTTTCGGCGAGAGGGTCTCTCACCCTCTTTATCGTTACTCATGTCAACATTCGCACTTCCGATACCTCCAGGACCCCTCACAGGTATCCCTTCATCAGCTTACGGAACGCTCCGCTACCACTCCTCAAAGAGGAATCCTCAGCTTCGGTGCATGGCTTTAGCCCCGTTACATTTTCGGCGCAAAGACCCTTATTTAGACCAGTGAGCTGTTACGCTTTCTTTAAATGATGGCTGCTTCTAAGCCAACATCCTGGTTGTTTTGGGATCCTCACATCCTTTCCCACTTAGCCATGACTTGGGGACCTTAGCTGGAGGTTAGGGTTGTTGCCCTTTTCACGACGGACGTTAGCACCCGCCGTGTGTCTGCCTGGTAGTACTTCCCGGTATTCGGAGTTTGGTTAGGATCAGTAAGACGGTGAGTCCCCATAGCCCATCCAGTGCTCTACCCCCGGGAGTATTCGCCAGACGCTCTACCTAAATAGATTTCGCGGAGAACCAGCTATTTCCGAGTT
>NZ_JBFTME010000052.1:0-5749 GCF_056396805.1 Rhizobium sp. 05N49
TCGCAGGAGATGTGGAAATTGCCGTGGCCAATGCCGCCACGCCCGCGAGCCGAACACCGGCGGCAGCAGCGACACCTAGAAAATGTCTGCGCGCAGTATTGTGCGGCAGAAGTTTCGGATCTTCCGTGGATGACATGGCGATCTCCTTTCTGAAGCGGTCTCTGCGCCCTCCAAGTGGCGTGAAGACCGGCATTGTGAGGTTCTTCGTGAACAGGCAGGAATGAAGATAGGACTGCCGCGACAACCGGCCTCGGACCAAGGTCCTACTCGGGGACGATCAAAACAGTGTAAGCGGATCGTCCCTATTGAGTACTGGATTTAGTCATATCTGCATCTACGGATCATTTTCAGCTTTAGCGGCGGGTCAGAAACGTGGTCACTGCATTATCTTCAGATCTTTCTTGCGCAGGCTTTCGGACCAACGCGAAGAGCGCCTCATCGGTTTGACATATCTGGAGATGAAGGATCCGCAGCGATGATCTGCATCGCTGGTTCGGCAAGCTGAACAGATCGATCCGAGGCAACAAGCGAGACGCCATCTTCTAAAGAGTTAGAAGGGTCGACCCGTCGATCAATGCGAGGCTAACGTGTTTGTCGTCAGGTCCAGACATCAGCCGCCATCGCGGAGACATTCGTTGGAGAGGCTCGATCGGAGGTGCTCCTCCAGCTCAATACATACGCTCTCATAATGGGCGAGAATCAATTCGTGTTCGCCACCGTCGGTCTGGTATTTCGCTCTAGACTGCAATGCCTCACCATAGGTCTCGATCAGTTCCGTCAACTGGTGCGCCGTTGACGCATATGACTGAAGGTCGGGATGTGTCTTCAGAAGTGCCTTCAGACCGAACTGGAAACTGTCAGAGGTGGCTTCGTTCACTATTGATACCAAGAATACTGCAACGCTCGCGGGATTTTGCGAAGTCGCACCTGAATGGGACATGAAGATCCCGGGCGATGATGCCAGCCCCGCGTCGCCGCCAACAGCGATGGCGTTATGGTTGGAAGATCGGGGCCACTAGGGATTTTGTGAAATCGTCAGCGATAGGATGTAATCGCTCGCGCTACGAATACCGCGCACCAGAGCGACGCAAGGACCGACGTATGCTGTCCTCGTCGCCTTCGATGTGCTCGCCGCTATCACGAAGCTTCGAGATTCCTAGCTGAACGACCTTGATCATATCGGTCATCCGCTGACCGTGGCTATCCTGGTATTGTTCCAGCGTAGGGGCATGAAGCGTAACATCGAGCAGCGCAGAATTGTGACCGTCTTTGACCGCTTTGGCGCCGACAGCCCAAACTCGGCTGAACAAAAGTCGATCCGATTCAGTTATTGGCATGACGACCCGCTTGCGCGCCCCCGCGTCGTGTAAAGTGGTGAAGCTAGCGGGCTGCCTGCGGTCATCAACCGGACTAAAGTCCGATTCTGCGCCGCAACCACGCGTTGGTACGGTAGGGTACAAGCGACTTGTCCTGGCTCCAATGTGGGCTGTTGAAACAAGGAGGGCCATCGTCGGTCTGGAATGGCACTGTCTCCGGCTTCTCTGCAAAGAATGGAAGGTGACTTCTTTTCGAAGCGCCACAATATCTTGGCGACGGACGCTCCGGCCCCATGTTCCATCAATGATCTTCTTTACCAGCGATACCCATTTTGGCGATCCGCGTGTCCTCAGGATCGACCGACGTCCTTTCCCAGACATGGCCGCCCACGATCTGGCGCTGATCCAAAACTGGAATGGCCTCGTCGGCGAAGATGACGATGTCTGGCATCTCGGCGATTTCATGTCGGCCCGCGCAGGCGATTGCGACCAGCTTCTATCGCGCTTGAACGGGCGCAAACACCTGGTAGTTGGTAATAACGATCCAACAACGACCACTGAAGCGAGGGGTTGGACGAGCGTCCAACACTATGCCGAAATACGCACTGACGATCACCACCTGATCCTCTGCCACTACGCTTTCAGGACGTGGAACCAGATGGGCAAGAGATCGATCAATCTGCACGGCCACTCGCACGGGCGTCTAAAACCGCTGCCTCGCCAATTCGACGTCGGCGTGGATGCCCAAAAATTGCGCCCGGTGAGGTTGGAGCAGATCATGAAACGCGGGCGCGGTAGCTGATCTTCGTTGCGAAGCCGTTTGTGGGTCCGTCAGCGTAAGCCCTTCAACGCCTGCTTGGTCAATTTCGGCAATTGGGCATCGACTTTTTTTCGTGATGGAAACGTTAGGCTCATTTCAATGCCTGGCAATACTCCCGGCAGCCAATCACTCATGGTTCACCTGGCCCACATTGGTGCCTTGATTGGCTTGACTGGATTCGCCGGCCGCAAGGCGGCATTTGAGCTAATGTGTCGGGCCGATGAACCGCTCAACTGGTATAACGAGGAGGGCGACTTTGCCTGCCCTCCCCGGCCGATCTGCAAGCGCGCAACGGGACGGGGATCTTCTGGCTTGCAGGACCGGGCCATCCCGTCCCTTGCCCAAGCTTCTCGCTGGCGACGATTACAAGGCCCTGACGGCTGCATAGACGCGATGTGCCGCGGCGACATGGAGAGATTCTCGGATGGCATCGCGCCAGTTAAGGGGCGCTCGACCTGCTTCCCCTCAACGCGATTGCCGCCCGACTTGCCATCGGTTAGATGCGGTAGAATGACCATCGCGCACGCCTTCGACGGCAAGGGAGAAAGTCGATGGTCATCACGTGCGACCGGCGGCCTACCAAGGGGCTAGCCGCCGCGAACAAAGCCGTCGCGATACCGACATTGACCGCGGCTCCAGGGCTAACTACTGCGGAATATATCGACAACCCTCGGAGCAAGCCTCGGCCTCGCAGCCGTTGATCGCGACAGGTCATCAGGTTATTACCTGAAAAATTGACAATCACGGTGACGACGCTTGCGCTCGCTTGAGCCCACGCGAACTCCGTGCCCGTCGCAAGAACYGCGGCTAGCAGCGCCATGTGTAAGGCCATGAAAGCGGCGCCGAGGATGACAAGGCAAACCAGCCGCAAGGGGATGGCCGCTCTCGTTGCCTTGGCAACAAGCAGCTCCAAGTTGAAGAGCGACGCGACGATCCTCTTGCTGTGGCCGGCTGAACGGGTCGCGAACCGGTAGGGTAGTTCGGCAATGCGAACATCCGGCCCGGCATTTGACAGGATTTCAAAGCGTACCTTGAAACCATGGTTGCTCAACCGGGAGGCCATCGCTTCGACCAGGTCGCGGCGTGTCGCGACGAAACCGCTCATTGGATCGGTTGCAGAGGCCGAAGTTGAGAGCGCCAACGCTGCGGCCGATCTGGCGAGGTCCGAATTCGAACGATCTCAACTGCTCGCATCCAGAGAAGCAGCCAGTGGCGCCGCCACCGTCGCGTACCTTTCCCCCGAATCGCTTCTGGAAAAGGATGCGAAGCATCTCGCCCGACATCGGCTGGAATGAAAAAGGGCGCTCGACCCAATGGGGAGCGCCCGAACCATCCCGGCAACGTTTGCGGCGGAGGCCGAGGAGTGGTTGGAACGAATGTCGACCGAGTCGGTGCACTTTGGCAAGCTGGTGGTGAACGGACAGGAAACGCGCCGTTCGGCCAATAACTGTCACCCACACGTTATCCACAGCCTGTTCACAGTGTAACCGCATGCAAGCCTTTGCTTTTTGTCCGCTGGGATGAACTCTCAGGTGCTGCATTGCGGCAACGTCCGAGTGGAATTTTTCCGTACCGATACCGAGACTTGCTGATAGAGCGTATGTTGCCGGTCTCTCGAGCGCCAGGCGGCGGATCGCTCGGGGTCGGGAAGCGACCGGCGGACCTCGATGGTCGCTTCCCGAAAATGGCGGGTATCGCCCGCTGCGCCACCAAGCGCCGGTCTCCGGCCGGCAAGGGCACACCATTGCGGCGGAGACGTCGAGCGGTTATGAATTTCCCCTTAATCCAAATCGGGGAATTCGAAGTGGCGAACGGCACAGTCAAGTTTTTCAATCAGGACAAGGGCTTCGGCTTCATTACGCCAAACGATGGCGGCCAGGACGTCTTCGTTCATGTGAGTGCAGTCCAGGGCTCGACGCTGCTGCGCGAAGGGCAGAACGTCTCTTACGACCTGGGTCAGGATCGTAAGACCGGCAAGTCGAAGGCGGAAAACGTACGCGCGATCTGAGCGCTCGTGGGCGGGGCTTTCTGGATGAGGATCAGGACGGCTAACCTTTCCGACGCAACCGCGATGAGCGCCATTCTTGAGAGATTGGTGGCCGMCGGCCGTCGAAAGATGGCGGCGGACGTTGAGTACGTTTGCCTGCACCATGTGTCAAACCGTGATCTAGCTCTTCAGGCCGCGATCCCTCTAAAGGGACCCTCTGCCGCAGGAGGCGCTTGTGGTGCTCGTCGATGACCTCGTCGGCGCCCGTGCACGAAACGTTGCCCATTGGCTGCAGCGACGCGGCTACCAGATCGCTCTCCTGCTGGTCGATTTCGCCTGGCAGGTACTGAGCAAAGTCGCCTGAAGCGCCATAGGCAGCTGCAATCGTCGCGTCGCGACGGCTTGCGCCTTGCTGCGCATATCCGCTACTTATTCTCCGACGCCAACTCGCCCGGCTTGAAGCTTCCGGGTTTACCGCTCTGCGAGGGGATCGCATCAGAGGTTGTCTGATCGTGACCGTCCGGAACGTTCACTCCACTATGATGTGCGGGCGAAGACGTCTGCGGAAGTTCGCTACTATTACCGAGCTCCTTCTCGGCCTCGTGCCAGTGGCGCTCATGCTCGCCCTCCGGCCGGCCTTCAGCTTCCCATTTCTCATACGCACGGCGTTTGATGTGTTCGTCGTCCATGACATCCTCCTTGATCGAAATAACTTGGGAAGGAACCTGCGGTTCCTGAAGAGCCGTAAATCTTGGCGTGAGCCCCGGCAGCTCGCGCCATCGCTAGGTACTTCACGCAGATCGTCGAACCGTCGCGGCAGGTGAATGGAATGCGGCGTGTGGTCCAGACGTTTGGCGTCAGTGATTGTTGCCGGACCCGCACGCCATGTCCGATGAGCCTATGGTTAGTGGATCGCGTGGCTCGTCATTCGATGTGCGCCGAGTTGAAGCGCGAGATCATCGTGGTAGCCTGTTGCAGCACGCGTTCGGCCTTTTGTGGATCATCTCGCGCCGGTTCGTTGGCATCGATGCGGATCGCCTTGGCCATGTTGGCCTTGAGCGCAGCAAAGTGACGGTCGCCATGCACTTGTGCAGTCCCTTTAAGGATGCGCGCGATGTCGACAAAGACTTCCTCGCGCTCCTCGATGCCGAGGTCTCTGATGATCTTGATCTTCTCTTCCAGATCAACTCACTCCGGACAGACCAGCGATCTCGGCCGAGCTCATGAAGCCCCGGCCGCGAGAGCTAAGAAAGTAAAATTTCGTTTTCAAGGCTTCAGTGGAGCTTGAATTCGCCCTCGACACGGCGCCATTCGTTAGGGCCGATCAGACGTTGGTGGGTGTAGCGGACGGAATGCAGTGGTCCGTCGAGGCTGGCCTTCCAGAAGTTCAGGAACTTGCACATCTCAGGGAAATCCGGGGCAAGATCATAGTCCTGCCAAACGTAAGTCTGCAGGACGGATTCGAAGTCGGGAATGCGATAGAGGATATGCGCGGTGGTCAGTCCATAGCCGTTGAGCTGACGCTCCAGGTCCGATGAGAATTGCATACTTCATCTCCGTTTCATGACACTGCGAAGGTGGCGCAGAATCGCGCAGCCCTCAACGGTTTTCTGAACGCTTCGATGT
>NZ_JBFTME010000053.1:0-2253 GCF_056396805.1 Rhizobium sp. 05N49
TGCTGGGCAGCCTCGCGATCGGACATCGCGTGGCGTTCCCGGATCTTTTCCTGCAGCGACTGCGTCGCCTTCGCCATCATGCCCACTTCGTTGTTCATGCCGGTATGCGGGATCTTCAGGGAGACATCTTCCTCGGCAACCGCCTGCAGCGCCGTGTGAACGTCCTTAAGCGGGTTCGATATGCCACGGATGACCAGATAGGCGGCCACGATGGCGACAAAGAACAGCACGATGCTGCCGGATAGTGCAGACAGGATCTTGTCGTTCACCTGGGCATCGAGATCGTCCATGTAGACGCCGGTGACGACGACGACCTTCCAAGGGTCGAAGGCCAGTGCATAGGCCGTCTTGCGATAGTCACCAACGGGCTGTCCCGGCTTGGCCGTGGAATAATATTCGACGAGACCGCCGCCCTGCTGCCCAACCTTGACCAGCTCTTCGCGATAGAGCTTGCCCTTGCTGTCCGGCTGACCCTTGTTGATCTGCCCGACCTTTGAGGCGTCGTAGTGGAACATCATCTGGATGTCGTAGCTGTAGCCGAAGAAATAACCGTCGGGGTCGTATTTCATGGCGTTCAGGGTGGAATAGGCCTGCTTCTGGGCGTCTTCCAGCTTCAGTTCGCCTGAAGTCACCTTTGCCTGATAGAGCTTGAGAACGGAGACGGCGGACTGGACCTCCGAACGCAGCATGTCGTAGCGCTCCTTGTAGATCGCATTGACCGAGGAGCGGACCTGGAGGGTGGTTGCGATCGCAAACGCGATCATCAGACCGACGACCAGCAATATAAGCTGTTTCGATATTTTCAAATTTTTCATGATGCCTCGCAACGGGAATGGGTGGCTGCATTCCGGTGCGGTTTTCTACCGCCTGTGCGAGCGCGCCGGATAAAGGCGACGCATCTACCGCTGCTAAAAGAACATGCTGCGACCGGTTCGCTACGATTGGCATTCATCCTATAATAAAGCTTTAATTTTATTAGATTTTAGACAAAATTTCCCTACAAATCTGGGGGTGCGCCAAAAGCAAAACCGCCGGATATTCATCCGGCGGTCCGCTAATATTTTGGTGATGAAAAGGCTTGCAGTCGTCCCGTCTTTAAGCGGCGCGGCGACCCTGATGCATGACCGGAGCCGCAGCGGCATTGCCGATGCGGAAGCCGCGGATGAGGTTCAGCAACTCGTCGGTATCGGCAGCCAGTGTTTCAGCCGATGCCGTGGTCTCTTCGGCCATGGCGGCGTTCTGCTGGGTGGCGGCATCGAGCTGGTTCATCGAAGACGAGATCGAGCGCAGCGTCGTATCCTGCTCGGAGGCGCTGTGGGCGATCTTGGCGACGATCTCGTTGGCAGCCTTGATCTGGTCGGAGATGCGCTTCAGCGCTTCGCCTGCCTCGCCGACGAGGCGGACACCATGGTCGACCTGGCTGGACGAACGGGCGATCTGATCCTTGATCTCCTTGGCGGCAGCAGCCGAGCGCTGGGCCAGTTCGCGCACTTCCTGAGCGACGACGGCAAAGCCCTTGCCGCTTTCGCCGGCTCGTGCTGCCTCGACACCGGCGTTGAGCGCCAGCAGGTTCGTCTGGAAGGCGATCTCGTCGATGACGCCGATGATCTTGGTGATCTCGGACGAGGACTTCTCGATGCCGCTCATGGCTTCGATCGCCTGGGTGACGATCGCATCGCTGTGGGTGGCTTCGGTCGAGACCGAGTGAACCCGCTTGCTGGCTTCATGCGCACCATCGGCGGTCTGGCGAACGGCGACGGTCAGCTCATCGAGAGCAGCCGAGGTTTCTTCCAGGCTGGCGGCCTGGCGCTCGGTGCGCTGCGACAGCTCGTTGGAGGCACGGCGGATCTCTTCCTTGGCCACACCGATGTCACCGCCCTTGGCGCTGACCTGGGCCATGGCAGCTTCCAGATGCGAGAGCGCATCGTTGAAGTTGTCACGCAGTGCCGCGTATTTCTGGCCGATATCGGCGCAACGAACCGTCAGGTCGCCGCGGGCGATCTGTTCCAGCGCCTGGCCGATGGTGCTGACGACGCGGGCCTGCAGCGAGGCTTCGTCCTGCTGATGGCGCAGGTTGCTTTCGCGCTCGCTCTCGAGAGCCAGCTGCTGGGCAGCCTCGCGATCGGACATCGCGTGGCGTTCCCGGATCTTTTCCTGCAGCGACTGCGTCGCCTTCGCCATCATGCCCACTTCGTTGTTCATGCCGGTATGCGGGATCTTCAGGGAGACATCTTCCTCGGCAACCGCCTGCAG
>NZ_JBFTME010000054.1:0-1931 GCF_056396805.1 Rhizobium sp. 05N49
ATGATGGTGCTGATGGCGGCGTCGATCGTGCTGATCTCGGGCTTGAATCCGAGCTATCACGCCGCATCCCGGCTGATGATCCACAAACCGCTGGCAACTGCGCTCAGCACCGGCGATGCCGGCAACAATGCGCCGGTGAACGTCACATCCGAGACCGAGCGGCTGCTGTCCAGAAGCGTGACGGAGCGCATCATCCGCGACTTGCGGCTCGACGAGCGRCCGGAGTTCAACCCGGCCCTGCGCCAGGCCTCCGTCCTCGACGAGATCAGGGCAACCTTGCGCGGCCTGCTGGTGAGCAGCGACAAGCCGTCACAGCCGTCGGGAGACAGTATCGAGCCGATCATCCAGGCCTATTACAAGGCGCTGAGCGTGTGGCGCGACGGCCAGAGCGATGTCGTCCAGATCGGCTTTACGGCCGGCGATCCCGAACTGGCAGCCGCCGTCCCGAACCGTCTCATCAGCATCTATCTCGAAGAGCGCAAGGACAGTATCCGCGGCAGCCTCGACACGGCGCAGGCATGGATCGGCCAGCGCATCGCCGAACAGCAGGATCGCGCCAGGGCCGCCCGCGATGCCGCCGACACCTATCAGCAAACGACGGGCGTCGTTCAAAGCGGCGATGAGCAGAGCGAACAGGTCAAGGCGATCGTCGAATTGAGCGACCGGCAGACGAAGATCGGGCAAAGCCGCGCCGACATCCAGGATACGATCGCCGCACTGGAAGCGGCCCGCGACCCTTCGCTTGCCGCCCAGAACAAATCCGTCCCCGACAGCATCGGCGCGATGCAAAGCGACCTGCGTGCCCAGCAGCAGGATCTCGCACGCCTTCTCGATATCTATGGCAACGATGCTGCCGCCGTGGTCGACCTGCGGGCAAGGATCGACAGGTCTCGCACCGATCTCGGCGCGGCGGTCGACCGGTACCTGCAGTCCATGCGCGCCAAGCTGGGCACCCTTGATGACGAGGACCGTACAGTGCGATCGGCACTGGCATCCGCCTATGAGCAACGCTCCCGCTCGTCGCTGGCACAGACCGAACTCGGACGGCTGCAGCGCATTGCCGACAGGGAGCAGACGGCGCTCGACAAGCTTGAGGAGCAGCGCCGCGGTCTTGCCGGGCAGGCCATGCTGCCGGGCACCGAACTGGAGGTCCTGTCACCGGCTGCGGTRCCGCTTGCCCCGCAGGGGCGCAGCCGGCTGTTCTACCTGATCGGCGCCTTCTTCGCTTCGATCTCGGTTGCGGTGACGGCCGCCTTCGTGGTCGAGATGATGGACAGGACGGTGCGCAGCTTCGACCAGATCAGTGGAATGGCGCGCATCGTGCCGGCCGGCTTCGTCCCACACTTGCGACGCAAGGACCGCAGAGATCCCTCGCGGCTGTTCGGGCAAACGCAGATCGGCATGTTCGACGAAGCGATCCGCACCGTGATGATCTCGCTCAAGCAGGCCAATGGCGGAAAGCTGCCGAACAGCATCGCCGTGACCTCGGCCCATAGCGGCGAAGGCAAGTCGCTGGTGGCCGGATCGCTGGCAATCGAGCTTGCCGCCAACGGAACACCGGTGCTGCTTGTCGACAGCGATATCCGGCGCGGACATCTCGATACGCTGTTCCGGTCCGGCCTGAAGCAGGGGCTGAATGACTTCCTGAGTGGACAGGYTGGCCTCGAGGACGTCGTCCATCACCATCCGAGCGGGATCGACTTCATCCCGGCCGGCAATCCCCGCCTGCAGCGGCGCATGCGCATGACCGACGTCGCCGAGATCATCGAGATGGCCCGCAACAGAGGCCAGATCGTCATCTTCGACAGCGCCCCCGTACTGGCCTCGGCCGATACGATGCATCTGACAGCGCTGACGGAGCGAACGCTGATGATCGTGCAATGGGCAAAAACCAGCCGCAGAGCCGCCGAATTCTGCCTGCAGCAGCTCAG
>NZ_JBFTME010000055.1:0-1172 GCF_056396805.1 Rhizobium sp. 05N49
GTGCTGGACGGTGGGGCGGGAGCCGACACGCTGGTCGGCGGAGCCGGTAATGACACCTATATCGTGGATGTCGCAAGCGACGTGGTCACGGAGGCAGCAGGTGCGGGCACGGACGAGATCCGGACGTCGCTTGCTGCCTATTCGATTGCGGCCCTCGCCAATATCGAGAACCTGACCTACACCGGGTCGGCAGCCTTCACCGGCACCGGCAATGCTGCGGCGAACGTGATCACCGGGGGTGCAGGCGCCGATACGCTGAACGGCGGAGCCGGTGCGGATACGCTGATCGGCGGCGCCGGCAATGACACCTACATCGTTGACAATGCCGGTGACGTCGTCACCGAAAGTGTCGATGCGGGCATCGATACGGTCAAGGCTGGGTCGTCGGCCTATACGCTTGCCGACAATGTCGAGAACCTGACCTATRCGGGCACRGTGGCCTTYRCCGGWACGGGCAACRRYCTTGCCAACACGATCACCGGAGGGGCTGCGGCCGACCGGCTGTCGGGTGGCGMCGGTGACGACACGCTCAACGGGGGAGCCGGTGCGGATACGCTGATCGGCGGCGCCGGCAACGACACCTACATCGTGGATGTCGCCGGTGACGTGGTGACGGAAGATGCGGACGCTGGAATCGACACGGTCAAGACCGCGCTTTCTGCCTATACGCTTGCCGACAATGTAGAGAACCTGACCTATGCGGGCACGGTTGCCTTTGCCGGAACGGGCAACAGCCTTGCCAACACGATCAGGGGTGCGGCAGGTGCCGACACGCTGGACGGCAAGGCGGGAGCCGATATCCTGATTGGTGGTGCGGGCAAYGACACCTACATCGTGGATGTCGCCGGTGACGTCGTGACCGAAGCCGCCAACGAAGGCACGGATCTGGTCAAGACTGCGCTTTCGGCCTATGCGCTGACCAATATTGCCAATGTCGAGAACCTGACCTTCACCGGCAGCGGCAATTTTGCCGGGACCGGCAAYGCCTTGGCCAACACGATCACCGGCGGGGCCGGCAACGACGTGCTGGACGGTGGGGCGGGAGCCGACACGCTGGTCGGCGGAGCCGGTAATGACACCTATATCGTGGATGTCGCAAGCGACGTGGTCACGGAGGCAGCAGGTGCKGGYACGGACGAGATCCGGACGTCGCTTGCTGCCTATTCGATTGC
>NZ_JBFTME010000056.1:0-1166 GCF_056396805.1 Rhizobium sp. 05N49
CTAGTCACCTGAATCTGAAGTTCGGTTCATTGTCTTCTGGCAGAAGCGCTTGACCGACGCGAGGATTTGGTCGGCGGATTTGACCCACTTGTACGGGGTGGGGTTCTCGTTGTGGGTTTCGATGAAGGCGTCGATGTCGGCTTCCAGTTCTGCGGTGGAACGGTGTACGCCGCGCTGCAACTGCTTTCGCGTCAGCTCTGCAAACCACCGCTCGACCTGATTGATCCAGGATGCCGACGTTGGCGTGAAGTGAACATGCCAGTGTGGGCGGCGCGCGAGCCAGGCCTTGATTCTGGGCGTCTTGTGGGTCGCATAGTTGTCCATCACCAGATGCACGTCCGGCCCACTGGGCATTTCGGCGTCGATCCGCTTCAGGAAGTCGAGGAATTCAGTGGCCCGGTGACGCTTGTAGCAATGACCGATCACCGCACCAGTGGCAATGTCGAGCGCGGCGAACAGAGAAGTCGTGCCGTTGCGGACATAGGTATGGGTGCGCCGTTCGGCGACGCCCGGTGCCATAGGCAGAACCGGCTGCTCGCGATCCAATGCCTGGATTTGCGATTTCTCATCCACGCATAGCACGATCGCCCGGTCCGGTGGCGACATATAAAGGCCGACGATGTCCTGCACCTTATCGACGAAGAGCGGATCTGAGGAAAGCTTGAATGTCTCGGCACGATGCGGCTGCAGGCCAAATGCGGTCCAGATCCGACGGATGGTGGTATGCGAGAGGCCGCTGTCGGCTGCCATCGAACGGATGGACCAGTGCGTGGCATCCTTGGGAGTGACGTTCAACGTACGCTCGACGACCTGAGCAACCTGGGCATCGGAGACAGTTCGCGGTCGACCGGCACGATATTCATCTGTCAGCCCTTCAATACCATCCTGTACGAACCTGCGGCGCCACTTGCCAACCGTGTGCTCGTGAACACCCAGGCGTTCGGCAACGTCCTTGCTTTGCAAACCCTGCGCGCACAGCAAGACCATCCGGCATCGATCCGACAACGAGCGTGCCGCTTTATGCCGGCGCACCTGAGATTCGAGGAAATTTCTGTCCGCGTCGCTCACAACGACGAGGTCCGCCTGCCTGCCAACCATCGATCAAACTCCTGCTCTTGTGACAGGAGCCAAACAAAATGAAGCTTACTTTGGTTCCAGGTGACTAG
>NZ_JBFTME010000057.1:0-1164 GCF_056396805.1 Rhizobium sp. 05N49
AGCGCGGTGAACATTGATGCCGTTCTCGGCTCACTGGTTCTTTATCGCCTGATCTATCACGTCTTGCCGCTGCTGATCGCCATCCTTGCGGTGTCGGCGACCGAGCTTCGCCGCTTCGTGGATCATCCTGCGGCCTCCAGCGTGCGGCGTATCGGCGGGCGGCTGATGCCGCAGCTTCTTTCGGCACTGGCGCTGCTTCTGGGCGTCATGCTGATCTTTTCGAGCGTGACGCCGACGCCCGATCAGAACCTCGAATTTCTCTCCAACTATCTGCCGCTGCCAATTGTCGAAGGTGCGCATTTCCTCTCCAGTCTGCTCGGACTTGCGCTTGTCGTTGCTGCCCGCGGCCTTGGCCAGCGGCTCGATGGTGCGTGGTGGGTGGCGGTATTTTCCGCCGTTGCTGCCCTGACGCTTTCGCTGCTGAAAGCGATTGCGCTTGTCGAAGCGGCTGTCCTGGCTTTCCTGGTTTTCGGCCTCTTTGTTAGTCGCCGACTTTTCACCCGTCATGCTTCGCTTCTCAACCAGGCGATGACGACATCCTGGCTGACGGCGATTGCCGTGATCATTGTCGGAGCTGTCGTTATCCTGCTCTTCGTCTATCGCGATGTGGAATACAGCAACGAGCTCTGGTGGCAGTTTGAATTTGCCGCAGAAGCGCCGCGCGGCCTGCGTGCGGTGCTCGGCATCTCCATCATTTCCTCTGCCATTGCCGTTTTCAGCCTGTTGCGGCCTGCGGCCTTCAAACCGGAGCCGGCGGACGAGGAAGCGGTTCGCCGAGCCGTCGAGATCGTCGGGAAGCAGGATAGTGCGGATGCCAACCTCGTGCGCATGGGCGACAAGTCCATCATGTTCTCGGAAAAGGGCGACGCCTTCATCATGTATGGCCGGCAGGGGCGTTCATGGATCGCRCTGTTTGATCCGATCGGTGACCGTCATGCCGTGCCGGAACTGGTCTGGCGTTTCGTGGAAGCGGCGCGCGCTGCGGGATGCCGCGCTGTGTTCTACCAGATCTCGCCGGCGCTGCTTTCGCATTGCGCCGATGCCGGCTTGCGCGCCTTCAAGCTGGGTGAACTGGCGGTYGCTGATCTGCGCACCTTCGAAATGAAGGGCGGCAAATGGGCGAACCTGCGCCAGACCGCAAGCCGCGCCCAGCGCGACGGGCTG
>NZ_JBFTME010000058.1:0-1107 GCF_056396805.1 Rhizobium sp. 05N49
GCATTGTCAACGATGTAGGTGTCGTTACCGGCTCCGCCGATCAGCGTATCCGCACCGGCTCCGCCGTTCAGCGTATCGGCGCCGACACCGCCAGTGATCACGTTGGCCGCAGCATTGCCGGTGCCGGTGAAGGCWGCCGACCCGGTGTAGGTCAGGTTCTCGATATTGGCGAGGGCMGCAATCGAATAGGCAGCAAGCGACGTCCGGATCTCGTCCGTGCCCGCACCTGCTGCTTCCGTGACCACGTCGCTTGCGRCATCCACGATATAGGTGTCATCGCCGATGCCACCAATCAGCGTGTCGGCTCCCGCCCCACCGTCCAGCACGTCGTTGCCGGCCCCGCCGGTGATCGTGTTGGCCAAGGCATTGCCGGTCCCGGCAAAATTGCCGCTGCCGGTAAAGGTCAGGTTCTCGACATTGGCAATGTTGGTCAGCGCATAGGCCGAAAGCGCAGTCTTGACCAGATCCGTGCCTTCGTTGGCGGCTTCGGTCACGACGTCACCGGCGACATCCACGATGTAGGTGTCGTTGCCCGCACCACCAATCAGGATATCGGCTCCCGCCTTGCCGTCCAGCGTATCGGCACCTGCCGCACCCCTGATCGTGTTGGCAAGGCTGTTGCCCGTTCCGGCAAAGGCAACCGTACCCGCATAGGTCAGGTTCTCGACATTGTCGGCAAGCGTATAGGCAGAAAGCGCGGTCTTGACCGTGTCGATTCCAGCGTCCGCATCTTCCGTCACCACGTCACCGGCGACATCCACGATGTAGGTGTCGTTGCCGGCGCCGCCGATCAGCGTATCCGCACCTGCTCCCCCGTTCAGCGTATCGTTGCCGGCACCCCCGGTGATCACGTTCGCCGCAGCATTRCCGGTGCCGGTGAAGGCTGCCGACCCGGTGTAGGTCAGGTTCTCGATATTGGCGAGGGCCGCAATCGAATAGGCAGCAAGCGACGTCCGGATCTCGTCCGTACCAGCACCTGCTGCCTCCGTGACCACGTCGCTTGCGACATCCACGATATAGGTGTCATTACCGGCTCCGCCGACCAGCGTGTCGGCTCCCGCCCCACCGTCCAGCACGTCGTTGCCGGCCCCGCCGGTGATCGTGTTG
>NZ_JBFTME010000059.1:0-1079 GCF_056396805.1 Rhizobium sp. 05N49
ATCAGCGTGTCATTGCCGGCCCCGCCGATCAACCTGTCGTTACCCGCACCACCGTCCAGAACGTCGTTGCCGGCGCCCCCGGTGATCGTGTTGGCCAGTATATTGCCCGTCCCGGAAAAATTGCCGGTGCCAGTGAAGGTCAGGTCCTCGACATTGGCGGCAAGCGTATAAGCTGCCGCCGCGGCCTTGACCGTGTCAATTCCAGCGTCCGCATCTTCAGTGACGACATCGGCCAGATCGTCGACAACATAGATGTCATTGCCGGCACCACCAATCAGCGTATCGGCGCCCGCCTTACCGTCCAGCGTGTCGGCACCTGCCGCACCCCTGATCGTGTTGGCAAGGCTGTTGCCTGTACCGGCAAAGGCCACCGTACCCAAATAGGTCAGGTTCTCGACATTGCCGGCAAGCGTATAGGCCGTAAGCGCCGTCCTGACCGTGTCGATTCCAGCGTCCGCATCTTCAGTCACCACGTCACCCGCGACATCCACGATGTAGGTGTCGTTGCCGGCGCCGCCGATCAGCGTATCCGCACCGGCTCCCCCGTTSAGCGTGTCGTCACCGTCGCCACCCGACAGCCGGTCGGCCGCAGCYCCYCCGGTGATCGTGTTGGCAAGRYYGTTGCCCGTWCCGGCAAAGGCCACCGTGCCCACATAGGTCAGGTTCTCGACATTGTCGGCAAGCGTATAGGCAGAAAGCGCGGTCTTGACCGTGTCGGTGCCTGCATTTGCAGCCTCGGTGACGACGTCACCTGCGACATCCACGATATAGGTGTCGTCACCGGCGCCGCCGATCAGCGTATCCGCACCGGCTCCCCCGTTCAGCGTATCGGCGCCTGCACCCCCGGTGATCACATTCGCCGCAGCATTACCGGTGCCGGTGAAGGCAGCCGACCCGGTGTAGGTCAGGTTCTCGATATTGGCGAGGGCAGCAATCGAATAGGCAGCAAGCGACGTCCGGATCTCGTCCGTGCCCGCACCTGCTGCCTCCGTGACCACGTCGCTTGCGACATCCACGATATAGGTGTCATTACCGGCTCCGCCGACCAGCGTGTCGGCTCCCGCCCCACCGTCCAGCAC
>NZ_JBFTME010000060.1:0-1024 GCF_056396805.1 Rhizobium sp. 05N49
GGTCGGCAACGTCATGTCGTCATGTTCGGCATGACCAACGGTCAGGTCGAAACCTCCACGGGTATCCTCGGCACCTCCTACGGCCCGACCGGCTCGGTCTACGGCCTCGACATCACCAGCATGACCCTCGGCGACCTCGGCAACGCTCTGACGACCGTTGAAAACGCTCTGAAGGCCATGACCTCTGCCGGTGCAAAGCTCGGTTCGATCTCCACCCGCATCAACATGCAGGACGATTTCGTCAACTCGCTCAGCAAGTCGCTCGACTCCGGTATCGGTCGCCTCGTCGACGCCAACATGGAAGAAGAGTCCTCCAGGCTCTCTGCTCTCCAGACGCAGCAGCAGCTCGCGATCCAGTCTCTCTCGATCGCCAACTCTTCTTCGCAGAACATCCTGTCGCTCTTCCGCTAAGAGCGGTCCAGCAACATCGCCAAAAACGTCGAGGTCGGGTAACTCCCGGCCTCGAATGTTTTAATTTTCGGTTAATGAAAACCTTTCTAACTATCAGATATTTTTACGAAATTCCATTTTTGAATTTAGTCTTCTTTAACCATCTTGGTGTTTTCTAAGCCCATCGAAACGGCGAGTTAACCCTGACGAGAATGGTTAACAGGCATGAAGCTGATCGCTGTGGGCCGGCCCAAATCCGGAATGTCCCTTCTTCAAATCTGCCAAAAGGGGCAAGAAAACTATGACCAGCATCAACACCAATAACGCAGCAATGGCTGCTCTCCAGACGCTGCGCGGCATCAACCAGGGCCTCAACACGACGCAGAACCACGTTTCCTCTGGTTACCGTATCGCGAAGGCTTCCGACAACGCTGCTTACTGGTCGATCGCAACGACCATGCGTTCGGACAACAAGGCTCTCTCGGCTGTTTCCGACGCCCTCGGCCTCGGTGCTGCAAAGGTTGACACTGCCTACACCGCCATGGACAGCGCTATCGACGTCGTCGGCGAAATCAAGGCCAAGATCGTTGCCGCTACCGAAAACGGCGTCGACAAGAAGAAGGTTCAGGAAGAA
>NZ_JBFTME010000061.1:0-452 GCF_056396805.1 Rhizobium sp. 05N49
TCACCGTCACCGACAGGGTCTGGTGGGCGAATCCGCCCAGGCACAGCAGGGCGATGGCCAGGTAGGGGCTTTCGACACGACCCACGAACATCATGCCGGTCATCAACACCGCCCCCAGGGTGAAGGCCCAGCGACGGGCGTTGATCAGGCTGACGCGGCGCTTCTGCAGGAACAGCACCACGGCCGGGCCGAACAGGCAGCCTATGTCGGCGGCCACGAACGGCAGCCAGGCGAACATCGCGATCTGGGCCAGGTCGAAATGGCGCACGGTGGTCAAGTACAGCGGCACCCAGAACGACAGCGTGCCCCACGTCGGGTCGGCCAGGAACCTGGGCAGGGCGATGCCCCAGAAGTTGCGCTGGGTCAGCAGCTTGGCCATCGACGGCTTGGCCCCGCCGTCCTCCAGGTGAGTCTCCTGGCCGGAGGCGATCAGGTCGCGCTCGGCGTCCGAC
>NZ_JBFTME010000062.1:0-438 GCF_056396805.1 Rhizobium sp. 05N49
GCCCGATGCCGAGCCGAAGACCACGGCCGTGACCGTCTTGGTGTCGCCGGCATCCGGATCGGTGTCGTTGGTCAGCACGTTGCCGCTCGCAACCGCACCGCCCGAACCATTGGCAACCCCACCCTTCTCGGTCGCATCGCCAGCATCGGCAACCGCCGTTGGCGTCGTGTTGCCGGGCGTCGATACGGCGATGCTGAAGGTCTCGTTGGCCGAAAGACCACCGAGGTCTGTCGCCGTTACCTTGACGCCATAGCTTCCGCCTGTCGTCGGCGTGCCGGAGAAGGTCCGCGTCGTGGCGTTGAAGCTCAGCCAGGCGGGAAGCGCCGTGCCATCAGCAGCCGTTGCCGAGTAAGTCAGCGTCTCGCCGCTGTCGACATCGGTGAAGGTCGTGGTCGGCACCGCGAAGGAGAAGGCAGAGCCGACGGTGGCGTTCTGGGT
>NZ_JBFTME010000063.1:0-386 GCF_056396805.1 Rhizobium sp. 05N49
GCGGTGGTCACCTACGACTCCGCCGACCAGCCCTACGCCGCCATCGCCGCCCAGCAGGACGGCCAGGAGCGCGCCGCCGCCGAGGTCGCCCGCAAGATCCAGCTGGACCTGGCCGCCTGGCTGGCCGGCAAGGCGCCCGCCTGATCACGTGGCCATCCTTTCCAAGCGGCAGGACGTCGAGCGGTTCCTGAAGGACCCGACCCCCGACGTCCGCGCCGTCGTCATCTACGGCAAGGACCGCGGCGTGGTGCGCGATCGCGCCACCCAGCTCGCCCACAAGGTGGTTGAACGGCCCGACGACCCCTTCGACACCGCCCTGCTGACCGAGGGCGACCTCGACAGCCAGCCCGGCCGTCTTGAGGATGAGCTGGCGGCCCTGTCTATGA
>NZ_JBFTME010000064.1:0-364 GCF_056396805.1 Rhizobium sp. 05N49
GGTGGGGGGATGCCGCCACCGCCGAGAACGACTGGGCCTACGACTACATCCCGCGGATCAACGGGGCCCACGGCACCTACCAGACGCTGATGTCCATGCTCAAGAACCAGGTGGAGGGCTACTTCCTGCTGGGGCAGAACCCCGCGGTGGGTTCGGCCAACGGGCGGCTGCAGCGCATGGGGATGTCCCACCTCAAGTGGCTCGTGGTGCGCGATCTCAACATGATCGAGTCCGCCACGTGGTGGAAGGACGGTCCGGAGATCGCCTCGGGCGAGCTGAAGACCGAGGACATCGACACCGAGGTCTTCTTCATGCCCGCGGCCACGCACGTGGAGAAGTCCGGCTCCTTCACCCAGACCCAGCG
>NZ_JBFTME010000065.1:0-363 GCF_056396805.1 Rhizobium sp. 05N49
CAGTGACCTCTTCGGTGTGAACGAAGCGCGCTACCGCTGCGCCAATCGCGCTTGCAACGTTGAAGACTCTAGAACACATGATCCGCGATCGGCAAATCCACCCCCCTCCCCCGGATGGCCCGTGGCCGGCGACGACGATTTGCCCGGACCCGGGCGTGTGGGTAATGTTCTTCCTCGTTGGCAACGCCCCGCAGGCCAGGCCCACCGGATGGAAACACCCGGAAGTCGCAGCAAGCGGGTAGCGCGAAAACCTGTGATACAGTTTCCGCTCGGAAGAACGGAGAACCGCAGACCAGGTTTCCGATTGACCGACAATGCGGACGTAGCTCAGCTGGTAGAGCATCACCTTGCCATGGTGAGGGT
>NZ_JBFTME010000066.1:0-302 GCF_056396805.1 Rhizobium sp. 05N49
CCCTTGTATTCCCCTTGTATTCCACGAAGGTCGACCAGTTGTCGGTGACGCGGAAGTCGACGCCGGCCTGCGCCTGGAAGGTTACGCCGCCGAATTCGTAGTCGAAGGTCGTGCCCTGGGGACGGGTGACTTCGACATGCGGAATGTTCACGCCGACGCCGGCGCCAAGATAGGGGGTCCAGCGGCGAGCCGGGTCCTTGAAGCGATAGAGGCCGTTGACCGTCAGGAGATTCAGGCCGTCGGTGAATTCGAAATGCGTCCAGCCCGGCGAACGCGCCATGGTCTCGTCGTCGGCATAGACC